>JBBRSZ010000010.1:0-111845 GCA_038244915.1 Burkholderiales bacterium | reverse complement strand
TGAGCCGCGGTGGCCCGTGCGTCTGGATCAGCGAGGACGACGCCAAGCGCGCCGGCATCGTCGACAACGACTGGATCGAGCTGTTCAACATCAACGGCGCGATCGCGGCCCGGGCCGTCGTCAGCCAGCGGGTGCCACCGGGCATGGTGATGATGTACCACGCGCAGGAAAAGATCGTGAACACGCCCGGTTCGGAAATCACCGGCGCCCGCGGCGGCATCCACAACTCGGTGACGCGGATCGTGCTCAAGCCGACCCACATGATCGGCGGCTACGCGCAGTTCAGCTACGGCTTCAACTATTACGGAACCATCGGCACCAACCGCGACGAGTTCGTGGTGGTGCGCAAGATGAACAAGATCGACTGGCTCGACACACCCGTGGCAGAACAACTCATCAAGCCGACGCTCGACCAGGGAGAAACAGCATGACCACTCTTCGTTATCCCCGCGAAGGCGCACTGCTGTCCGCGGAAATCGCGTCATCCCCGCGCAGGCGGGGATCCAGGGCGTTGAACCAGAAGGCGGAAGCTCTGGGTTCCCGCCTGCGCGGGAATGACGGTTGCGCCATCCAGGAGTACACGCAATGAAAATCCGCGCGCAAATCGGCATGGTGCTGAACCTGGACAAGTGCATCGGCTGCCACACCTGTTCGGTCACCTGCAAGAACGTCTGGACCAGCCGCCCGGGCATGGAATACGCCTGGTTCAACAACGTCGAGACCAAGCCCGGCATCGGCTACCCCAAGGAGTGGGAGAACCAGGACAAGTGGAACGGCGGCTGGGTGCGCAAGGCCAGCGGCAAGATCGAGCCTCGCCAGGGCGCGAAGTGGAAGCTGCTGATGCGCATCTTCGCCAACCCCAACCTGCCGCAGATCGACGACTACTACGAGCCGTTCACGTTTGACTACGCGCACCTGCAATCGGCGCCGGAGATGAAGGCCACGCCGACGGCCCGTCCACGCAGCCTGATCACCGGCAAGCAGATGGACAAGATCGTCTGGGGCCCGAACTGGGAAGAGATCCTGGGCGGCGAGTTCGCCGGCCGCAGCAAGGACAAGAACTTCGACGACATCCAGAAGGAGATGTACGGCCAGTTCGAGAACACCTTCATGATGTACCTGCCGCGGCTGTGCGAGCACTGCCTGAATCCGGCCTGCGTCGCCTCCTGCCCCTCGGGCTCGATCTACAAGCGCGAGGAGGACGGCATCGTCCTGATCGACCAGGACAAGTGCCGCGGCTGGCGCATGTGCGTCTCCGGCTGCCCCTACAAGAAGATCTACTACAACTGGAAGAGCGGCAAGGCGGAGAAGTGCATCTTCTGCTACCCGCGGATCGAAGCCGGCCAGCCGACGGTCTGCTCGGAAACCTGCGTCGGAAGAATTCGTTATTTGGGCGTGCTGCTGTACGACGCCGACCGGATCCAGGAAGCGGCCAGCGTCGAACACGACCGCGACCTGTACCAGGCGCAGCTGGACATCTTCCTGGACCCGTTCGATCCGAAGGTGATCGAGCAGGCACGCCTGGACGGCATTCCCGACAAGTGGATGGACGCCGCCCGCAACAGCCCGGTCTACAAGATGGCCGTGCAGTGGAAGGTGGCCCTGCCGCTGCACCCGGAGTACCGGACGCTGCCGATGGTCTGGTACGTGCCGCCGCTGTCGCCGATCAGCGCCGCCGCCAACGCCGGCCACCTGGGCAACAACGGCGAGATCCCTGACGTCAACCAGCTGCGCATTCCGGTCAAGTACCTGGCGAACCTGCTGACGGCCGGCGACACCAAGCCGGTGGTGCGGGCGCTGGAACGGATGCTGGCGATGCGCGCCTACCAGCGCGAAAAGCATGTCGACAACCGGATCAACCAGGCGGTGCTCGACCAGGTCGGCATCACGAAGGCCGAGGTCGAGGAGATGTACCACGTGATGGCGATCGCCAACTACGAGGACCGCTTCGTCATCCCGACGACGCACCGCGAGTACGCCGAGAACACCTTCAACGTGCGGGGCGGCTGCGGCTTTACCTTCGGCAACGGCTGCTCCGACGGCACCACCGAGGTCAGCCTGTTCGGCGCCGAGAAGAAACGCACCATTCCCATCAAGGCGGAGATCTGACATGAGGCCGCAAGACAATCCCGGCGCGCCAAGGCGCGCCCCCGGCGCCATCACGCTGCGCATCCTGGCCGCTTTGCTCGGTTATCCCGACGCGCAGCTGCGCGGCCATCTGCCGGAGATGGCGGCGCTGCTGAAAGAGGACCGTGCGCTGTCGCCCACCCGCTGCGGCGAGGTGGTGGCGCTGATGACCGCGCTGCGACGCGGCGATCCGCTGGAGAGCGAGGCGGCGTACGTCGAACTGTTCGACCGCGGCCGCGCCACGTCCCTGCACCTGTTCGAGCATGTGCACGGCGACTCGCGCGAGCGCGGCCCGGCCATGATCGACCTGGGCCAGACCTACGAGAAGGCCGGCCTGGTGCTGGCCGAGGGCGAACTGCCCGACTACCTGCCGGCGGTGCTGGAGTTCATTTCCACCCAGCCGCAGGCCGAGGCGAAGGCCTTCCTGGGCGAGATCGCGCACCTGCTCAAGGGCATCTTCGGCGCGCTGCGCAAGCGTGACAGCGCCCATGCCAGCGTGCTCGGCGCGCTGCTGGAGATGGCCGGCCAGAAGGCCGAGGCCGTCGATCCCGCGCCCGAGCCGCCGCTGGACGAAAGCTGGGCCGAGCCGGTGGTGTTCGACGGCTGCTCGACCCAGGGCCAGGCCCGGCCGGGCCAGGCGCAGCCGGTGCACATCGTTCGCAAGACCAGTTACGCACAAGGAGCAGCGTCATGAGCGGCGTCTACGGTTTCCTGTTCCAGGTCTATCCCTATGTCTGCTTCACGGTGTTCCTGGTCGGCAGCCTGATCCGCTTCGACCAGAACCAGTACAGCTGGAAGAGCGATTCGTCGCAGCTGCTGCGCGCCGGTAGCTTGCGCTGGGGCAGCAACCTGTTCCACGTCGGCGTGCTGTTCCTGTTCTTCGGCCACCTGGTGGGACTGTTCACGCCCCATGCCGTTTACGGCATCTTCATCAGCGCGGCGACCAAGCAGATGCTGGCCGTCACGGCCGGCGGGATCGCCGGCCTGCTGTGCTTCGTGGGCCTGACGCTGTTGCTGCACCGGCGGGTGTTCGACGACCGGATCCGCCACACCAGCCACCCGACCGACATCGCCATCCTGCTGGTGCTGTGGGTGCAGCTGGTGGTGGGGCTGATCACCATCCCGTACTCGTTCCAGCACTCCGACGGCAGCGTGATGCTGATCCTGGCCGACTGGGCCCAGCGGATCGTGACGCTGCGCCCGGTCGACGCCACGGCGTTGTCCGCCCTGGCCTGGCCCTACCTGTTCCACGTGGTGTTCGGCATGACCATCTTCCTGCTGTTCCCGTTCAGCCGGCTGGTCCATGTCTGGAGCGGATTCGCCACGGTCGGCTTCCTGTTCCGCCCGCACCAGGTGGTGCGCAGCCGGCGGTTGAACCTGCCAGCCGGCCACGCCATCCCGACCAGGCGGCTGCCATGAGCGCCGCGCTGGACACCGCGATTGCCTGCGTCAACGGCGTGCCGCTGCACTCGGCGCAGGAAACACTCTCCACCGATGAATTGCGCCAGCGCGCCTGCACCGAGCTGTTGCGCCAGGCCGCGATGCAGGCCGGGCTGCTCGCGAGCGACGATCCGGTTCCAAGCGAGGGTGCGATCAGCGAGGACGCCTGCGAAGCCATCGACGAATGGCTGGAGCAGGAGATCCAGGTCCAGAGTCCGTCCGACGAGGCCTGTCGCCGCCATTTCGCCGCGCATCCGGCGCGCTACCGCAGTGGCGAGCGGGTGCGGGTGCGCCACGTGCTGTTCGCCGTCACGCCCGGGATGGACGTGGTTGCCCTGCGCAACCGGGCCGAGACCTGCCTGCTCGACGTCCGCTGCCACGACGGCAGCGCCAGCGAGCGCTTTGCCCGCGCCGCCCGCGAGCTGTCCAACTGCCCGAGCGGCGAGGCGGGTGGCGAGCTGGGCTGGCTGACGGCGGCCGACTGCGCCCCGGAGTTCGCCCGCGAGCTGTTCGGCCACGTCGAGGTCGGCGTGTTGCCCCGGCTGGTGCACAGCCGCTTCGGCCTGCACGTGGTGGAGGTGCTGGAGCGCGAAGCCGGCGCGACGCAGCCCTTCGCGTCGGTGCAAGGCGCGGTGCGCATGGCCCTGCGCCAGCAGACCTACGTCACGGCGCTGCGCCAGCGGCTGCAGCTGCTGGCCGGCGCCGCCCGGGTGGAAGGTGTTGCGCTGGATGCCGCCGAGACGCCCCTGGTGCAATGAAGCGCGGGGCGCGGATGAGCTGCGGGTGCGGCGCCGTCACCATTTCGAGGTCTTTTGCCTGCTTCGGCCGGGCCGGAAAGACCCGGCCGTGCGCATGTCCTTGATGCACAGCAAGGTGCGGTCGTCGCGGTTTCGCTAGCCTGCGACAGGGGCCTGGATGCCCGACAACCGACATGGAACACGATGGATACATCCTCTCTGAATGACAGGGCCGCGGCGGACCACGGCAATGCCGCGGCCGAGGCGACCACCTTGCAATTGCTGGCGCGAGCCTCGGGCCTCACAGCCTGGCGGCTGTGCGGGCGGGAACTGGTGCCGGTGGTGCAAGGCGGCATGGGCATCGGCGTCTCAGCCGGCGGGCTGGCCGGCGCGGTCGCCGCGCAGGGCGCGGTCGGGACCATCAGCTGCGTGGATCTGCGGCGGCTGCACCCCGACCTGATGGCCCGGACCCAGGACCTGGACGGCAGCACCGGCGCCAAGGAGCAGATCGACGCCGCCAACCTCGAGGCGCTGGGCCGCGAGATTGCCAAGGCGCGGCGGCTGTCGCAGGGCCGGGGCCTGCTGGCGGTGAACGTGATGCGGGCCGTCAGCGAATACGAACACTACGTACGGCATGCGCTGGCTTGCGGCATCGATGCCCTGGTGGTCGGCGCCGGCCTGCCGCTGGACCTGCCCGAACTGGCCCGCGACCATCCGCAGACGGCGTTGGTCCCGATCCTGTCGGA
The DNA here is from genome assembly GCA_038244915.1 of Burkholderiales bacterium. GTDB lineage: Bacteria > Pseudomonadota > Gammaproteobacteria > Burkholderiales > Burkholderiaceae_C > Ramlibacter. The sequence goes on along the minus strand of JBBRSZ010000010.1, from coordinate 106,795 downwards.
TGCGCGCGGCGTGCAGCTGGTGGTGCGCAAATGGGAGAAGAAGGGCCGCTTGCCGGATGCGATCGTGATCGAGCATCCCGGGCTGGCCGGCGGCCACCTGGGCGCGGCCAGGGTGGCCGACCTGCATGACCGGCGCTTCGACTTCGACGTGGTGCTGCCCGAGGTACAGGCGTTCTTGCGCTCGGCCGGGCTGGAGGGCAGGATCCCGCTGGTCGCGGCCGGCGGCGTCGCCAGCCTGGAGGACATCCGTCGCCTGCAGGGCCTGGGCGCGGCCGCCGTGCAGGTCGGCACCGCCTTCGCCGTCACCACCGAGGGCGATGCGGCGCCCGAGTTCAAGCAGGTGCTGGCGCAAGCCCGGCCCGAGGACCTGGTCGAATTCACCAGCGTCGCCGGCCTGCCGGCCCGCGCCGTCCGCACGCCCTGGCTGGAGAAGTATCTGCGGCTGCAGCCCCGGCTGCAGGCCCACGCCCACGTCAAGCCCCACTGCACCATGTGGTTCGACTGCCTGGCGCACTGCGGGCTGCGCGACGGCAATGCGGCCTGGGGCCAGTTCTGCATCGACAAGGTGCTGGGCCATGCGGTTGCCGGCCACACCGACCAGGGGCTGTTCTTCCGCGGCGCCGGCCGGCTGCCGTTCGGCAGCGCCATCCGCAGCGTGCAGGAGTTGATGCAGTGGCTGCTGGGCGGAGTCCGCCCGGCCGACCTGCAGACGGAGGGCGCAGCATGAAGCGCGAAGATCGCCGCGAACCGGTGCTGCCGGTGCAGGACGTCAGCCGCGACGTGCTGCTGGAAAAATACCTCAAGGACGGCGAAACCAGCGCCGATGAATTGTTCGAGCGCGTTGCCCGCGCCCTGGCTTCGGTGGAGCAGGAAGGCGATCGCGACAAATACCAGCGGCTGTTCCTAGCCAATCTGAAGGCCGGGGCGATCGGCGCCGGCCGCATCATGAGCGCCGCCGGCAGCGCGCTGCAGTCCACGCTGATCAACTGCTTCGTGCAACCGGTCGGCGACTGCATCCAGGGCGTCGACGAGGCGGGCTTTCCCGGCATCTACGAAGCGCTGCGGGAAGCGGCCGAGACCATGCGGCGCGGCGGCGGCGTCGGCTACGATTTCTCGCGCATCCGGCCGCGGGGCGCCGGCGTCAGCAGCACCGCCTCGGTGGCGTCGGGCCCGTGCAGCTACATCGACGTGTTCGACCATTCCTGCGCCACCGTGGAAAGCGCCGGGTCTCGCCGCGGCGCCCAGATGGGCGTGCTGCGGATCGACCATCCGGACGTGCTGGAGTTCATCACAGCCAAGCGCAAACCGGGCCGCTGGTCGAACTTCAACGTGTCGGTGGCGGTCACCGACGAATTCATGCGGGTGCTGCAGGCCGGCGAGGACTGGCCGCTGGTGCATCGCGCCAGGCCCGGCGCCGCGCTGCTGGCGCAGGGCGGATTCCAGCGCGCCGACGGCCTGTGGGTGTACCGCACGCTGCCGGCGCAGGAGCTGTGGGACACGGTGATGCACTCGGCCTACGACTTCGCCGAGCCGGGCATCCTGTTCACCGACACCATCAACCGCGACAACAACCTGCGTGACTGCGAGCAGATCGTCGCGACGAATCCCTGCGTCACTGCGGATACCTGGGTCATGACGGACCAGGGCGCCTGCCGCGTCGCCGACCTGGTCGGACGGCGCTTTACCGCCATCGTCGACGGCCGGGCCTACCGGACCGAAAGCGAGGGATTCTTCAGCACCGGAACCAAGCCGGTCCTTGCGCTGCAGACCCGGGAAGGGCATCGCCTGCGGCTGACGGCCGACCATCGGCTGCGGCGGGTGGCCCGCAAGACACGCTACGTCCTGGAGACGCAATGGGTGGCCGCCGCGCAGTTGCAACCCGGCGACGAAATCCTGCTGCAGGACCATCGGACCCTGGCCGGCTGGGACGGTGCGGGCACGCACGCCGAGGGCTACCTGCTGGGCCTGCTGATCGGCGACGGCACGCTCAAGGCCGACAAGGCGGTGATTTCCGTGTGGGCGCCTGAACTCAGGCAGGTCGGCAACGGCGCCGTCGCACTGTCGCTCAGCGGGGCGGCGGGCGTGGTCCGGGCCGCGCATGCCGCCGCCTCCACCTTGCCGCACCGGGCGGATTTCAACGGGTTCCAGCGCCCGATCGCGGGGCGGGGCGAGGCGAGACTGGTGTCCGGCCCCCTGCGGGCACTTGCCGTCGATCTTGGCATGCGCCCGGGGCACAAGACCATCACACTGGCGATGGAGCAGCGGTCGTCCGACTTCGCCGCCGGATTGCTGCGCGGCCTGTTCGATGCCGATGGTTCGGTGCAGGGTTCGCAGGACAAGGGCGTGAGCGTGCGGCTGGCCCAAAGCGACCTAGAGCTGCTGGAGACGGCGCAGCGCATGCTGCTGCGGCTGGGGATTGCCTCGACCATCTACCGCAACCGGCGCCTGGCGCAGGAGCGTCCGCTGCCCGACGGCAACGGCGGGCTCAAGCTGTACCGGACGGCGGCGCAGCACGAACTCGCGATCAGCTCGGACAACCTGCGCGTCTATGCCGATCGGGTTGGCTTCGCCGACACCGACAAGGCGGCGCGGCTGGAGCAGGCGCTGGCGGCGTACGACCGGGGACTGAACCGCGAGCGGTTTACCGCCACTGTCGAATCGCTGGCAGAGGATGGCAGCCAGGAGGTGTTCGACGTCACGGTATCGGACGTCCACAGCTTCGACGCCAACGGGCTGCACGCCCACAACTGCGGCGAGCAGCCGCTGCCCCCCTACGGCTGCTGCGACCTCGGTCCGGTCATCCTGCCGCGCTTCGTGCGCCATCCGTTCGGCATCGGCGGGGCCGCCAGCTTCGATTTCGAGCGCTTCGCCCAGTCGGTGGCGCTGCAGGTGCGGGCGCTGGACAACGTGCTCGACCTCACCTTCTGGCCGCTGCCGCAACAGCACGCCGAGGCGATGGCCAAGCGCCGGATCGGCGTCGGCTTCACCGGCCTGGGCAATGCGCTGGCGATGCTGTGCCTGCGCTACGACGAACCCGATGGCCGCGACATGGCGGTGCGGATCGCGCGCCGCATGCGCGACGCCGCCTATGGCGCTTCGGTGGCGCTGGCGCGCGAGAAGGGCGCCTTCCCGAAGTTCGATGCGGACAAGTACCTGGAGGCCGGCACCTGCGCCAGCCGGCTCGACCCGCCGTTGCAGGACGACATCCGCGCGCACGGCATCCGCAACAGCCACCTGCTGTCGATCGCGCCGACCGGCACCGTGAGCCTGGCGTTCGCCGACAACGCCTCCAACGGCATCGAACCCTCGTTCTCCTGGACCTACCGGCGCAAGAAGCGCGAGGCCGATGGCAGCAGCACCGAGTACCAGGTCGAGGACCACGCGTGGCGGCTGTACCGCGCTCTCGGCGGCGACATGGCGCGGTTGCCGCCGTACTTCGTGTCGGCGCTGGAGATGCCGGCCGCCGCCCACCTGGCGATGATGGAAGCGGTGCAGCCCTTCGTCGACACCGCGATCTCCAAGACGGTGAACATCCCGATCGACTATCCCTACCAGGACTTCAAGGGCCTGTACCTGCAAGCCTGGCAGGCGGGCCTGAAGGGGCTGGCGACCTACCGTCCCAACACCATCCTCGGCTCGGTGCTGGACACCGGCGCGGCGCAGCCGGTTGCCGAGGCGGGTGCGCTCGCCGACCCGATGCGCGCCGTGATCGAGAGCCGGCCGCGCGGCGCGCTGGCCTCGGTGGCGGAAAAGATCGAGTACTGGACCCAGCAGGGCCGCCAGACGCTGTACCTGGTGGTCTCGTTCCTGCCGGTGGCGGGCGGGCGCGAGCGCGCCATCGAGTTTTTCATGCCGGTCGGCCAGAGCGGCCAGTCCCAGCAATGGATCACGGCGAGCATGCGGCTGCTGTCGCTGGCGGCGCGCGGCGGCTTCCTGGAGCGGGCGCTGGCCGACATGCGCAAGGTGGCCTGGGACCGCGGCCCGGTGCGGCTGGGAACCTACGTGCGCGCCGACGGCAGCGAGGTGCCGCTATGGCACGACTCGGAAGTGGCGGCGATCGCCTATGCGGTGCAGAACATCATCGCCCGCCGCGGCGGCAGCGAAGTGCCGTCGCTGACCACGCCCTCCCATGGCGCCAGCGAGTCGGGCGCCATGGCCGGCGCCAAGTGTCCGGAGTGCGGGGCCAACGCGATGGTGCGCAAGGACGGCTGCGATTTCTGCACCGAATGCGGCCACGTCGGCGCCTGCGGATGATCAGGAGAAGCCATGCAAGCCGTGCTGCAAGCGATGAGGGACGAGCCGGCGGCGGCCGGTGTGCAGGACGGCGGCAGCGCCGCCGAGTGGGCCGCAACCCTGATCCATGCGCGCTGCACCGTGCTGCCCAAGCGGCTGGTCGCGCCCGGCCCTGACCGCCGCCAGCTTGAAGCGATCCTGGGCGCGGCCGCGGCCGCACCCGACCACGGCGAGCTGCTGCCCTGGCGCTTCGTGCTGGTCCCGCAGCGCTCGCGCGCCGCGCTGGCGGCGGTGTTCGAGCAGTCGCTGCTGGAGCGGGATCCGGCGGCCACGGCGCAGCAGTGTGGCCAGGCCCGCGAGAAAGCGTTCCGCGCGCCGCTGTTGCTGCTGGCGATCGCCAGGCTGGACGGCGGCGGCGCCGAAGTCCCCGCCAGCGAGCGGCTGTTGTCGGCCGGCTGCGCGCTGCAGAACATGCTGCTGATGGCGACGGCGCTGGGCTTCGGCTCGGCGCTCACCAGCGGCAAGGCGCTGCAATCGCCCGGCCTGAGCCGGCTGTTTTCGCTGCAGCGCGAGGAACAGCCGCTGTGTTTCCTCAGCGTCGGCACCGCGCTCGCACACCGGCCGCGCCGGGCCCGGCCGGCGCTGGAGCACTATGTGAGCGAACTGGAGGTGCCGTCATGAACCAGACTGTCCCGATCGATTCCCTGATTTCCTCGCCGGCGGCCAGTTTCGCCCAGCCGTTCGAGATGCTGCACGCCTGCCACGAGCGGATGCAGCGGATGCTGGCCTTGCTCCAGCGCTTGCGCGCCCACATCGGCACGCACGGCGCGGACGATGAGGCGCGGCAGGCGGCCAGCGACGTGCTGCGCTATTTCGAGCAGGCTGCGCCCCAGCACCACCGGGACGAGGAACTGCACATCTTTCCGCCGTTGATCGCCGGGGGCGACCCCGCCCTGCTGGACCTGGTCGGCCGGCTGCAGCAGGACCACCTGCAGATGGAGGCGCGCTGGTGCCTGGCCCGGCGGGTGCTGTCCGCTGTCGCCGAAGGGCGGCTGCACGCGCTGTCCGGCGGCGACGAGACCGCGCTGGAGGCTTTTTCCAGCCTGTACGCCGACCACATCGCCGCCGAGGAGCAGGTCGCCTATCCGGCGGCGGCGGCGCTTCTGCAGCCCGCCACCGTGACCGCGATGGGCCAGGAAATGGCCGGCCGCCGCGGCGTGACCTGAGCCGTCATGGACTTCTCCCACTCCGACCGGGCCCTGGCGCTGCTGCAGCAGCTGCAGGCGTTCATGCAGCGGTATCTGCTGCCGTACAACGCGGCCTGGCACCGCTCGGTGCAGGAGGGCGTCTATCCGCCGCCCTTTCTCGAGGACCTGAAGGCGCTGGCGCGCGAAGAAGGCCTGTGGAACCTGTTCCTGCCCTCGCTGCGGGCCGACCAGCCCGGCACGGCGCTGGGCCATCTCGATTACGCCCCGCTGGCCGAGGCGATGGGCCGGCTGCCGTGGGCGGCGGAAGTGTTCAACTGCAGCGCGCCGGACACCGGCAACATGGAGTTGCTGCACCTGTTCGCCACCCCGCGCCAGGACCAGGAGTGGCTGGCGCCGCTGCTGGAGGGAAGCATCCGCTCGGCCTTCGCGATGTCGGAGCCGGATGTCGCGTCGTCGGACCCGACCAACCTGCAGACCACGGTGCGGCGCGACGGCGACGGGCTGGTGCTCAATGGCCGCAAGTGGTTCATTACCGGCGCCGCCCACCCCCGCTGCAAGCTGCTGATCGTGATGTGCCGCAACGACGGCGATGCCGACGCCGATGGGCATCACCGCCACAGCATGGTGCTGGTGCCGCTGGAGACCGCCGGCGTGCAGGTGCTGCGCAACATCAGCGTGGTGCACCACCTGGCGCCGGAGGGCCACTGCGAGATCGTGCTGCGGGACGTGCGGGTGCCGGCGGCCAACCTGCTGGGCGCCTGGGGCGAGGGCTTCGCGATGGCGCAGGCCCGGCTCGGGCCGGGCCGGGTGCACCACTGCATGCGCACCATCGGCCAGTGCGAGCTGGCGCTGGAACTGACCGGCGAGCGGGCGCTGGAGCGCATCACGTTCGGCCGGCACCTGTCGGAGTTCTCCAACGTGCAGGACTGGATCGCCGAGTCACGCATCGAGATCGACCAGGCCCGGCTGCTGGTGCTTCACACCGCCTGGCTGTTGGACCGGGGCAAGGTGGAGCCGCAGCGGCTGCGCGCCGAAGTGGCCGCCATCAAGGTGGTCGCGGCCCGGCTGCAGACCCGGGTGGTCGATCGCGCGATGCAGGTGTTCGGCGCCATGGGCCTGTCGCCCGACACGCCACTGGCCGGCTTCTGGACCTGGGGCCGGGCCCTGCAGCTGATGGATGGGCCCGACGAGGTGCACCTGCGCACGGTGGCGCGCTACGAGTTGGCGCAGGCCCGGGCCCGGCTCGGCGCCACCGCGGCGTACTACACGACCCCCGAGCAGCTGCTGGCGCAACCGCGGATCCGCTAGCCTGATCGGCTGGGGACAGCGCTGAAGGTCTGTCCCGCAAGGTTTTAGGAAAACTGCAGCGACTGGCCCTGCGCGTCGAGCGTCAGCCAGCCGCGAAACGCGCCGCGCCGCACGCCGTCGACCATCGCGCTGAGCGAGGCGTCGACTTCCTGGTCCGATGGCGACCGGCCATCGCGACCGGACAGGCCGGCGATGAAGACCACCTGCCAGGGCGGACTGGCCTGTTTCGATTCCTGCACCAGCGCCTCGAAGGTGCTGAGCTCGCCCGGCTCCTTGTCGACACAGGCCAGCGGCTGCAGCGCGCCGCCCAGGCCCTGTTCGAACTGGGCGCGTTGCTGCGGGCTGGCATCGGCCGGCAGTTCCGCGCCGGCGAAGACGAACAGCAGCCGCTGCGGTTCGCTCTGGGCGGCAGCGGCGAGCAGCAATTGCTCGAAAGCGGTGGAATCGGCCATGCGCCATCCTCGCCGCCGGCCGCGCGCGCGTGCTTGCGCTAAATCAATCCGGCGATTCAGGAGGCCGGTTTGGGCGCCAGGCTGCGCCGCATGTCGTCGCAGTAGTCGCGCCGGGGCGTCAGCGGCGGCGGCAAGCGAGCGGACTTGCTGGCCAGCCCCGGCGGCAGGTGCAGCGGGATGCCGACCTCGGGATCGGTGTGCTCGCCGCCGGCGATCAGCAGCACGGTCTTGCCCGGGACCACCAGCCGCGCCAGCGTCGCGGCCATGCTGCGGTCGCGCGCGATCTGCACCCGCGTCATCGGGCCGATCTGGCTTTCCGGCAGCAGGCCGCAATGGCCCTCGCGGATCGCCTGCTGCTGCGCCTTGATCGCCGGCCCCGGCAACAGGCCGTCCAGCGTCGCATCGGCCATGACGGTGCGCAGTTGCTGTCGCTTCAGGTTGGCGCCGACCACCGGCACGCCCGCCGCCACGGCGGCCATCACCGCCGGCGCATAGTCGGCCCAGGGCCAGCCCTCGCTGTCCCAGGCCAGCGCCCGCCGCACGTCGTCCTCGCCGGCCTGGGCCGGCAGGCCGTCGGTGCTGGCGCCGCTGGCTGCCATCTCCAGCGCCAGGGCTGCCAGCACGCCGCGGCCGGCCAGGGCCGACACCATCTCGCGCTCCAGCCGATGGTGGTCCGGCTCGTCGTGCTGTTCGCCCAGCAGCAGGATGGCGGTTTCGGAGACCACCATGTCGGGCGCCTGCGGCGGCGAGGCGCAGGCGGCCAGCAACAGTCCCAGCAGCAGCATTGCGAGTCGGCGCTTCATGGCTCGATGCTACAGGCTGGCGGCGATATGCGCCGCCAGCTGCCGGCTGGCTCGGCCGGCCTCAGTTCGCCTTGACGCCGACCGCGCGAACGAGGTCGCCAAAGCGCTTTTCATCCGCGGCAATCAGCTCGTTGAGCGCGGCGACCGACATCGGGTTGGCCTCGACCCCGACCCGTTGCAGCGCGGCGTGCATCTCGGGCGTTTCGAGCAGCTTGTTGATCTCTGCATTCAGCCGGTTCACCACCGCCATCGGCGTCGCCTTCGGCGCGGCAATGGTCTGCCAGGCGGACATGTCGATGCGCGGATAGGTCTCGGCCACGGTGGCGACCTGCGGCAGCGTCGGATGGCGCCTGGCGCCGGCCACCGCGATCACGTTGACCTTGCCGGCCTGGATTTGCGGCAGGCCGGCGACGGCGTCGATGAACATGAAATCGATCCGCCCCGTCATCAGGTCGCTCAACGCGCCCATGCTGCCCTGGTAGGGAACATGGGTGGCGCTGACTTTCTCCTGGGCCTTGATCATCTCCACCAGCAGCTGGTGCATGGTCCCATTGCCGGGCGATCCGAAGTTGTAGCGGCCCGGTTCGGCCCGCAGCAAGGCCACCAGCTCGGCCAGGCTGCGGGCCTTGAGGTCGGGGCGCGTGACCAGCAGCAGGGTGACATTGCCGATCATGCCGACACCGATGAAATCCGCCGCGACGGCGGGCGGCGTGGTGAACATCGCCGGCGCGATCGCCAGCGTGGTGCTGGTGGCGACGATCAGGCTGTAGCCATCGGGCGGCGACTTGGCGACCTGGCTGGCGCCCAGCAGGGTGCCCGCGCCCGGCCGGTTTTCCACCACGATCGGCTGGCCCAGGACCGGCCGCAGCTTCTCGGCCAGCAGCCGGCCAAGCGTGTCGGTGAGCGCCCCGGCCGGGACCGGTACCAGCAGCTTGATCGGGCGGTCCGGATAGCCCGCCTGCGCGAATCCGGACAGCGTGCTTGCGACGCCCAACGCGAACGCAGCGCCCTGTAGCAGGCGGCGCCGGGAAACGGCCTTCATGCAGACTCCTTGCGGGCCAACCCGCGCTCGAACTCGCGGATCGGGCGGCTGGCGCCCGGCGCCGCCTTGACGTTGTGGCCGTCCGGCAAGGGCTCGACCCCCTGCTCCGGCGTGTAGCCGTCCGCCACGCCCTGCACCGGCTCGCCGCTGATGGTGACGCGGTTCATGGTGCGGCGCTGCGGGTAATAGTCGTGCGGAGCGTAGTGGTGGGTGGAGCGGTTGTCCCACATCACCACCGTGTGCGGCTGCCATTTCACGCGCAGCTGGAATTCCGGGATCTGCGCGCGGCTGTAGAGGTACTGCAGGATCATGCTGCTCTCGTCTTCCTTGAGGCCCTTGATCTTGGTGGTGAACTGCGCGTTGACGTTGATCGAGCGGCGGCCGGTGACGGGGTGCAGCCGGACCACCGGATGCGACGGGTTCGGGAACTCCCGCTCCAGCTCGCGCAGCTTGGCCTGGTGTGCCTGCGAGCTGGTGAACAGGTGGCGCCAGGGCTTGAAGTCATGGATCGCTTCCAGGCCGTGGATGTATTGCTTCATCCGTTCCGACAAGCCGGTGTAAGCCGCAGTCATGCTCGCGAATAGCGTGTCGCCGCCGTATTCCGGCACCACCTTGGCCCGCAGGATCGTGATGGAAGGCGGGGCGGCGCGGAAGGTCTCGTCGGCATGCCACTGGTCGGTCAGGGCCGGCGGGTTGTCGGCGGAGTAATCGAGCACGATCACTTCGCGCTGGTCGTCGAGGTTGGGGCTGAACGGGTGGATCGACAGCTCGCCGAACCTGCGGCCGAACGCCATCTGCTGCTCCAGCGTGATGTCCTGATCGCGAAAGACCAGCACCTCGTGCTTGACGAAGGCGGCGTGCAGGGCTTCGAACTGCTGCGACGACAGCGGCTGCGTCAGGTCCAGAGCGCGGATCTCGGCGCCGATGTTGCCGCCGAGGCGGACGACTTCAAGGCCGCCGCTGGCGGCCGACGGGTTTGGTGTTGGCATGGTTGCTCCAGGAAGGGGATGGGTCGGGGGCGGGGTTCAGAGGGCATCGGGCCGGATGCCGGCCCGGCGCAGCATGGCGTCGAACATCTTGCGGGCGTTGCCTTCCTGGTCGACGTTCATCTTCGCGCGGGTGGCGGGGACCCGCTCCAGCACGCCGGTCGCGATCGCGCGGTTGGGGCCGAGTCCGGCGTCGCTGGCCAGCTGGATCTCGCAGGCGCGCTGCAGCCGCCACAGCCGCATGAAGGCTTCGGGAATGTCGTGCCCGGTCACCAGCAGGCCGTGATTGCGCAGGATCAGGCAGTGCTTGTTGCCGAGCGCCTGCACCAGCCGCGGCCGTTCCTCCAGCCCCGTCGTCACGCCCTCGTAGTCGTGGTACGCCACGTCGCCGTAGAACCCGGCGCTGTAGAAGTTGTCGTGGCGCAGGCCGCTTTCCTTGCAGGCGACCGCGCAGCCAGCGGTCGTGTGCACGTGCATGATGCAATGCGCGTCGGAGCGGACGTCGTGGATGGCGCCATGGATCACGAAACCGGCCCGGTTGACCAGCCGGCCGCTGCGGTCGATGTCGTTGCCCTCGACGTCGATCTTGACCAGGTTGTCGGCGGTGACCTCGCTGTAGTGGAGCCCGAACGGGTTGATCAGGTAATGCGGTTTGCCGCCGGGGCCGGAGTCGACGCGCAGCGTGATGTGGTTGAAGATCATCTCGGTCCAGCCGAGAAAATCGAACAGGCGATAGCAGGCGGCCAGCTCGCGGCGGGCGCCTGCCTCACGGGGCAGGGAAGTGTCGGTCATGAGCCGTCCATTCTGGGTGAACTGCAATAATGGTTGAAAGACACTGTTGTCCGTGTTTCCCCTAGCCAATGAGCATTCCCGCCGCGGCTGTCCGCCTGCGTCATCCCCAGGGCCTGCCCGACATGCTGCTCTACCGGCTGAACCGGATCCGGGCGGCCGGCGGCGGCATGGTGCTGCGTTATTGCGAAGGCCGGTTCGGCGTCACGCGGCGTGAATGGGTGGTGATCGCCCTGCTCGCGGATGCCGGCACGATCACCTCGTCGCAGCTGGCGGCCCGGGCCGGACTGGACAAGTCCGCGACCTCGAAGGCGATCGTCAGCCTGGTGAAGAAGGCGCTGCTGAGCCGCTTGCCGCGGCCAGGTGATCGCCGCTACATCGAGCTGGCCCTCACGTCGCAGGGTCGCCGGCTCTATGAACAGATCCTGCCGGTGGTGCAGGGCGTCAATCGCGAGCTGATGTCCGGACTGGCCGATGCCGAGATTGCCGTGCTGGACCGCTTGCTGGAGCGGATCCATGAGCAGGCGATCGCAATGCTCGAGTGCGCGCCAGCGCTGCCGCGGGCGGACCGCCGGCGCGGCGGAAGCACCCGGCGCGCGCGGTCCGGCGGCTAGCGCAGATGCGTTCCCGCGCCGCCTTTCGCGTCCTCTTCACCCTGCTGCTGGCAGTGGCCGCCGCGCTCGCAGGCGTCTGGCTGCGGGTGCCGCTGCCGTGGATCATCGGGCCGCTGGTGGCCACCGCCATCGCGTCGATGCGCGGCGCCCGGACCCAGAGCTGGAACCCGCTGCGCAACGTGGCGCAATGGACCATCGGCAGCGCGCTGGGCCTTTACTTCACGCCGCAGGTGGCGGGGCTGCTGGCCAGCCTGTGGTGGGTGATCGTGCTGGCGGTCGCCTGGGCGCTGGCGCTAGGCTGGGGTTTCGGCAGCTGGATGTACCGGCGCGAGGCGCCGCGGCTGCTGGGCACGGCGCACCAGAAGCGCGCCACTTGCTACTTCGCCGGCTCGATCGGCGGCGCCTCGGAGATGACGCTGCTGGCCGAACGCGAAGGCGCGCGCACCGACCTGGTCGCCGCCAGCCACAGCCTGCGGCTGCTGCTGGTGACCATCGTCGTGCCGTTCGCCTTCAGCTTCAGCGGGCTGCATGGCGTCGACCCGGCGCCGGTCGGCCCACGCGTGATCCACTTTGGCGGTCTGGCCTTGCTGGCAGCGGCGACCGGGGCCGGGGCCTGGCTGATGGCGCGCACCGGGCGGCCCAACCCGTGGTTCATCGGCGCCCTGCTGGTGTCCATGGGCCTGACCACCGCCGGCATCGAGCTGTCGGCGCTGCCGCAGTGGATGACCAACCTGGCGCAGATGGTGATCGGGGTGAGCCTGGGCGTGCGGTTCGAGGCGCGCTTCGTCCACACGGCGCCGCGCTGGCTGGGCTCGGTGCTGTTGGGGACGGCTGGAATGATCGCGCTGAGCGCCGTCTTTGGCGCGTTGCTGGCATGGGGAACCGGGGTCCATCCGGCGACGATGATCCTGGGCACCTCGCCGGGCGGAATCACCGAGATGGCGATCACCGCCAAGGTGCTGCAGCTGGGCGTGCCGATGGTGACGGCGCTGCAGGTCTGCCGGCTGGTGGCGGTGCTGATGCTGGTGGGGCCGCTGTTTCGCTGGCGCTATGGCGGAGAAACCTGGGCCGCTTCCTGATCCTTCAGTGCATCACCAGCGGGTTCTGCGCCAGTTCGGCGTAGCCGTCGAGGGTGGACTCGACTTCTTCCTGGGTCGGCGTGTTGACCTGCCAGGCGTTGATCTGGCGCTGGAAGGCCTCGGCCCACGAGCCGTCCAGGTACACCTCTTTGTTGGAGCGCTTGTCGACGATCTCGAAGCCGTGGCGCGCGATCATCGGCCGGGTGTCGCCTGCCAGCGGTTCGTTGGCCTGCATGTGCACGACCACGAAGGTGTCTGAGTCATAAAGCATCTGCATGGTGGAATTTCCTTTACCCCGTTATGTGGCAACGTTTGAAGCCATTTCAAGGTGGACCGGGATCACGCTGGCAGGCCCTTCCTTTGGCTTCCAGACTATGCGGGCCGCGGCTCAGGACCTGTCGGTTGAAGACCACTGCTGGTCGACAAAATCCCCATTGGGCTGTGTCAGACGGATGCGCACCGGCACGTAGTCCATGGCGATGGCGAGCCAGAGTTCGACCCGCAGGTCGTACTCCCCGCGCGGTGCGCGACTGACTTTGCGGGTCGCGACCCTGCCGCCGGGAAGGTCAAGCGTCTCCTCGCCTTCGACGGTGAACAGCCAGGCCTGGGAGTCGCGCGTTCCCACCGTCTGCAGGGTGATGGCGGTGCCGGCGGGGAACTTTGCCGGCTCCGCCGCCAGCATGGCGGCCAGTTGAAGGAACACGCTCAGGCGGTCCTGCGCTCCCGGCAGCAACGGCTGCGGCGGCGCGTTGTTGCTGAAGACCAGGGTGCCGCTGTCACGCTCGAAATGGGTGGCCTGCTCGCTGCGGCTCTTGTCGGAGAAGCGTCGCGGCGCCAGCCCGTCGGCCGTGATGCGGCCGGTGCTGGTTTGCGAGCGCGAGGGCAAAAATGGCGCGGAGTATTCCAGCCGGGCTTCGTACTGGCTGCCGTCGTGGCGCCAGAGCAGCTGGCCGTTGAGCGTCCACGCCTGCCCGCGCGACTGGCCGTTGACGTTGTACTTCAGGCGCACCGAGCCGGGGATGGCGAAGGCCATGGCCGGGGACGCCGGCGCGGTTGCTGTTGCGGGAACGGCGACCGTGTCGATCCGGGTGGGCGGGGCGGATGCTGCTGTCGACGGCGGCTCCGCGGCCGCGGCCGCCGGGACTGCGGCCAGTTGTTCGGCAATCGGTGGCTTCGTTTCCGCAGGCGTCGCAGCCCGTGCGCGCGGCGCCGGCCGAATCCGGGGAGTCGACGCACTTGCCTGATCGACCGGCTGTTGGACGACGGCCGGCTCCGACGTCGGCGGCGCGGCGATGTTCACCACCCGCGTCACCAGCGCCCGCATGCCGGCGGGCCGCGGCGGTTCACGGATCGCCGCCTGTCCCAGCAGCAACAGGTGCGCCGCGGCCACCGCCAGCGTGAGCAGCACCAATGGCCTTGCGGCCATGGGCTGCTGCAGGATCATCCCCGCCATCCCAGGTCGCTGGACAGCTGCGTCGCCGCTGCGCGCAAGGGCTGGTCGACGGCACCCTTCCATTCGGGGTCGAAGGTGGCCATCGAGCCGACGGCGACGATGCCCAGCACGATGTGGCCGTCCGAATCGAACACCGGTGCGCAGAAGCCGACGATGCCCGGCAGCAACGTGTCGACCACCCGGGCGGCGCCGTGCTGGCGCACTTCGTCCAGCAGCTGGCGCGCTTCGGTCAGCGTGCTGGGCAGGTCGGTGCGGCCCGATTTCTGCGCCCGCGCGATCTCGTCTTTCAGCATCGGCGCGATCGCCTCGCGCGACACATACGCCGCGAAGCAGCGTCCCGTCGCCGACGCCAGCAGCGGCATCACGTCGCCCAGCCGCAGGTTCACCGTCACGGTGTGCGGCGACTCTTCCCAATGGATGATGGTCGGGCCGTGGTTGCCCCACACGGCGAGGGCCAGCGTGTGGCCGCCGATCTGCTCCATGATCCTGGGCACCCGCTCGCGCGCCAGCTTGACGGCGTCGATGCGCGACAGCGAGGCCAGCCCGAGTTTCAGGGCCGCGGGACCGAGGTCGTAGCGCGTGCTGATCGCGTCCTGCGCCACCAGCTCGAGCCGCTGGAAGCTCACGAGATAACGATGCGCCTTGGCGGCGCTCATGCCGGCGGCGGCGGCCAGGTCGCGCAGCATCAGCGGCCCGGCGGCCTTGCCCAGCACGTCCAGCAAACCGAAACCCACCTCCACCGACTGGATTCCAGCCCGTTCCTTCATCCGGAGTCCGTTCCGTTAGAATTTCGTTTAGGTAAATTCATTTCACAATGCGTAATGTGCTGGGACTCTAGCGCGTTCGCGGCCCTGGGGCAAATCCAATGAAGCTTGCAACGTACAAGGACGGCTCGCGCGACGGCCAGCTGGTGGTCGTGTCGCGCGACTTGGGCACGGCGCACTATGCGACCGGCATCGCAGACCGGCTGCAGCAGGCGCTGGACGACTGGAGCTTCATCTCGCCGCAGCTGCAGGACCTGTACGAGACGCTCAACAACGGCAAGGCGCGGCACGCGTTTCCCTTCGATCCGGCCCAGTGCATGGCGCCGCTGCCGCGCGCCTACCAATGGGCCGACGGCTCGGCCTTCATCAACCACGTGGAGCTGGTGCGGGCCGCGCGCAACAGCGAAGTGCCCAGGACTTTCTACGAAGACCCGCTGATGTACCAGGGCGGCAGCGACGACTTCCTCGGTCCGCGCGACGACGTGGTCGTGCCCTCGGAAGAGTACGGCATCGACTTCGAGGCCGAGGTTGCGGTAATCACCGGCGACGTCCCGATGATGGCGACCCCGGAGCAGGCGCTGGATGGCATCCGCCTGCTGATGATCGCCAACGACGTGTCGCTGCGCAACCTGATTCCCAACGAGCTGGCCAAGGGCTTCGGCTTCTTCCAGAGCAAGCCGGCCACCGCCTTCGGCCCGGTCGCCATCACGCTGGACGAAGTGGGCGATGCCTGGGACAACGGCCGCCTGCAGCTGACGCTGCAAAGCGCCTGGAACGGCCGCAAGGTCGGCATGTGCGAAGCCGGCCCCGAGATGACCTTCCACTTCGGTCAGCTGATCGCCCACATCTGCAAGACCCGCAACGTGCGCGCCGGCAGCATCGTCGGCTCCGGCACCGTCAGCAACAAGGGCGTCCCCAATCCGGCCAGCGGCAAGACCGAGTGGCCCAAGGGCTACAGCTGCATTGCCGAGAAGCGCGCAATCGAGACCATTCAGGACGGCAAGCCCTCGACCGGGTTCATGAAGTTCGGCGACACCATCCGCATCGAGATGAAGGGCAAGGACGGGCAGAGCCTGTTCGGCGCCATCGACCAGAAGATCGTCGCGCCGGCGCGCTGACCCCGATTCCATCCCCCTCAACCCCCAGTCGAGACCATTGCATGCAACGCAGAAACTTTCTTGCCGCCACCGGCGCAACCCTTGCCGCATTCGGCGTCCGGGCCCAGGCCTTTCCCGAGCAGCCGGTGCGCTGGGTGGTGCCGTACCCCGCCGGCGGCGGCACCGACGTGCTGGCGCGCACCGTGGCGGAAGCCATGCGGGCGGCGCTGGGCCAGCAGATCCTGATCGACAACCGTCCCGGCGCGTCGACCAACATCGGCGGCGAAATCGTGGCGCGCGCCAAACCCGATGGCTACACCGTGATGTCGGCCGACAACGCGATCCTGGCGTACAACGAGCACCTGTTCAACAAGCTGCCGTTCAACCCGGAGAAGGACTTCACGTACATCGGCGGCATGGCGCGCTTTCCGCTGGCGCTGGTGGTGAACCCGAACTTCCCGGTGAAGACGGTCAAGGAGTTCGTCGACTACGCCAGGGCCAACCCCGGCAAGCTCAATTACGCGTCGCCCGGCAACGGCTCGCCGCACCACCTGGCGATGGAGCTGTTCAAGAACCGCACCGGCACCTTCATCACCCACATCCCGTACCGTGGCGCCGCGCCGGCGGTGCAGGACGTGATCGGCGGCCAGCTGCCGTGCATGTTCCTGGACCTGGCCGGCGGCCTGCCGGTGATGCAGGCCGGCAAGGTGCGGGTGCTGGCGATCGGCTCGGCCAAGCGCGCGCCCTCGCTGCCCAATGTGCCGACGCTGGCCGAAGCCGGCGTGCCGAACGTGGAGGTCTATGCCTTCCAGGGCCTGCTGGGCCCGGCCGGCCTGCCCGACGCCGTGGTCGCGCGCCTGAACAGCGAATTGAACAAGGCGCTGGTCAGTGCCGTGGTGCAAAAGCGCGCCGCCGACTTCGGCATGGAAGTGCTGCCCGGCACGCCGGCGCAGTTCAAGGCCATGGCGCGCGCCGAGGCGCTGCGCTGGGGGCCGATCATCAAGACGGCGGGCATCAAACTTGACTGAGCACGCGATGCACCCGGGTGACGCCTCGCCGGACCGGCCCTTCCAGTTCCTGGCCGGCCGCGCCGGGCATGTGCTGGTCACCGGCGGCACCGGGTTCATCGGCCATTCGCTGGTGCCGGTGCTGGCGGCGCAGGGGCTGCGGGTCACCTTGCTCACCCGGCGCGACCGGCTGCCCCCGGCGCTGCGGCTCGGGCCGGTGCGGGCGGTGCAGTCGCTGGCAGCGATTGCCGGTGACGAAGGCATTGATGCCGTGATCAACCTGGCCGGCGCGCGGATTCTCGGCGTCCCCTGGACGGCGGCCCGCCGCGAGGACCTGCTGCGCAGCCGGGTTGCCCTCACCGACCAACTGGTGGCGTGGATGGCCGGCCGCAGCAGCAAGCCGCGCTGCCTGTTGTCGGCCTCGGCGATCGGGTACTACGGCGTGCAGCCGCAGGGCGACGACGCGCAACTCACCGAGGACGCCCCGCCGCAACCGGTCTTCATGTCGCAGCTTTGCCAGCAGTGGGAGCAGGCTGCCGCGGCGGCGTTGCCGCTGGGCGTGCGGGTGGCCTGCCTGCGCTTCGGCGTGGTGCTGGGCCGCGGCGGCGCGCTGCCGATGTTGCTGCTGCCGGTCCGGCTGGGGCTGGGGGGGCCGCTCGGGGGCGGACGGCAGTGGTTGTCGTGGGTGCACATCGACGACCTGATCCGGGCCCTGGCCCACGCGTGGACGACGCTGGAGCAGGCGGCACCCGGCCCCGCGGCCGCCGTCTACAACGTCACGGCGCCCGAGGCGGTCCGCCAGCGCGACTTCAGCCGGATCGCGGCAGCGGTACTGCACCGGCCCAGCTTGCTGCCGACACCGGGCTGGCCGGTGCGGCGCTTGCTGGGCGAGCAGGCGGACCTGCTGCTCGAGGGCCAGCGGGTGGTGCCGGCGCGGCTGCAGCGCGAGGGTTTCGTTTTTCGCTACCCGCAGCTGCGGCCGGCGCTGGAAGCGCTGGTCGACGGCGGCACCTGAAGGCTCAACCCGGCAGCAGCACCTTGTTCACGACGTGGATCACGCCGTTGGACTGGTAGACGTCGGCGATGGTCACTGTCGCCGAGCCACCCTTGGCGTCGGTGATCAGCACGTTCTGGCCGCTCATGGTCGCCACCAGCGTGTCGCCGCTGACGGTCTTGAGCATGGCGCGGCCGTTGCCGGCACGGATCATCTGCGCCAGCGCCGTGGAATCGACGCGGCCGGCGACCACGTGCTCGGTCAGCACGTGCGTCAGCATCGTCTTGTTCTCGGGCTTGAGCAAGCTGTCGACGGTGCCCGCTGGCAGCGCGGCGAAGGCCGCATTGGTCGGCGCGAACACCGTGAACGGCCCGGCGCCCTTGAGCGTGTCGACCAGGCCCGCGGCCTTGACGGCGGCGACCAGCGTGGTGTGGTCCCTGGAGTTGACGGCGTTGTCGATGATGTCCTTGCTCGGGTACATCGCGGCACCGCCGACCATCGGGGCGGTCATCGGCATCGTGGCGGACATGCCCATCGGGCTGTCCATCGAGGTGGCGCAGGCGCCGAGCAGCGAGGTCGAGACACAGGCGGCAAGCAATAGTTTTTTCATATGCGTTTCAGTTGAATGCAGGGAAGGGATGTCCCCTGCTGCTGCTGAATACGCGGCCCTGATGGCGCTGGATGCGGAATTAATCCGCGCTTTCTAAAGCCGCAGCCACGACGTTCCGCTTTCTTCCGCGCTGGCTTCGCCCAGGCTTTGCAGGAAGCTGTCGCACCACCAGTGCACGTCGTACCGCCGGATGGTGGCCATCAGCGCCGCGTGCCGGGTTTGCCGCTCCTCCAGTGGCATGGCGAGCGCCAGGTGGATCGCCGCCGCGGTGCCGGCGGTGTCGTAGGGATTGACCAGCAGCGCCTCGCCCAGCTGTTCGGCCGCGCCGGCGAACCGCGACAGCACCAGCACGCCCGGGTCGGCCGGATCCTGCGCGGCGATGAACTCCTTGGCCACCAGGTTCATGCCGTCGCGCAGCGGCGTGACCAGCGCGACGCGACTGGCGCGGTACAGGCCCGGCAGCTTGGCGCGGGCGACAGTGCGGTGCATGTAGCGCACGGGCATCCAGTCCAGTTCGCCGAAGTTGCCGTTGATCGAGCCGCACACGCTCTCGAGTTCGTGCAGGATGTCGGTGTAGGCGCTGACGTCCTCGCGGCTGGGCGAGGCGATCTGGATCAGCACCGCGCTGTTATGCGTGTCCGGATAGGTCTTGAGCAATTCGCGGAACGCGCGCATGCGCTGCGGCAGCCCCTTGGAGTAGTCGAGCCGGTCGACGCCGACCAGCAGCTTGCGCCGCGAATACTCCTCCTTCATCCGCTGGTACATGTCCTGGCCTTCCCTGGCCTGGGTCAGCGCCTCGAATTCCTGCACGTCGATGCCGATCGGGAAGGCGCCCGCGTGCACCGTGCGGTTGAAGGCGCGCCAGCGGCCGTCACCGACGTTCTGCGCATGGGCCTCGGCCTGCGCATAGGCGGCGAAGTGGCCGAGGTCGGCGTTGCTCTGGAACCCCAGCAGGTCGAACGAGAACAGCGCGCGGATCAGCCAGTCGTGGCCCGGGATCGCCGCCAGGATCAGCGGCGGCGGCAGCGGGATGTGCAGGAAGAAGCCGATCCGGTTGGTGCAGCCCAGGGCGCGCAGCTCCGCTGCCAGCGGGATCAGGTGGTAGTCGTGGATCCAGACGATGTCGTCGTCCTTGAGCAGCGGCAGCAGCTTGCGCGCGAACAGCTGGTTCACGCGCCGGTAGCCGGCGATGTAGCCGGCGTCGAAGTCGGCCAGGTCGAGCCGGTAATGGAACACCGGCCACAACACGCCGTTGGAATAGCCGGCGTAGTAGGCGTCATGGTCCTCGCGCGACAGGTCCACCGTCACCAGCGTCACGGCGCCAGCTTGCTGGGTGTGCAGTTCGCCCTCGCCGGCGACGCCGCCCTGTTCGGGCTCGATCACCTTGCCGCTCCAGCCGAACCACATGCCGCCGGTGTTGTTCAGGACCTCGGCCAATGCGACGGCCAGCCCGCCGGCGGCAGTCTTGCGGGGATCGGCAACCCGGTTGGAAACGACGACCAGCCGTGCCACCTAGATCACCGAGTCCCACGGCGCCGACAGGCGCACGGCGGCATTGATGATCCCCACCATCGAATAGGTCTGCGGAAAGTTGCCCCACATCTCCCCGGTCACCGGATGCGTGTCCTCGGACAGCAGGCCCAGCGGGTTGCGGCTCTTGAGCATCACCTCGAAGATCTCGCGCGCCTGCGTCTTGCGGCCGATCCGGGCCAGCGCGTCGATGCGCCAGAAGGTGCAGATGTTGAACGCCGTCTCCGGCTTGCCGAAGTCGTCCGGCGCCTCGTAGCGCCGCATGTAGGGGCCGTCGCACAGCGACTTTTCCAACGCGTCCACGGTGGCGACGAAGCGGCTGTCGTTGGGATCGATGAAGCCCACCTCCGCCATCAGCAGGGCGCTGGCGTCGAGGTCCTTGCCGCCGAAGCTCTCGGCGAAGGCCTGGCGCTGGTCGCTCCAGGACTCGCGCAGGATCCGCTCACGGATCACGTCGGCGCGCTCGCGCCAGTAGCGGATCCGCTGCGGCAGGCCGAGCGCCGCCGCCACCTTGGACAGCCGGTCGCAGGCGGCCCAGCTCATGAGGGCCGACGAGGTGTGGACGCGGGCGCGGGTGCGCAGCTCCCACATGCCCGCGTCTGGCTGGTCGTAGACGCGGAAGGCCTGCTCGCCCACCGCTTCCAGGTAGCCGAATTCGGCGCGGCCGGCGCGCCGCAGCAACCGGTGGTCGTGGAAGGCCTGCGCCGCACCCAGCACGATGTTGCCGTAGACGTCGTGCTGGAAATGCTCCTGCGCCTGGTTGCCCACCCGCACCGGCCCATTACCGCGGTAACCGGGCAGGTGCTCGAGGATCGCTTCGGGCAACTGTTCTTCCTGGCCGATGCCGTACAGCGGCTGGATGTGGCCGCCGCCCGAACGCACGACCACGTTGTTCAGCCAGCGCAGGTATTCCTCCATGGTCGCCACTTCGGACAGGCTGTTGAGCGCCCGCACCACGAAGAAGGCATCTCGCAGCCAGCAGTAGCGGTAGTCCCAGTTGCGGCCGCTGCCTGGCGCTTCGGGGATGCTGGTGGTCATCGCGGCGACGATGGCGCCGGTGTCCTCGAACAGCGACAGCTTGAGCGTGATGGCGGCGCGGATGGTCGCGTCCTGCCATTCCAGCGGCAGCGACAGCGCGCGGGTCCAGTTGCGCCAGTAAGCGGCGGTCTCCTGCTCGAAGCCGCGCGCCGTGTCCTCGATGCCCGACAGCAGCGTTTCGTCCGGCCCGAAGATGAAATTCATCGGCCGGTCGACCACGAAGAAGGTTTCCGACAGCAGGTAGCTCAGAGGCGCGTCGCTGTTCAGGCGCAGCGTCTGGCTGGCGCCGACGTAGCGGATGTGGGAGCTGCCCTGCGTCACGGCGGGCCGGTCGCGGCCCCAGTTGAAGCGCGGCCGCACCAGCATGCGCATGCGCGGCGAGCCGTCCAGCACCTTGACGCGCCGCACCAGGGTCAGTGGCCGAAAGGTGCGGCCGCGGCTGAAGAAGCGTGGCGCGAAGTCCGTGATTTCGATGCCCTGGCCCTGGCTGTCGAACAGTCGGGTGCGCAGGATTGCGGTGTTGGGTTCGTAGTGCTGCTCGCTGCGGGCGAAGTCTTCCAGTTCAACCGCCCACTTGCCGCCGGTGTCGCCGGGATCCAGCAACGCGTTGAACACCGGGTCGCCATCGAAACGCGGCAGGCACGACCAGACGATGCCGCCGCGTTCGTCGATCAACGCGCTGTACGCGCAATTGCCGATCACGCCGAGGTTGAGGGAGGGCTTGAGGGGTTCCGGTGCGTTCATTGGGTCGTGGCCTTTCCTGTGCGTCCGGCCACGGCGTCGTGCAGGTCGCGCCGGAACTGTTGCGGCGTCGCAATCCGCTTCCAGGCCACGCTGGCGCCCTCACCGATCTTGACGCCGAGGCCGCCGAGCCGCTGGACGCTGGCAAAGCCGACTTCGTCGGTGACGTCGTCGCCGAAAAACAAGGGCGCGCGGCCGGCAAAGGGCGGCTCGCGCATGAAGTCTTCGATGGCCGCGCCCTTGGTCGCGCCGCTCGGCTTGGCCTCGAGCACCATCTTGCCCTGCAGCAGCGTCAGGCCGGGCGATTCGCGCACCGCCTCCTGCATCGCTTGCAGGCACAGCGCTTCCAGCTCGGGAGCCTGGCGGTAATGCAGCGCCAGCGAACCGCGTTTGCTTTCCACCAGCAGGCCGGCGTTCTGCCCGGCGAGCTGGCGGGCGGCCTGTTCCACCGCGTCGAGCGGAGCGGTCGGCACCAGCGTCATCTGGCCGCTCGCGCTGCGGCGCTCGGCGCCGTGGACGCCGGCGGCGGCGAGCCGCAGCGGGCGCAGGAAGTCGTCGATCTGGCTGATCGGCCGGCCCGAGATCACGGC
This sequence comes from Burkholderiales bacterium, assembly GCA_038244915.1. GTDB lineage: Bacteria > Pseudomonadota > Gammaproteobacteria > Burkholderiales > Burkholderiaceae_C > Ramlibacter. Next base: position 84,457 of record JBBRSZ010000010.1, on the reverse strand, counting down.
AACCGCGCCGCCCAGATAGTCGTTCAGCGCCGTCAGTGTCTGCACCAGGCCGACCGGCACTTCCACTTCATGGGGTTGCTCCGCGATGTCGACGAGCGTGCCGTCGAAGTCCAGAAACACTGCCGTCGAGTCATACAGGAGTTCAGCGAAATTCATCGTCGCCTACCGTAGCAGACGCCCTGCTGTCCCGCCAGACAGGCGCGACGACGCCGGCCGTAGGACGCTGCCTACAGGCGCAGGAAGGCGGTGCAATAAGCTTGGCCCATTGCTTCGAAAGCCAGCCATGGACTATTCCCGCTACACCACCCTGGCCATCACCCGCCGCGGCCCCGACAACAGCGTGCTCGATATCCAGATGAGGGCGCTCAACGGCAAGCTGCCGACCGCCGGCCATGAAGGCCATGCGGAACTGGCCGAGATCTGGCGCGATGTCGGCGCCGACAGCAGCGTGCGCTGCGCGTGCTGCGCGGCGAGGGCATCGGGTTTTCCGGCGGCGGCGACCTGGCGCTGGTGCAGGACATGGCGGACGACTTCGAGATCCGCAGCCGGGTCTGGAAGGAAGCGCGCGACCTGGTCTACAACGTGATCAACTGCGACAAGCCGATTGTCAGCGCGATCCACGGGCCGGCGGTCGGTGCCGGCCTGGTCGCCGGCATGCTGGCCGACATCTCGATTGCCGCGAAGGGCGCGAAGATCGTCGATGGCCGCGGCGCGGAGGCCGAGCGGATCGGACTGGTGTCGCTGGCGGTGGACGACGATGTGCTGCTTGACAAGGCCTATGAGGTGGCCGACAAGCTGGCCCTGGGTTCGCAGAGCGCGATCCGCTGGACCAAGTACTCGCTGAACAACTGGCTGCGCCAGGCCGGGCCCGCCTTCGACGCTTCGCTGGCGCTGGAATTCATGGGATTCGCCGGGCCGGACGTGAAGGAAGGCGTGGCGTCCCTGCGGGAGCGGCGCGCGCCGCGCTTCCCGTGAGCGTTGCGGGGGCGCTGCGATAATGCCCGCCATGCAGCGCCTGCGCCACGCCCGTTTCCTTGCCCGCCTGGTGCTGGCTTGGTTCGCGCTGGCGATCAACGGCCCATGCCGCGTTGCCGGTGATTCAATCCTTTCCCGGCGCCATGGCCCCAGGCCGCAGCGCGCATCGACCCATGAACACTTCTTTCAAGTCACTCGCATCCCGGCTGCTTTGGCTGCCGGCGCTGGGCATCGTTTTTCCGGCGTCCGCCCACGTCGCTCTCCTGCAACCGGTTGCCGAGGCCGGTAGCGCCTACCAGGCGGTGCTGCGGGTCGGCCACGGCTGCGACGGCTCGGCCACCACGGCGCTGTCGGTCCAGCTGCCGGCCGGCTTCGACCACCCGCAGCCGCAGGCCAAAGCCGGCTGGACGCTTGAGCGCCGCGGCAACCAGGTCACCTGGACGGCGGGCAGCAGGCAGGCAGCGCTGGCTTCCAGCGCCAAGGGCGACTTCGTGATCGACGGCAAGCTACCGGCAGGTCCGGGGCCGCTCTGGTTCAAGCTGCTGCAGGTTTGCGAGCAGGGCCGCACCGACTGGAGCCAGCTGCCCGCCAGTGGCATCTCCACGCAAGGCCTGAAAACGCCCGCGGTGCTGTTGCAGGTGCAGGCGAGCGCACCGGTCAAGGTCGAACAGGGCTGGGTGCGTCCCAGCGTGCCGGGCCAGCAAGGAACCGGTGGCTACATGAAGCTCACCGCGCGCGAGGGCCAGCGGTTGGTCGGCGCCTCGTCGCCGGCGGCCGGCGTCGCTGAGATCCACGAAATGAAGATGGACGGCGAGGTGATGACGATGCGCCCGGCCGGCGCGATCGAACTGCCCGCCGGCAAGACGGTGGAGTTCAAGCCCGGCGGCCTGCACCTGATGCTGATGGACCTGAAGCGGCCGCTGGCGGCCGGCACCTCGGTGCCTGTGACGCTGGTGTTCAAGGACAGGCGCGGCGTCGAAAGCCGGGTCGAGACCGAGCTGCTGGTGGGCCAGTCCGCACCCGGCGCAGCGGCGATCGCCGACCCGCACAAGCACTGACCGGCGCGCTGTCGTTGGGGTAAGCTGTCAGCACCCCCCGACCACAGGAGCGCGGCCATGAGCGAGCAACAGAACTTCGGCTTCGGAAAATTCGTGCCCGGCTTCGATTTCCTGCAGAGCCTGTCCAGGGGCACGTCGCAGGCCCAGGCCGGGATGCCCAGCCTGTCCAACTGGGTGGCGCCGACCATGAACGTCGAGGAGCTCGACAAGCGCATCGGCGAACTCAAGGCTGTCAGTTTCTGGCTGGACCAGAACGCCAAGGCGCTGGCCGCCACCATCCAGGCGCTCGAACTGCAGAAGATGACGCTGGCCACGCTCAAGGGCATGAACTTCAACATGGCCGACATCGCCGACGCGCTCACGCTCAAGCCGCAGCAAGCTGCCCCGGCCAGCCGCGCTGAAGCCGAAGGCAGCGTCGCCGGCGCGGCCAAGGAGGCGGTGGCCAAGGCCCGCGCCAGCAAGAAGGCCAGTGCGCCGGCCGCCAGTAACGGCCAGCCCGCCGGCACCAGCGGCGGCGTCGTCGATCCGCTGCAGTGGTGGAGCGCGCTCACGCAGCAGTTCCAGGAGATCGCAAGCGGCGCCATGCGCGAAGCAGCCAGGACGCCGGCCGGCGATGCGGCCCGCGAGCTGGCCGGCGGCGTGTCCGGCAAGGCGATGCAGGCGGCCGCCGAAATGGCCAGCGCATTCACCGGCCAGGCCAGCCGCAAGAGCGCCCCTGCCGGCAAGAAGGCGCCGTCCGCCGGCAAGTCCGCTGGCGCGAAAGCTGCCGCGCGCAAGACCGGTGCCCGAGCGCGGTGAGTAAATGAAGGTGCGCCTGCGATGAAGCTGTTTCCGTATGGCCATGCCACGCATCCGCAGTGGCCGATGGCCGCGGCCCTGGTGCTGGCCCAGTTGCGCGCGCAGATGGCCTTGCCCGGCCATGCCAGCGCGCCGACGCTCGGCCTGCTGTACATCACTGACCACTACGCATTGGCGGCGCAGGAAATTCTGGACCACCTGGGCGCCGAGCTGCGCGAGGTGACGGACTGGGCCGGCGCCGTCGGTGTCGGCATCGCCTCCAACAACGTCGAATACTTCGACGAACCGGCGATGTGCGTGATGCTGTGCGAGATCCCGTCGCACCATTACCGCGTGTTTTCCGGTGTCGCGCCGCTGGGCGTGGGCGAAGGCATGGGCTTCGAGCCGTACACGGCGCTGGTCCATGCCGACGCCGCCACGCCAGACGTCGCCGAGCTGATCGCCGAGATGGCGGCGCGCACCGCCACCGGCTACCTGTTCGGCGGCCTGGTCGCCAGCCGCAGCGAGGCGGTCCAGTTCGCGGTGGGGGGCAACGGCAACATCAAGGGCCAGGGCGCCGCCGGCGGCGTGTTCCGCGGCGGCCTCTCGGGCGTGGCGTTCGGCGAGGACGTGCAACTCATCTCGCGGGTCACCCAGGGCTGCCAGCCGGTCGCGCCGCAGCGGATCATCACCGCCTGCGACGGCCACGTGCTGACCGAGCTCGATGGCAAGCCCGCGCTGGACGTGCTGTTGCGCGACCTGGGCATCTCGCTGGACGAACCGCAGACGGCGATGGCCCGCCTGCGCGCCACGCTGGTCGGGCTGACCGAAGCGGGCAGCGACGTGGTGGGCCGCACCGGCAACTTCGGCGCCGACGTGACGGTGCGCCACATCATCGGACTCGACCCGGCGCGGCGCGGCGTGGCCATCGCCCAGCAGGTGACGCCCGGGATGCGGATGGCGTTCTGCCAGCGCGATGCGCAGGCGGCGCGGGCCGACCTGGTCCGCATCTGCGCCGAGATCCGCGAGGAGCTGGAGCCCGAAGAGATGCCGCTGGCCGTCGGCGGCGCGACCGCGCCCTTCACCTCCTCCAGCCCGCAAGGCCGCATCGCCGGCGCCGTCTACATCAGCTGCGCCGGCCGTGGCGGGCCGCACTTCGGCGGACCCAGCGCGGAACTGCAGATCGTGCGCCACGCGCTGGGCGACGTGCCGCTGGTGGGCTTCTTCGCCGGCGGCGAGATCGCCCGCGATCACCTGTATGGCTACACTGGCGTTTTGACAGTGTTCCGATCAGCGTCGTCGGACTGACCTGCATGGCATCGGCATCTTCCAACCGGATGCCCAGCATCTGGAGCGGCATTCCCTGGGCCCTGGCGCCCGGCTCCGGCAGCGCGGCCTCCCGCCTGCAGCTGGGCGCAAGAGCGCTGCGCGCCGCGTTGTGGCACGGCAAGGCGATGCGCCGCTGGATGGCCATGGTGTTCGAGCTGCGCTCGCGCGGCATCATCAGCGACCTGCCGGCCGAGTACCTGCGCGCGATCCACCCCTATGTGAACAGCGGCGCCAGCCTGTCGGCCCGCGTCGTGCAGCTGATCGACCATGCCGACTGGCTGGAAACGGCCTTGAAGCCGGGTGCCTTCGAGCGCGTCACCAGCGGCAAGCCGCTGATCCTGGCGACGCTGCCGGCGCCCCGCGGCTATGAGTACATGCGGCTGCAGCTGCAGCGGGCGCCGGTGCAAAGCCCCGAAGGCGACCTGATGCTGACGCTGGTGCTGCAGCGCGCCCAGGAGGTGCAGCAGCGGGCCGCGCCGATGGAGGCCGCGACCCTGGCCTTCAGCCGCTTTCGCATCGAGGGTCGGGGCTGTTTGGTGATCGGCGGCGTGCGCGGCCAGCGCCACCCGGTGCTGCGCCTGTCGCCGGTCGAACTGAACCAGGCGCTCAGCGGCTGGAAGCCGGCGGTGCTGATGGTGCGGGTGGCGCAGGAGCTGGCGCGCTTCTGGGGCCTGCACCTGGTGGGGCTGGACCCGGCGCGCCACCCCATGCACGGCCGTCCCTATCGCTGGAGCCGGCGCTACCGCGAAGTCGCCCAGCAGATCGACAAGAGCTACGGCGCCATCTGGAACCACTTCGAGGCGACCCGGGGCGAGCACGGCTGGATGGTGCTGCCGCTGAACTCGGACGACAAGCTGGAAGCCACCGCGCTGTCGCCGGAAAAACGCGCCCGCCAGACCCGGCGGGCCGACTACTGGATCCGCACCCGCAACCTGCTGCGCACCGAGTTCGCCGAGCAGTTGCAGCGGCTGAGCCCGGAGATGCGGCTGGACGGCGCCACCGTGGCCCACGGCCCGGACACGATGCAGGTCGATGGCGGCGGCGACAGCGACTTCCGCGACAGCGACGATCGCGTGCCGTCGCGGGTGCTGGACACCGGGCCCAGCAGCCTGCTGTGAGCTTCAGCGGCGCAGCCGGGTGAAGGCGGCGAACTCCCAGCTGCGCATCGCCAGCAGCAGCGTGTAGCCTTCGCGGTCCTTGTCGGGCAACTTCTGGTCGGCCTGGTGCTGCTGCGCGAAGTCCTGCGCCACCCGCTGCATGCGCTCGAGAAACGACGGCGCCAGCGCGCGGCTGATCGATCCGTGCACCAGCAGCAGGCCCTCGCCGCCGGCGTCGAAGCCGCCGGAAAAGTAGTCGAGCAGCGCGTTGTCGCGAAAGTAGTTCATCACCGGCCCGTGCGGCCGCCAGCGGAAGGTCTTGGCCAGCTTGAGCCGGTAGCGGTTCAGCGGCCGCAGCTCGATGATGCCGATGCGATCGAGCTGGGCGAAGTACTTGATGCACTCGGCCTCGGTCAGCCGGTAGCTGGCGTGGACCTGGTCCAGCGTCCACTGGCTCAGCACGCAGATCGCGCACAGCAGCAGCTTCTTGTCGGCGACGACCGCCCGCTCCTGCTCCTGCGTCAATTCCTTGAGCAGGGGCTGGGCGTCGGCCACCCGGCGCGCCAGTTCGGCGAAGTCCAGCTTGAGCGCGCGGCAGATCGCGTCGATGCGCGACAGCGGCATGTCGCCCCGGGCCAGCATCCGCTTGACGCTGGATTCGGCCATGCCGAGCGAACGCGCGAGGTCGGCATAGGTCATGCGGGCCAGCTTGAGTTCCTGCTTGAGGGCGCTCACCAGGTCGAGGGTTGTGCTCATGGTGCTGGTATCGTTTTGCGATACCTTGAGTGGCGGCGGGGCTGAATATAGCTCAAACTTGCCACTAGCCGGTCCCGACGGCACTGACACTGGCCGCTCCTTTCAATCAGGAGCATCCGATGCGACATCCGCTTTCCCGCGCTGAAACCGCCCTGCTGGCCGGCTTTGCCGCACTGCTCGTGCTGGCGTTCGCCGGCCCCGCCGTTCACCAGCCCGGGAACTACCACCACTTCGCCGACCAGCGCACCATTTGGCAGCTGCCGATGGCGCTGGACGTGTTGTCCAACCTGCCGTTCGCGCTGGCGGGCGCCGCCGGCTGGATCGTGCTGTGGCGGTTACCGCCACGGCTCCTGGGCAACGTCCAGCGCGGCATGGCGGCGTTGTTCTTCACCGGACTGCTGCTGGCTGCGGCCGGCTCAGCCTGGTATCACCTGGGCCCCGACGAAGCCGGGCTGGCGGTCGACCGCTGCGCGATGGCGGTGGCGTTCGCCGGCCTGCTGGGATTGCTCGCCGCCGATCGCATCAGCGGCCGGGCCGGCGCCTGGCTGGGACTGGCCTTGCTGTCGCTGGGGCCGGTCGCGGCCGGCAGCGCGCTCCAGACCGGCAACGTGCTGCCGTGGGTCGTGCTGCAGTTCGGCGGCATGGCGCTGGTCCTGGTGCTGGGGCTGCGGCATCCGCGCCACACGGCCATGCCGATCCGCTGGGGCCTGGTCCTTCTTGCCTACGCAGTGGCCAAGTTGCTGGAGCTGTCCGACCCGCAGGTGTTCGCGCTGACCGCGCAATGGGTGTCGGGCCACACGCTCAAGCACGGGGTCGCCGCAATGGCCGCCTTGCCCGTGATCCTTGCGCTCGGCAAGCCGGGCGAATCCCGGCAGAATGCCGCAACCGCCACGTCAGCAGCCAGCCGGAGAACGGGCCATGCATGAGCCCGCACAGGAGGAGTTCCCCATGACGACCATCAGCGCCGCGCCCGTGGCCCAGCCGGCGGGGCACGCGCACCCGAACCAGTTCGCCCTGCTGCGCCAGCGCCGCTTCGCGCCGTTCTTCTGGACCCAGTTCTCGGGCGCGGCGAACGACAACCTGTTCAAGTTCGCCTTCACCGTGATGGTGACCTACCAGTTGCAGGTCGGCTGGATGCCGCCGGCGCTGGCGGGGCTGGTGATCGGCGCGCTGTTCATCCTGCCGTTCCTGCTGTTCTCCGCCACCAGCGGCCAGCTGACCGACAAGTACGACAAGACCCGGATGATCCGGTTCGTCAAGAACCTCGAGATCGCCATCATGCTGCTGGCCGCATGGGGGTTCTGGCACGACAACGTCGTCGCGCTGCTGGCCTGCACCTTCCTGATGGGACTGCACTCCACACTGTTCGGGCCGGTGAAGTTCGCTTACTTGCCGCAGGTCTTGAACGAGCGCGAACTGACCGGCGGCAACGGCATGGTGGAGATGGGCACCTTCGTCGCCATCCTGCTGGGCAACGTGGCTGGCGGCGTCATCGTCGCCATTCCCGAGGTCGGCCGGCAGGATGTCGCCATCGCCTGCGTGGCGCTGGCGCTGGTGGGCCGGGCGATCGCGCAATGGATTCCCTCGGCGCCGGCCACCGATCCGGGCCTGAGGATCAACTGGAACCCGGTCAGCGAGACCTGGCGCAACCTCAAGCTGGCGCACGGCAACCTGGTGGTGTTCCGCTCGCTGCTGGGGATCAGCTGGATGTGGTTCTTCGGCGCCGTGTTCCTCAGCCAGTTCCCCAGCTTCGCCAAGGAGGTGCTGCATGGCAACGAACAGGTGGCCTCGCTGCTGCTGGTGGTGTTCTCGATCGGCATCGGCACCGGCTCGCTGCTGTGCGAAGTGCTGTCGCGCCGCCATGTCGAGATCGGCCTTGTGCCGCTGGGCGCGATCGGGATGAGCGTGTTCGCGATCGACCTGTACTTCGCATCGCGCGGGCTGCCGCCGGCGGGATTGCTGACGCTGGCGCAATTCATGGCGATTCCTGCGCACTGGCGGGTGATGGCCGACCTGGCGCTGCTGAGCCTGTTCGCCGGCCTGTACAGCGTGCCGATGTATGCGCTGATCCAGCTGCGTTCGCAACCGACGCACCGGGCCCGCGTCATCGCGGCCAACAACATCCTGAACGCGCTGTTCATGATCGGCAGCTCCATCATCGCCGGCCTGCTGTTGAAGTTCGGCTTCACCATCCCGCAGATCTTCCTGCTGGTGGGCATGGCCAACGCCGTGGTGGCGTTCTACATCTTCATGCTGGTGCCGGAATACCTGCTGCGCTTCGTGGCCTGGGTGCTGTCGCACGTTGCCTACCGCTTCAGGATCCGGGGCGACGAGAACATTCCGCTGGCCGGCCCCGCCATCCTGGTGTGCAACCACGTCAGCTTTGTCGATGCCGTGCTGCTGATGGCGGCCAGCCCGCGGCCGATCCGCTTCGTGATGGACCACCGGATCTTCAAGGTGCCGGTGCTGGGCACGCTGTTCCGGCTCGCCAAGGCAATCCCGATCGCGCCGCGGGCGCAAGACCCCGCGGCTTACGAAGCGGCGTTCGAGGCGGCGGCCCAGGTGCTGCGGGACGGCGACCTGCTGGGCATCTTTCCGGAAGGCGGCATCACGCGCGACGGCGAGTTGCAGCAGTTCAAGGGCGGCGTGATGAAGATCCTGGAGCGCCAGCCGGTGCCCGTGATCCCGATGGCGCTGACCAACCTGTGGGGTTCGTTCTTCAGCCGGGTCGAGCAGGGCGGCGCGATGGTGCGGCCGTTCCGGCGCGGGCTGTTCAATCGCGTCGGCCTGAACGTCGGGCCAGCCGTTGCGCCGGACCAGGTGCAGCCGCAGTTGCTGCAACAGCGGGTGGGACAGCTGCTGGCCGCGTGAGGCCGTGTAGCGTCGGGCTCACACTCCGCGCGCCCGGTCCCGCCTGAATTGCTGCACGAACGCAACGAAGCGTCCTTCATCGAGCGCCTCGCGCACCTCGCGCATCAGGTTCAGGTAGTAGTGCAGGTTGTGGATCGTGGCCAGCATGGGGCCCAGCATCTCGCCGCAGCGCTCCAGGTGGTGAAGGTAGGCGCGCGAGAAACCGCCTTCGACCGTTCCAGTCGCCGACGTCGTGCCCTTGCAGGCATAACAGGTGCAGGTCTCGTCCAGCGGCCGCTCGTCGGTGCGGTGGCGCGCATTGCGGATCTTCAGGTCGCCGAAGCGGGTGAACAGGTGGCCGTTGCGCGCGTTGCGGGTGGGCATCACGCAGTCGAACATGTCCACGCCCTGCGCCACGCCTTCCACCAGGTCTTCCGGCGTGCCGACGCCCATCAGGTAGCGCGGCTTGTTTTCCGGCAACAGGTGCGGGGTGTGCGCCATGATGCGCAGCATCTCGTCCTTCGGTTCGCCGACGCTCACGCCGCCGACCGCGTAGCCGGGGAAGTCCATGCCCACCAGCGCCGCCAGCGATTCCTCGCGCAGCGACTCGAACATTCCGCCCTGCACGATGCCGAACAGCGCGTTCGGGTTCTGGAGCCGCTCGAATTCCGCCTTGCAGCGCAGCGCCCAGCGCCGGCTCAGCTCCATCGAGATCCGCGCCTCGCCTTCGGTCGTGATGTGGCCCTTGGTGTCGTAGGGCGTGCATTCGTCGAACTGCATCGCGATGTCGGAGTTCAGCAGGGTCTGGATCTGCATCGAGATCTCGGGCGTGAGGAACAGCTTGTCGCCGTTGACCGGCGAGGCGAACTTCACGCCCTCCTCGCTGATCTTGCGCATCTCGCCCAGGCTCCAGACCTGGAAGCCGCCGCTGTCGGTCAGGATCGGCTGGTCCCAGCGCTCGAAGCGGTGCAGGCCGCCGAACTGCTGCAGCACGTCCAGCCCCGGCCTCATCCACAGGTGGAAGGTGTTGCCCAGGATGATCTGCGCGTCCATCTCCTGCAGCGAGCGTGGCGTCACGCCCTTGACCGTGCCGTAAGTGCCCACCGGCATGAAGATCGGCGTCTGCACCACGCCGTGGTTCAGGGTCAGGCGGCCGCGGCGGGCGTGGCCTTCGGTGTTGAGCAGTTCGAATTCAAGCATAGGGTGTGCGGGCCAGCAGCATCGCGTCGCCATAGCTGAAGAAGCGGTAGCGCTGCGCGATGGCATGGCGATAGAGTGCCATGACGTGGTCGTAGCCCGCCAGGGCGCTGACCATCATCATGAGGGTGGACTTGGGCAGGTGGAAGTTGGTCAGCAGCAGGTCGGTGAAACGGAACTGGAAGCCCGGCGTGATGAAGATGCTGGTGTCGCCAACGGCCTCGCCGCTCACCGCGTACGACTCGAGCGTGCGCACGGTTGTCGTGCCGACGGCAACGATGCGGCCGCCGCGGTCCCGGGTTTCGGCCAGCGCCTGCTGGGTCGCCGGGGGAACGGCATAGCGTTCGCTGTGCATGCGGTGCTCGGCCAGGTTCTCGGTCTTCACCGGCTGGAAGGTCCCCGCGCCCACGTGCAGCGTGACCGTGGCGCGGCGCACGCCTTGCGCATCCAGGGTGTCCAGCATCGCCTGGTCGAAATGCAGCGCCGCGGTCGGGGCGGCCACTGCGCCCGGATGCTTCGCAAACACCGTCTGGTAGCGGCGTTCGTCGTCGGCCGAATCGGTGTGCTCGATGTAAGGTGGGAGCGGCACATGGCCATGGCGCTGCATCAAGGCATAGGGGTCGTCGCTCAGCGTGAAACGAAACAGCGGGCCGTCGTCCTGCGGCCAGCGGCCGGTGAGTGTGGCGGTGAAGCCGCCAACCATCTGCAGCACCGTGCCGGGTTGCGGCTTCTTGCTCACCTTCATGTGGGCAACGACATCGCGGTCGTGCAGCACCCGCTCGATCAGCAGTTCGAGCTTGCCGCCGGTTGGCTTGCCGCCGAACAGGCGCGCCTTCACCACCTGCGTGTCGTTGAACACCATCAGGTCGCCGGCCCGCAGCAGCGTCGGCAGCTCGCGAAAACCGCGGTCGACCGGCTCGGCGCCGGTTCCATCGAGCAGACGGGAGCCGGCGCGTTCCGTGGCCGGATGCTGGGCGATCAGGTCTGGAGGCAGGGCGAAATAAAAGTCGCCGAGGGTGAAATTGCGCATGCTTGAGGGTTGGACAAACCCGTGCCAAGTGAATGGATGAGAGAAGGCAGAATTGTCCCATGCCCCAGCCCCTGGCTCTGTCAGCTCCGCAAAAAGCACTCCGCAAGCTGGGGCTGGGCCGCGACATCGACCTGGCGCTGCACTTGCCGTTGCGCTACGAGGACGAAACCAGGATCACCCGGCTGTGCGACGCGCGCGAAGGCGACACGGTGCAGGTCGAAGGCGTCGTCACGGCGTGCGAGATCGCCTACCGGCCGCGCCGCCAGCTGGTGGTGACGCTGCAGGAAGACGATGGCGACGCCTGCGTGCTGCGCTTTTTCAGCTTCTATCCCTCGCAGCAGAAGGCGCTGGCGGCCGGCACGCGGATCCGGGCTCGCGGCGACCTCAAAGGCGGCTTCCTGGGCTGGCAGATGGTGCACCCCGCCTGCCGCCCGGCCGACGGTGACCTGCCGCAAGCGTTGACGCCGGTCTACCCCACTTCGGCCAGCCTGCCGCAAAACTACCTGCGCAAGGCGGTGCAAGGGGCGTTGAACCGCGCCGACCTGTCGGCCACCTTGCCGCCGGCGCTGGAACACGAGATGGGCTTGCAGCCGGGATGGGACCTGCGGCGGTCGCTGGACTTCCTGCACCATCCGGCGCCCGACACCTCGGTGGCTGCGCTGGAGGACCGCAGCCATCCGGCCTGGCAGCGGTTGAAGGCCGAAGAGTTGCTGGCGCAGCAGCTGTCGCAGCTGCAAAGCAGGCGCGAGCGGGCGGGCCTGCGGGCACCGACGCTGGGCATCGTTCGGGCAGAGCCGTTCGACGCAGCTCAGGGCGAACGGAAATTGCCTCTGCACGAGCAGCTGCTCGCCGCGCTGCCGTTCCAGCTGACCGCGGCCCAGCGCCGGGTCAGCCAGGAGATCGCGCGCGACCTGGCGCGCAGCGTGCCGATGCACCGGCTGCTGCAAGGCGACGTCGGCTCCGGCAAGACCATCGTGGCCGCGCTGGGCGCCGCCATCGCGATCGACGCCGGCTGGCAATGCGCGCTGATGGCGCCCACCGAGATCCTGGCGCAGCAGCACTTCGGCAAGTTGATCGGCTGGCTCGAGCCGCTGCTGGCGCCGCGCGGCCAGCGGGTGGCGTGGCTGACCGGCAGCCAGAAGAAGAAGGAGCGCGCCGGGATGCTGCAGCTGGTGGCCAGCGGCGAGGCGGCCCTGGTGATCGGCACCCATGCGGTGATCCAGGACCAGGTGCAGTTCCGCAACCTGGCGCTGGCCATCATCGACGAGCAGCACCGCTTCGGCGTCGAGCAACGCCTGGCCCTGCGTAGCAAGATGACGCAGGAAGCAGAACCCTCCCCCCGTCGGGGGAGGGCCGGGGAGGGGGCGAGCACATCCACCGCCAGTGCGGTTTGCGCGCAGCGCGAACCACACCTGCTGATGATGACGGCCACCCCGATCCCGCGCACCCTGGCCATGAGCTATTACGCCGACCTGGACGTGTCGACGATCGACGAGCTGCCCCCTGGCCGCACGCCGGTGGTCACCAAGCTGGTGGCCGACAGCCGCCGCGACGAAGTGATCGAGCGCATCCGCGGCCAGCTGGCGCAGGGCCGGCAGGTGTACTGGGTCTGTCCCCTGATCGAGGAGAGCGAGGCGCTGGACCTGACCAATGCCACCCAGACCCATGAAGCGCTCGGCGCGGCGTTGCCGGGTGTGATGGTCGGCCTGCTGCATTCGCGCATGCCGCCGGCCGAGAAGAGGGCGGTGATGGCGCGCTTCACCGGCGCCGCGATGGGCGTGCTGGTCTCGACCACGGTGATCGAGGTCGGGGTCGACGTGCCCAACGCCTCGCTGATGGTGATCGAGCATGCCGAGCGCTTCGGCCTGTCGCAGCTGCACCAGCTGCGCGGCCGGGTCGGGCGCGGCGCGGCCGCCTCGGCCTGCGTCCTGCTCTACTCTTCGGGCGAAGGCGGGCGGCTGGGCGAGACCGCGCGCTCCCGCCTCAAGGCCATGGCCGAGACCAGCGACGGCTTCGAGATCGCCAGGCGGGACCTGGAAATCCGCGGCCCGGGCGAATTCCTGGGCGCGCGCCAGTCGGGCGCCGCCCTGCTGCGGTTTGCCGACCTGGCGACCGACGCTGAGCTGCTGGCGGCAGCCCGCCGGCTGGCCCCGCAGCTGCTCGATCAGCAGCCGGCGCTGGCCGACAGGCATGTCGCCCGCTGGCTGGGCGGGCGGCAGGACTACCTGAAGGCCTGAGGCGGCTGCGAGCGCAGCAAGGCCAGTGCTACTGCCGCACGAGGCCGTTCGGGTCCAGCGTGGTCGGATAGCCGTCGGCATCGAGGGCGCCTCCGTCCTGGGCCATCCGGCCGGTCGTGATCGTCGTGGCCGTGGCCAGGAAGATCTGCTTGCTGCTGTCCGTCCCCTGCGTGAGGATGCCTGCGTCGACCGTGTCGGTGGCGACGGTCTTGGTGCCGGTGAAAACGACGGTACCGCTGGTCGACTTGGTGATCGCGCCGGCTGCACCGGCGCAGCCGGGCGCGGCATAGGACGTGGTGGTATCGATGAAGTCGAAGCTGCTGGCGGATGTCGCCGTGATGACGATGCTTTCCTGTTCGGACGCCCCGTTCCCGATCGAGGAGCAACTGCCCCAGGCTCCCGCGTACCGGGTCGCGTCGACGCCGGCCGGCGTGGCCGTTGCTGTCACGGTGGCGGTGGCGCTGGCGGCAGCGGCGCTGTCGTCAACGCCGCCGCCGCCGCCGCCGCACGCAGCGAGCAGGACTGCGACCGAAAGACCCGACAGCGTCAGAATCAAGTTCTTCATGATGGACCTCTTGAAATGGGTGGATAGGGGTCTTGAATTTATGCACCCGCAGGCCAGATCGAATCTGCCATCCGGCCTAGTCCAATGCGGGGATGCGCCACAATTGATGCGCTCATGACGCTCACGGAACTGAAATACATCGTCGCGGTCTCGCGGGAGAAGCACTTCGGCAGGGCGGCCGAGGCCTGCTTCGTCTCGCAGCCGACGCTGTCGGTGGCGATCAAGAAGCTGGAGGAGGAGCTGGAGGTCAAGCTGTTCGAGCGCAGCGCCAACGAGGTGACCGTGACCCCGCTGGGCGAGGAGATCGTGCGCCAGGCCCAGAGCGTGCTGGAGCAGGCGGCCAACATCAAGGAGATCGCCAAGCGCGGCAAGGACCCGCTGGCCGGGCCGTTGACGCTGGGGGTGATCTACACCATCGGCCCGTACCTGCTGCCGGACCTGGTGCGCCAGGCCATCGACCGGACTCCGCAGATGCCGCTGATGCTGCAGGAGAACTTCACCGTCAAGCTGCTGGAGATGCTGCGCACCGGCGAGATCGACTGCGCCATCATGGCCGAGCCCTTCCCTGACACCGGCCTGGCCATCGCGCCGCTCTACGACGAGCCGTTCCTGGCGGCCGTCCCCGCAACCCATGCGTTCGCCACGCGCAAGACCATCACGGCGCAGGAACTGAAAAGCGAGACCATGCTGCTGCTGGGAACGGGCCATTGCTTTCGCGACCACGTGCTGGAGGTCTGCCCCGAGTTCGCGCGCTTTTCCAGCGACGCCGAAGGTATCCGCAAGAGCTTCGAGGGCTCCTCTCTGGAAACCATCAAGCACATGGTGGCGGCCGGCATGGGCGTGACGCTGGTGCCGCGCCTGTCGGTGCCCAAGCAGGCGCTGGAACCCAAGGGCAAGCGGCGCCGTGACGACCAGGCTTTCGTCAAGTACATCCCGTTCGATGGCGACCCGCCGACCCGCCGCGTGGTGCTTGCCTGGCGCCGCAGCTTCACCCGCTATGAGGCCATCGCCGCATTGCGCAACGCCGTCTATGCCTGCGAACTGCCGGGAGTCAAGAGGCTGTCATGACCAGTCCAGCGCAACCGGGCATTCTTGCAGCCGTGCCGGCGGCGGCGCGCTACGTCTCCTTCACGCTCGCGCCCGAGGCGCTCCCGCCTGCTGCGCTGCCAGAAACGCTGAAGCGGCTGGCCGAAGCCGCCGACGGCCAGCAGACCGTCGTCGGCGTCGGTCCCGGCCTGGTGGCCGCGCTCGGCGCCTCGGTGCCGGGGCTGCATGAACTCCCGGCGCTCAGCGGCCACGGCGGCCAGGTGCCGTCGACGCCGATCGCGCTGTGGTGCTGGCTGCGCGGCGACGATCGGGGCGACCTGCTGCACCTGTCGCGCCGGATGGTGCAGCTGCTGCAGCCGGCATTCAAGCTGCGCCACATGGTCGACGCGTTCCGCCACAAGACCGGCCGGGACCTGACCGGTTACGAGGACGGCACCGAGAACCCAACGGGCGAGCTGGCCGAGGAGGCCGCACTGGTCCATGGTGCCGGGCCCGGGCTGGACGGCTCGAGCTACGTCGCCGTCCAGCAATGGGTGCATGACTTCGACGCGTTCGAGCGGCTGGCCGAGGGCGATCGCGACAACCACTTCGGCCGCCGGCTGGCGGACAACGTCGAACTGGAGGACTCGCCGACCTGGGCCCACGTGAAACGCACGGCGCAGGAAAGTTTCGAGCCGCCGGCCTTCATGCTGCGGCGCTCCATGCCCTGGAGCCAGAGCATGCAGGGCGGCCTGATGTTCGTCGCCTTTGGCAAGTCGCATCGCTCGTTCGAGGTTCAGATGCGCCGCATGGCGGGCGAGGAGGACGGCGTCGTCGACGCCATGTTCCGGATCTCCAAACCGGTCAGCGGGTCCTACCTGTGGTACCCGCCAATCGCGCAGGGCCGCCTCGACCTGCGCCAGCTGGGGCTGTGATGGCGGCGGGCAGGCCCCGGCTCTACCTCGACCTGATCCGCTGGGACCGGCCGGCCGGCTGGCTGCTGCTGCTGTGGCCCACGCTCGGCGCGTTGTGGATTGCGGCGCAGGGATTCCCGGGCTGGCACCTGCTCGGCGTGTTCACGCTGGGCACCTTCCTGATGCGCAGCGCCGGCTGTTGCGTCAACGACGTCGCCGACCGCGAGTTCGACAAGCACGTGAAGCGCACCGCGCAGCGTCCGGTCACCAGTGGCGCGCTGTCGGTGAAGGAGGCGCTGCTGTTCGGCGCGGTGCTGGCGCTGCTGGCGTTCGCGCTGGTGCTGACCACCAATGCGGTGGCGATCGCGTGGTCGTTCGCGGCGCTGGCGATCGCGCTCGCCTATCCCTACGCCAAGCGCTTCGTCTCGATGCCGCAGGCGGTGCTGGGGGTGGCCTTCAGCTTCGGGATCCCGATGGCGTTCGCGGCGGCGCAGGCGCGCGTCCCGCTGCTGGCGTGGGTGCTGCTGCTGGGCAACCTGTTCTGGGTGCTGGCCTACGACACCGAATACGCGATGGTGGACCGCGACGACGACCTCAGGATCGGGATGAAGACGTCGGCCATCACGCTGGGGCGGGCCGACGTGGCGGTGGTGATGGCCAGCTATGGCGTCTACCTGGCCATCTGGGCGGCGGTGCTGTTGCAGCGGGTTGCGCCGGCGGTGGTGGCGCTGGCGATCGCCCTGGCGGGGGCGCAGGCGGCCTGGCACTTCACGCTGATCCGGGACCGCAGCCGGGACGGCTGCTTCAAGGCGTTCCGCCTCAACCACTGGCTGGGATTCACCGTGTTTGCCGGCGTGGTGGCCGGCTACGCCTTGCGCTGAAGCGGCTTGCGCTCAGGCGCCGAACTCGTCACCCAGTTCCTTGGCCCGGGCGCGGGCGGCGTGCAGCGCTTTCACGAAGTGCGCCTGCATCTGGTCCTGCTCCATCGAGGTGATCGCCGCGTAGGTGGTGCCGCCCTTGGACGTCACGCGCTGGCGCAACACTTCGGGCGGATCGTCGGAGGCGCGCGCCAGTTCGGAGGCGCCGACGAAGGTGCCGACGGCGAGCTGGTGCGCCTGCTGCGCCGACAGGCCCATCTCCACGCCGGCTTTGGTCATCGCCTCGAGGAAGAAGAAGACATAGGCCGGCCCGGAACCGGAGAGCGCCGTCACCGCGTCGAGCTGCGATTCCTGCTCCACCCACAGCGATTGGCCGGTGGTGGCGATCACCTGTTCCACCAGTGCGCGGTCGGCCGCCGTCACGCCGGGCCGCGCGAACAGCGCCGTCATGCCCTTGCCGACCAGCGCCGGCGTGTTGGGCATGGAGCGCACGATCCGCTCGGAGCCCAGCCAGGCCGCGATGCTGTCGGAGCGGATCCCGGCCGCCACGCTCAGGTGCAGGGCCCGCGCGGTGTGCGCTTTCACCTGCAATGCCGCTTGCTTGAACGTCTGTGGCTTGACGGCCCAGACCACCAGCTCGGCTCGGGCCAGCGCCGGGCCGGCGTGTTCCTGGGCCGTGACACCGAACTGGGATTGCAGCCTGGCGCGCGCCTCGGCAAAGGGTTCGACCACCTCCACCTGGGACGGCGCCAGTCCTTCTCGCAGCAGGCCACCGAGGATGGCGCCTGCCATGTTGCCGCCGCCGATGAAGGCGATCGCCCGGGCCTGGATTGCGTTGCTTTGGGTCATGGCCGGAGTCTATCGCCGCGGCTCGGCGAAAATCGGCGGATGACACGACAGGAATTGCTTTCGCAGCTCTCGCAACCGAAGACCTGGGACGTGGCGGTCATCGGCGGCGGCGCCACCGGGCTCGGCGTCGCCCTGGACGCGGCGGCCCGCGGTTTTTCGGTGGTGCTGCTCGAATCGCACGACTTCGCCAAGGGCACCTCGTCGCGCGCCACCAAGCTGGTGCACGGCGGCGTCCGCTACCTGGCGCAAGGCAACATCTCGCTGGTGCGCGAGGCGCTGCACGAGCGCAGCACGCTGCTGCGCAATGCGCCCCACCTGGCCCAGCCGCTGGCATTCGTCATGCCCTCCTACAAGTTCTGGGAGACGCCGTTCTATGGCGCCGGCCTGAAGGCCTATGACGCGCTGGCTGGCAGGGCCGGCCTGGGGTCGACCGAGTTCCTCAGCCGCGGCGAGACGCTGGCCTGCCTGCCGACGCTGCGAAAGGAAGGCCTCAAGGGCGGCGTCAAATACTGGGACGGCCAGTTCGACGACGCCCGGCTGGCGCTGGCGCTGGCTCGCACCGCAGCCTCCCGCGGGGCCCTGGTGGTCAACTATTGCCCGGTCGACACGCTGGTGCATACGGCCGGCAAGGTCACGGGATTGCACTGCCATGACAGCGAGACCGGCCGGGCTTTCGAGCTGAAGGCCCGCTGCGTCATCAACGCCACCGGCGTCTGGGTCGACGCATTGCGGCAGCAGGATGGCGCGGCGATCGGCCGGCCGGTGCAGGCGATGGTGGCGCCCAGCCAGGGCGTTCACATCGTGGTGGACCGCGAATTCCTGCCCGGCAGCCACGCGCTGATGGTGCCCAAGACGGCCGATGGCCGGGTGTTGTTCGGCGTCCCCTGGCTGGGAAAGCTGATCCTGGGCACGACCGACACGCCCCGGGACGACCTGGCGCTGGAGCCGCGCCCGTTCCAGGAAGAACTGGACTTCATTCTTGGCGAGTCGGGCCGGTACCTGGCCCGCGCGCCCCAGGTGGCTGACATCCGCAGCATGTGGGTGGGGCTGCGCCCGCTGGTCAAGCCGCCCGACGAGGACGGGCAGGACACCAAGAAGCTCAGCCGGGAGCACACCGTGCTGGCCAGCGCCAGCGGCCTGGTCACGGTGACCGGGGGCAAGTGGACGACCTACCGGGCAATGGCCGAGGATGTGCTTCAGACCTGCTTCGACAAGGGCCTGCTGCCAACAGTTAGCGCCGGAGTGACCGCCAACTTGGTGCTGGTCGGGGGCGACGGGCCGGCGACCGGTCGACGGCCGATCAGCGAGCCCCAGGGCCTGCATTCCTATGGCAGCGAGCAGGGCGAGGTGCGCGCACTGCCGGGCGCGACCCGGCTGCTGGGCGGCGGGCTGAGCGAGGCGATGGTGCGCTTCGCCGCCCGCCGCGAATATGCCCGGACGGTGGAGGACGTGCTGGCCCGGCGCTGGCGGCTGTTGTTCCTGGACGCCAGCCTGGCGGGGTCGATGGCGCCCGACGTGGGCGCCATCCTGCAGCAGGAAACCGGCGCCGACCCCCGGATCGGTGACTTCCAGGCGCTGTGCCGGTTGTATCTGTCGCTGCCAGTCTGAGCGCCGTCGCTGCCGCACGCCGGCAACGCGAGCCCGTACCCGCCTTGCCAGCCGGCCGGCTCCGTTTGCCAATTGCGCCGATTGGCCACATGCTGTCGGCGTAAAAATGACTTTCGGCACTGCCTGCGGGCCGACACGCGTCGCATACTGCGCCGGGCCCGCATCTGGTTGCCAAGGATGATCGACATGGCTGCAGAAATCCCGACAGCGCCCAGGACCGCTCCCGCCGACCGCGCGGCGGCCCGCCTGGCGGCCAGCGCGCCGGCGGGCATTCTGGTGGTCGACGACCACGAACTGGTGCGGCTGGGTTTTCGCGCGCTGTTGCAAACGCACCTCACGCCGGCCGAACCGGCCCCCCAGGTGTTCGAAGCGCAGAACCTGGCCGAGGCCTTGGCGCTCTACACGCGCAATATCTCGGCAATCGGTGTCGTGCTGCTCGACCTGGCGCTGCCCGACACCCAGGGCCTGAGCGGGCTGGCCACGTTCCGCAAGCGCTTTCCGGGCGCACGCGTGGTGGTGCTGTCCGGCACGACCAGCGCCGGCCTGGCGCAAGGCGCGCTGGCCCTGGGCGCGAGTGCGTTTCTGTCCAAGTCGGCGGATCTGTCGGAAGTACTTCGCTTCATCCGGGAACGCGGGCTGTTCAAGCTCGCTGGAACTGAAGACCCGGCGGACAACAACGCTCCCGAGCACCTGTCACAGCGCCAGGCCGAGATCCTGGATTCGATCCTGGCCGGAAAATCGAATCGGGAGATCGCACAGATCACCCACCTCAGCGAAGGCACGGTCAAGAACCACGTGTCGACGCTGCTGCTGATGTTCGGCATGCGCTCGCGAGCCCAGCTGATCAGCGGTCTGCGTTGATCGAGTCGTCCTGATGACGACGAGCACCGACCGCGTCGAACCAGCAACACCGGGGGAGCAGATCCTGCGCGAGCAGGTGGCTTCGGCGTTCGCCAGCATCCGGACGGCCGCACTGACCGACCGGGCGGTGGCCGTCGCCTTCAGCGCCACGATGTACTGGAAGTTGCGCGACCCCATCATCCTGGCCTGGCTTGCGCTCCATCTGAGCCCAGCCCTGTGGCGGCCGCTTTGGGTCGCTTTTGCCCAGGACTCCCGGGCCCGCTCGCGCAGTGCGCTTTGGGCCAGGCGCTACAGCAATGCGATCCTGATGATCAGTTGCGTCTGGGGCCTGGCTCCCCTGCTGTATCTGCCCAGGGACGATCCGCAGCTCACGGCGCTGATGATCGTCGTCATGATGGGCACCTGCGCCACGGGGGCGCTGTCGGTCGCCGCCTTGCGGCCGGCGCTGATCCGCTTCATCGCGCCGATGATGACCGGGCTGATCATCGCGCTGGTTCTGCGCGCCGACCTGATTTCCCTGTTCCTGGCAGCTTGTTGCGCGGCCTTCCTGGCGACGACGCTCAAATACGCTCACCAGCAGCATCGCGTGCTGACGCAATCGCTGGTGGCTCGCTTCGAGAAAGAGGCGCTGGCCAACCAGCTGAGCATCCAGATGGCCGCCACCCAGCGGCTGAGCGAGGAAAAGACCCGCTTCTTCGCCGCCGCCAGCCATGATTTGCGCCAGCCGCTGCACGCGATCGCGCTGTTCGGCGCCGTGCTGCAGAAAGAGTTGCAGGGCCAGGAATGCGGGCGCCACGCAGCCAGCCTGATGCGCGCCGTCACGTCGCTGGCCAACTCGCTCGACGCCATGCTCGACGTCTCGCGACTGGACGCCGGGGTGACGGTCCGGGTGATTCAGCCGGTGCCCCTGAACACGCTGTTCCAGTCCCTCAACCACCTGTTCTCGGCCTGGGCCTCGGAGAATGATCTGGAGTTGCGGCTGCGGGCAAGCCCGCTGTGGGTGCGTAGCGATCCGCAACTGCTGCAGCGCCTGCTGTCGAATCTGGTCGAGAACGCGCTGAAGTACACCGTCAAGGGCGGCGTCCTGGTCGTGGCCCGCGCGCGCGGTGAACAGGTCTGGATCGACGTGCGCGACACCGGGGTGGGCATCGCGGCAGAGCACCTGGAGCGCATTTTCGAAGAGTTCTACCAGGTGGACAACCCGGGGCGCGACCGCTCCCAGGGCCTTGGCATCGGCCTGTCGATCGTGCAGCGGCTGTCGCGCCTGCTCGACCATCCGGTCCAGGTTCGCTCGCGGCCGGGCTGTGGCAGCCTGTTTCGCCTGGTGTTGCCGGCGGCCGCCGGCATGGAGACGGCGGCCTGGCAAAGCGAGTCGTCGGGGCGCTTCCGCCTTGGTGCCGGGCGACTGCCCCGGCGGGTGCTGATCCTGGACGACGAAACCAATGTCCAGGAGGCGATGCTTGCACTGCTGCGCTCCTACTCAGTGGATGCCGACGCCGTCCGCGACGAACTCCAGGCCGGGAAAGCGCTGGCGGAGGCTGTGGAGCAAGGCCGGCCCTACGAGGCCCTGCTGTGCGATTACCGCCTGGCGGGCGGGGCCGATGGCCTGGATGCAGGCCTGCGCCTGCAGAGCCGCTACGGCCCTGCGCTGCGGCTGCTGCTGGTCACGGGCGAGACCGCGCCCGAGCGGCTGCAGCGGGTGCGCGATTCCAGGGTGGCGGTGCTGTTCAAGCCGGTTGGAGCAGCCACGCTGATGCAGGCGCTGGCCGACTGAAACGGCGGCTGGCGGGCACTCCTCCACTGTTTGCAGGACTTGGCCGCTTCGCGGCGTGCTGAAGGTGACTTTCGGCACTGTCCGCCAGCGGCGCCTGGCTTTGATACTGCCCCCCTCGCTGTCAATCGCCCTGGAGCCGCCATGAACTTCAAACCGCTGATCTGCTCGCTGCGTCGGGTTGCCGCCGGCCTGGCCTTCCTCGTCGTGTGCTGGCCCCTTGTTGCGGCGGCCGACTGCGTTGACGGCGTGCGCAACCCCACGCCGGCCGAACTGGAGTTTCATGCCCGCGCCGTCGCCGCTCTGGTGGCGGCCCTGCCGCCGGCGCCCACTGGCGCCAGGCTGACCGGCAACTCCATCGACTTCAACCGCATGCCAGCCATCGGCGTGCTTTGCAGGGGGCAGAAGGAGGGCGACTTCACGCTGGAGGCGAGCCGCTTCTATGTCGTCGAACTGGGCAGCGACGAGATCCGGCGGCGCCGGACCGAACGCCCGGCCCTGGCCGACCAGCTCTATGCGTTGGTCGCCCTGCCGCCCGAGCTCAAGGCGCAGCGTGACGCCCTGGAGCAGAAAGCCTCGGCCGGCTATTCGGCGACCGACGCGGCCCGCAAGGCGGGCGACCTGGCAGGCGCCAGGGCCCGGGAGGCCGAGGCCCACGGCTTCTCCCAGCAGGCGCGCGACCTGCAAAAAAAGCATGAGGAAGCGGTCAAGCCGCAGGCCGACGAGCTGCGCAGGCGCCAGCAGGCGCTGGATGGCGAGGGACAAAATGCCGCGGTCCGGTTGGCGATGAATGCCACCCGGCTGCCCGAGGCGGGTCTCATGGTCCCCTCAGGCTCCTACGGCACGGCCAGCCCTGCCAGAAGCGCAGGCTTGAAGGTCCGCAACGTGGTGTGGTCCGTCGGCGGCCTCGACACACCATTGCGGCAGGCCCTGGCCGGTGCAATCGACCGCGAGCGCCTGCAGGCCATGGTCGGCAGGCCCTTGCCCGGCGCCGCCGAGTCTCAAGCAGTCGCCGCGAGGGCCGCGCCGGTGTCTGTGGCAAACCAGCCGCCCCCGGTATCGGTGGCGACTCGGCCGCCGCCGGCACCGGCTGCGCAGGGCCCGGCGACAGTGTCGCCCGCTGGTGGCGGCGCCGCCCCTGCGCCGGTCGTCAACAGCCCGGACGGCGGCGCCAAACAGGCGCTCGATGGCTTCAACGCCGTTCGCGGACTGTTCGGCCGCTGACCGCATTGCGCTACCCGCGATCGATTTCCCCCAATCACCACAGGTCTTCACAAAGGAGTTTCCTCATGAACAGCTCTCTCGTCCCCGGCAATCTGCGACGCCTCGGACTCGGCATCCTGCTGGGTGGCGCATTGGTACTGGCTTCCTGCGGCGGCAACGGCGACGGCAGCGTCCCGCAGGCAGGTGCGCCACCCGCCACTGTGGATGCCGTCACTCCCGCCGCCACTCCTTCCATCGCAGCTTCCACACCGCCGCCTGCAACTGCAGTGGGCACTCCGGTTGGCAGCGCAGCCAGCGCAACCATCGGTGCGGCCGGCGGCAGCTTGCGCGCGCCTGACGGCCGCCTGGCGCTGACCATTCCCGCAGGCGCCCTGGCCGCGGAAACCGCCGTCACCATCCAGCCCGTGACCAACCTGGCGCATGGCAGGCGGGGCGCAGCCTACCGGCTGACACCCGAAGGACAGACCTTCCTCAAGCCGGTCACGCTGACATTCACCTATACGGATCAGGATTTACAGGGCACTTCGGCAGACCTCCTCGGCGCCGCCTTCCAGACCAGCACCGGCCAGTGGCAGTGGGCCGGCGAACCGACGTTGGACACGGCCGCAAGAACCGTGAGTGTCGCGAGCACGCATTTCAGTGTCTGGTCGCAGGTCGCGGGCACCAATCTGCTGCCGATCTCGAAGACGGTCCGGACCAGCGCCAGCGTTGCGTTGCAGCTGGTGGTTTGTTACACCCCGCCCGAGGTCGCCGGCCTGGCCGCGCTGGGCCAGAAGTGCGACACCAGCAGCGACGCCGATGCGCTCGAGGGAACGCAGCTAGCCAGCGACTGGTCGGTCAACGGGCGGCCCGGCGGCGGCTCTTTCGGCACTGTGTCCGGCAACGGATCGGCCGGGACCTACATCGCGCCGTCCTTCGAGCCGTCGCCCAATGTCGTCGCTGTCAGCGCCACCGTCACCGGCAAAGGCGGGCGCAAGACCTTGCTGGTGTCGAACATCACAGTCGTCGGCGCGGATTCGTGGACCGGCACCGCCAGTTTCCGTGACCGCCAGCACAGCGCCGAGGTCCAGGTCACCTGGGTGCTTCTGGTCCGGGACAACAACATCGCCCAGTACGTCGCCAGTGGCACCGGGACCATCGCCAGCGACGAGGGTCAATGCAAGTATCCTGCCACCAGCGGGTCGCTGGGCGGCGCTGGGATCCTGGTCGTGGACTTCAACGCCAGCCCGCCAACCTACAAGGGGATCGGCGCGACCGGCGTCTGGAACGTGACGCGGACTTGCGTGACCAGCTCCGGAACCGAAACCTCCATTGTTCTTGCCGGGCTGCCTTTTTTCGGAGGCACCAAGGAGGGCGGCGAGTCGGCGGCGGGAACCGTCCGGGTTCCGCTCAAACCGGATGAGCCGATGACGATCGAGGGCACCGACACGGACGGCACGGACGGCGTCTTTGTCTGGAAATTCACCCGCAATCCCTGAGCTTGCGCACTCTCCGGCCGCCCCCGCCCCAGGGGGCTCAGGCCGGTTTCTGGCAGATCAGTTGACAGGCCGCCCGCGATTTGCAATAATCGCGGGCTGCACTTTTCTTGAGTGCAGTATCTGCCCAACGGATGCGGCGTGAGTGGTTCACGACGCGGACGACGGGCCCAAGACTGATCCGGAGCCTGCTCTGGATACAAGTTGGGAATATTGAAAAATGATCCAGACAGAATCCCGGCTCGAAGTCGCCGATAACACCGGCGCCAAGTCCGTCCTATGCATCAAGGTGCTGGGCGGCTCCAAGCGTCGCTACGCCAGCGTGGGCGACATCATCAAGGTCAGCATCAAGGAAGCCGCTCCGCGCGGACGCGTCAAAAAAGGCGAAGTCTATAGCGCAGTGGTCGTCCGTACCGCCAAGGGCATCCGCCGCAGCGACGGCTCCCTGGTCAAGTTCGACGGCAATGCCGCCGTGCTTCTCAACAACAAGCTGGAGCCCATCGGCACCCGCATCTTCGGCCCGGTGACGCGTGAACTGCGCACCGAGAAGTTCATGAAGATCGTGTCCCTGGCTCCCGAAGTTCTTTAAGGACGCGTTCATGAACAAGATTCGCAAAGGCGACGAAGTCATCGTGCTCGCGGGCCGTGACAAGGGCAAGCGGGGCAAGGTCTCGCTGCGCAAGGACGACTCGCACCTGATCGTCGACGGCATCAACATGGTGAAGAAGCACACCAAGCCGAACCCGCTCAAGGGCGCGACCGGCGGCATCGTGGAAAAGGCCATGCCAATCCACCAGTCGAACGTCGCGATCTACAACACCGCGACCGGCAAGGCCGACCGCGTGGGCATCAAGCTGCAGGACGGCGGGAAGAACATTCGCGTCTTCAAGTCCAGCGGCGAAGAAATCAAGGTGGCATGACCATGGCAGCACGTCTCCAACAGATCTATCGCGACAAGATCGCGCCCTCGCTGGTCGAGAAGTTCGGCTACAAGTCGCCGATGCAGGTCCCGCGCCTGACCAAGATCACCCTGAACATGGGTGTCTCGGAAGCCGTCGCCGACAAGAAGGTGATGGACAACGCCGTCGCCGACCTGACCAAGATCGCCGGCCAGAAGCCGGTGGTCACCAAGGCCAAAAAGGCCATCGCCGGTTTCAAGATCCGCGAAGGCCAGGCCATCGGCACGATGGTCACGCTGCGTGGCGTCAAGATGTACGAGTTCCTGGACCGTTTCGTCACCGTGGCCCTGCCCCGTGTGCGCGACTTCCGGGGTATCTCGGGCCGGGCTTTCGACGGCCGTGGCAACTACAACATCGGCGTGAAAGAGCAGATCATTTTTCCCGAGATCGAGTACGACAAGGTTGACGCCCTGCGTGGTCTCAATATCAGCATCACCACGACGGCCAGGAACGACGAGGAGGCCAAGGCGCTTCTCGCTGGCTTCCGTTTCCCGTTCAAGAATTGAGGGTGCACCGTGGCTAAAGTAGCTTTGATCCAGCGCGAACTCAAGCGCGACAAACTGGTCGCCAAGTTTGCGGCGAAACACAAAGAGCAGAAGGCAATTGCCAGCGACCTGAAGCGCAGCGAGGAAGAGCGCGCAGCCGCCCGCCTCGCGTTGCAGAAGATGCCGCGCAATGCCAATCCGACCCGCCAGCGCAACCGCTGCGCGATCACCGGTCGCGGTCGCGGCACCTTCCGCCAGTTCGGCCTGGTGCGCCACAAGGTCCGCGAACTCGCCTTCGCGGGCGACATCCCTGGCATGGTCAAGGCTAGCTGGTAAGGCAGGAGACATTAAATGAGCATGAGTGATCCCATTGCCGACCTGCTGACGCGCATCCGCAATGCGCAGATGGTGGCGAAGCCCACGGTGTCGGTGCCTTCTTCCAAGGTGAAGATTGCCATCGCGCAGGTCCTGAAGGACGAGGGCTACATCGACGGCTTCCAGGTGAAGACCGAAGACGGCAAGTCCGAGCTTGAAATCGCGCTGAAGTATTACGCCGGTCGCCCGGTGATCGAGCGCATCGAACGTGTGAGCCGCCCCGGCCTGCGCGTCTACAAGGGCCGCGACGCGATTCCCCAGGTCATGAACGGCCTGGGCGTGGCGATCGTCACCACGCCCAAGGGTGTGATGACCGACCGCAAGGCGCGCGCTACCGGTGTCGGTGGCGAAGTGCTCTGCTACGTGGCCTAAAGGGAGGAAACTGCAATGTCCCGAGTAGGAAAAATGCCGATCGCCGTCCCGCAAGGCGTGGACGTGTCGATCAAGGAAGACCAGATCAATGTCAAGGGCACCGGCGGCAGCCTGTCCCTGACGCTGAACCAGCTGGTCAAGGTCTCGAACAAGGACGGGAAGCTCAACTTCCTGCCCGCCGATGAGTCGCGCCAGGCCAATGCCATGAGCGGCACCATGCGTCAGCTGGTGAACAACATGGTGTTGGGCGTGACCAAGGGCTTCGAGAAGAAGCTGTCGCTGGTCGGCGTGGGCTACAAGGCCCAGGCGCAGGGCGCCAAGCTGAACCTGACGGTGGGTTACTCCCACCCGGTGAACAAGGACATGCCCGCCGGCATCACGGTGGCCACCCCGACCCCGACGGAAGTCGTGATCAAGGGTGCCGACCGCCAGCGCGTGGGCCAGGTGGCCGCTGAGATTCGTGCGATCCGTCCGCCCGAGCCCTACAAGGGCAAAGGCATCCGATATTCGGACGAGAAGATCACGATCAAAGAGACCAAGAAGAAGTAAGGAACGCAATCATGTTGACCAAAAAAGAGCAGCGTCTGCGTCGTTCGCGCCAGACCCGCATCCGGATTGCGACTCAGGGTGTTGCGCGCCTGACGGTGAATCGCACCAACCTGCATATCTATGCGACGTTGATCTCCGAAGACGGCAGCAAGGTGCTGGCCACGGCCTCGACGGCCCAGGCCGACCTGCGCAAGTCGCTCGGCGGCTCGGGCAAGGGCGGCAACACCGCCGCCGCCTCGCAAGTCGGCAAGCTGATCGCCGAGAAGGCCAAGGCCGCCGGCGTCGAGAAGGTTGCATTCGACCGCGCAGGTTTTGCGTACCACGGCCGCGTCAAGGCGCTGGCCGAAGCGGCCCGCGAAGCCGGCCTGCAGTTCTAACGGACACGGAAAGACATCATGGCAAGAATTCAGGCAAAGCCCCAAGGTGAAGGTCCCGAAGACGGGATGCGCGAGAAGATGATCGCGGTCAATCGCGTGACCAAAGTCGTGAAGGGCGGCCGGATCCTCGGTTTCGCCGCACTGACTGTGGTCGGCGACGGCGACGGCCGGGTCGGCATGGGCAAGGGCAAGTCGAAAGAAGTGCCGGCGGCCGTGCAGAAGGCGATGGAAGAATCCCGCCGCAACATGATCAAGGTCACGCTGAAGAACGGCACGATCCACCACAACGTGTCCGGCCATCATGGCGCGGCCCGCGTGATCATGTCGCCCGCTCCGCGCGGCACCGGCATCATTGCCGGCGGCCCGATGCGCGCCGTGTTCGAAGTGATGGGCATCACCGACATCGTGGCCAAGAGCCACGGCTCGACCAACCCCTACAACATGGTTCGCGCCACGTTGGACGCACTGCGGAGCGCCCACACGCCTTCGGACGTGGCGGCCAAGCGCGGCAAGTCGGTCGAAGACATCTTCGCTTGACCGCAAGGAGCACAGACATGGCAACCCAACAGAAAACCGTGAAGGTCCAGCTGGTTCGCAGCCCGATCGGCACGAAGGTCGACCACCGCGCCACCGTGCGCGGCCTGGGCCTGCGCAAGCTCAATAGCGTCAGCGAGCTGGAAGACACGCCCGCTGTGCGCGGCATGATCAACAAGATCGATTACCTGGTCAAGGTGCTGTAAATGGAACTCAATGGAATCAAGCCCGCAGCGGGCTCCAAGAAGAACCGCCGCCGCGTTGGCCGCGGCATCGGTTCCGGCCTGGGCAAGACTGCGGGGCGCGGCCACAAGGGCCAGAAGTCCCGTGCCGGCGGCTACCACAAGGTTGGCTTCGAAGGCGGCCAGATGCCGCTGCAACGGCGCCTGCCCAAGCGCGGCTTCAAGTCGCACCTGCTGAAGTACAACGCACAGGTCACGCTGGAAGCGCTGGAGAAGCTCGGCGCCGCCGAAGTGGACATGATGTCCCTCAAGCAGGCCGGCCTGATCCCCGAGATCGCCAAGGTCGTCAAGGTCATCAAGACCGGCGAACTGAAGATGGCCGTCAAGCTGACGGGCATCTATGCGACCGCTGGCGCCAAGGCTGCAATCGAAGCTGCCGGTGGCAGCGTCGAAGCCGCCGTCGGCAAAGCAGCCTGATTCACGGATCCATGAAGGAAAGTTCGAGTGGCTACTAGCGCAGCACAAATTGCAAAGACCGGCAAGTTCGGCGACCTGCGTCGCCGGCTGGTCTTCCTGCTGCTCGCGCTGGTCGTTTACCGCGTTGGCGCGCACATTCCCGTGCCTGGCATCAACCCGGACCAGCTCGCGCAGCTGTTCAAGGGCCAGCAGGGCGGCATCCTGAGCCTGTTCAACATGTTCTCGGGCGGGGCGCTGTCGCGCTTCACCGTGTTCGCGCTGGGCATCATGCCGTACATCTCGGCCTCGATCATCATGCAGCTGCTCACCTACGTCGTGCCGACGTTCGAGCAGCTCAAGAAAGAGGGCGAAAGCGGCCGCCGCAAGATCACGCAGTACACGCGCTACGGCACGCTGGGCCTGGCGCTGTTCCAGTCGATGGGCATCGCCCTGGCGCTGGAAGGCTCGGCCGGCCTGGTGATGAACCCGGGTTTCGGTTTCCGCATGACCGCGGTGGTGAGCCTGACGGCCGGCACCATGTTCCTGATGTGGCTGGGTGAGCAGATCACCGAGCGTGGCCTGGGCAACGGGATCTCGATCCTGATCTTCGCCGGCATCGCCGCGGGCCTGCCCAATGCGGTCGGCGGGCTGCTGGAGCTGGTTCGCACCGGCGCCATGAGCATCCTGGTGGCGCTGCTGATCGTGATCCTGATCTCCCTGGTGACCTACTTCGTGGTGTTCGTGGAACGCGGCCAGCGCAAGATCCTGGTCAACTATGCCCGGCGCCAGGTGGGCAACAAGGTGTATGGCGGCCAGTCGTCGCACCTGCCGCTCAAGCTGAACATGGCCGGCGTGATCCCGCCGATCTTCGCCTCGTCGATCATCCTGCTGCCGGCAACGGTGGTCGGCTGGTTCGCCACCGGTGACCGGATGCGCTGGCTCAAGGACATCGCCGGCACGCTGACCCCGGGCCAGCCGATCTACGTGCTGCTGTACGCCAGCGCCATCGTGTTCTTCTGCTTCTTCTACACGGCCCTGGTGTTCAACAGCCGTGAGACGGCGGACAACCTCAAGAAGAGCGGCGCCTTCATCCCGGGCATCCGTCCGGGCGAGCAGACGGCGCGCTATATCGACAAGATCCTGGTGCGACTGACGCTGGCCGGTGCCGTGTACATCACCTTCGTGTGCCTGCTGCCGGAGTTCCTGATCCTGAAGTACAACGTGCCGTTCTACTTTGGCGGCACCTCCTTGCTGATCATCGTGGTGGTGACCATGGACTTCATGGCCCAGGTCCAGAACTACCTGATGTCGCAGCAATATGAATCGCTGTTGAAGAAAGCCAATTTCAAGACCTCGCTGGGCAGTTGATTGAGATGTCGAAAGACGATGTCATCCAGATGCAGGGTGAGGTTGTGGAGAACCTGCCGAACGCGACTTTCCGCGTGAAGCTGGAAAACGGGCATGTGGTGCTCGGACATATTTCGGGAAAGATGCGGATGCACTACATCCGGATCCTTCCGGGTGACAAGGTCACCGTGGAGTTGACGCCCTACGACTTGTCGAGGGCACGGATTGTGTTCCGCGCAAAGTAATTGCGAGGTGACAGACCAAGATTGCGAGGCAATTTGCTCTGTTACCTCTGAATGGTTCTAGACGGTTAAAGGTTTTAGGAGAACGACATGAGAGTTTCGGCTTCGGTCAAGAAAATTTGCCGCAACTGCAAAATCATCCGCCGCAAGGGCGTTGTCCGCGTGATCTGCACCGATCCGCGGCACAAGCAGCGCCAGGGCTGATCGCAAGAGTTATAGAGGACGAAAATGGCACGTATCGCTGGCATCAACATTCCGCCGCATCAGCACGCCGAGATTGGCCTGACGGCAATCTTCGGCATTGGCCGGACCCGCGCTCGCATGATCTGCGAAGCAACAGGCATCGCCTACTCCAAGAAGGTCAAGGACCTGACGGACGGCGACCTGGAAAAAATCCGCGACCAGATTGCGCAGTTCACGATCGAGGGCGACCTGCGCCGCGAGACGACCATGAACATCAAGCGCTTGATGGACATCGGCTGCTACCGGGGCTTCCGCCATCGCCGTGGCTTGCCCATGCGCGGGCAGCGCACGCGCACCAACGCCCGCACCCGCAAGGGACCGCGCAAGGCCGCCCAGGCACTGAAGAAATAATCGGGAAAGAGAACAGTCATGGCAAAAGCCCCCGCCAATAACGCCGCACAACGCGTGCGCAAGAAGGTTCGCAAGAACGTGTCCGATGGCGTGTGCCACGTGCACGCGTCCTTCAACAACACGATCATCACGATCACCGACCGCCAGGGCAACGCCCTGTCCTGGGCGTCTTCGGGCGGCCAGGGTTTCAAGGGTTCGCGCAAGTCGACTCCCTTCGCAGCCCAGGTGGCCAGCGAAGTGGCCGGCCGCGCCGCCATCGAACAGGGCATCAAGAACCTGGACGTCGAGATCAAGGGCCCCGGCCCGGGTCGCGAGTCGTCGGTTCGCGCACTCGCTGCGCTGGGCATCCGCATCACGTCGATCGCCGACGTGACGCCGGTCCCGCACAACGGCTGCCGTCCGCAGAAGCGTCGTCGTATCTAAGCCTGTCCCCGCGCAGGCGGGGAGCCAGTCTTATTGGTTTTTTATCAAGCCCACCGCCGGCGGCCACAGGCCACCGGCTCCCGCAGCAACTGGCTGCGGCAGATGATGTAAAGGAAGCAAAGTGGCACGTTACCTGGGCCCCAAGGCCAAACTCTCCCGCCGTGAAGGCACGGACCTGTTCCTCAAGAGCGCCCGCCGCTCGATCGCGGACAAGGCCAAGTTCGACTCCAAGCCGGGCCAGCACGGCCGCACTTCCGGCCAGCGCACGTCCGATTACGGCCTGCAGCTGCGCGAGAAGCAGAAGGTCAAGCGGATGTACGGCATCCTCGAGCGCCAGTTCCGCAAGTACTTCACCGAAGCCGACCGCCGCCGCGGCAACACCGGCGCCAACCTGCTGTTCATCCTGGAGTCCCGCCTGGACAACGTGGTCTACCGCATGGGCTTCGGCTCGACCCGCGCCGAGGCGCGCCAGCTGGTGTCGCACAAGGCGATCACCGTCAACGGCCAGCCGGTCAACATCCCGTCGTACATGGTCAAGACCGGCGACGTGATCGCCGTGCGCGACAAGTCCAAGAAGCAGAACCGCATCGTCGAAGCGCTGCAACTGGCCCAGCAAGTCGGCCTGCCGGCATGGGTCGACGTGAACGCCGACAAGGCCGAAGGCGTCTTCAAGAAGGTCCCGGACCGTGACGAATTCGCCGCCGACGTCAAGGAAGCGCTGATCGTCGAACTGTATTCGCGCTAAGCGCCTGTTTTTAGGTTCCCACACCGCAGGGCACTGCGGTGTGGGCGCTTCACCTGCCTTACCGGTGTAACGAGCCGGGGGTATTGAGAGGAAGTCCTGCATGCAAACCAATTTGCTGAAACCCAAAGCCATCAACGTCGAGCAACTGGCGCCCAACAAGGCCAAGGTCACGCTCGAGCCGTTCGAGCGTGGCTATGGCCACACGCTGGGCAACGCCCTGCGTCGCGTGCTGCTCTCGTCGATGGTCGGCTATTCGGCAACCGAAGTCACCATCGCCGGCGTGCTGCACGAGTACTCGTCGATCGACGGCGTCCAGGAAGACGTCGTCAGCATCCTGCTGAACCTCAAGGGTGTGGTCTTCAAGCTGCACAACCGCGATGAAGTCACCCTGAGCCTGCGCAAGGACGGCGAAGGCGTGGTCACTGCCGCCGACATCCAGACGCCGCACGACGTCGAGATCATCAATCCGGACCATGTCATCGCCAATCTGTCGCAGGGCGGCAAGATCGACATGCAGATCAAGGTCGAAAAGGGCCGTGGCTACGTGCCGGGCACGATGCGCCGCTACGCCGACGAGCCGACCAAGTCGATCGGCCGGATCGTGCTGGATGCTTCGTTCTCGCCCGTCAAGCGTGTGAGCTACACGGTCGAAAGCGCCCGCGTCGAGCAGCGCACCGACCTGGACAAGCTGGTCGTCGAGATCGAGACCAATGGCGCGATCACCGCGGAAGACGCGGTTCGCGCTTCGGCCAAGATCCTGGTCGAACAGCTGGCGGTGTTCGCCCAGCTCGAGGGCAGCGAACTGGCCGCCTTCGACCAGCCGGTGCAGCGCAGCTCGCAGCAGTTCGACCCGATCCTGCTGCGTCCGGTCGACGAGCTCGAATTGACGGTGCGTTCGGCCAACTGCCTGAAGGCCGAGAACATCTATTACATCGGTGACCTGATCCAGCGCACCGAGAACGAGCTGCTCAAGACCCCCAACCTGGGTCGTAAGTCGCTCAACGAAATCAAGGAAGTGCTCGCCTCCCGAGGCCTGACCTTGGGGATGAAGCTTGAAAGCTGGCCGCCGGCCGGCCTGGATAAGAGATAACTTGCGGGACAGATCAAGATTGCGAAGCAATTTCCCCTGTCCCCAACTGACTAGAACACTCTGGTGAACTTGCGGTACCTGATCCGGCCGCAGGATTAATAAAGTAAAGGAAAACACCATGCGTCACGGCCACGGCCTTCGTAAACTCAACCGCACGAGCGAGCACCGTCTCGCCATGCTGCGCAACATGATGAACTCGCTGCTCGAGCACGAAGTCATCAAGACCACGGTCCCCAAGGCCAAGGAACTGCGCCGCGTCGTCGAACCCATGATCACACTGGCCAAGGTGCCGACGGTGGCCAATCGCCGCCTCGCCTTCGACCGCCTGCGTGACCGCGACATCGTCACCAAGCTGTTCAACGAACTGGGCCCGCGCTACAACGCGCGCCCGGGCGGCTACACCCGGATCCTGAAGATGGGCTACCGCGTCGGCGACAACGCGCCGATGGCGCTGGTCGAACTGGTCGACCGTCCGGAAATTTCCGATGCGGCGGATGCCCCTACTGCTGAATAAGCAGTCCGGCTCGCTGTATAATTCACCCTTGCCGCGCGATGGAGCAGCCTGGTAGCTCGTTGGGCTCATAACCCAAAGGTCGCAAGTTCAAATCTTGCTCGCGCAACCAAAAAAAGAGTCGCAAGAACTCGCCAACAACGCCCACTTCCGAGTGGGCGTTTTTGTTTGTGCGCGCAGCTGTGCACATTCGCGCGCGAGTCTGTGACATAAGGCGTGGTGCGACTGTTGCCCTTGGGTATTTCGAAAGTGCCTGAGCCAAACGCGGCGCTGAGTGCGCAATACCCGCAAGATGCGGGTCAACACAAAGGAAACCCATTGAGAACACGTCTTTCATTGATCGCATGCGCTTCCCTGGCAATGGTCCTGGGCCTCGGAGGGTGTGGCGGTGGTAGCGACGCCAGCACTGGCACAACCGTGGTGGAGGGCTCGGTGGTGGTCGGTCCGGTTGCCGGCGCCACGGTGTCTGTCTACAGCGTGAATCCGGATGGAACCCGGGGCATCTTGCTCGGCACCGGCCTGACGAACGCGAATGCCGTCTACTCCATTGCAATTCCGCGCCAGACCGGGCCGATCCTGGTCGAGGCCGTCAATGGGACTTATGACGACGAGGCGATTGCCGGTCCGGACGTCACGCCGCTGACAGCGGTCCTGCGGGGCGCTGCGACCACCGACGCCGCGACCACGAACGTTTCGATCAACGCGACTCCTCTCACGGAGACGGTGATCCGGCGCGCGCTCGCCACTCCGGGCGGAATCAATGCTGCCAACCTGGCAAGCGCGGGCAAGCTGGTTGTGGCTGACGCCGGGCTCCCGGCCGGGACCGATCTCTTCCGCTCGACACCGGTGGTCACCCCGAGCACGACCGATGCGTACGGCGTCGCCGTGACGAATTTTGCGCAGGTCGCGCTGTCATCGGGCGGAGTCAGCAAGGCGCTGGACATCTACGCGCAATCCATTCCGACATCAGCGGCAATCAAGCCCGCGACGCAACCCCCTGCACCGGCACCGGCACCTGGACCAGCGCCGGCGCCAGCACCGGCACCTGCACCAGCGCCGGCGCCAGCACCGGCACCTGCACCAGCACCAGCACCGGCGCCAGCACCAGCACCAGCACCAGCACCAGCACCGGCGCCAGCACCAGCACCAGCACCAGTTCTCTACCGCACTCCCGTCAACCTTGGCTCCTCCGGTGCCTTCACGATCCTGAGCAAATCGGGGATCACCGACGTCGCGCCGTCGCCGATCGTCGGCGACGTCGGAACCAGCCCGATCAGCGGTTCCGCCCTGCTCCTGACCTGCGCGGAAGTGACGGGACGGATTCTCGTCGTCAACGCAGCTGGCCCGGCCTGCGCGGTCAACGATTCCGTGACGCTGACCGCCGCGGTACGCGACATGGAGACGGCCTACAACGACGCCGCCGGACGCACGTTGCCGGATTTCAGCGGACTCGGCGCCGGCGAGATCGGGGGATTGACGCTGGCTCCCGGCTTGTACAAATGGGGAACGGGCGTCTCGATCAGCAACGACGTCACGCTGTCGGGTGGCCCGGATGCGGTCTGGATCTTCCAGGTGGCCGGCACCCTCAATGAAGCCAACGGCAAGCGGGTGACCCTGGCCGGCGGAGCCCTGGCGAAGAACGTCTTCTGGCAGGTGGGCGACTCGGTGACCATCGGAACGACCGCGCACTTCGAAGGCGTGGTGCTGGGCAAGGCGCTGATCGCCGTGAATACGGGTGGCTCGGCGACCGGCAGGCTGCTGGCACAGACGGCTGTCACGCTGCAAAAGAGCGCGATCACGCAGCCTGCCAACTA
The DNA here is from genome assembly GCA_038244915.1 of Burkholderiales bacterium. Lineage (GTDB taxonomy): Bacteria > Pseudomonadota > Gammaproteobacteria > Burkholderiales > Burkholderiaceae_C > Ramlibacter. The sequence continues at coordinate 48,925 of JBBRSZ010000010.1, read as the reverse complement.
AGGGCCACACCTCAAGCGCGGACGGAAATTCCCAGACGAACAAAAACGCCCGCTCCATGCGGGCGTTTTTGCTGGCGGCGGCGGTCGGCTACGCGATCACCAGATCAACCTCGCCAAGCCCTGCCAGACTGAACGCGACGCGATTGCCTGCCACCGGGAATTGCGACTTCACCAGGCTGCCGGTGGTGACGATGTCGCCCGCCCTGATCGGCAGGCCACGCGCCACCAGGTGGTTGGCCAGCCAGGCCAGCGCGTCCAGCGGGTGGCCCAGCACGTCGCGGCCTGTGCCCCGTCCCACTTCCCGGCCGTCGATGAACGCGATGCCTTCCACCGACTGTAGCGCCGCGGCATCCAGTTCCTTCACCGGCGCACCGAGCACGAGGCCCTGGTTCCATGCGTTGTCGGCGATCAGCGTCAGTACCGCGTCCTTCAGGCTCGGGTAATCCGCCTGCCGGTCGTCTGCAACTTCGAGCGCCGGAAAGGCGCACGCGACATGCTCCAGGATGGTCGCGCCGGTCCACGGCTGGCCTGTCGGCGGGAGCTCGCGCGCCATCTCGAAGGCAATCTCGAACTCGACGATCAGACGCGCATAGTCGCGCGCCTGGATGGTGTCGCCGCTGCGACGCACCTGGTCGCGCAGCAGCCGGCCCGCCACCGAGTCCTGGAAGCCCACCAGGTCCCGCATCGCCGGCGTCGTGATCGCGATCTTGTAGCCCGCCAGCGAGGTGCGGCGCCGCTCGACCAACTGCGCCACATAGGCGTCCTGGATCAGGTAGGCAGCTTCGGTGGTGCCAGGTGCAAGATCACCCCCCAGTGCGGTGAAGCTCTCGCGCTGCGCGTGCTGGCGAACCAGCTCCGTCGCTGCGGCGCGCGCCGGATCAGGAGGCAGTGTCATGAAATGGTGTGCTCACAAGAGGCGATCCCGGTTTTTAGCACAGTGCATCGCCCTCAACCCGCCTGCGCCGCGGCCGCTTCCCACGGCAGGCGCGCCGACTCCGCCCACTCATGCCGCACGGCTGCCGGCTGCAGGCGCAGGGGCGAGGTGAACAGGAAGTAGGTCTTGTACAGGTCCAGCCGCGGCAGATACTCCTGCACCACCCGGTCGGGAACCACGCCGTCGATGGCGAAATCGTGGGAGACCACCCGTGCACCCGGACGCAACGCCTGCAGTTGCGGGATCAGTCTGACATTGAGCTGTGGCAGCAGGTACAGCGTGACGATGTCGGCGTTGCGCAAGTCCACGTCGAACAGGTCGGCCTGCTCCACCCGCACCCGGTCCCCGACGCCGGCGGCGGCAATGCGGGCCCGGGCCTCCTGCACGCGCTGCGGGTCGATGTCGTAGCCCACGCCCCGACAGCCGTACCGCTGCGCCGCTGCAACGGGAATCCGGCCGTCGCCGCAGCCGAGGTCGACCAGGGTCTCGCCGCGCCGTGGCGTCGCCAGCGCCAGCAAGGCATCGACCGACTCCGCCGGCGTTGGCACGAAGACGACGTCTCGCCCGCCTGCAGGCTCCGGCTCGTCGAGCGCGGTGGCCCTGGCCGCGGCCATCGACGCTGGCGCTCGAGCTGCCGGGACCGGCGTCGCGGTCGGCGCCGGCGCCGGCGTCGGGTTGGGCGTGGGCGTGGGCGTCGGGCCGCCCGTTGCTGACGCCTCCTTCTTCGGCTCGCTTTTGTCCTTCCTGGCGGCATCGGTGCGCGTCTTTTCCGCGTCCGCCACTGTTCCCTTGTCACCTGCCTTTGCCGGCGCGGACGCGGGCGGCGGCGCCAGGGCCTTGGTGGTGGCGTCGCTGCGCTTGGCCTCGGAGTCGCGGCCGGCCTTGTCGCGCGCTGTCCGCGCTTCGATCACCGCCTTGGTGTCGGCCTCGGGATTGAGCGTGTTGCCCTTGATGCGCTCGATCTGCGCGCCGCCGGCCAGCCGCTCGAGCGGCAGGTAGTCGGTCTTGAACACCAGCTCCACCGACGAATTGAGTTCCAGGTCGGTGTTGATCTCCTCGGTGTTCTGCGACTTCTGCGTCGAGACGAAGCTGATGGTGTTTTCCACTTCCGCGCTCACGCCCCAGGGGCCGACGCCGTAGCTGCCGGCGGCCTTGACGCGATTCTGCATGCCGAACTGGCTGCCGCGGTCCTCGGTGGCGGCGCTGCGGGTGTCGATGTGGAAGCGCATCGACGCGTTGATGCGGCCGCTGTCGATCACGATCCGCTGCATGCCCAGCATCACCATGGTGGCGAGCATCTGCTGGCGTTGGCGCGCGATCTGGCGCCGCGCCAGCGGCACCAGTTGTTCGGGGTTGCTGGCGTCGACGCTCTCCTCGGGCCCGAGACCCAGCACGGTGTGCAGCTCCGCGGCGCCGGGCATGGTGGCATTGGGCTTCAGGCGCAGCTTGATGTTGGCCAGTTCCTCCGGGTCCGGCGGCTCGTCCCCCGGTTCGGTCTGGGGCACGTCGTACTCGATCTGGTCCGGGAAGTGGTCGGCCACCCATTGGCGGACCCCGTTGATGCTGAACTGCGAGTTCGCGAAGCCATCGACCGAAGCCGACACGTTGTTCAGCAGTTGCACGTACATCTGCATCTGCTGCGCGTTCGAGTCGAGCATGGACTTGAACACCCCGTTGATCAGGTCGGTGACGAAGCGCGGGAACGACACGGCATTGAGGACGTTCTGCGTGATGCCGGCAATGCGGTCGGCCGAGGTGCCGAACGGTGGCGCGTCCTGCGCGCGCGCCAGCAGTTGGGGGCGCGCCGCGGGACTCGCCCCCAGCGCGGTAGAGGTCGCGGGTCGCATGGCCGCGTCGGCTGCGGCTTCCTCGGCGATCAGCCCGGCGGCGATAGCGCTGACTTTCACCATCGCCTGCGCCAGGGCCCGGCGCTGCTGCGGCTGCAGCGAGTGGTAGCCGGGCGCCTGCACCAGCACGCCGCGCACCGCGTGGCGCAGCCACTCGGGCGGAGGGGTGGCGATGTCGGTGGCAGACATGGTGCGAGCCCTGCGGCGCCTCAGCTTGCCAGCAGGGCGGGCTGGCCGGCGGACTGCGCCGGGGCGGCGCTGGCCTGCAAGCTGGCCCACGCCACCCGCCAGGCATGCGCCGCAGCCATCAGCTGCTGGCTACCGGGACTCGCCGGTTCGAAGGCATCGCCATGCGCCACGGCGCCGGCCAGCCAGCCCAGCACGCTGGCACCCTGGCGGCCCAGCTCCACGCATTGTCGGACCTGGCCGGCGGCAACGCCCTGCGTGCTGCCGACCGTGTCGAGCAGGCCCCAGAGGTCGTGCACGCCGAAGGCGGTTTGCAGCAGCCGATCGCGCAGGAAGTGGGTGGCCTGCGACAGCGTGGCCACGATCTCCTGGGCGGCGAAGCTGGCCATGCCGCCGGCGCGCGGCGCCAGCCAGCCGCCAAGCGTGTCGGCAGCGTCCTGCAACTGCACGCGGGCACGCACGTCGCTGGCGCGTGGCGGGTTGTCCAGCTGGTCCGCCAATGCGTCGCACACAGCCAGCATCAGCGGGTAGAAGGCTGGCGGATCGAACACCTGCGCGAACAGCTGCTCGCGCTCGGGTGCCGACAGGCGCTCGCGTCGCGTGCGCCAGAAGTCGGCGACCAACTGCGACGTCGGACCCAGTGGCTGGGTGATCGCGCCGCTGGCGAACAGGCCCGCGATCAATTCGGCGGTGCGCAACAAGCCTGCCCGTTCGAGTTCGTGCGCCAGGTACAGCGGTGCAATGACTTCGAGCTGTTGTGCGTCTTGCGCTGTCGGGGCGCTATCGGGCAATTCGATATCACCCAGATCCGCCAGCGCCTCGCTGCGCGCTGCCGCCAGCCGCACGGTCGCCACGGCCAGGGCCAGCACCTGCAGCAGGCGCGGGTCGATGCGCCGGGCCGGGACGGCCGAGGGCGCAATGATGCCGGCATGGGTTGGCATGGTGCTGGTGCGGGGGGCCGCGGATGCCCCACGCTCAATGGGCGGCTGCCGGGGCCGGTGCCGGGGCGGCCGCGGCGCCGGCGCCGCGCGCCGAAGGCGTGACGTTGGGATCGACCGGCAGCGAGTTGCCCTGGATCGCGGCGATCATGCCGGGCGTCGCCAGCTTTTCCATCGGGAAGTAGTCGGACTTGAAGTTCACCCGCACCTCGCCAGTGAGCTTGGCTTTCACTTCGGCCTTGGATTCGGAGGTTTCGTCCACGGCAGATGCCACGGTGGTGACGTGGCGCTGCTCGTTGACGTTGACCGAGCCGGCGGCGCCCCAGCCAAAGTTGACTCCCGCCGCGCTGGTATTGCTGTTCATGCTGGCCTGGCTGTCGTACAGCGATGCGCGGGCCTGGCGCTGGGCCTGGTCGCTGGCCTTGAGGTCGAACACCACCTTGGCGTTGATCGCGCCGTCGGTCACAACGATCCGGTTGATGCCCAGGATCACCATCGACGACAGCAGCTGCTGGCGGCTGCGCGCCATCTGCAGGCGGGCCGCCATCACCAGCCGGCCTTCCTGCTCGGGGTCGGACAGGTCGGTGACCGGCTGGGCGATCGCCATCTCGGTGTTGATGCGGGCCAGCGCGGCTTCGCCATCTTCCGACTTCACCGCCAGCCGCGGCTGGCCACCTTCCCCGTTCGCGGCCTCTTCGTCCAGGCCGATCTGGTCGGGGTACTTGTCGAGCAGCCAGTCGCGCGCGTTGTTCAGGCTGATGTTGTCCTGCGCGAACTGGTCGACCGTCTGCGCCACCGACTTCAACAGCTGGCCGTAGGCGTTCATCTGCTGGATCGATGCGGTCACGATGGCCTGGAACACGTTCTGGATCAGCCCGCCGACGAAGCTCGGAAAGTCGACCGAACCGACCAGGTTCTTGAACTGCTCGACGCCCTGGCGCACCGCGCCGGCCTGGAAGTCGGCGCCGGCGAAGGTGCCGATCTTGTCGGAGGCCTTGCCTTTGGCGGCCTCCACGCTGTCCTGGGCCCGCGCCAGCGGCCTGGCCACGTCCGGCCCGCGCGCGAGCAGCGCCCGGCCGGGCGTGAGTTCCTGCTTGGCCAGCCCGTCGGGGTTGGCCATGTACGAGGCGATGCGCACCATGGTGCGCGCCATCTCGCGCTGCTGCTCGGGCGGCAGCGCGCGAAACCCCGGCGAGCGTTCCAGCAGCTGGCGCACCTGGGGCCGCACCACCGCCAGCGTGTCGTCGTCGAGCCAGGACTGTGCCATGGCCTGCTCCTGCTGCCGTCAGCGCGCTGCCGCGGCGGGCGCTGGCGCGGCCACCGCCGCGGGTGCGGGTGCGGGTGCCGCCACTGGGGCAGCGGCCTGCGGCCGCGCCGCCAGGTTCTTGACCATGCCGGGCTGCGCGTTCATCTGGATCGCAGCGATGTTCTCCGGGTTGGCCATCTTCTCCAGCGGCAGGTAGTCGCTCTTGAAGTTGACCTCCACCGCCCCGGTGAGCGTGGCCTTGGTCTGCAGCTGCGAGTCGTCCATCAGCTTTTGAGTGCTCATGAGCTTGACCACTGGCTGCTGCGAGTACTTGTAGCTGCCCTTGCTGTAGTAGCTGCCGTCGCGCCGGTCTTCGCTGTCGGCCGTCTTGCTGTAGCTGCCGCCTTCGCTCTTGCCTTCGTAGTCGCCCGAATAGGTGCTGGTCGTCTGCAGATTGCCCGATGCGTCCTTCTCGTGGTCGAACCTGGTGGCGCTGAAGGCGTACTTGCGGCTGTCGCTGGCCTTGAAGTCGAAGACGACTTTCGCCGAGATCTTGCCGTCGGTGACGACGATTCGGTTGATGCCCATCATCACCATCGTCGCCAGCAGTTGCTGCCGGCCGGTGGCGATGGTGGTGCGCGCGGCCGGCACCAGCGCGGCCTCGACGACGTCGTCATCCAGGCTGGTCAGCGGCTTGTCCAGCGGCAGCGACCGGTTGATGCGATCCAGCGCCGTCTTCTCGTCGACTCCTTCGCGCACGGTCACGCGCGGCCGGGTGGAGGTGTTGCCGTCGCCGCCGAAATCGCCGAAGCCGTCGCCGCCGTCCATGCTCAGCTGGAAAATGTCGGGGAACTGCTCCACCAGGTGGTCGCGGCCCTGGTTGTCGGTGGTGTTGTCGTCACGGAACTGGTTCAGGCTCTTGGAGACGTCGGCCACCAGCTTGCCGTAGGCCTCCATCTGCTGGATCGAGCTGTCGACGATCGAATGGAAGACCCCCTGGATCAGGCCCGAGACGAAGGCGGGAAAGTTCACGCCCTGCACCAGCGACACCAGGTTGTCGACGCCGGCCTTGGTGGCCTGGCCGAACTGCTGCGGCTGCGGCGCGCTGTCACCGGCCAGCGCACGCACCTGCGGGCTTTGCCGTTGCAGGCGGACGCCATCGGGCTCGGCCAGGTAGCTGCCGATCTGCACCAGGTGGTGTGCCAGGTCGCGGCGCTTGGCCTCGGGCATCGCGTTGAACGCCTGGCTGCGCTGCAGCAGGGCCCGCACGGCATCGCGCGCCGCGGCCAGCCCTTCCGGGCTCGCCGCCGGCTTGCTCGCGGGCGGCGGGGCGGACCGCCGCACGGCCGAGGAAGGAAAGACGGAGGCGGGCATGGTGGTCTCCTCAGACGGATTCGCGCGATTCGTCCAGCGATTCGCTCATCTCGAACTCGATTGGCCGCACGTACAGGCTGATGCGCGCCTGCGAAGTCGGCGACACCCGCACCGACAGCACCGAAAAGTGGCCCTGCTCGCTGGCGTCGTCGACACCGAAGGCCGCCAGCCAGCGCTCCAGCGCCGCCACCTGGCGAGGCCGCTCGGCCAGTCCCAGCCGCAGCAGGTCGAGGAAGCGCCCGGGCATGTCCGGCAAGGCGGCCAGCAGCACTTCCAGCTTCATCTCGACGCCCTGGGGCGTGTCGCGCAGGCCGATCAGCACGCCCCCGTTGGGCAGCTCGAAGCGCCCGCCCAGCGCCACGCCCACCACGCGCATCAGGCTGGGCAGCTGGTGGCCGATGCCCAGGCGGTTCATCAGCGGGCCCAGCGCGGCCAGCGCCAGCGGGCCGCGGTGCATGAAGGTCACGCGCTGGCTGCCGGCGTCGCGCTTGCAGCCGATCGAGGTGAAGATCGGCATCAGGCCAGGCATCTCGGCCATCACCATGCGCGTGAGCCGCGCCAGGCTGGGCGCCAGCGCGTCGATCTGCGAGGGCGCCAGCTCGTAGTAGATCTTGGCCGCGTACAGGCCGTCCTCGTCGAAGGCGCTGCCGAACCAGGCGCCGTACGACATCCAGCCCAGCCCGCTCATGCCGCGCCACTCCTCGCTGCGGGCGTCGAACCAGTTGAGGGCATCGCGGCCGAAGATCGGCGAGATCAGGCGCCGCATCTCGCGGGTCGCCTCGTCGCGGCGGTCCACCGGCGAGGCGCCCGGCCCCAGCGGCTCGATGGTGAAGCGCAGGGCGCCTGGCTCGGCCTCGGAGAACGAGGGCTCGAACGGGACCGCCCCCGGCGTGAGCCGGTTGTCGGCGTAGGCGATGTCGTCGTCGGGTCGGTAGAAGGTGCGGTCGATCAGGGGGCCCATGATCGGCAGCGGGTCACGCACGCCAAGCGCATGCGAGGCTTGCTTCAGTGACTGCTTCACGTGCGCAGCCATCGGGTGGCTGCGGATGTCGGCGTAGGCCATGGTGTGCTCCTTGGTTCACATGCCAGGCAAGCCGCCGCCGAGCTGCGCGCCGCTGCCATTGAGGCCCACGCCCATGCCGCTGAGCATGTCACGCGCCATCTGCGGCATGTCGATCGGGCGGCTGGTCATGGTCGGCGCCTCGATCGGCTGCGAGTAGTTCTCGATGCTCTGCTCCTGCACGCCGCCGACCGCCAGCCACTGCTCGCAGGCATTGACCAGGTCCCAGTCGGTCGGGTCGACCGTCGGGTTGTTGGTGCCGCTGGCCGCGCGCAGCTGCGGATTGACGATCTGCTCGATGTAGATCACCGGGCCGCCCACGTTGGACAGGCGCTGCACGTTGTTGGCGATCCAGCGGATCACCACCGCGCCGGCGCGGCTCTGCGTGCGGTAGCGGTGGGTATTGCGCGCACCGCCCAGGTAGTTGACGTTGATCTGGTCGATCACCTGCCACATGTCGCGGGCGCCGAAGGCATTGCGCATCTCGGCGTTCTGCAGCACGTCGCGGAACTCCAGGATGGTCTGCTGCAGCTCGGTGGCGGCGAAGTAGGCGATGCCATAGCCATTGCGCGACAGGTTGGCGCCCAGGTCGCGCCCGGCCTTGCGCACCTGCTCCTGCGACACCGACATCGGCACCGCGTTGCGCAGCATACGCTCCACCGTGAGCTGGCGCGAGAAGCTCGAGACCGCCGAGATGAAGCGCAGCCACAGCTCGTTGAAGTCGCGGTTGGGCTCGGCCGACGGGTTGCCGCCGGGCGCGCCGAACACCCGCATGTAGAGGTCGCGCCGCTCGCCTTCGGTGATGCGTTCGGCCGCCTTCTTGTAGTAGTTGAACAGGTAGTCGCCGACGGCGCCGCGGCCCAGAGGCAGCAGGCCCTGCCGGAACAGGTCGACCACCCGCTCGACCACCTGGAACAGCCGCATTTCCTCGAGCTGCCAGGTGAAGTAGAGCGCCTGCACCGCGTTCAGGTTCTCGCCGACGATCTCGATGTCCACCGCCTCCTCGAGATCCGGCAGCATGATCTCCAGCGCCGACGGCGGCGCGCCGCTGACCACGCCGGTCTGCATGTTGTAGGCGCTTTCCAGCCGGCTGCTGATCCACGGATCGTCGGCCGTCACGCTGTCGTTGACCAGCTTGCGCACGACCGCGGCGATGTTGCGCGCCGACACCACGTTGACCTTGTCAGCGGCCGCCGGCACCCACTCTTCGCCTTCGCGCAGCGCCCGCAGTCCGCCCTTGGTATCGCGGCGGTGCGGATTGTCGGCGTTGGCAGGATCCTGCTGGATGTCGCCGCCGGGGCGGATGCAGCCGATCACGTCGGGATCGACCATGCCCTTGTCGATCTGGCTTTGCAGCGTGACTTCGAACCGCCGAACGAAGGTCTCGTAGGCGGCGTCGAACAGTGCTTCGTTCTGGCGGAACTCGCCCTGCGCCTCTGTCACCTTCTTGATGAAACCAGGCGCGGTGGCCAGGGTGGCGTTGTCCAGCTCCAGCAGGCCGCAGACGAACGCGATCTCCTGCTCGAAGTTGCCCAGTCCGCGTTGCACCGGCTCCATCTGCTGGGAGCCGAACAGGCCGTGCTCCAGCACGTGGTCGCGCTTGTCGGCCAGCACCTGCCAGTCGCGGTGGACCAGCGTCGCCGCCACGGTCTTGTAGAAGGTGTCGACCGGCAGGTCGCTGTTGAGCGCGGCCTCGATGCGCTCGAGTTCGGCGCCCTGCTCGGTGCTCAGTCCGCCGCTGGAGTCCTCGGTGCGCTGGATGGCATCGAGCCGGTCGCGCCGGGCCTTGAGCTTGGCGCGTTCCTGCAGTTCGCGCTGGCTCAGATCGATCAAGAGAATTCGCTTCATGGTCCGACCTCCTGGGGGGTTTGCGGGGTTCAACGGATTGGCGGCACCACCGGGGGGTGGAGGACGTTCCGCCCGGGCGCCGGCCGCCGCGGGTAGAGGGGATGCCGGGGCTGGTTCAGTGCGCCGGCCACCGCCGACGCTGGCGCCGCGGCTGCGGTCGCGCGTGCCGGTGGCTGCGGGCTTGGGCTTGCGAGTGGTCATGGCGTTTCCTTCCTCAAGAATCAAGTTCGGTGTCGATGCGACGATCCAGCAGCGTGAGCGCGGCGCAGGCGTCGAGCACGCCGGCGCCGCAGCCTTCGGTGCCCGCGGTGGCGGCGAACGGCCGCGCAGCCTGGGTCAGGATCTCGCGCGCGGTCTGCGGGTCCAGCGGCCAGGCGCGGCTTTCGGCATGGGCAACCATCAGCGCGCAGACCGCGGAAACGAAAGGCGCGGCAAAGCTGGTGCCGCTGACGCAGGCATAGCCGTCCAGGCCGCAGGTCCAGATGTCGCGCCCGGGCGCGCACAGGTCCACGTGCTCGCCGCGGGTGCTGAACGAGCAGGGCATCAGACTGTCCTCCACCGCGCCCACCGCGATCACGTCGTCGTGCGCGGCCGGGTAATAGCGTTCGACGGCGCCGGAGTTGCCGCTGGCGGCCACCAGCAGGACTCCGCGCGCGATGGCGTAGCGCACCACCTCGGCATGCGGTCGCGGGTCGTCGGCGCCCAGCGCCGACTCGGGTGTGCCGAAGCTCATGTTGATCACCTGCACGCCCAGGTCGATCAGCCGCTTCATGCCGGCGTCGATGTTGGCCAGCGCGCCGACTCCGACCCGCCGGCCAGCCTGCAGCGCCGCGCCGAGCACGCGCACCGGCGTGAGGCCGCACAAGCCGGCGCCGCCGCCGGGCATGCCGGCGCCGCTGGCGCGCAGGATGCCGGCGCAGGCCGAGCCGTGGCCCACTTCATCGTCAGGATCTTCGTCGCGCCCGGCGTTGTCGCCGACCAGCGTGAGGTCGCCCAGCGTCGCCGCGTCGAGATCGACCGTGTCGAAGCCGCGCCGCAGGCGCCGTGCCAGCTCCGCATGCCGATGCGCCACGCCGGTGTCGGCCAGGCCGATCACCACCGAGGGATCGCCGCGCTGCAGCGCCAGGGCCTGCGGCAACCGGATCACGGCGCGCGGCCGGCGCGCCGCGGCCGGGTCCAGCGCGGCGGCATGCGCGACCGGACGGGTGTCGAACGGCGTGGTGCAGACCCGGTCGGGCGTCACGTGTTCGACCTGGGTGACCTGCGCCAGCGCCCGCACCAGGGAGCCCATCGCGTGGTCGTCGGCGACCTCTACCCGCAGCACGCGGGCGACCCCGCTCAGTTGCTCGACGTCGTCGAACCGGCGCGCGCCCGGCACGCCGGGGCGCTGCAGTCGCGTGACTCTCGCGCTGTGCAGGCGCACCGCGCGCGCGGCGCCGCCGTGGTGCGCCAGCAGGCGGTCGATCGGGCCGCCATCGATGCGGGTGGCCATGGCCGCGCCTTCGCGCCGCACTTCGCGCAGGCTGGGCAGGTGCTCGGGGACTTCGCCCAGCTTGAGCGTCAGCACCAGGCGGCGCGGAACGCGGGCGGGCACGCTGCGGGTGGGGTTCATGCCGCCCTCCCTGGCAATGACGCCGGCCGATCGGCCCAGCGGCCGATGCTGCCTTGCGTGAGCGGCACGCTGGCCACTTCGCCGTTGCCGAAATCGATCTCGGCCTCGAGCCCGAGCTGCATCGCATACGGCGCCAGCACGATGTGGCCGTCGTGCGACTCGACCACCGGGACGTCCTGCCCGGCCGCGCGCACGAACGGGATCCGCCCGGCCCGCAGGCCAGGCGCCCGCAGGTGGACCCGCGCGTTCGCCCCGAAGCGGCCCGGACCCGCCTCCCCCTCCGGCGCCGCAGGATCGACCTGGGTGACGCGCGGCGCGGCGGCGGCAAGCAGGGCCTGCTGCAGCCGATTGACCGGCATCCGCGCCAGCCGCGCGACCACGTCGGCGCCGGCGGTCTTGCGCAGGTCGGTCAGCTGTTCCACGGTGCGCACGCCGATGCGCTCCAGCCGGCGCTGGTCGTCGTCGCTGAGCTGCCCGTGCATCGCCTCGCGCAGCGAGAACTGCGGCTCCTCGGCCTTGAAGTCGATCGCGTTCTCCTCGACCATCGAGCGCGTGATGGTGGTCAGCGCCAGCTTGATGGTGCTGGCCTCGGTGTCGCCGGGGCCGGCGGGCCGCACGAACACGTCGTCGTCGACCAGCTGCACGAAGGCGCGCAGGTCCAGCGACACATCCTTGACCGCGAAGGTCAACGGCAGCTTGGCGACCCGCGCCTTCAACGCCATCGAGGCCTGCGCCTTGTCAAGCTGCTCGGTCAGCGAGGTGATGAAGACATCGAACGGCACGCCCGATTCCTGCACCAGCGGTGGCATCGCGCTGTTCATGGCAGGTCCTCCGTCGGCACTTCAGCCCAGCGCAGCGTCAGGCGCGAAGGCGTCTGTTGCCACCCAGCATCGGCGGCGTTGCGCGGCACGTCGGCCAGCAGCGCGCAGCCGCCGTCCTTGAGCACCAGTGCGATGTCCACCGGCAAGGTCATCTCGGCCCGCGCGATGCGCACGCCGCCGCCCGCGCGGTCGGCCGCGGCCTGCATGCCGTGATGCAGGTCTTCGAGCACGGCGGACAGGTCGCGCAGCATCACGCACCTCCCGTGTGGCCGGTCGCCGGGGCTGCGGCGGGCGCGGCAGGCGCCGGCAGGGCAGCGGTCGCCGGCGCGCGAGCGACGGCGGAATTGCGCTGCACCAGCGCCACCTTGGCGGCGTCGGCCAGCTTGTCCAGCGGCAGGGTTTCGCTGACGAAGTTGAGCTTGACCTCGCCGAACAGGTCCGCTCGCAGGCTGGTGTCGCTCTGCGCGTTGAGGCCGAGCGTCGAAACCATGGTGGAGCTGGCACCGGCGTACGTGAGGCTGCCGCGCTCGCCCCAGTCGGTGACGCTCTTGGGGTCGCTGCCGGTGGCGTAGTTCACCTTGGCCGCGTCGTTGGCACTGGCGCGGAACATCACCTTCGCGGTGATCGAACCGTCGCGCACGGCGACCCGGTTCATGCCCAGCATCACCATGGTGGCCAGCAGTTGCTGGCGCTCGCCCCCGACGTGCGTCCGCACCTGGGGCAGCACCCGCTCTTCCAGCAGCTCGCCGGTGAGTTCCTCACCCTCGACGCCATAGTCCGCCAGCCAGGCGGGCGTGAGCCCCTCGGCCGTCGGCACCAGCAGGGGCGCGGGCTGTTCGGCTGTCGGCGGTGCGATGCGCACCTCGCCGGGATAGCGCTGCGCCAGCCAGTCGCGCGCCTGGTTGGGCGTGACGTTCTCTTCGGTGAACTGGTCGACGGTCTTTGCCACCGCGGACACCAGGCTCGCGTAGCTGTCCATCTGGCGGATCGAGGCGTCGACGATGGCGTCGAAGGTGCCGTGCACCAGCCCGGCGACGAAGCCTGGGAAGTCGATCTCGTTGACCAGTGAGCCGGTGCGCGCGGCCAGCGTCTCGGTGGCTGGCGGCCGGGGCGCGGGCGCCGGCGCGGCGGCCGCCGGTGCCGCTTCGGCCAGCGCGCGCGGGCGCGCCTCGCCGTTGAGGACCGGCGGGAAGATCGAGCCGCGCGTGCGCTGGGGCATGGTCGTTCCCGGTGCCTACTGCCAGTTGGCGTCCAGGTCGTAGCGACCGTTGCCCACCAGGCGCAGTTTCACCCGCGCCGAGGCATCGCCGTTGGGCGTGCCGGTGAAGTCGTAGTCGACCGTCACGCGCAGGGCGGCCTGCGGCGAGGTCATGCCCGGCAGCGGCTGGGCGTCGTCCTCGATCGTCGCGGTGACCGTCACGTCGTAAGGCAGGTCGGCGGCCGTGCCGGCGGCGATACGCACATTGCCCAGCGCACCGCCGCCGGCGTCGAAGCGCACGGTCAACGGCAGCGGCACGGCGTCGCGGCCGACGCAGGGCCACTGGTCCAGCGTGATCGTCGTCGGCACCAGCGCCGGCACCATCGCGGCGGCCGGGTCGGGCAGCTTCACGCCATCGAGCTGGTCGAGCGCCCAGGTCGCGCGGCCCCGGCTGCCGCGCTGGCGGCGCATCGTGGTGCCGGCGACCCGCGACGGCTCGATCGGCTCGGCGGCCGGCGCAGTGTCTTCCAGGCTCGCCGCCCGCACCCGCTGCGGCGGGACCGCGAGATAGCTGCTGCGCGCGGCACTTCCGCGTCGCTGCGTGACGGCGGTGGACAGGCCTTGCGCCGTCGCCGGCGCCGGCAGGTGCAGCACCCGCCAGTTGCCGTAGTCGGCCTCGGCCATGTTGCCGAAGTCGGAGGCGAACTGCTGGAACGGCAGCCAGTCGGCATAGCCGGCGTTGGCCGGATGGAAGTCGGTCGGGTCGCCGTCGAAGGTGACGCGCGTGTCCCAGGGATTGAGCAGCTTGACCTCGCAGGCGCTGGCATCGTCGGTGTTGCCGCGCAGGCCGCTGACCACCACGGCATGCGGCATCCCGACGATCACCACCCACAGCGGGCCGAAGTCGCGCAGCCACTGCGCCCATTGCGTGGGCGAGAAGTACAGACTGGTGTTGGAGGGGACGGCGATGGCGGTGAAGCCATAGCGGTCGCGCACGGCCTGCAGCAGATCCCAGCTGTAGCTGGTCATAAGCGATCCGCCCACCTCGTTGGCCAGCGTCTCGGGCGCATAGGAGGCATTGCGGCGGAACGACAGCAGCATCACCATCGACGCGGCCCAGCAAGCCAGCTTGTTGGGCTGCGGCACCAGTTGGACCGGGTACTCGATGGTCTCCGTGCCGAGCGGATGAACGCCGCGGGACTGGACCGTTCTCACGGCGCGCAATGCCGGGCGCTGCGTCATGGGCTTGACGTCGGTCGCCAGGCCCAGCGAGAACGGAGCGGCCGTGGCCGGGCGGCGGCCCGCCGGGATCGCGGCGGCGTGCAGGATCTGGTATTCGAGCGTGCTGCCTTCGGTGGCGACGCGGCCTTCGTACAGGCCCTGGAAGTCCTGGAAATTCCATTTGACCCGGCCGCGGCTGGCGGTCGGGTTGTGCAGGTACATCACGGTGTCCGAGCCATCCGGGGCACCGTCGCTGGTCATGCCGACCAGCACCCAGGCGTGGCCGCCGGTACCCGCGCTGTTGGTCATGTCCAGGTACAAGGGTCCGTAGCTCTCCAGCATGCTGCGCCACGCGTCGACGGTGTAGCAGGCGGGCGGCTCCGGCACCAGGTTCCAGACGTCGGCGAGCATGTGGCGGTCCGACGGCCACAGGCCGTTGCGGTACGCGTCGAGGGCCGGGACCTTGGCGGCGATGTCGGCATCTGCCAATGAGGTGCCGTCGCGCCAGCCAACCACCATCGCCGCCGATGCCGCCCAGCAGGAGGCGTCGGTCTGCTGCGGGTAGTACGGCACGGTGTCCCAATGGATGGAATAGGACTGGTTATCCAATGCCTGCGCCACCGTGCCGTGGCCGTACAGGATGTCGACAACGGACGGGTGGAAGCGCTGGCTGAACGGCTCCGGCGCGCTGGCGCTGCCGCCGTGGGCGCTGACCCAGTCGACCAGCTTGTTCTGGAAACTCTTCCACAGCCGGTCGGCGCCGAAGAACACGGTGGTCTCGCCCAGGCCGTCGGTGGCGCGGTCGGCCCCGCGGGTATAGACCACCACCGCGCCGTTGGCTTCGCTGCGCACGCCGAACTCGCGGTGCCCGCAGACCGGATGGTCGCCCGACCAGGGCGTGTGGACCGTGGTGAAGCGCCAGCGACGCTCCTCGACCAGGCTGGCGACGACAGCCGCATTGTCGGGACCGATGATGTCGATCTTGAACACCGTTCCCACCGGCGAGGCCGAGGTCCACTTGACGTCGTCGTCACCGCTGGCGTAAGGGATGAACTCGCTGTTGACTGTGTCGAGGAAGTCGTTCAGGTGCGTGCGCACGTGCTCGAGCAGCGACACGTCGGTGTAGCCCGGGGGCACGCTGGTGATGCGCACTTCGTAGCGGTCCAGGTTGAGCGCGCCGACCGCATCGGCCAGGCGCTGCACGATCATCTCGCGGCCGGCCAGGTAGCCCGGGATCCAGTCGGGCACGCTCCAGTTGAACAGGTCAGCCCACTGCGGTGCATAGCGCTGCGCCTGCTCCACGTCTTCGGGCCCGATGATCAGGGTCCGGGCGTGGGCCAGCGGCTGGCGCGCAGCGGCCTGGCGGCCTGGCATGGCCACGGGGTAGGCCGTGCCCCGCGTGGCGCGCTGCGCCTGCGCGGCCAGTGCGAAGGCAGTGGCGCGGCCGTCGATCCAGTCCATCTTGTTCGGCGTGATGAAGCAGCCGCGGTTCAGGCCCCGGGCCGCCGGCTCGCCGGTGACATGGACCGCGCACACCAGCGCCTCGAGGCCCGCGCCGCGGTCGCTGAGGTGATAGACCGGCGAGCCGCTGTTGCCCTTGAGCGTGAGCAACGCATAGTCCAGCGTCTCCAGGCCGCTCTCGTTGGACGCGTAACCGCCATGCAGGTGCTGCGCGTCGCCGTCGATGGCCTGCGTCAGCTCGGGGATGGTGACCGACTGCTTGGCGTAGCCGCACACCACGATCGGCATGCGATCCGAGGGCGTGGCATTGAGGAAGCCGAACCACTGGCCGTTGGGCGCGGCCAGCGGCACGCCGTCGATCACGGCGAGGTCGTTCGCCCAGTTGCCCGAGCCGGTGTAGGCGGGGGCGATGCGCCATGAACCGGACGGTACCGTGCACTCGCCGAACGGCTTGGTCGCGCCGCTGCGTCCCGGGATGATGGCGACGCTGGCCATGCCGTGCAGGTTGTGCGCGCAGGTGAGGATGCGGTCGCTGCCGATGTAGAAGCCGGTGCCGATGTAGCGGCTGCCGTCGGGCGCCGTCATGCGCAGCTGGCAGATGGCCGAGTGTGGGAACTGCGTGGTGTCCGCCACGCCCATGAACCACTCCTCGCGTGCCAGGCTGAACGCGTTGTCCTGGCAGGTCAACGCGCTCATCGGGTCGGACTGGTCGTAGAAGGGCGTGATGATTTCCTGGGCCCGGGCCACGATCGCCCGGCCGCTGGGGCGACCCAGGCCCTGCGCGCGCAGCGCCTGCGCCCGCGCGCCGGCCGGTGCGTAGCCGAGGAAAGCCAGCTCTTCTTCCCAGCCGAGCGAGGCATAGGCTGCATGGGCGTCGAGAATCGCCTGGACGTCCGGGTGGAGGAAGGCGCTGTCCAGCAGGTCCCGTTGACCGAGGGCATTGGCGATCAGGCCCTTGAGCACCGTCGTCGCGAGGGCCGAGTACGCCCGCCGGATGACCCGCATCGCGGCGTCGAACGAAGCGGCCTGGCCGTCGAAATTCGGCATTTGCGACTGGATCACGCCATGGGCCGCGAGTCCGATCATGGTCATCGCTTCCCCCAACCCCGGGACCAGCCCGAGCATCGTCGCGCCCGAGTCGACGAACGCCAGCATCGATTCCCATTGCTGCTTCTGGGAGTTCAGGCGCTCGCGGGTGTCGTTCGTCGCCTGCTGGATGGCGACATCCACCCAGGCCATGAACATCCCGATGCGCCGGCTCAGGAAGGTCAGGGTTCGCGGCACCGGCACTGTGGGGGTTTGCTCGGGCGCCGGCTCGCCGGCCAGGATCAGCTGGTAAAGCGTTGGAGGCAACCGGCCGCGGACCTGGTCGAGCACCTGCAGCGACACCGCCGTCGTCAACTGCAGGATGGCCCGGCTGACCTCCGGCCCGCCACTGCCCGATTGCAGTTCGCTGGCGATGCGCGGGATGAGGTGGCGCAGCGTTTCCTCCCGGGCCCTCGCGTCGGGGCTGTTGGCGGCGGCGGAGGAGTATTGCGTCGGAGCTGGCGCCGGGTCGCCGCGGACGCCATCGGCCAGGCGCGCGTTGTAGGCCTCGACGAATGCCTTGACCAGGTCGTTGCCCTCGGCCATGGCCGGCGGCCAGGCGAAGTCGTTCGCTCCCAGCGTCAGCGACGTCGGCGCTTGCCGTGGGTCGGCCCTGCGCGCCAGCCCCTGGGACGTCACCGCGGCCGCGGGGGCAGCGGCGGCGCCGTTGCCGCTGGGTGCGGGAGCCGGCGCGGCCCTGGGCGGCGGGAACTCGCCGAAACCGTCGTCGTACGGCCCGGCCGGCGACGTTGCCGGCGCCGGTGTCGCAGTGGCGGCCTTGCCGTTGCCGCTGCGTGCCGCCGGCGTCTGGGCCTGGGGCTGCAGCGGGGACTGGGCGTCGCCGCCCCAGTCCAGGCTGGGGTCGTGGCGGTTGCTGGCGCCGTAGGCGCCGCTGCCCGAAGGGCGGCCGGCCAGCCGGCGCAGTCCGCGCTCGGTCAGGCCGCTCAGGTCCACGTACATGTGCCCTTCGGTTGGGGCCTGCACCGAGTCCGGCACGCCGCCGCTGTTCTCGCGGTAGGTGGCCAGGCCGAAGTACAGCCGGGACTGGCCAACGAAGTTGGCCAGCACGTCCGGCGGCACCAGGTACGCCGCCTCGCCGCGGCGTGCCCGGATGGCGCCGACCGAGCGGCTCGAATAGAAATTGCGGCGGCTGCGCCGGCCGCGGTTCTCGGGCCGGAACAGGGCCGGATCGGTGGCGATGCCGACCTCGAACAACGGGCTTTCGGTGCGCACGGTGAAGCCGAGCACGCTGAAGCGGTCGTCGACGGATTCGCGGTTGACTCGAATGATGGGCATGGCCTTCTCCTGGATGCGTGGTTCGCCAAGACCTGGGCTGTCAGCGCCTGCGCCTGGCGGCGCAGCCGGGCGATGCCGGCGTCACCGCGAGTGCTTCGGCGGCTGGCGCCAGCGTGTCTGGCGGCTCGAACAACTCGGGCGTCATCACGTCCCAGAAGCGCAAGGGCGCTTCGATGCCGATCTGTTCGAGGTGAGGTTTCATGAAATTCGCAATCGCGCTCAGGTCCCGAAAAAAAATCCGCCGTCCGCTCTGTACATGCTCGATGGCGCCGCGCCATTCCTGGCTTGCCGTCAGGCCCTCGCCGCGTTCGCGCCAGATGCGCACGATGAACGAGGCGGTGTGGTCTTCCAGGAGTGACATCGACGATCCCCGCAACGGCGGTGGCTGCAGGCAAGTCTGCACGCCGGGGCTCTCCGCGACATCACACGCACATCACTCCGGCATCACGCGCGGGCGCGCACGTGTGATGCCGGCGTGATGGGGCCGGGCGCGCCACGGCACTGCCGAGCGCAGCGCGACGGGGGGCGCGACTTCAGCGATCGGGTCGACCGGCTGGGGCTAGAGGAAGGGCAGGCTCAGTTGCAGCTGGGCATCGGCGCGCGCCAGGTAGTGGCGCGCCGATTCGACCAGTTCGCGCGCCGTCAGCGCGCTGCCGGCCCGGGCCGGCAAGGTCGGGATGGCAAGCATGCCGGTGCCGGCAATACCATCCATGCCCACCGCATCGTGCGCAATGGCGCGATAGAGCGCGACCGTCTCAGGCATCGGCTGGATCGCCAGCTCACGCTTGAGCGCGGCCCGGCACTGCTCGAACTGGCGCAACGCCAGCGCCCGCTGCCCGCTGCGCAGGAACAGCCGCATCAGCTCGCGGTGCACGTCCTCGCGCAGGGCGTCGTTGTCGAGGATGGCCTGCGCATACCGGATCGCCGAGGCATCGTCGCTCGCGATCGCGCACATCTGCATCATCCGGCCGAGCGCGTTGAGGTAATGGCGGCGGTGCTTCTCGCGTTCGCGCAGCGCCCACTCGTCGCCCAGGTCGGTGAGGATGTCGGCGGTGTACAGGTCGATGCCGCCGCGCAAGGCCTCGACATCGGCCTCGGTCATTCGCTCCAGCGGCTTGGCGAGCACCGGCAGCACGCATTGCCCGAACGCTTCGACATCGAGCTCGACCGGCGCCTTCAGTTGCAGTCCGAGCGCGCCGCGCCGGTCGCAGGCGATCAGCGAGCCGTGCGTCAGCGGCGGGCGTTCCACCAGCTTGCGCAGGCGCCACAGCACGGTATTGAAGGTGCCGATGCCGACGGAATCGGACTGGTCGGGCCACAGCACCGACACCAGTTCACCGCGACTGAAGTAACGACCGCGTGCCAGCGCCAGGTACGCGAGCAGGCAACCGGGGCGCCCCCGGACGTGCGTCGGCACCGCCGGCGCGGAGCCGCCGGTGTCGACACTGAAGGAGACTACGCCGAACAAATGCAATCGCAGCATGGCGTGCAGTGGCACGGGCATTGACCGTGAAGGCGATTTGTCCCACTTTGGGCGGCGGATTGCAACCGGCTTTGGCGGCAGGAATGCACAGATGGTGGAGTGCAAGGCGTCCGGTTAACAGGTGCTTGCGATTACCGTAGTTTGGTAACTGGGATCCGGCGCAACGGACCCGTTGCGGGCCTCCCCTTGGGGACGCGAATCTGCTGGTGCGGCTGGCGGGGATCGAACCCACGACCCTTGGCTTCGGAGGCCAATACTCTATCCACTGAGCTACAGCCGCATTCAAAGGATGCAGGCCGCATTATCCCTCATGCGCGAGCCAAACTCGCCGGCGCTGCCACAAGCCAGGTCGCGATGAAGGGGCTGGCTATAATCGAAGGTTGATTTCACGCCCGATTTTTTGAGGACGCCATGAGCGACACGACGCAGGAAGAGGCCCACACCGGCCCGATCAGGACACCCGGGCAGCTGCTGCTGGCGGTGTTCTTCTCTTTCATCATCCCGATTTTCGGGGTCATCGGCCTCGTCTATTACGTCGTCTCGGAAAACAAGCCAGCCGGGGATACGCAGGCCGAGAGCTATACGCTCGGTGGCGTCACCGCCGACGATCGCCAGAAGGGCGTGATGGCACGGATCCAGAAGGTCGGCACCGTGGAAATCCGCGACGCCAACCGGCCGCTCAAGTCAGGCGAAGAGGTGTTCAAGGGCCAGTGCACCACCTGCCACAGCGCGGGCGTGGCAGGCGCGCCGAAGTTCGGCGACACGGCCGCCTGGGGCCCGCGCATCGCCACCGGCTTTGCCGCGCTGCTCAATTCGGCCCTGCACGGCAAGAACGCGATGCCGGCCCAGGGCGGCGGCGATTTCGACGATGTCGAAATCGGGCGCGCGGTGGCTTACATGGCCAATGCCGCTGGCGCCAAGTTCCCGGAGCCGCAGCGCGTGGCCGTGACCGCCGAAGCTCCCGCGGCAGCAGCAGTGCCCGTCGTCGCGATGGCCAACGCAGCTCCCGCAGCAGCGCCGGCTGCGGCGCCTGCGGCCACGCCAGTTGCAGCGGCCTCCGGCGGCGGCGAGGCGCTGTACAAGCAGACCTGCTTCGCTTGCCACGGCACCGGCGCGGCCGGCGCTCCCAAGCTCGGCGACAAGGCCGCCTGGGCGCCGCGCATCGCGCAAGGCCTGCCGCAACTGGTGAAGAATGCCATCACCGGCAAGGGCGCCATGCCGCCCAAGGGCGGCAGCAACACCTCCGAGCCGGAACTGCGCGCGGCCGTCGAGTACATGGTGAACGCCGCGAAGTAAGCGGGCGATGCAATCGAAAAAGGCCGGGATTCCCGGCCTTTTTCATTTTCGCCCCAGCAGTCCCTGCGGGCTGGGCACGAACCCGAAGCGCTCGGGCAGAGTGGCCGAAGCCAGCTCCTGCGGACTCCACAACTTGCGCTCCACCGCGTCCGCCGCCTGCTCCATGTCCAGCGTATGGACCAGGCCGAAGCCGATGTCGGTGTCGAGATACAGGCGTCCCCGCTCGTCGAGCACGCACGAGTGCGCAACCGCGGCACGGCCGCTGTGCGAGGTGACGCTGTCGCCTGCGCCCAGCCGCCACACCCACGGCGCGGCTTCCAGTTCGATGTAGACGCGCTGTGGCCCGTTCTGGAAGAACCAGCAGCCGCGCTCGTCGGCTTCGTAGTTGCGGTGGATGAAGTCCAGCAGCTTCTCGTGCTTGAGAAGCGAGCCCTTGCTGGCAGGGAACGCGCCTGCGGCCTGGGTACGGTCGTCCCGCATGTACCAGTTGCCGCGGGCATCGAGCCCGAGCCAGCCGTAGCAATGGGGAACGTTGGGCCACTTGGCGATGGCCTGGCGCACGATGTCGTCCATGCCGCCGATTATGGTGTGTGGCCCCCCAAAAACAAAAGGCGCCGGGTGACGGCGCCTTTCAAATGGCATCTCCAGGATGCGTGACCTGTCTCGGCCTGTTTTCGGTTCTTCTGGGGAGTCTCCTCGGACCCTCGCCTTGGCAAGCCTTGGCAGGCCGGTTGCGAGTCGGCTGACTCTACCGTGCGCTGCGCAACGGGACCATCGGGAGTTTCCCCATGGAGCGTCAGGGGCGGCGGGCGGCGTCCCGCACGATCCACTCGGCCGCCTTCTCGGCCAGCATCAGCGTCGGTGAATTGGTGTTGCCACTGGTGATGGTCGGCATCACGCCGGCGTCCACCACCCGCAAGCCGGCGATGCCGCGCACCCGCAATTGCGAATCCACGACGGCCATCGGATCGTCGTCCGGTCCCATCCGCGTGGTGCCGACCGGATGGAAGATCGTGGTGGCGATGTCGCCGGCCAGCCGAGCCAGCTCCTCGTCGCTCTCGAACTGCGCGCCGGGCTTCCATTCCTGCGGCTGGTACTGCGCCAGCGCCGGCTGCTGCACGATGCGGCGCGTGACGCGTAGCGAATCCGCCGCCACCTTGCGATCTTCCGGCGTGCTCAGGTAATTGGGCGCGATCAGCGGCGCGTCCTCGAAGCTGTTGCTGTGGATGCGGACCGTGCCGCGGCTGGTGGGGTTGAGATTGCACACGCTGGCGGTGAAGGCATCGAAGCCGTGCAGCGGCTCGCCGAAGGCGTCGAGGCTCAGCGGCTGCACGTGGTACTCGATGTTCGGGTAAGGCTGGTCGGGCGAGCTGCGGGTGAAGGCGCCGAGCTGCGACGGTGCCATGCTCATCGGGCCGCTGCGCTTGAGCGCGTACTCCAGCCCGATCTTCATCTTGCCCAGCCAGCTGTTGGCCAGCGTGTTGAGCGTCGGCACGCCCTTGACCTTGAACACCGCGCGGATCTGCAGGTGGTCCTGCAGGTTGGCGCCCACGCCGGGCAGGTCCTTCACCAGCGGGATGCCCAGGCCCTGCAACAGGTCCGCGGGCCCGACGCCCGACAACTGCAAGATCTGCGGCGAGCCGATGCTGCCCGCGCACAGCAGCACTTCGCGCTGCGCGTCGGCCGTCACCTGCTCGCTGCCGGTCCAGACCTCGGCGCCGGTGCAGCGCTGCGTGCCGTCAGGCTGCTGTTCGAACAGCAGCCGCTTGACGTGGGCGTTGGTCCACATCTCGAAGTTGGGGCGGCCGTAGCAGGTCGGCCGCAGGAAGGCCTTGGCGGTGTTCCAGCGCCAGCCGTCCTTCTGGTTCACCTGGAAGTAGCCGACGCCTTCGTTGTCGCCGCGGTTGAAGTCCTCGGTATGCGGAATACCTGCCTGCTGCGCGGCCTGGGCGAAGGCGTCCAGCACGTCCCAGCGCAGCCGCTGCCGCTCCACCCGCCATTCGCCGCCGGCGCCGTGCGCGGCGTCGGCGCCCTTGTAGTAGTCCTCGTGCTTCTTGAAATACGGCAGGCAGTTGTCCCAACGCCAGTTGGCGTCGCCGGTCAGCCGCGCCCACTGGTCATAGTCGCGCGCCTGGCCACGCATGTAGATCATGCCGTTGATGCTGGAGCAGCCGCCCAGGGTCTTGCCGCGCGGATAACGCAGCGTCCGCCCGTTCAGGCCGGCGTCGGCCTGCGTGTTGTACAGCCAGTCGGTGCGCGGATTGCCGATGCAATACAGGTAGCCGACCGGGATGTGGATCCAGTGGTAGTCGTCGCGGCGGCCCGCTTCGACCAGCAGCACCCGCTTCGAGGGATCCTTCGACAGCCGGTTGGCCAGCAGGCAGCCGGCGGTGCCGCCGCCGATGATCACGTAGTCGAAGCTGGTGTCGTTCATTGGGAATGTGGTCAAGCCAGTTGCATCTGGCCGCGGCGCCCGGCCTGGGCGACGCGCCGGCGGAAGTAGTGGCTCAACGGCCGCTCGAACAAGTGCCAGGACAAGGCGGCCAGCAGCAAGGTCAGCCCGAACACCGCGGCCAGGAAAGGCATGCCTCGCAGGCCGGGAGCGGCCAGCCTGGTGAACAGGATCACCGGCATGTGCCACAGATACAGGCCATAGCTGATCTCGCCAAGGTAACGCAGCGGCTGGAAGGCCGGCTGATCGGCCAGGGGAAAGGCGACGGCGGCGGCCAGCAGGGCCATGAAGCCGGCCGCAAGCACGCTCGGGACGAAGGTCACCATCCAGGCATTCTCCCAATATCCGAACCTGACCAGCAGGAATGCGGCGAATGCGAGCACCGCTGCGGACACTGCGGTGCAGGACGCGAAGGCAGGCCAGCCTGCGCGCAGCCGCCCGAGCGCGCTGCGATGCGCGGGCGACAGGGCGAAGGCGAGCGCCATGCCGAGCGCGAAATGATCGATCACCCCGGGCAACTGCGTCGCATAGATGAACTGGGTGATGGTGTCGCCCGCCGGGACGACCTGGGTCGTGGCGTAGCGAAACAGGGCTGCCAGCAGCAGCGCGCCGGCCAGGTGGATGGCGCCGGCGCGCCGCGCCAGCCAGGGCGCGATCAGCACCATCAGCAGGTAGAACTGCATCTCAAGCGCGATCGACCAGTTCGGGCCGTCGATGGTGCCGTGCGTGTGCGGCTGCAGGTTGTGCACGAACGCGAGGTGCGACCCGATCTGGACCAGCAGCTCGGCCAGTGGTCCGCCCAGCCAGGGCGGACGGACCACGGCAAGGAAGACCACGCCTGTCAGCAGGTACAAGGGCACGATCCGCGCCAGCCGCGACACCGCAAACGGCCAGCGGAACGCCTGCGGATGGCGGTCGATGTGCCGGAACACGCTCAGCGTGATCACCAGGCCGCTGATCAACAGGAAGATGTTGACGCCGACCCAGCCGTAATCGAAGAAGTGCCAGATCCCGCCGGCCGGGAAATCGGTCCGGCCGCCCACGTGCATCGCGTGGAAGACGATGACCAGGCTGGCGGCGACGCCGCGCAGGACGTCGATGAAGCCGTAGTTGTCGGCGCCGGCCGCCATCGACGCGGCTTCGATCTTCATCGACGGACCGGAGGCAAACGGCGGGCCGGCGTCATTGCGCCGTCGGCATCACGAACTCGGCGCCCTTGCCGATGCTCTCCGGCCAGCGCTGCATGATCGACTTCTGCTTGGTGTAGAAGCGAACGCCTTCCTCGCCGTAGGCATGCATGTCGCCGAACAGGCTCTTCTTCCAGCCGCCGAAGCCATGCCAGGCCATCGGCACCGGAATCGGCACGTTGATGCCGACCATGCCGACCTGGACCCGGCGCGAAAACTCGCGCGCCACGTTGCCGTCGCGGGTGAAGCAGGAAACGCCGTTGCCGTATTCGTGCGAGTTGACCAGCGCCAGCGCCGCCGCCAGGTCCGGCACGCGGACGCAGCCCAGCACCGGGCCGAAGATTTCTTCCTTGTAGATCTTCATCTCCGGCGTGACGTTGTCGAACAGCGAGCCGCCGATCCAGAAGCCGTTGTCGCAGCCCGCCCCGGCCTTGGCCGCATGGAACTTGCGGCCGTCGACCAGCAGCTTGGCGCCTTCCTTTTCCCCGGTGTCGATGTAGCCGGTGATGCGCCCGTGGGCGGCGCTCGAGACGATCGGCCCCATCTCGGCGTCCAGCTCCAGGCCGTTCTTGATCTTCAGGTGCCTGGTGCGCTCGGCCAGCAGCGGGATGATCTTGTCCGCCGCGTCGCCCACCAGCACCGCCAGCGAGATCGCCATGCAACGCTCGCCGGCGGACCCGTAGGCCGAGCCGATCAGCGCGTCCACGGTCTGCTCCAGGTCGGCGTCGGGCATCACCACCATGTGGTTCTTGGCGCCGCCCAGCGCCTGGACCCGCTTGCCGTGGCGGGCGCCGGTCTCGTAGATCTTCTGCGCGATGGCTGTGGAGCCGACGAAGGACAGGGCCTTGACGTCCGGATGCACCAGCAGCGCGTCGACGGCGTCCTTGTCGCCCTGCACCACGTTGAACACGCCATCGGGCAGGCCGGCCTGCTTGAGCAGTTCGGCCATGATCAGGGACGGCGTCGGGTCGAGCGGGCTGGGCTTGAGCACGAAGCAGTTGCCGGCCGCGATGGCCACCGGGTACATCCACATCGGCACCATCACCGGGAAGTTGAACGGCGTGATGCCGGCGACCACGCCCAGTGGCTGGCGCATCGTCCAGTTGTCGATGCCGGTGGAGACCTGGTCGGTGTAGTCGCCCTTGAGCAGCTGCGGAATGCCGCAGGCGAATTCGACGATGTCGATGCCGCGCGAGACTTCGCCGACGGCGTCGGTGAACACCTTGCCGTGTTCGGCCGTGATCGCGCGCGCCAGTTCGTCCTTCTTGTGATTGAGCAGCTCGAGGAACTTGAACATCACGCGGGCGCGCCGGATCGGCGGTGTGTCGGCCCAGGCCGGAAATGCGGCCTGGGCCGAGGCCACTGCGGCATCGACTTCGGCGCTGCTGGCCAGCGCCACCTGGCCGCTCACGCTGCCGGTGGCGGGATTGAAGACGTCGGCGCGGCGGCCGCTGGTGCCCGGCGCGAGCCGGCCGCCGATCCAGTGTTCGATCGAGGCCGTGGCAGCGGTTTTGGAGGACTTGTCAGGTGCGTTCATGGGGTGCTTTCGATAAGGTGCGCGGGCCCGCTCAGGCCGGGGCTGCGGCGTCAAGAATAGCGCTTCCGGAGGCGGACGTTCCGGGCCATCCCGCCGGGACCGCGATCGGCATGGTCAACAGGATCTGGGACATGCCCTTGCCCAGCGGATCGTTGCGCAGCGAGGCCATGCCGCCGCCGTCCAGCGCCTGGGTGCACAGGAAATTCAGCGCATGGATGCCGGGGACGTCGTAACGCGTGACCTGGCCCCGGACCAGGTGGGCCAGCCAGCTGGCGACCCGCTGCTCGGTGAGCTGCTCGCGCAGCAGCGGCAGCCATTCCGGCCGGCGTGCGATCACCCCGATGTTGGAGCTGTCGCCCTTGTCGCCGCTGCGGGCCCAGGCCAGCCGGATCAAGGGGACTTCGACCATCGCCTGTCCCGTCCGCCCTGAGCTTGTCGAAGGGCCGCGCTGGGCTTCGCCAGGCTCAGCGCGGACGGTGGGGACGGGGACGGGGTCCTGCCCGCTGGGAATCTGGACTTCCAGCGTTTCGCCATCGACAAGCACGGTCGGCGTCAGGCGCTTCTTGTCCAGCAGGAACGCGAACTGCCGGATCGCCGGCGAGGGGCTGGGCCGGCCGTCGGCGCCGGTGGTTCCCGGCGACCAGGAGGTGCCGGCCGGGGCGATCTCCCGGGCAAACAATTCGAGCGCCGCCTTCTGCGGGTGCATTACCGCCAGCCGCAGCACCGCTTCCCGGACCGCGCCGGTGCGGGCCTGCGGGCCGAAGTACGCCGCCTCCGAACCCAGCACCTCGATGCGGCTGCGGCTGTAGTCGGCCATGCCCTGCTGCGCGAACAGCTCGCGGGTCCGCTCCAGGATCGCCTCGCCGGTGCGCCGGGCCTTCCTGGCGGCGTCGATGCCGATGATGGTGAGCTGGGCGCTGCAGCGAAAGCCATCCAGGTACGTCGCCGACACCTTGTAGTCAGGCCCCGGGGCCAGGCCACGGGCGCCGCGCACCTGCACCCGGTCCGGCCCGAGTTGCGCCAGGGTGACGCCGGTGAAGTCGCAACTCACGTCCGGCAGCAGGTAGCGGCGCGGGTCGCCGATCTCGTAGAGCATCTGCTCGCTGATTACGGCGGTGTTCACCAGCCCGCCGGTGCCGGCCGGCTTGGTCGCGACAAAGCTGCCGTCGGCGTGGCATTCCAGCACCGGGTAGCCGATGTGCGCCCAGTCGGGCACGGCTTCCCAGTCAGTGTGCAGGCCGCCGGTGGCCTGGCAGCCGCATTCGAGGATGTGGCCGGCCAGGCTGCCCTGCGCCAGCCGGTCGTAGTCCCCGGGCGTCCAGCCGAACTCGTGCATCAGCGCGCCCAGGGTGACGGCGCTGTCGACGCAGCGGCCGGTCACGACGATCTGTGCCCCGGCGTCGAGTGCGCGGCGGATCGGCAGCGCGCCGAGATAGGCATTGGCCGTCAGCACCTTGTCCGGCAAGGCGGCGCCGGACTGCATCTCGCGAACGTCTTCGCTGCGCAGTTGCGGCAGCAGCGCGCTGGCGTCGTCGCCCAGCACCACCGCGATCTTCACCTGCAACCCCTGCTGCGCCGCCAGCTCGGCGATGGCATTCGCACAGGCCTGCGGGTTGACGCCGCCGGCGTTGCTGATCACCCGGATGTTCTTCGCCAGCACGTCCTTCAGGATGGCCTTGAGCGTCACGGTGACGAAGTCGGTGGCGTAGCCCAGCTCCGGATTCTTGCCGCGGGCCGCCGCCAGGATCGACATGGTGAGCTCGGCGAGGTAGTCGAACACCAGGTAGTCGACCCCGCCGTGCGCCACCAGCTGGGGCGCGCCGACGCTGCTGTCGCCCCAGAAGCCGCTGGCGCCGCCAATCCGTACCACCTTGTCCATCACTGGCCCTTCCAGTCGGGCTTGCGCTTGTGCTGGAACGCCTGCTGGCCTTCCTTCGCGTCGTCGGTCAGCGTGAACAGCGCGATCTGGCTTTCGGTGAAGGCCATCGATTGCTCGAACGCCATGGTGTCGATGCCCTTCATCGTGTACAGGCCGCGCCGGATGGCGGCCGGCGACTTGTCCAGCAACCGGGCCAGCAGCCAGTCCAGCTTGGCGTCGACATCCTCGGCCACGTAGTTCACCAGGCCGCACTCCAGTGCCTCGGCGGCGGTCAGCGGCTCGCCGGTCAGGCACATCTCGGCCAGCTTGCGACGGGGAATCAGGTGCTGCAGCACCGTGAGAACCTGGGCCGGGAAGACCCCGACCTTGACTTCCGGCAGGCCGAACACGCAATGCGAGGCGGCGACGGCCAGGTCGCACATCGACAGCAGGCCCATGCCTCCGGCCATGCAGGCGCCGTTGACGCGCGCGATCAGCGGCACGTTGCTGGCCCGGGCCCGCCGCAGCAGCTGGGCGAGGTGGCCAATGGGCTCGGAATAATCGGTGGTGAAGGCCTGCGCCGCCTGCAGGTCGGCGCCGGCGCAGAAGGCCTTGCTGCCGGCGCCGGTGATCACGATGGCGCGCAACTCGCGCTGCGACTGGGCGGCGTCGATTGCGTGCGCCATGCCGGCCAGCACGGCATGGCTCATGGCGTTGCGGCGCTCCTGCCGGTCGATCGTCAGCCACAGCACGGGCCCGCGCTGCTGCACCAGCAGCTCGGCCTTCCGCAGTGTCTCGCTCATGCTGTCTCCTTGCCTTTTTCCCTTTATACCCGCCCGATCCCGGGCGCCGGCGACGGCCCGCTCTCCTACAACGGCCCCTTGGCCCAGCAGTTAGGATGGCAGGCTCTGAAACGCGGCCCTCATGGACCAACCCACGCCACGCATCGAGCAGCAGTCCACTCCCCAAGGCCAAAGCATTCTGGTGCTGGGGCAATGGACCGCTGCGCAGTTCGCGGCGCCCAAGCTGCTCGAGACGCTGGAAGCGGGATTGACAAAGGCGGGCGTGGCCGGCCGCTGGGACCTGACGGGCGCCGAGCAGATCGACCACGTCGGCGGCCAGCTGCTGTGGGACCACTGGGCCCGGAAATGGCCGGAGCCGATCGAGTTGCTGCCGGCGCAGCGGGCGGTGCTGGAGCGGGTGGCGCAGTTCACGTGCGCGCCGCCGTCACGCAAGAAGATCACCCTGCGTGCGCGCTACGTGGCACTGGGCGGCGCCGTGCTGCGGGCGCTGGAGCATGTCCAGTCCTTCATGCGGCTGATCGGCGAGCTGACGCTCAACCTGTTCAAGCTGGCCCGGGCGCCGCAATCGGGACCCTGGCGAGACTTTTCGGGCCACCTGTACCGGATCGGGGCGACAGCCATGCCGATCACCGCGCTGGTGGGATTCCTGATCGGCGTGGTGCTGGCCTACCTCACCTCGCAGCAACTGCGCCAGTTCGGCGCCGATGCCTACATCGTCAACATTCTGGGCATCGCCCTGATCCGCGAGCTCGGCCCGATGCTGGCGGCGATCCTGATCGCGGGCCGCTCGGGCTCTGCCATCACCGCCCAGATCGGCGTGATGCGCGTGACCGAGGAGCTCGACGCCATGCGGGTCATGGGCATCTCCCAGGGCTTCCGGCTGGTGATGCCGCGCGCCATGGCGCTGGCGGTAGTGATGCCGCTGATCAGCGTCTGGACCACCTTGGCGGCCCTGGCCGGCGGCATGCTGGCTGCCGACGTGGCACTGGGCATCACGCCGACCTATTTCCTCAATGCGCTGCCGCAGGCCGTCAGCCCCGGCAACCTCGGGCTGGCCAGCAGCAAGTCGGTGGTGTTCGGCATCCTGATCGCGCTGATCGGCTGCCACTTCGGGTTGCGGGTCAAGCCCAACACCCAGAGCCTGGGCGAGGGCACGACCGCCTCGGTGGTGACCTCGATCACGGTGGTGATCCTGGTCGATGCGTTGTTCGCCGTGCTGTTCAAGGAAGTGGGGATCTGATGGCCGTCACCGCCCCCGTCCCCGCAGCCGCACCGGCACCGGCGCCGGTGGCCGTCCCGGCCCCGGACACGGCGGCCAGGGGGCCGATGGTGGAGATCAGCAAGCTGCAGACGGTGTTCACCAGCCCGGAGCGGCGTTTCGTCGTCCACGAGGACCTGGATCTGACGGTGCGGCGCGGCGAGGTGCTGTCGCTGGTGGGCGGCTCCGGCACCGGCAAGACCGTGCTGCTGCGCCAGATCCTCGGGCTGGAAACGCCGAGCAAGGGCGAGATCAAGGTGCTGGGCCAGTCGGTGTCGGAACTGGGGCGCAAGGGCGCGGCCAGCCGCATCGGCATGCTGTTCCAGCACGGCGCGCTGTTTTCCGCCTTCAGCGTGCTGGAGAACGTCGCCTTCCCGCTGCGCGAACTCAAGACGCTGACGCCCACGCTGATCCGCGAAGCCGCGATGGTCAAGCTGCAGATGGTCGGCCTCAAGCCGGAAGATGCGGAGAAGATGCCAGCCGACCTGTCCGGCGGCATGATCAAGCGGGTGGCGCTGGCGCGGGCGCTGATCATGGATCCGCCACTGCTGCTGCTGGACGAGCCCACCTCGGGGCTGGATCCTGACAGCTCGGATGGCTTCGTCACGCTGCTGCGCTCCCTGCATCGCGACCTGGCGCTGACCGTGATCATGGTCACCCACGACCTCGACACGCTGTTCGAGCTGTCGAACCGGATTGCCGTGCTGGCCGACAAGCGCGTCATCATCGCCGCCGCGCCCAAGGACGTGATCGCACTTTCCCACCCTTTCATCCGCGATTTCTTCCTCGGCCCTCGCGGCCAGCGCGCGATGGAGCTGCTGCGCGAATACCCGTTCGCGATCTAGAAAGGCACCGATATGGAAAACAAAGCCCATGCCCTGGCCGCCGGCATCTTCGTGGCGGTGCTCAGCCTGCTGCTGCTGGGGCTCGCATCCTGGCTGACGCGCGACACCGGCAAGCGCGACATCTACGAGATCTCGACCCGGGAAACCGTCACCGGGCTGCAGCCGCAGGCGCCGGTGCGCTACCGCGGCGTCGACGTCGGCAAGGTCGACACCATCGGCTTCGACACCAAGACGGCGGGCAACGTGCTGATGCGGCTGGAGGTCGACAGCGCCGCGCCGATCACGGCCGACACCTTCGCCACCCTGGGCTTCCAGGGCGTCACCGGCCTGTCCTTCGTCCAGCTGGACGACAGCGGCAAGCCGTCGACCCGGCTGGTGCCCAACCAGGACGATCCGCCGCGCATCCCGCTGCGCCCCGGCCTGCTGGCCAAGCTGCAGGACAAGGGCGAGAAAATCCTCGACCAGGTGGAGCAGGCAACGGTGAAGATCAACCAGGTGCTGGCCGACCCTAACCAGAAGCGGCTCGCCGCCGCGCTCGACAACGTGGGTACGGCCGCCGCCAGCGTCGACAAACTCTCGACCAGCATGACGGCGCTGCTGGACGCCCAGTTCGGGCCGACCCGGGTCAACATCCCGGCCTTCGTGAAGAACGCCGACGCGACGCTGACATCGGTGCGCGGCAGCTCCGACGAAGCCAAGGCCGCGATCGCCGAGATCGGCAAGACCGCCAAGCGCCTGAACGACAAGGACGGGCCGGTCGACCGGCTGGCCGAGGGCGCCGAGGGGCTGGCCCATGCCGCCGATTCGTTCAACGCCGCCACCTTGCCGCGGATCAACCGGGTGACCGAGGACGCGTCGCGCGCGGTGCGCCAGCTCAGTCGCGCGGTGACCGGCATCAACGACAACCCGCAATCCCTGATCTTCGGCGCCGGCCCGGCCCAGCCCGGTCCGGGCGAGACGGGCTTCACGCCTCCAGGAGCAAGCCGATGACATCCGCACGCCGCATTCCCGTCGCCCTGAAGCGGGCGTTTCCGGCCGGCCTGGTCCTGCTGTCCGTGTTGCTGGCCGGCTGCGCCGGCCTGGTCGACAAGCCGGTGCGCGCCACCCTCTATGACTTCGGTCCGGGCCAGGTCACGCCGATGCTGCAGCAGGCGAAGTATCCGCCGCTGGTGCTGGCCGACGTGGACGCCGCGGGCGCGCTGGACGGTTCCGCCGTGCTGTACCGGCTCGGCTATGCCGACGACCACCAGTTGCGCCCCTATTCGCAGGCGCGCTGGAGCGCGCCGCCCCCGCAGCTGGTGCGGCAGCGGCTGCGCGAGCAGCTCGGGCGCGATCGCATGGTGCTCAACCCGGGCGAGGGCGCCGCGCTGGCGCGCAGCGCCGGCCTGCTGCCGCGCGCGCTGCGGATCGAGCTGGAGGAGTTCTCCCACTTCTTCTCAGGCCCGGCCGAGAGCGTGGGCCTGGTGCGGCTGCGCGCCACGCTGCTGGAGAACACCGCCGGCGGCGAGAAGCTGCTGGCCCAGCGCAACGTGGTGGTCCAGCGCCCGGCGCCCACGCCGGACGCGCCGGGCGGCGTGCGCGCGCTCACGGCGGCCGTCGATGCGGCGGCCGACGAATTGATGCAGTGGCTGGCGCTGGTGCCGTGAAAGACCTCGAAGAGCAACTGCTCGCCGCCGGGCTGGAGAACCTGGGCGCGGTCGAGCATTTGTCGCATTGGCCTCGGCTGATGCAGGAGTCGCCACTGATGCAGGACTTCTCGCCGGCCGAGGCCGACATCCTGGGCTCGGTGATGCTGCGGGTGCGGGCCCGGCCCGGCCAGGTGCTGATCGCCGAGGACGATGCCAGCGACTGGATGATGCTGCTGCTGTCCGGCACGGTGGACGTGGTCAAGCGCAAGATCGGCGCCGAGGTCGACGGCAGCGAAGCCGGTGCGACGACCCGGCTGGCGGTGGTCAAGGACGGCGCCTCGCTGGGCGAGATGTCGATGCTCGATGGCGAGCCGCGCTACGCCAGCTGCATCGCCCTGACCGAGGTCGAGGCGGCTGTGCTGGCGCGCCCTGGCGTGGCCCGCCTGATCGTCACCCAGCCCGCGGTGGGCGCCAAGCTGCTGGTGAAGATCACCCAGCTGCTGGCCCAGCGGCTGCGCAACACCAGCAACCAGGTGATTCGGTTGCTGAAGGAACAGTAGGCTCGCCAATCGGCCGACGCGTCAGCGACCGAGGACGGGGAACAGCTTGTGCAGGCCGTCGGCCATCACCTCCACCGCCAGCGCGGCGAGGATCAGCCCCATCAAGCGGGTCATCACGTTGATGCCGGTCTTGCCCAGCACGCGGGCAATCGGGTGCGCCAACGCAAAGCACACGGCCGTGGCCAGCCCGATCACCACGCCGTAGCCCACCAGCACCGCCAGGTCCAGGAAGTTGCGGGCTTTGTCGGCATAGATCACGACCGTGGAGATGGTCGCCGGTCCTGTCAGCAGGGGAATCGTCAGCGGCACCACGGCGATGCTGGCGCCCATCGCCGCCTTCTCCACCCCATCCTGCAGCTCGTGGCCGTTGGACTTGGCTTCGGCCGGCTGGGCGTTGAGCATGTTGAGCGCGCTGGTCAGCAGCAGCATGCCGCCGCCGACCTGGAAGCTGGCCAGCGAGATGCTGAAGAATTCGAGGATGCGCGTGCCCAGCAGCGCGCTGGTGGCGATCACCACGAAAGCGGCGAACGAGGCCGTTCCCACGGTGCTGCGCCGCTGCTGGCGGGTGAAACCTTCGGTGTAGTGGATGAAGAACGGAACGATCGCCAGCGGGTTGACGATCGCCAGCAGGGTCACCAGCGGCTTGAAGTCCATCAGCGGCCGCCCGAGACGTCGAGCAGCGACATGGTGGTGTAGCTGGCCGCCGGCGACAGCAGCCACAGGATGGCTTGCGCGACCTCCCCGGCCGTGCCGCCGCGCTGCATCGGCACCAGGTGCGCCAGTTGCGCCACCCGGTCCGGCAGGCCGCCGGACGCGTGGATCTCGGTGTCGATCAGGCCGGGCCGCACGGCGTTGACGCGGATGCCTTCGGCCGCAACCTCCTTGGCCAGGCCGATGGTGAAGGCGTCGACCGCGCCCTTGGCGGCGGCGTAGTCCACGTACTGGCCGGGCGCGCCGAGCCTGGCCGCGGCGCTGGACACGTTGACGATCGCGCCGCCGCTGCCGCCGTGCCGCGTGCTCATTCGCCGCACCGCTTCCCGGGCACAGACGATGGAGCCGATCACGTTGATGTCGAACATGCGCTTGAGCCGGGCGACGGTCATGTCCTCGACCCGAGCCTGCACGTCGACCACGCCGGCGTTGTTGACCAGTCCCGTCAACCGCCCCAGGTCGGCATCGATCTGCTGGAACATCGCCAGCACCTGCTCCTCATCGGAGACATCGGCCTGCAGCGCGATCGCGTTGCCGCCGCCGTCGCGGATCTGCCGCACGACGCCATCGGCGGCGCGCGAGTTGGCGCTGTAGTTGACGGCGACGGCCCAGCCCGCCTGGGCGGCCAGCAAGGCGGTGGCGGCGCCGATGCCGCGGCTGGCGCCGGTGACCAGTAGAACTTGTTCCAAGACCTGTCTCCTGCAGAAAGTCGGCGGGTAGGCTACAAACCGCCATTACAGCGCACATCGCTGGCAGCGCAAAACAAACAACTGGAGACCGCATGACCCGTACCGTCGACTACTACTTCACCCCGCAGAGCCCGTGGACCTACCTGGGGCACGAACGCTTTGCGCGCATCGCCAGGGCCGCCGGCGTCACCGTGAACCTGCTGCCGGCCGACTACGGCAAGGTGTTCCCGGTGTCGGGCGGCCTGCCGCTGGGCCAGCGGGCGCCGCAGCGCCAGGCCTACCGGCTGGTGGAGCTGGCGCGGTTTTCGAAACAGCTGCATCTGCCGCTGAACCTGAAGCCGAAGTTCTTTCCGGTGTCCGGTGACGACGCCGCGCGCCTGATCATCGCGGTCAACCAGCACGACGGACCGGACGCCGCCATGAAACTGGGCGGCGCCATCTTCGCTGCCGTGTGGGCGCAGGAGCGCAACATCGCCGATGCCGCCGTGCTGCAGCAGCTTCTGACGGAAGCCGCCTTGCCGGCTGGCCGGCTGGAACAGTCCCGGAGCGCCGAGGTCCAGCAGCAATACGAGGCCAACACGGCCAGGGCGATCGAGATCGGCGTGTTCGGCGCGCCGAGCTACGTGATCGACGGCGAGATCTTCTGGGGCCAGGACCGGCTCGAGTTCGTCGAGCAGGCACTGCGGCCATAGACTTCACAACCAACCGGAGCAATCCCCATGGGCAAATTCATCGACCTCAAGGCCGCCGACGGCTTCAGCTTTCCCGCCTACCTGGCGCAGCCGCAGGGCAAGGCGCGCGGCGCCGTCGTCGTGTTGCAGGAGATCTTCGGTGTCAACTCGCACATCCGGCAGGTGACGGACGGCTATGCGGCCGACGGCTACCTGGCGATCGCGCCGGCCACGTTCCACCGGGTCGAGCAAGGCGTCGATCTGGGCTACACGGCCGACGACATCAGCGCCGGCGCAGCGCTCAAGGCCAAGGTCGAGGCCCTGCCGGCGCCCGGCGTGTTGCAGGACGTCCAGGCCGCGATCGACTACGCCGCG
Source organism: Burkholderiales bacterium (assembly GCA_038244915.1). GTDB lineage: Bacteria > Pseudomonadota > Gammaproteobacteria > Burkholderiales > Burkholderiaceae_C > Ramlibacter. The sequence continues at coordinate 13,444 of JBBRSZ010000010.1, read as the reverse complement.
CAGGCGGGCAAGGTCGGCATCGTCGGCTATTGCTGGGGCGGGCTGCTGACGTGGCGCGCCGCCTGCCTGCTGGGCGGCCTGTCGGCCGCCGTGCCCTATTACGGTGGCGGCTCGACCCTGCCCGCGGAAATCGCCCGCAAGCCCAAGGTGCCGGTCATGGCGCACTTCGGGGACCAGGACCAGCACATCACCATGGACACGGTGCGCGCATTCGAACAGGCGCACCCGGAAGTGGAAGTGCACGTCTATGCGGCCAACCACGGCTTCAACTGCGACCAGCGTGGCTCGTACAACGCGGGCGCCGCTGCCACAGCACGCGAGCGCACGCTCGACCACTTCCGCCGCCACCTGGGCTGAGGCGATGGCCTGGCGCTTGCTTGCGACAGTGGTGCTGGCAGCCGGCGCCGGGCTGGCCATGGCCGCCGACTATGCCGGCCCGCTGTTCGACGCCCACCTGCACTACAACGAAGAGGCGTTCAACGGCCAGGCCGGGCCGCATCCGCCTGCCGACGTGCTCGCCCGCATGCAGCGCAATGGCGTGCGGGCCATCGTCGCCAATTCGCGGCCGAACGACGGCAGCAGGTTGCTGGCCTCGTCCCCGCTGACGCAACGGGCTGGCGTCACGGTCGTGCCCTTCGTCCGGCTTTATCGCAACCGCGCCGACTACGACAACTGGTTTCGCGACGAATCGATCTACGCCATGGTGCAGGCCGAACTGGCCCGCGGGACGGCGAGCGGGCCGTACCGTGGGCTGGGCGAATTCCACCTGTACGACAGCGCCAACGCCAACGGGCCGGTCGCGAAAAAGCTGATGGCACTGGCCGAGGAGAAGAATCTCGCGGTATTGGCACACGTAGACGACGCCGCCATCGACTTGCTGATGGCCAACACGCCGTCGAAGGGCCAGAAGCTGCGGCTGATCTGGGCGCACACCGGCATCGGCGGCGCGCCAGTGGCTCGGGTCGACCAGCTGTTGGGCCGCTATCCGTTGCTGATGGGCGAGCTCTCCTACCGGCCCGGCCTGACCTGCGAGGGCGGCAAGCTGTGCCCCGAATGGCGGGCGCTGCTGCTCAAGTACGCGGGGCGGTTCCTGATCGGCTCGGACACCTGGGTCAACCAGCGCTGGATGGATTACGACGCACTGATGCAGGGCTACCGGGTGTGGCTGGGCGACTTGCCGCCGGAGACGGCGCGGCGCATCGGCTGGGACAACGGCGCGCGCCTGTTCGCGGTGAGCGACAAATGATCGAACTGCATTACTACCCCAGCACCGCGGCAATGGTGCCGCACATCCTGCTGGAGGAACTCGGCGTGCCGTACCAGCGCGTGCTGGTGGACCGGGCCGTGGGCGCGCACAAGGCGCCGCAGTACCTCAAGCTCAATCCGAACGGACTGATCCCGGTACTGGTCGATGGCGGCCAGCCGGTTTATGAAACCGCCGCCATCGCGTTGCACCTGTGCGACACGCATCCCCGGGCCGCGCTCGCGCCGCCGCCCGGCACCCCGGAGCGGGCGCAGTTCTACCAGTGGCTGATGTGGCTGACCAACACGCTGCAGGCCAGCCTGATCGTGTACTTCTATCCCGAACGCTGGATGAACGAGGGCAATGCCGCCGGCGTCGCCGAGCTGAAGAGGCATGCGCAACGCAAGGTCGGCGTGCTGATCGATATGCTCGAGGCGGAACTCGCGCGCCACGGCCAGCTCTGGTTCGGCGGCGCGCACTACAGTGCGCTCGATCCCTACGTCTTCACGCTGTGCCGCTGGACCCGCAATTTCTCGTCGGCGCCGGCGCGGGAGCGGCCACTGCTGGGCCCGTACCTGCAGCGGGTGCTGGCGCGGCCGGCGGTGCAGCGCGTGATCGCGGCCGAGCAGCTGGCGGCCCCGTTCGTCTGAGGGTTCACTTGCCGCCGTCGTTGCGTGGCGGCTGGCCGGTGTCGTGCCGGTAGGCTTGCTCGATCTGTCCCACCGGCGCCTCGTGGTCACGACCGCCATGCGACTGGCCAGTGCCTGCAGCGTCGCCGGCTCATACGCGGAGTAGTACATGCGCGGTGAGCCGTGCAGGCGCAGGTAGATGCCGTCGGCAAAGCCGCCCGGCAGCCGGCCGTCGTCGTGCCGCACCGGGTCTGCCAGCAAGCGCGCAATCCGGCGCTGGGCCAGCCAGCTGTCGACGGCGGGCGCGAACCAGCTGGCGTGGCGCGGCTCCAGCGCAAGCGGTGCATCGTGGCGCTGGCGCAGCGAGCCGAAAAAGGCGGCAGCCGTCTGCGGCTGGAACTCCAGGCTGGGCGGCAGTTGCACCAGCAGGCAGCCCAGGCGGTTTCCCAGGCCCTCGGCCTGGGCCAGGAAGTCATCCAGCACGGCGTCCACCGCATGCAGGCGGTTGCCGTGGGTCATGGTCTTGGGCAGCTTCACGCTGAAGCGGAAGTCCCGCGGCACCGACGCTGCCCAGCGCTCGTGGGTGGCGCGGCTGTGCGGCCGGTGGAACGACGAATTGATCTCCACCGCGTTCAGCTGGCTGGCATAGCGCTGCAGGTGGCTGCCCTCGGCAGCGAACTGCGCTTGCGCGTCGCGCGGCAGGCTCCAGCCGGCGCAGCCGAGATAGCTCAGGGCTTGAGCCATTGCTCCTCGAGGAATGCCAGCATCGCCTTGAGCGCGGCGCTGTTGTGACGGCGCTGGGTGTAGGCCGCATAGAGCCAGACGTCGCGCGGCGAATAGTCCTGCAGCACGCCCTGCAACGCGCCACTTTGGAGATGCTCCTCGACGATGTTGCGCGGCACCCAGAGCATGCCCAGCCCCTGCAGCGCCAGCGCCACCAGCGGCATCGGGTCGGTGGTGTTGATCCGGCTGCGCACCGGCACGTCATAGGGCTGGCCATCGATCTCGAAGCGCCATTCGTGGCCGCTGTCGCGCGCCGAGAAGGTCAGCGCGTCGTGGTCGGCCAGGTCGTCTGGATGCGCGGGGAGGCCGCGCTGTTCCCAGTAGGCGGGCGTCGCGCAAACGACAAAGGGCAGTTGCTGGAGCTTGCGCACGATCACGTTGCCGTCCGGAATCGGTCCGACCCGCAGCGCCAGGTCGATCCCTTCGTGCACCATGTCCAGCACGTGGTTGCTCAGGTCGAGGCTCACGGTCACGTCCGGGTATTTCGCCAGGAACTTCGCCAGCAGCAGCGGCAGCTGGTTGTGGCCCAGGCCCTGTGGCGCCGTGAGCCGCAACCGGCCGCTCGGCAGTCGCGAGCGCTGCTGCAGTTCCAGCCGGGTCAGCTCGATCATCTCGACCAGCGGCGCGCTGCGCTCCAGCAGCAGGGCGCCGGCGTCGGTCAGGCTGACGGTCCGGGTCGTGCGATTCAGGAGCCGCACGCCGAGCCGGGTTTCCAGTTCCGCCACGTACTTGCTGACGTTGGCCTTGGAGACGTCGAGGCTGCGCGCCGCCATCGAGAAGCTGCCGCGGCTGGCGACCTCGCGGAAGGTCCGGATCAGTTCGAGCGTGTCCATGGGCGGCTAGCGGACGGCGCGGGCCAGGAAGCGCTTGCGCCAGAACACCAGCAGCACGACCACCGCGACGCCCAGCATCATCAGCAGGATCACCCACATCGCCATGTCCGAGTGGATCAGCGGCAGGAACTCGAAGTTCATGCCGAAAAACCCGGTGATCAGGTTCAGCGGCAGGAACACCGCCGTCAGCGCCGTCAGCACCCGCATGATCTCGTTGGTGCGGTGGCTCTGCGCGGAGAAGTGGATCTGCACCGCGCTTTCCGCGCCCTGCTCCATCTGCCGCAGGTGATGCACCACCCGCTGGATGTGCTCGATGACGTCGCGGGCGCGCGCCAGCAGGCCGTCGCGCTCGACCTGCGGCAGCGTCGGCGCCGGCTGTTCGCGGGCGGTGTCCAGCCATTCCTGCATCGCGTCGTTCTGTTCCTCGCACAGGTCTTCCAGCTTGTGCAGCTCCGAACGGGCGACCAGCAGCGCATTCCAGTTGGCCTGCTTCGAGCTCGGGCGCATCAGGTCGCGCTGCCAGCTGTCCATCTCGGCGCTGAGCTGTTTGCGCAGTTCCAGGTAACTGTCCACCATCAGGTTGATCATGCGCAGCATCAGGTCCGACGGGCTGGTCGGCAGCCGGTTGCGGGTGCTGCCGGCCACGCCGTCGCTTTGCACCGCATCCGACAGGTAGCGTTCGACGAAGGACCGCGCGGTGTAGCAGCCGCCGGGATGGACGGTGATCAACAGCCGGTCGAACACCACGAAGCCGACCGCGCGCGTGCGGATGCGCTGGAATGACGGCAGTGCGCTGTCCTTGTCGATGGGTTCACCGGACGCGCGCAGTTCGACTTCGACCTCGTCGCTGGTGGCCAACCGGCGGAACACCACCTGGTCGTAGATCGACGTGTAGTCGTAATAGGACGGGTGGGACCGGTTGTCCAGGTCCTGCACGTGCAGGTCCAGCAAGGCGGACCCGCCCAGGCGCTGGCAGGCGTGCTGCAGCGTGGTGAGATGGCTGCGCAGCGACTCGCGCTCCAGGTAGATCCAGATAAAGCCGTTCTCTGGCGCCTGTTCCGGCACCGCCTCCAGGAACCTCAGGGTGCCGGAAGCGAACTCGACGATTTGCATGGGTGGCGGCGCGATCAGGACTTGAGCTTGCGCGCGGCGTCCAGCGCGAAGTAAGTCAGGACGCCGTCAGCGCCGGCGCGCTTGAACGCCAGCAGGCTTTCCAGCATGACCGCATCGTGGTCCAGCCAGCCGTTCTGGGCGGCGGCCTTGAGCATCGCGTATTCGCCGCTGACCTGGTAGGCGAACGTGGGGACCCGGAATTCGTCCTTGACCCGGCGCACGATGTCCAGGTAGGGCATGCCGGGCTTGACCATCACCATGTCGGCGCCCTCGGCGATGTCCATCGCCACTTCGCGCAGCGCTTCGTCGCTGTTGCCCGGGTCCATCTGGTAGACCTTCTTGTTGCTCTTGCCAAGGTTGGTGGCGGAGCCGACGGCATCCCGAAACGGCCCGTAGAACGCGCTCGCGTACTTGGCGCTGTAGGCCATGATCCTGGTGTGGATCAGGCCGGCCGCTTCGAGCGCCGCGCGGATCGCGCCGATCCGGCCGTCCATCATGTCGCTGGGCGCGACGATATCGACGCCGGCCTCGGCCTGGCACAGCGCCTGGCGCACCAGCACCGCCACCGTCTCGTCGTTCAGGATGTAGCCGGACTCGTCCAGCAGGCCGTCCTGGCCGTGGCTGGTGAAGGGATCGAGCGCCACATCGGTCATCACCCCAAGTTGCGGAAACTGCTGCTTCAGTTCGCGGACGACCCGCGGAACCAGGCCGGAGGCGTTCCAGGCTTCCTTGCCATCGGGCGTCTTCAGCGCGGGGTCGATCACCGGAAACAGCGCCATGACGGGAATGCCCAGTTCGACGCATTGCTGCGCCACGGGAAGCAACAGGTCCAGGCTCAGGCGCTCGACGCCGGGCATGGAGGCAACCGGCTCGCGCCGTTGTTTGCCATCCAGGACGAAGACCGGATAGATCAGGTCGTGGGCTGTCAGCGCGTGCTCGCGCACGAGGTTGCGGGTGAAATCGTCCCGGCGCAACCGTCGCGGGCGGCCGTGGGGGTAGGGTGCATGCAGGCTCATGGCGAAAATTGTGCCCGAACGACAAGCGGCGTGTCCGACTCATTTGTCGCGGCCGGCGCCGCGGTGCGCGGGTTTCCCGCATCAAATACCGGTCCTACAGCACGATTGCGCCCTTGAAACTGTCCCCCCGCTTTGTTAAATTAGCCATGGGCGGTTTGCCGCTCCCCGCTTTTCCTCCCTGAGCGGGCGCCTTAATGTGTGACAGCAAAAAGGCTTCCTACCCCGACCCATCAGGTCGGGGTTTTTTTTGGCCGGCGTCATTCAGACCTTCCAGCGGCCTGCGTAACCCATACACTTGCCGCCATGCTCATGCTTTGGATCAAGGCGTTTCACATCGTGTTCGTGGCCAGCTGGTTCGCGGGCCTGTTCTATCTGCCGCGCATCTTCGTCAACCTGGCGATGGTGGATCCGCAGTCGATCGCCGAGCGCGAGCGGCTGCTGGTCATGTCGCGCAAGCTGCTGCTTTTCACCACACTGATCGCCGGTGTGGCGCTGCTGCTGGGAGGCTGGCTGTGGCTGGGCTACGGAATCGGCTGGGGCGCCGGCTGGATGCACGCCAAACTGTTCATTGTGCTGCTGGTCATCGGCTACCACCATGCGTGCGGCTTGCTACTGCGCAAGTTCGCGGCGGCTGCCAATCGCCATAGCCATCGCTGGTATCGCTGGTTCAACGAGATCCCGATCGTGCTCCTGACGGCTGCCGTTTTGCTGGTGGTGCTCAAACCCTTCTGAGACCGGAGTGCCGACCCACAAGACTTCGGCCTGGCCGCTGGCGCAGGCCTATATCGCGCTGATCGTCTATGCCAGTCTGTACCCCTTCACCGGCTGGCGCGACCAGGGCATCGCGCCCTGGGCCTTCCTTCCCAGTCCGCTGCCCAAGTACTGGACCGGTTTCGACGTCGCGGCGAATCTTGTTGGCTACGCGCCGCTGGGCTTCCTGCTGGCACTGAGCTTTTTGCGCAAGGGCGGCAGGCCGGTCATGCCAAGCAACTGGTCGGCGATCGCTGTGGCGACGCTGATCGGGGGGCTGCTGTCGCTCTGCATGGAGGCGCTGCAGAGCTATTTGCCGTCTCGCGTCCCGTCGAATGTCGATTTCGCGCTCAACACGCTCGGCGCCTTTGGCGGCGCCGTGGCGGCGGGCGGCCTGGAGCTGGCCGGAGCGATCGACCGCTGGAGCCGCTTTCGCCTGCGCTGGTTCGTCGACGAAGCCAGGGGCGCGCTGGTGCTGCTGGCGTTGTGGCCGTTCGCGCTGCTGTTTCCGGCTTCCGTGCCGCTGGGCCTGGGTCAGGTGTTCGAACGGCTGGAGGCCGCACTGGCCGACTGGCTGCTGGACACCCCGTTCCTCGAGTGGCTGCCAGTGCGAGACATCGAGCTGCAACCGCTGATGCCCGGCACCGAAATGCTGTGCGTGGCGTTCGGCGCCCTGATCCCCTGCCTGCTGGGGTTCTCCGTGATCCGCTTGATCGGCCGGCGCGCGGTCTTCGCGTTCGTCGCCGTCGGCATCGGCGTGCTGGTCACCGCACTCTCGGCCGCATTGAGCTGGGGCCCAAGCCACGCATGGGCGTGGCTGAGCCAGCCGGTGGAGATCGGGCTGGGCGTGGGATTGGCCCTGGCGCTGGCCTTGCTGCCATTGCCCCGCAGCGGCTGCGCCGCTGTGCTGCTGCTGGCGCTGGTGGTGCACCTGAGCATGTTGAACCAGGCGCCGACGAGCGCCTATTTCGCCCAGACCCTGCAGACCTGGGAGCAGGGGCGCTTCATCCATTTCAATGGCCTGGGCCAATGGCTGGGGTGGTTGTGGCCTTATGCGGCGCTGGTCTATGTGCTGATCCGCATCTCGGGCCGCGAGCGCGAAGCCTAAAATCGATCGATGAGCGACAGCAACTCTTCCTACTACCAGCGACACATCTTTTTCTGTCTCAATGAGCGCAAGAACGGCGAGGCCAGCTGCTCCCAGCACAATGCGCAAGGCGCTTTCGATCGTTGCAAGCAGCAGGTGAAAGCCGCCGGCCTGGCCGGTCCCGGCCAGGTCCGTGTGAACAAGGCCGGTTGCCTGGACCGCTGCGCCGGCGGCCCGGTCGCTGTGGTCTATCCGGAGGCGGTCTGGTACAGCTACGTGGATGAGACGGACATCGACGAGATCGTCGAATCGCACCTGAAGAATGGCAAGGTGGTGCAGCGGCTGCTCACGCCGCCGGGCATCGGCCGCTAGGCCTGACCAACCGAATCATTTTCCGTGAATTCGAAAACCCAGCGTTTCCAGCTGCACGGCCCCATTGGCGCCGTCGAGGCGTTGCGTGACCTGCCCGACGGCCTCTCCCGCGGCGTCGCGGTGATCGCCCACCCGCACCCGCTGTTCGGCGGCACCATGGACAACAAGGTGGTCCAGACCCTGGCCCGTGCCTTCGTGCAGTCCGGCTGGACCGCCCTGCGCTTCAATTTTCGAGGTGTCGGCGCGAGTGCTGGAACGCACGACGAGGGCCGCGGCGAAACCGACGACCTGCTGGCGCTGGTCGCCGCGCAGGCGCCGGAGGGGCCGCTGGCGCTGGCCGGCTTTTCCTTCGGCTCGTTTGTCGCCAGCCGCGCGCTGCAAACGCTGTGGCCGGCGCGCAGCCTCGAGAAGATCGTGCTGGTCGGCACGGCCGCGGCGCGGTTCGATGTGGCGACGCTGCCGCCGGACGTGCACGATCGCACGCTGGTGATCCACGGCGAGATGGACGACACGGTGCCGCTGCAGGCAGTGCTCGATTGGGCCCGGCCCCAGTCACTGCCCGTTACCGTCGTTCCCGGGGGCGAGCATTTCTTTCACGGACAATTACCCCTTTTGAAAAACCTGGTGCTCCGGCACCTTCGCAGTTGATTCCGATGAACAGATACTTGCAGGCGCTGGTTGCGCCGATCCTGGCCTTGCTGTGTTTCGCCGCTTCGGCCCAGGCTCCCCAACCCCCCGAGATCGCCGCCCGCAGCTACCTGCTGCTGGACGTGACCGCCAACCAGTTGCTGGCCGCGCGCGACATCGATTCGCCGGTCGAGCCCGCTTCTCTCACCAAGCTGATGACGCAATACCTGGTGTTCGACGCATTGCGCGCCAGGAAGCTGGACCTCAAGCAGCGGCTGCCGGTGAGCGTGCGGGCCTGGAAGGTGGGCGGCTCGACGATGTTCATCGACCCGAAGATGACGGTGCCAGTGGACGATCTCATCAAGGGGATGATCGTGCAGTCCGGCAACGACGCCACCGTGGTGCTCGCCGAAGGGGTGGGCGGGACGGTGGAGCATTTCGTCGAACTGATGAACAACCAGGCCAAGGCCCTGGGCATGAAGTCGACCGGCTACAAGAACCCCGAAGGGCTCACCGAAGCTGGCCACACGACCACGGCCCGCGACCTCAACATCCTGGCCACCCGGCTGATGCAGGACTTTCCGGAGTACCTGCACTATTACTCGATCAGGAAATACCGCTACGAGGGAACACCGACCGCCAACGACACTAACCGAAACATGCTGTTGTTCCGGGATCCGACGGTGGACGGCCTCAAGACCGGTCACACCGAGGCGGCCGGCTATTGCCTGATCGCCACGGCCAAGCGCGACTTCCCCAATCTCGCGAGCCCGGGCGCCGCCGCCGGCACGCCGGGAGCAACCGGCAGCCGCCGGCTGCTGTCGATCGTGCTTGGCGCGGCCAGCGAAAACGCGCGCGCCAATGAATCGCAGAAGTTGCTCAATTGGGGCTACACCGCCTACGAAGCCGTCAAGCTGTTCGATGCCGGCCAGCCCGTGGTCGAACCGATGGTCTGGAAGGGCAGCCAGAAGACTGTCAAGCTCGGCCGCCCCCAGGCCGTCATCGTGGCGGTCCCGGCCGGGACGGCCGGCAAGGTCAAGACCCAGGTCTCCCGGCCCGACCCGCTGGTGGCCCCGTTCACCAAGGGCCAGCAGATCGGAACTCTGAAGGTCACCGCTGGCGACCAGCCCCTGGTCAATGTCCCCCTGCTGGCGCTGGAAGCGGTGGAGCAAGCCGGTGTGCTGGGGCGGGCCTGGGACGCGATTCGGCTGTGGATCCGCTGAGCCCGGCAGTAAGCGGTCGCTGACCGGGGCCCCGCAGACCCTGTCATTGCGGGATCAGTCCCGCCGGGATATACTCGAGGGCTTTCCCGCATTTGGGGCGGGGAGTCGTTTTGCCGTCGCATTTCAAATGCGCAGCGGCAAAGGCCGCAACAGCGGCTCAGTTTTCAGATTTTTCATCAAACGTTTAGGGACGTTTTTCAATGCCAACCATCAACCAACTGGTGCGTCAGGGGCGCGAGGTCGAAAAGACCAAGTCCAAGAGCCCCGCGATGCAGAACAGCCCCCAGCGCCGGGGCGTGTGCACCCGTGTGTACACCACGACGCCGAAGAAGCCGAATTCGGCCCTTCGCAAGGTCGCCAAGGTCCGCCTGACCAATGGCTTCGAAGTCATTTCCTACATCGGCGGCGAAGGCCACAACCTGCAGGAGCACTCGGTTGTGCTGGTGCGCGGTGGCCGGGTCAAGGACTTGCCCGGTGTGCGTTACCACATCGTGCGCGGTTCGCTCGACCTGCAGGGCGTGAAAGACCGCAAGCAGTCGCGCTCCAAGTACGGCGCAAAGAGGCCGAAGAAGGCTTAACGGCTTTGGTCCCATGAAGGCCGCAATGCCTTCGTTGTCGAGATTTTCAAGGTGCTGACCAGGCTGTGGCGGTCTGATTCAGCGTAGTGACCCGATTTTGGGTCGAGTAAGTGAGGGCCCGGATGGCTCTCGCGGTGTCCGCAAGGACGCCAACTGAAGCAAAGAGGTGAAAACATGCCACGTCGTCGCGAAGTCCCTAAGCGTGAAATCCTGCCGGATCCCAAGTACGGCAATGTCGAGCTTGCCAAGTTCATGAACGTCATCATGCAAGGCGGCAAGAAGGCGATCGCCGAGCGCATCATTTATGGTGCCCTCGAGCAGATCGAGAAGAAGAACCCGGGCAAGGACCCGGTGGAAGCCTTCACCATGGCCATCAACAACGTCAAGCCCATGGTGGAAGTCAAGTCCCGCCGCGTCGGCGGCGCCAACTACCAGGTCCCGGTCGAGGTTCGCCCCGTCCGCCGCCTGGCGCTGGCAATGCGCTGGCTCAAGGAAGCTGCCAAGAAGCGCGGCGAGAAGTCGATGGCGCTGCGGTTGGCCAACGAACTGATGGAAGCCACGGAAGGCCGTGGCGGCGCCATGAAAAAGCGTGACGAAGTTCACCGCATGGCAGAAGCGAACAAGGCCTTCAGCCACTTCCGCTTCTAACAAGAGCCCCCATATTGGGAGTGCGGGCCCGCCACGAGCGGGCCTGCTGTCCTTTTTAACGAAAGATCATCATGGCCCGCAAGACGCCTATCGAGCGCTATCGCAACATCGGTATTTCGGCTCACATCGACGCCGGCAAGACCACGACCACCGAGCGCATTCTTTTCTATACCGGCGTGAACCACAAGATCGGTGAAGTGCACGACGGTGCCGCCACCATGGACTGGATGGAGCAGGAGCAGGAGCGTGGCATCACGATCACCTCGGCTGCGACCACCTGCTTCTGGAAGGGCATGGACCTGTCGTTCCCCGAGCACCGCATCAATATCATCGACACCCCCGGCCACGTGGACTTCACCATCGAGGTGGAGCGTTCCATGCGCGTGCTGGACGGCGCCTGCATGGTGTACTGCGCCGTGGGCGGCGTGCAGCCGCAGTCGGAGACTGTCTGGCGCCAGGCCAACAAGTACAAGGTGCCACGTCTTGCCTTCGTCAACAAGATGGACCGCACCGGCGCCAATTTCTTCAAGGTCTACGAGCAGATGAAGCTGCGCCTGAAGGCCAACCCGGTGCCGATCGTGATCCCGATCGGCGCGGAAGAGCACTTCAAGGGCGTGGTGGACCTGCGCAAGATGAAGGCCATCTACTGGGACGAAGCCTCCCAGGGCATGAAGTTCAACTACGACGAGATCCCGGCCGAACTGCTCGAGCAGGCCAAGGAATGGCGTGAGAAGATGGTCGAGGCTGCCGCCGAAGCCAACGAAGAGCTGATGAACAAGTACCTGGAAGAAGGCGACCTGTCCGAGGACGAGATCACCTTCGGCCTGCGCACGCGCACCATCGCCAGCGAAATCCAGCCGATGCTGTGCGGCACCGCCTTCAAGAACAAGGGTGTCCAGCGCATGCTGGACGCCGTGATCGAACTCATGCCTTCCCCGGTGGACATCCCCCCGGTCAAGGGCATGGACGATGACGAAAAGCCGGTGACCCGCCGCGCCGACGACAGCGAGAAGTTCTCGGCCCTGGCATTCAAGCTGATGACCGACCCGTTCGTCGGCCAGTTGACCTTCGTGCGCGTCTACTCAGGCGTTCTCACCAAAGGCGACAGCGTCTACAACCCGATCCGCGGCAAGAAAGAGCGGATCGGCCGGATCGTGCAGATGCACGCCAACAACCGCCTCGAAGTGGATGAAATCCGCGCCGGCGACATCGCCGCCTGCGTCGGCCTGAAGGACGTCACCACGGGCGAGACCCTGTGCGACCCGAGCGCCATCGTGATGCTCGAGCGCATGGTGTTCCCGGAGCCGGTGATCGCCCAGGCCGTCGAGCCCAAGACCAAGGTCGACCAGGAGAAGATGGGCATCGCCCTGAACCGCCTGGCCCAGGAAGACCCGTCGTTCCGCGTGCGCACCGACGAAGAAACCGGTCAGACCATCATCGCCGGCATGGGCGAACTGCACCTGGAAATCATCGTCGATCGCATGAAGCGCGAATTCGGCGTGGAAGCCAACGTGGGCAAGCCGCAGGTGGCCTACCGCGAAACGATCCGCAAGACGGTGGAAGATGCCGAAGGCAAGTTCGTGCGTCAGTCCGGGGGCAAGGGCCAGTACGGCCACGTCGTGCTCAAGATCGAGCCGAACGAGCTGGGCAAGGGCATTCAGTTCATCGATGCCATCAAGGGCGGCGTGGTGCCGCGCGAGTACATCCCAGCCGTGGAAAAAGGCATCATGGAAGCCGTCACCCAAGGCGTGCTGGCCGGCTACCCGGTGGTGGACGTCAAGGTGACGCTGCACTTCGGTTCGTACCACGACGTGGACTCGAACGAGCTGGCATTCAAGATGGCTGCCATCTTCGGCTTCAAGGAAGGCTGCCGCAAGGCCGGCCCCGTCATCCTCGAGCCGATGATGGCCGTGGAAGTCGAGACGCCGGAAGACTATGCCGGCAACGTGATGGGCGATCTGGCGTCGCGCCGCGGCATGGTGCAGGGAATGGAAGACATGGTTGGCGGCGGCAAGGCCATCAAGGCCGAAGTGCCGCTGTCTGAGATGTTCGGCTATTCCACGACCCTGCGTTCGATGTCGCAGGGCCGCGCCACCTACACGATGGAGTTCAAGCACTACAGCGAGGCTCCGCGTAATGTGGCAGAGGCCATCGTGGCGTCACGCAGCAAGTGACGTGACACAGGCGGGCGAGCCCGCCGGGTCACGTCATCCCCGCGAAGGCGGGGATCCAGCAAGCGTTCAGACGCCCTGGATTCCCGCCCCCCGCCTATGCGGGGCAGGCTGGGCGGAATGACGAATGAAAGTGTCTGCGATCACACACCCCGCTGTGCCCGTGCGGTGGGATCAGTGATGTGATGCAGACGTTAAACCATACACGGGCATTGCTCTTTGGAGATTAGAAATGGCAAAAGGAAAATTCCAGCGGACCAAGCCGCACGTCAACGTTGGCACGATCGGCCACGTGGACCACGGCAAGACCACGCTGACGGCGGCGATCACCTCGGTGCTGGCGGCCAAGTTCGGCGGCGAAGCCAAGGCAT
>JBBRSZ010000009.1:0-113894 GCA_038244915.1 Burkholderiales bacterium | reverse complement strand
TTGCCCACGTCGCCGTAGCCGGCTACGCAGGCGACCTTGCCTGCGATCATCACGTCCGTCGCGCGCTTGATCGCGTCGACCAGGCTTTCGCGGCAGCCGTACAGGTTGTCGAACTTGCTCTTGGTGACCGAGTCGTTGACGTTGATGGCGCGGAACAGCAGCGTGCCCTTGGCGCTCATCTCGTTGAGGCGGTGCACGCCGGTGGTGGTCTCTTCGGTCACGCCGATGATCTGGGCGGCCTTGCGGGCATACCAGGTCGGGTCTGTCGCCAGCTTGGCCTTGATGGCGGCGTACAGGATCGTCTCTTCTTCGCTGGTCGGGTTGGCCAGCAGGCTGGCGTCCTTGGCGGCGAGCTGGCCCAGGTGCATCAGCAGCGTGGCGTCGCCGCCGTCGTCCAGGATCATGTTCGGGCCTTCGCCCTGCGTGCCCTTGGCGCCGAAGTCGAAGATGCGGTGGGTGTAGTCCCAGTAGTCTTCCAGCGACTCGCCCTTGATGGCGAACACCGCCGTGCCAGCGGCGGCGATCGCGGCGGCCGCGTGGTCCTGCGTGGAGAAGATGTTGCAGGAAGCCCAACGCACGTTCGCGCCCAGGGCCTGCAGCGTTTCGATCAGCACTGCGGTCTGGATCGTCATGTGCAGCGAGCCCGTGATGCGCGCGCCCTTGAGCGGCTGGCTCTTGGCAAATTCCGAGCGGATGGCCATCAGGCCTGGCATCTCGGTCTCGGCGATGCGGATTTCCTTGCGGCCCCAGGCGGCCAGGGTGATGTCGGTGATGGCGCTGTCGGCGGGCGCGGTGGTCTTGAGAACGGCGTTCATGAGGTCTCTTTCGGCAAAGTACGGTCTTGGGGACCACGCTCGTGGGGAGATTGGGGACTCACCGCACGGAAACGTGGGCGAGCGTCGTTGCGGATAAAACCCGAGCCTCACGCCTGTGCGGCGCTGCAACGCTCCTCGGATGGCCGAGATTTTATAGGAAATCGGATGACCCCCGGGCAGGACCCCGGCCTGCACCGTCGGGCCGGCCCGCGGCGTACAAGGGAGCATGACCAATTCCTCCACCGTCCTGAGCCCGCCCATCGAGCCCATGCTTTCCAAAGTCGCCGATGAGCTACCCCCGGGCGAGGCCTTCCTGTTCGAGCCGAAGTGGGACGGTTTCCGGGCCATCGTGTTCCGCAAGGCCGGCGAGGTGGTGATCCAGAGCCGCGACCTGCGGCCGCTGGATCGTTATTTCCCGGAACTGTCCAAGGCATTGGGCGAGATCCTGCCGCGCGGCTGCGTGATCGACGGCGAGATCGTGGTGGCCACCAGGGCCGGACTGGACTTCGACGCCCTGCAGCAGCGGCTGCACCCGGCCGCCTCGCGGGTGGCGCGGCTGGCGCAGGAGACGCCGGCCTCGTTCGTCGCCTTCGACCTGATCGCCGCCGGCGGCAAAAGCACCATGGCCTTGCCGCAATCGGAGCGCCGGTCACGGCTGGAGCAACTGCTCGGCTCGGTCAAGTCCCCGGTCTACCTGACGCCGATGACCCGCGACCACGCCATGGCGGCCGACTGGCTGGTGCGCTTCGAGGGCGCCGGCCTGGACGGCGTGATGGCCAAGCCCGCCGACGCGCCCTACCAGCCGGGCAAGCGGACCATGTACAAGATCAAGCATGCCCGCACTGCCGACTGCGTGGTGGCGGGCTTTCGCTGGTACAAGGAAACGCGCGACGCCGTCGGGTCACTGCTGCTGGGCCTGTACAACGATGCCGGCGTGCTGCAGCACGTGGGCGTGACCTCGGCGTTCACCATGGACGTGCGCCGCCAACTGGCCGACGAACTGGAACACCTTCGCAAGAACGCGATGCCGGACCATCCGTGGAAGGACTGGGCCAGCGCGGCGGCCGGCGACGCGGACGCGATGCCCGGCGAGTCGCAGGACGCGCGCCGAATGCCCGGCGCGCGGTCCCGCTGGAGCGGCGGCAAGGACCTGAGCTGGGAGGCGGTGCGTCCCGAGCGGGTGTGCGAGGTCAAGTACGACCATTTGCAGGGTGATCGTTTTCGCCATGCCACGCAGTTCCTGCGCTGGCGCCAGGACAAGCGGCCCGAGGATTGCCGCTACGACCAGCTCGAAGTCGCCACGCCGTTGGAGCTGGAGAAGGTGTTCGCCGCCGGCAGGAAGTAGCCCTCGCACGGCACAATACAGGGCTGGCTGAAACGGTTTGTTCGCAACTCGGCCTTTGCCTTCCCCGGAGTCCTCCCTTGTCCGCCTCGCCCTTTGCCGCCGAAACCCGGCGCCGCCGCACCTTTGCCATCATTTCCCACCCCGACGCGGGCAAGACCACGCTGACCGAAAAGCTGCTGCTATTCTCCGGCGCAATCCAGATCGCCGGCTCGGTGAAGGCGCGCAAGGCCTCGCGGCATGCGACGTCCGACTGGATGGAGATCGAGAAGCAGCGCGGCATCTCGGTGGCATCCTCGGTGATGCAGATGGTGTACCGCGACCACGTGATCAACCTGCTGGACACGCCCGGCCACAAGGACTTCTCGGAAGACACCTACCGCGTGCTGACCGCGGTGGACTCGGCCCTGATGGTGATCGACGCGGCCAACGGCGTCGAGGCCCAGACCCGGCGCCTGATCGAGGTCTGCCGCCAGCGCGACACGCCCATCATTACCTTCGTCAACAAGATGGACCGCGAAGTGCGAGACCCCCTGGACATCCTGGACGAGGTCGAACGCGAGCTGGGCATGGCCTGCGTGCCCATGACCTGGCCGGTCGGCCAGGGCAAGACCTTCGGCGGCATCATGAACCTGCGCACCCGTGCGATGACGGTGTTCGAGTCCGGCTCCGAGCGGCTGCCGCAGGACTTCGAGACCGTGCCGCTGTCGGACCGCGAGAACCTGATCCAGCGCTTCGGCCACGAATTCGAGATCGCGGAGCAGAGCATGGAACTGGCGATCGGCGCCTCACCGACCTGGGATCACGAGGCCTTCCTGGCCGGCCGGCAGACCCCGGTGTTCTTCGGCTCGGGCGTCAACAATTTCGGCGTGATGGAAGTGCTGGAGGCGCTGGTCGACCTGGCGCCGCCGCCGCAGTCGCGCACCAGCCGCCTCATGGTCAACAAGGAGCCAGTGGTCAAGGAGATCCAGCCCGACGACGAGAACTTCTCCGGCGTGGTGTTCAAGGTGCAGGCCAACATGGACGCCAACCACCGCGACCGCATCGCGTTCGTGCGCATGGCGTCCGGCAAGTACACGCCCGGCATGAAGCTGAAGGTCCAGCGCACCGCCAAGGAACTGCGGCCCACTTCGGTGGTCACCTTCCTGTCGCAGCGGCGCGAGGCGGTGGATGAGGCCTATGCCGGCGACATCATCGGCTTCACGACGCACGGCGGCGTGCAGCTCGGTGACACCATCACCGACGGCGCCAACCTGCAGTTCACCGGCCTGCCATTCTTCGCGCCTGAACTCTTCATGACGGTGCTGCTGCGTAATCCGCTGCGCACCAAGCAGCTGCAGCAGGGCCTGGCTCAGCTCGGCGAAGAAGGCGCGATCCAGGTCTTCCGCCCCGAGATGGGCGGCTCGATGCTGCTGGGGGCGGTCGGCCAGCTGCAGTTCGAGGTGGTGCAGCACCGGCTCAAGTCAGAATACGACGCCGACATCCGGCTCGAAGGCTGCCAGTACACCGGCGCCCGCTGGATCACGGCCGACACGCCAGCCGAACTGCGCGCCTTCACCGACGCCTACCCGGCCCGGATGGCGCGCGACGCCGCCAACGCGCTGGCCTTCCTGTGCACTTCGCCGTACGACGTGCGGCTGGCGCAGGAACGCTTTCCCAAGATCCACTTCCACCTGTTGCGCGAGCACGCCGGGCTGGCCCTGCAGGCCTGAGGGCAGCATGCCGCCTCTTATGCGCGCACTGCTGCGCCCCCTGCGGGCGACCGGCCTCCTTGGCGCGACGCTGCTGCTGGCCGCCTGCGGTGGCGGCGGTCACGGCGATGATGGCGGCAGCGCCGTCGCGTCGGCGTTTGCGGCATCGTCGACGCTGGCCAACATCTGCACCCTCGACGGCCAGCAGCAGTTCGTGCGCAGCTTGCTGGACGAAACCTACCTCTGGTACGACGAGATCCCGGCCGTCGACCGCGCCGACTACAGCAGCGTGCCCGCCTATTTCAAGGCGCTGCTGGTGAAGACGCCGGACGCCGCCGGCCAGCCCCGGGACCGCTTCAGCGCCGTGCTGAGTTCGACCATCGCCAACGCACTGCAATCGGGGGTGGCTGGCGCGGCGCTCGGCGACGGCGTTCCCGCATGGCTGCTGGCAGCCCCCCACAAGTCGGTGCCGTTGAGCCAGGTGGTCAGCAGCCCCAACGGCCGCAAGGTCGGCTACATCCTGTTCAACGACCACGACACCGGCGCCCAGGACGAACTGATCGCGGCCTTCGAGAGCCTGCGCGGCGCCGGCATCGACGACCTGGTGCTGGACATGCGCTACAACACCGGGGGCTTCCTCTACGTGGCGCAGGCCGCCGCGTCGATGGTCGCCGGCCCGCAGAGCGAAGGTCAGGTGTTCGAGCAGCTGCGCTACAGCGCCAGGCGCCGTTCCGCCAGCGCGGCCAGCAGCTATCACTTCTCCAGCCAGCTGCAGACGCCGGAGAGCCACTATCCCAGCGGCAGCGCGCTGCCCCAGTTGAACCTGCCGCGGCTGTATGTGCTGGCGTCCGGGCAGACCTGTTCGGCCAGCGAATCGATCATCAACGGCTTGCGCGGCATCGACATCGACGTGATCCTGGTGGGCGGCACCACCTGCGGCAAGCCCTATGGCTTCCACCGCCAGGACAACTGCGGACTGGCCTTCTTCGCGATCGAGTTCCAGGGCTACAACGCGAAGAATTCCGGCGACTACACCGCCGGCTTCCAGCCCACCTGCCCGGTTGCCGACAACCTGCTGTCGGCGTTGGGAAGCCCGGGCGACCCGCTGCTGGCGACGGCCCTGCACCACGCAGACACCGGCAGCTGCCCGGCCGCGGCGCCGGCAAGGAGCGTCCTGTCGCAAGGCCAGCCGGCCGCCGGGCGCGCGAACGCCCCAGTCGCCAGGCGTCAACCCTGGGAAGGACGGCTGCTGCGATGAAGCCACTGGACCTGTGGCCGGCTGCGGACCGGCGCCAGCTGGTGGGCCTCTTCACCGACATCGACGACACCCTCACCACCGAAGGCGTGGCCACCGGCGACGCCTTGCGCGCGATCGCCGACCTGCGCGCGGGCGGCCTGCACGTCATTCCCATCACCGGCCGGCCGGTGGGCTGGAGCGAACCGTTCGCCCGCCAGTGGCCGGTCGACGCCATCGTGGCCGAGAACGGCGCGGTGGCGCTGGTGCCCACGGCGCCGGGCGAGCTGCGCAAGATCTACCAGCAACAGGACGAGTCGGTGCGCCGGGCCAACTCCGCCCGCATGCAGCAGGTGGCGCGGCGCATCGTCGACGAAGTGCCGGGCGCGACGCTCACGCTCGACAGCGCCGGCCGCGAGACCGACATCGCCATCGACCACAGCGAATTCACCACGCTGGCACCGCACGCCATCGCGCGGGTCGTGAAGCTGATGCAGGACGAAGGCATGAACGCCACCGTCAGCTCGATCCACATCAACGGCTGGCTGGGCGACCACAACAAGCTGGCCGGCGCGCGCTGGATCGTGCGCGAGCTGTTCGGCCGCGAGCTCGACGCCGAGATCGGGCGCTGGGCGTATATCGGCGATTCGACCAACGACGTGCTGATGTTCGAGCACTTCCCGCACAGCGTCGGGGTCGCCAACATCCGGCGCTTCGAGGCCGAACTCAGCCACCCGCCGGTCTACGTCACGCCAAGCGAGCGCGGCGCCGGCTTCGGCGAGGTGGCCGCCGCGATCCTGGCGGCCCGTTAGCCGATCCAGGCCTGGAAGCGCCACGTCCGCGCGTGAGCGGTCGGCACGCGCGCGCCAGCCAGGTTTCCGACGGCGAGGCCGGGAAGGGCGCGGCGCATCATTCAGGCGCGGTGCCTGTGTTTTCCCGATTCCATGACGGCGCGCTTGCGCGCTTCGTGCTCTGGCTCGTCGCACTTGTCCGAACAGTGCGGCCTGAGGCGCACTGTGAGTTGTGCGACGCGTCATGGAATCGGGAAAACACAGGGAAGCCGGGGCGCAGCACCGGCCGCCGCGCCGATGCGCCGCGCCCTTCCCGGCCTCGCCGTCCGCGCGGTCTTCGAACGACGAAGGCGCGAGCAGTCTGGATCCCGGGTCAAGCTCAGGTTGACGAAGAGCGGAGCACCCGGGAGCGGCAAGCCGCGGCAAACGCCTCCAGGCTGCGCTGGTAGAAAGCGTTTTCCGTATGGCGCCATTCCGGATGCCACTGCACCCCATAAGCGAACTCCGGCGCGCCTTCGACCCGCACGCCCTCGACCAGGCCGTCGGGCGCCAGCGCCTCGGCGACCAGCCCCTTGCCCAGCCGCTTGATGCCCTGGCCGTGCAGCGAGTTCACCTGGGCCCGGGTGCCGCCGGCCCAGTCGGCGAAGGCGCTGCCCGGCACCAGCAGCACCTCATGACGGGTGGCGAACTGCACTTCCAGGTCGTCGTCCTCGGGCTCGCGGTGGTCCATCAGGCCCGGCTCGGCGTGCACCTGCTGGTGCAGGCTGCCGCCCAGCGCCACGTTCATTTCCTGCAGCCCGCGGCAGACGCCGAACAGCGGTACCGCCGCTGCCAGCGCGGCGGGCACCAGCGCCATGGTCAGCGCATCGCGGCGCGGGTCGAGCAGGTCAGTAGCCAGCGCGGTGGCGCCGAAGCGCGTCGCTTCCACGTTGGACGGCGAGCCGGTGAGCAGCACGCCGTCCACCAGCGGCAGCAGGTCGGCGACGTCGGCGGCCGTTGCCATCGGATAGAGCACCGGCTGCAGGCCGAGCGCCGTCACGGCGGCGGCATAGCGGTCGGCCAGCACGGTGTAGCCACCGGGATCGGACAGATCGAGGTTGCGGTGGCAGGCCGGCAGCCAGACCAGCGGCTTGTGTTTGGACATGCCGCGATCTTCGCAGACCGCGGCCGCGTCGTGGGCCTCAGCTGGTCTTGGCCAGGCCGAGCTTTTCGATCAGCGCCTTCTCCTTCATGAAGGTCTCCTGCGCGAACTTGGTGTAGCCGGTCGAGCTCATGTACATCGGCACCATGTCGTAGCGTGCCAGCGCCTGGACGTAGCTGGCGTTTTCCATCGCGGTCTTGAAGGCGTCGTGCAGGCGCTTGACCACAGCCGGCGGCGTGCCGCGCGGCGCGCCGATGCCGAACGGCGAGTTCTGCACGATGTTCAGCCCCAGCTCCTTGAGCGTGGGCGCGTCGGGGAATTTGTCCAGTCGCTTCTCGCCCCAGGTGTTGAGCACCCGCAGCTTGCCCGCCTCCACCAGCGGCGCGAAGCCGGTGGAATCGGCGGCCGCCATGATGTGACCGCCGAGGATGGCCTGCGCCAGGTCGGCGCTGCCCTTGTACGGGATGTGCTGCAGCTGGATGCCCAGCTGCTGCGCGATCAGCTCGGTGGTGAGGTGCGGGCTGGTCAGCGTGCCGGTGGACCCGTACGTCAGGCGGCCTGGATTGGCCTTGGCCCAGCCGACGAAATGGGTCCAGCTCTTGAGCGGCGAATCGGTGGGCACCACGATGCCGAAGGCGTAGCCGGTGACGTTGATCACGTAAGCGATGTCCTTGACCGGGTCCCAGTTGATCTTCGTGGTGTACGGCAGGCGGAACACGCCCAGCGGGATCTGCGCCAGCGTGTAGCCATCGGCTTGCGAGGTCTGCAGCTGCTGGGCCGGCAGGGTACCGCCGGCGCCGGGCTTGTTCTCGACGATCACCGGCTGCTTGAGGATCTTGCCGGCGTTGTCGGCCAGCGAGCGCATCGTGATGTCGGTCGGCCCGCCGGCCGGGAAGGCGATGACGAGCTTGACTGGCTTGCTCGGGAACTCGGCCTGGGCCAGTGCGGCGAACGAGGGCGCGGCCACGGAAGCGGCGGCAAGCTGGATGAGTTGGCGACGGCGCATGGGGGCTCCTGATGGACGGCCGCCCATTGGAGACGAGGCGCTGGCCAGCGTCCATCCGGGATGACCCGCGACGCCTGTCGCCAGGGCGTCAGGCCGGACCCGACAGCTGCTTTTCCATCTGCACGGCGTCGACCACGCCGCCGTAGTAGCCGGTGACGGTGCGGACCGGCGTGAAGCCGAGCCGCCGGTAGAAGGCGATCGCCTTCTGGTTGTCGGCGCGCGCTTCCACCTTCACCCGTTCGATGCCGGCGACCCGGGCCGGTTGTTCCAGCCATTCCACCAGCCGGCTGCCCAGGCCCTGGTTGCGGTGGCTGGGCCGGACGGCGAACAGCGCCAGGTGCGACGTCTCCAGCCAGTACTGCATGATGCCGAAGCCGATGATGGTGTCGACCGCATCGGTCATGACGGCGACGTTGGTCGACGCGTCGCCGATGGCGCGCAGCACGCGCCCTTCGCGCCAGCTCCAGCCCAGGCCCTGCTCGATGTAGCTGCGCGACATCTGCGCGATCGCGCCGGCATCGTCGGTGGTGGCCAGGCGGATGACGGGGAGGATCAGCATGGGGACTCCTGAAGGTCAGCCGGCGCGCTGGCCAAACCCGTCCAGCACGTTCACGGTGTTGACGCCCACCTGGTCCACCGCATAGCCACCTTCGAAGACGAAGACGGTCGGCAGCGCCGCCGCGGCCAGGTCCTCGCCGAGGGCCAGGTAATCGGCGCCTTGCAGGCCGAAGCCGGAAATCGGGTCGCCGGCAAAAGTGTCCACGCCCAGCGAGACCACCAGCGCGTCCGCCTTGAAGGCGGCAATGGCCGCGAGCGCCTGCTTCAGCGCTGCGCGCCACACGGCGAAGCCACTGCCGCGCGGCAGCGGCAGGTTGAGGTTGCAGCCGGCGCCGGCACCGTCCCCGCGCTCGTCGGCGTAGCCCAGGAAGTACGGGTATTCCGTGTGCGGGTCGCCGTGGACGCTGGCGAAGAACACGTCGGCGCGGTCGTAGAAGATGGCCTGGGTGCCATTGCCGTGGTGGTAGTCCACGTCCAGCACCGCGACCCGCTCCATGCCGGCGTCGCGCAGCGCCTGCGCCGCCAGCGCCGCGTTGTTCAGGAAGCAGTAGCCGCCGAAGAAGTCCAGGCCCGCGTGGTGGCCGGGCGGCCGGGTGAGCGCGAACGCCGCGCGTTCGCCTTGCAGCACCCTGTGCGCCGCCGTGATCGCGCAGCAGGCGCCCGCGCGCGTGGCGGCCCAGGTGCCGGAAGTCAGCGGACTGCCGGCGTCGAACGAGAACAGCCCCATGCGCGCCGCAAAGCTGGCCGGCAGCACATCGCTGCGGAACGTGCGGATCGGCCAGTACGACGGGATCGCGTCGCGCTGCGCGTTGGCCGGGTCGAGCGCCACCCACTCGTCCCATGCGCCAGCCAGGAACTCGACGTAGCGCTGCGAATGGATGCGCGTCAGGACACTGCCGGGAAAATCCAGCGGTGGCTCGACCGGGCCCAGCCGGCGCTGCTGCAGCTCCTGCAGCACGAAGTCGACGCGGGCCGGCACTTCGAAGCAGGACACCAGTTCGCCGCGGAACATCTCGAACTTGCCCTGGTGCAGGGCATGCCGGTCGTTGTAGATCGTCAGCATGCCCCCGATGGTGCCCTACTTCGGCTGCCCGGTGACGCGCAGGTAGGGCTTGAGCGCCTTGTAGCCGGGGAACAGCGTCTTCGCCTCGTCGTCCGTGACCGAGCCGGCAATGATCACGTCCTCGCCCTGCTTCCAGTTGGCGGGCGTCGCGACGCGATGCCTGGCGGTGAGCTGCATCGAATCGAGGACCCGCAGGATCTCGTCGAAGTTGCGGCCGGTGGTCATCGGGTAGGTCAACATCAGCTTGATCTTCTTGTCGGGACCGACCACGAACACCGAACGCACCGTCTGGTTGTTGACGGCGGTGCGGCCGTCGGCCGTGGGCGGCTCGTCGGCCGGCAGCATGTTGTAGAGCTTGGCGACCGCCAGGTCGCTGTCCGCGATGATGGGATAGTTCACCTTGGCGCCCTGGGTCTCCTCGATGTCGGCCAGCCAGCGGCTGTGGCTGTCCACCGGGTCGACGCTCAGTCCGATCAGCTTGACGTTGCGCCGGGTGAACTCGGGCTCGATCTTCGCCATGTAGCCCAGTTCGGTGGTGCAGACCGGGGTGAAGTCCTTGGGATGCGAAAACAGAACGGCCCAGCTGTCGCCGATCCACTTGTGGAAATCGATCTGGCCCTGGGTGGTTTTCGCGGTGAAGTCGGGGGCGGTGTCGTTGATGCGAAGCATGGCTTTCCTCCTGTGAGTGAGCGGAAAATCATGCGCTTTGGCGCGGCGCGGTGTCAACACGCGCCGCGCCCCGGCATCAGGGCAGGACCAGCCGGATCGCCGAGTTGACCTTGTCGGCCACGACGATGTTGCCGTTGGGGTCGAACACAAAGCCGCGAAAACCCGTGAACCTGGGGTCGAGGGCGAGCGTGGCCATGACCCCGTCCTTCAGCCTGAAGATTCCGGCGCTGGCGTCGAGGTAACTCGAGAGGTCCTGGATGGAGTGGAGATTCGCGTCGATGTCCGCTGCCAGGCCCCAGTAGTGGCCGTCCAGGAGCGAGAGCAACCGGCGCACCTCGCCGCCCGGTGACGCCGAGTAAAGGCAGGGCCGGGGAGGCCCGGACGAACCGCTCGCGCAATAGGCCTCGAAGAAGATGAAGCCGTGCGAGTCCACGGTGACCGGGCCGAAGTCCCCGGAGGCGATCACGAAGCCGTTGGCCACGTTCCAGCCGCCGCGCGCGACGGTCGTCACCAGGCCAGCCGGAGTGATCTTGCGCAGGGCCTGGTTGCTCGCGTCGGAGACGTAAAGGCTGCCGTCGCCACCGAACGCCAGGTGCGTCGGCGACGCGAAGGTCGCTGACGCGGCCGTGGCGTCGGTATAGCCCGCGACGCCCACTTGCCCGGCGAACGGGCCAACCAGCCCCGCCGGGCTGATCTTGCGGACCACGTTGTTGCGGCTGTCGGCCACGTAGATGTTGCTGCTGCCGTCCACAGCCACGCCGGTCGGCGCGTTGAACTTCGCGTTGGGCCCGCTGCCATCCCCGAACCCGGCCGCGCCGCCTCCCGCCACCGTCGTGACCACGCCCGTGCGCGTGATCCTGCGGATCGCCTGGTTGCCGCCATCGGCGACGACGAGGTCTCCGCCGGGAGCAATCGCGATCGCTGTCGGCCCGTTGAAGCGCGCCGCCGTCCCGGCGCCGTCGGCCAGGCCGGTGCTTCCCGCCAGGGTGACAACATCGCCGGCTGGCGTGATCCTGCGGATCGTGCTGTTGCCGGCGTCCGCGACCAGCGCGTTGCCGGCCGCGTCGATGGCGATGCCCCGCAGGCTGGAGAAAACGGGCGGCACGCCGAAGATCTCGTCGAACATCGACACGCCGCCCGCAAGCAGCGTCCTCATGCCACCGGGACTGATCCGGTACACACGATTGGGGAACCGGTCCGTCACATACACGTTGCCCGCCGCATCGACGGCGACGCCCCAGGGATTGAACGCAGCGCCCTCCGCGCCCGCGGGCGCAAACAGAATGCTCTGGACACCGTCCGGCGTGATCATCTGGACCGGGTGGCTGCCGTAGGCGCTCCCGCTGTAGACCGCATAGACGATGCCGGATTTGTCCACCGCGACACCGGTGGGAGCGGACTGCGCCTGGCGCACCAGCGTGGTCACGACGCCGGCCGGCGTGATCTTGCGGATGGCGCCGTTGGCGGTGTCCGCCACATAGACGTTGCCGGCGGTGTCGACTGCGACAGCGGTCGGGCGGGAGAACTTCGCCTGCGTCCCGGTGCCGTCGGCAAATCCGAGCGAACCGCCTGCCAGCGTCGACACGCTGCCGGCGCTGGTGACCTTGCGGATGTAGTTGTTCCCGCTGTCCGCGACATAGACGTTCCCGGCAGCATCCACGGCGACGCCCGTCGGCGTATCGAAGGCTGCCGTGGCGCCATCGGTCGAGTTCCTGAAGTTGGCCGTGCCATTGCCGGCCAGCGTGCTCACCACCCCGGCCGGATCGATCTTGCGCACGACGTGGTTCGCCGTATCGGCCACGTACACGTTGCCGGCCGGATCCACGGCCAGGCCGTTGGGCTGGCTGAATGTCGCAGCGGCCAGTGGCCCGTCCACCCGCACGCCGCCCGCGCCGGCCAGGGTCGCGACCACGACGGTGCGGCCCTGGTCGCGGGAGAAGCCGATGTCGTTGCGGATGACCGTGAGGCCCCGAAGCAGTAAGGCATGCTTGTCGGAAGCGGTTGCCTGCAAGGGCGACGTCATCGGGTCGAACGTTGCGGGCTCGAGGCCCACGGCCAACAGCGGTGCGCCCAGGCCGCCGTGGAGCTTCAGGGAGGCATTGGCCAGCAACGTGTTTCCGGCCGAGGCAGCCAGCAGTGAAGCGGGGACATTGGCCGCGATCCCTCCGAGCGCGGGGTTCCCGGCATCGGCTGCATAGCTCAGGACCTTGTCGGTGAGGCCGCTGAGGTGGATCGTGACGAAGCCACGCGGTTTGGGCGCAGTGGTCGATGCGGAATACCAGTGCCAGCCGCCGGCCCGGTCGACCTTCACGATGAAAGGCGGCGTCAGGCCCTTGATGCTCATGCGGTAGTAGCCGGCCGAATCGGTTCGCGCCGTTCGCGTGAGGCCGGTGGCATCGGTCAGGGTGACCTGGCTGTCGATGATCGGGCCGCCGTCGAAGGCGACGCCGTCCGCTCCGGCCGCCGCGCTGTCGCCGTTGGCGAAGGCGGACTCCGGCAATTGGCGTCCCAGGCTGTCGACCATCAAGGGCAGCGCCGGATCCGGTGGGGTTGTCGGCGACGTGATTGGGGGCGCCGTCGGCGGATTCGGGTCGGCCGGAACGGGCGTTGAACCGCCCCCTCCGCCGCCGCAACCCACAACCAGCGTCATTGCGACGCACACGACAAAGGCTCTCAGCCCGTTCCACACACGGATCGACATTGGCTTCCCCCTGACGAAAGACTGACCAATTGTCTGCGAATGCCGCGCCAACCCACGCAGCATTTACCCCCAATCAGCCTTACGTTCTCTTCAATACAGGGCCCAATGCCACACCCGTGTGCGTCCCCAGCTTCACCACCTTCTCCGGCGGCGCCTGCGCCACCACCTTGCCGCCGGCGTTGCCGCCTTCCGGTCCCAGGTCGATGATCCAGTCGGCTTCGGCGATCACGTCCAGGTCGTGCTCGATCACCATCACGCTGTGGCCGCCATCCACCAGCCGGTGCAGCACGCGGATCAGCTTCTCGACGTCGGCCATGTGCAGGCCCACCGTCGGTTCGTCCAGCACGTAGAAGGTGTGCGGCGGCTTCTGGCCGCGCCGCGTGATGTCGTCGCGCACCTTGGACAGCTCGGTCACCAGCTTGATGCGCTGCGCTTCGCCGCCCGACAGCGTCGGTGACGGCTGGCCCAGCGTGAGGTAGCCAAGGCCCACGTCCTTGAGCAGCTGCAGCGGATGGCCGATGTTGGGCATCGAGCCGAAGAAGTCCACCGCCTCGTCCACTTCCATCTGCAGCACGTCGCCGATGCTCTTGCCGCGCCAGGTGACGGCCAGCGTCTCCGGGTTGAAGCGCGCGCCGTGACAGGACTCGCAGGGAATCTTCACGTCCGGCAGGAAGCTCATGCCGATGGTGCGCATGCCCTGGCCTTCGCAGGTGGGGCAGCGGCCCTCGCCGGTGTTGAACGAGAAGCGGCCCGGCCCGTAGCCGCGCGCCCTCGCCTCCAGCGTGTCGGCGAACAGCTTGCGGATGGTGTCCCAGAAGCCAATGTACGTTGCCGGGCAGGAGCGCGGCGTCTTGCCGATCGGCGTCTGGTCCACTTCCAGCACCCGGTCGATCACCTGGTAGCCATCGAGCGCCTTGCAGCCGACCCAGGCCGGATGCTTGCCCCTGGCGTCGGCGTCGCGGCCGGCCTTGGTGTAGCGCTGCTGCACCGCCGCCTGCACGTTGTTCAGGAGCACGTCGCGCGCCAGCGTCGACTTGCCCGAGCCGGAGACGCCGGTTACCGCCACCAGCCGCCGCAGCGGAACGTCGATGTCGATGTCCTGCAGGTTGTGCAGGTCGGCGCCCTTCAACTCCAGCCGCTCGGCCTTCCGGTCGACGACTCTTCGGGGCTGCACCGGGTGCTTCATCGCGTGCAGCAGATATCTCCCGGTGACCGATTCCGCCACCGCGCTGATATCGGCCACGCTGCCTTGCGCCACCATGCGGCCGCCACGTTTGCCGGCGCTGGGGCCGATGTCGATGATGTGGTCGGCGCGGCGGATCGTGTCCTCGTCGTGTTCGACGACGACCAGGGTGTTGCCCTTCTCTCCCAGTTTGTGCAGCGCGTTCAGCAGGATCTGGTTGTCGCGCGCATGCAGGCCGATGGTCGGCTCGTCGAGCACGTAGCAGACCCCCTGCAAATTGGACCCGAGCTGCGCCGCCAGGCGGATCCGCTGCGCTTCGCCGCCCGACAGCGTCGGCGCGCCGCGGTCCAGCGTCAGGTAGCCCAGGCCGACTTCCTCCAGGAACTCCAGCCGGCCCTTGATCTCGGGGATGAGGTCGCGGGCGATTCCCTGCTCGCGCACGGAGAGCACGTCCTTGACCTGCAGGCTTTCCACCCAGCGTCGCACGTCGACCACCGACAGGGCGGCGACCTCGGCGATGCCGGTCTGGTCGAACTGCACGTTGCGGGCCTGCAGGTTCAGGCGGCTGCCGTGGCAGGTCGGACAGGCGACGTCCGCCACGTCTTCCACCTCGGCTTCGCCAAAAGTCTTCTCGCGGCCCTTGTCGGCGTCGTCGCGGATGGTGTCGTCGTACACCGCGCGCTGGTCCTTGGTCAGCTTGACGCCGGTGCCAACGCAGTCGGGGCACCAGCCGTGCTTGCTGTTGTACGAGAACAGGCGCGGGTCCAGCTCGGGGTAGCTGGTGCTGCAGACCGGGCAGGCCCGGCGCACCGAGAACACCTCGATCTTGCCGATGTGTTGGTGCTGGTCCAGGCCCGCCATGAATGCGCCGCGCAGGCCGTCCAGCGGTGCCAGCACGTGCAGCACACCCTTGCCGTGCTCCAGCGCTTCGGCTAGCTTGGCGCGCAGCAGGCCTTCGTTGGCCGGGGTGACGTCGAGGTCGCACACCGGCAGTTCGATCGTGTGCTCCTTGAAGCGGTCGATGCGCGGAAAGCCGGTGGTCGGCAGGAAGTTGCCGTCCACCCGCAGGTGGCTGTAGCCGCGCGGCCGCGCCCAGTCCGCCAGCTCGGTGTAGACGCCCTTGCGGTTGATCACCAGCGGCGCCAGCAGGCCGATGTGCTGGCCCTTGTAGCGCTTCATCAACTGCGCGGCGATGCTGTCCGCACTCTGCGGCTTGACCTCGGCGCCGTCGTGCACGCAATGCTGGGTGCCCAGCTTGACGTACAGCAGGCGCAGGAAGTGCCAGACCTCGGTGGTGGTGCCGACGGTCGACTTGCGCCCACCGCGCGAGAGGCGCTGCTCGATCGCGACCGTCGGCGGGATGCCGTACACCGCATCGACCTCAGGCCGGCCGGCTGGCTGCACGATGCTGCGCGCATAGGCGTTGAGCGATTCAAGATAGCGCCGCTGGCCTTCGTTGAACAGGATGTCAAAGGCCAGCGTCGACTTGCCCGAGCCGGAGACCCCGGTGACCACGCTGAACTTGTTGTGCGGGATGTCGACCGACAGCGACTTGAGGTTGTGTTCGCGGGCGTTGACGATCTGGATGGCGTTGGGACGGGCCACCGGGCGCACGGGAGCCGCAACCCAATCGGCCGATCGTTCTTCGGCCCGCATCCCCAGCGTGCTGTCGTACTCGCGCAGCGCCTTGCCGGTGTGCGACGTGGCGTGCAGCTTCACGTCCTCCGGCGTGCCTTCGGCAACCACGAAGCCGCCGGCGTCGCCGCCTTCGGGGCCGAGGTCGATCAGCCAGTCGGACGAGCGGATCACGTCCAGGTTGTGCTCGATGATGATCATCGAGTTGCCGGCTTCCAGCAGCTTGCGCAGCGCCCGCATCAGCTTGGCGATGTCGTCGAAGTGCAGGCCGGTGGTCGGCTCGTCGAACAGGAACAGCGTGCCCCGCGTCGCTTTCGCCTGGCGGCTGCTCGATGCGGTCTTGGCGGCGCCGGCCAGGAAGCCGGCAAGTTTCAGGCGCTGCGATTCGCCGCCCGACAGGGTCGGCACCGGCTGGCCCAGCTTCACGTATTCCAGCCCGACGTCGACGATCGGTTGCAGCGCCCGGATCACGTCGCGGTCGTTGGCGAACAGCGACGCCGCCTCGCTCACCGTGAGATCGAGCACGTCCGCGACATTCAGTGCGCGCGGCCTGAGCGCGCCGACCGGTTGCCGCTCGATAGTGACCTCCAGGATCTCGGGCCGGTAGCGCTTGCCGTCGCAGTCCGGGCAGCGCAGGTAGACGTCCGACAGGAACTGCATCTCCACGTGCTCGAAACCGGAACCGCCGCAGGTGGGGCAGCGGCCGTCGCCGCTGTTGAAGCTGAACTTCGACCCGGTGTAACCGCGCTGGCGAGACAGCGGCGCGCCGGCGAAGATCTCCCGGATCGTGTCCCAGGCGCCGACATAGCTCACCGGGTTGGAACGCGCGGTCTTGCCGATCGGCGATTGGTCGACGAAGACCACGTCGCTGAGGTGATCGGCTCCCAGCATGCGGTCGTGCATGCCCGGCGTTTCCGTGGCCTTGCCGAAATGGCGTGCGAGTGCGGGAGCCAGCACGTCCTGGATCAGGCTGGACTTGCCCGAGCCGCTGACACCGGTGATGGTGACCAGCCGCTGCAGCGGGAATTCCACTGTGACGTTCTTCAGGTTGTGCTCTCGCGCGCCTTCCAGCACCAGCCGCGGCGTGGCATCGACCACGGCGCGCTTGAAGCCCATGCCGATGGTCTTGCGCCCGCCCAGGTAATTGCCGGTCAGCGTGTCGGCGTTGCGCAGTGCGTCGGTGGTGCCATCGAACACGATCTGGCCGCCGCGCTCGCCAGGGCCGGGGCCCATGTCGATCATGCGGTCGGCCGCCAGCATCACGGCCGGGTCATGCTCCACCACGACCAGGGTGTTGCCGGCGTCGCGCAGCCGCTTCATCGCTTCGGTGATGCGGTTCATGTCGCGCGGGTGCAGGCCGATGCTGGGCTCGTCCAGCACGAACAGCGTGTTGACCAGCGAGGTGCCCAGCGCCGTCGTCAGGTTGATCCGCTGCACCTCTCCGCCCGACAGCGTACGGCTTTGCCGGTCCAGCGTCAGGTAGCCGATGCCGACGTCGACGAGATACTTGAGGCGAGTCGTGATCTCTTCGAACAGCAGCTTGAGCGCCTGGTGCTCGCCGTCATGGCCATGGCCATTGGTTTGCGGCGACACCCGATCGAAGAACCTCCGCAGCTTGTCGATCGGCATCAGCATCAGGTCGTGCAGGCACAGGCCGGGCAGCGCTTCGAGCTGCTCGCGCGTCCAGGCGACGCCGGCCGGCAGGAAGCGTTTCGCGGGATCGAGCACGGCGTCCGCATCGTCCTTGCTGCCGATGCGCCACAGCAGGCTCTCGGTCTTCAGGCGCGCGCCCTCGCAGACGTGGCACGGCGTGTAGCTGCGGTACTTGGACAGCAGCACGCGGATGTGCATCTTGTAGGCCTTGCTTTCGAGGTACTCGAAGAAGCGCTTGACGCCGTACCACTGCTTGTTCCAGTTGCCGTCCTTGAAGCCCGGCGTGCCGCCGATCACCCACTGTTGCTGCTCGGGGGTGAGCTTGTACCAGGGCGTGTCGCGCGGGATGCCGGCCGCCTCGGCGTACTTCATCAGGTCGCCCTGCGCTTCGGACCAGGCCGGCGTCTGGATGGTCTTGATCGCGCCGGCCCGCAACGTCAGCTTGTCGTTGGGGATGACCAGGCCGTAGTCGACGCCGATGACGCGGCCGAAGCCGCGGCAGGTCTCGCAGGCGCCGACCGCGGAGTTGAACGAGAACATCGACGGGATCGGGTCGGCGTAGCGCAGGTCGCTGTCGGGGCAGTGCAGGCCGGTGGAGAACTTCCACACCTCGTCATTCCCGCGCAGGCGGGAATCCAGGGCTTCCCCGACGCCGTCATTCCCGCGCAGGCGGGAATCCAGGGCTTCGTCCTGCTCTGGGTCCCCGCCTGCGCGGGGATGACGGGCCTCGCCCGTCACGTAAACAGACATCCGCCCGACCCCGCGCTTGAGCGCCACCTCGATCGCTTCCAGCGCCCGGGCCCGTTCCGTCCCCTGGATGCGGAAGCGATCGGCCACGACGTCGAGCACCTTGCGCGGGCCGGTCGGCGTGGCCACTTCGCGCTCCGCCTGGATCCGCGTGAAGCCGCTGGCCGCCAGCCACTGCTCCAGTTCTTCCGGCGTCGTGCCGCCCGGCAGTTCCACCGGGAAGGTCACAACCAGGCGTGGATCGGTTCCCGCGGTGCGGGCCATCAACTCCGCATAGATCGACTCCGGCGAGTCGTGCCGCACCGGCAAGGCCGTCTTCCGGTCGAACAGGTTGGCGGCGCGGGCGAACAGCAGCTTCAGGTGGTCGTTGAGCTCCGTCATGGTGCCGACGGTGGAGCGCGAGGAACGCACCGGGTTGGTCTGGTCGATCGCGATCGCCGGCGGCACGCCGTCGACCCGGTCCACCGCGGGCTTGTCCATGCGCTCCAGGAACTGGCGGGCATAGGCCGAGAAGGTCTCGACATAGCGCCGCTGGCCCTCCGCATACAGCGTGTCGAACACCAGGCTGGACTTGCCCGAGCCGCTGGGGCCGGTCACTACAGTCAGTTCGCCGGTGCGCAGGTCGAGGTCGAGGTTCTTGAGGTTGTGCTGCCTGGCACCGCGGATGCGGATCAGTCCCTGGGTCATTCAGTCGGTCTTTTCTGGAGTGAGGCGGGATATTCTAGGGATGCGCCCGCCAGGATGTCGGGATGGGGTTACTCGGCACGATTCAGGTCCCGCCCCTGAAGCGCCTCGCCATCCACGCCAAAGTCATCGCCCCGAGCGGACGGATGGGGCTGCACACCGACAGCGCGATGGCCGACAGCGGCGCCACCTTCTACTTCACGCTGCCGTCCGTCCGGCCCCTTGCGCCGGGTCAGTGACGACGGCTGGCGCCGCTCGCCACCTGGCCCGCGCTGTCCCACGCGCCGGCGTTGAACCAGCCGCCGCCATCGAGATGCTCGCGCAGCATCGGCAGCGCGTCGAAGCCCCAGAACAGCTTGCTGTCGACCAGCAGCGAAGGCACGCCGAACAGGCTGAGCGCGATCGCCTCGTCGGCGTTGGCCTTGAGTTCGGCTTTCACAGCGTCGCTGGCCGGGTCGCGCGCCGGCGCCAGGCTCGCAGTGAGCGCGGCCAGCCGTGCCGGGTCGGTCGCATCGGCGCCGCCGCGCCAGACATGGCGGAAGATGGTTTCGGCGATATAGCGATTGATCTTTCCATCGGGGGCACACGCCAGCGCCAGCCGCAGCAAGGGCAGCGGATTGAAGGGATGCTGCGCCGGCATCTGCATCTCGATGCCGTTGCTGTGCGCCAGCCACAGCACCTGGCGGTAAGTCCAGTCGCGCTTGGACGGGATCTCCGCCGGCCCGAGCTGGCCGTGGTGCTTGAGCAGCCCGGCGAACAGCAGCGGCTTGTAGTCGACGCTGTAGCTCAGGCCCTGCAGGGTCCTGGGCAACTGCTCGAACGCCAGGTACGCATAAGGTGAAATGAAATCGAGATAGAAGGTGATCTGCTTCATGCCGTTGCCGCCCGTTGCTCGATCAGCGCCCACACCGCGCGCTTGCCGCGGTTGTCCAGCATTGCCCACGCCGTGATCTCGTCGAGCGTGCGCAGGCAGCCTTCGCACAAACCGCTGGCCGCGTCCATGCGGCACACCGAGATGCACGGCGACGGCAGCGCGGCGTCGGCATCGGGCAGCGCACGCACCTCACCGGCCCGTTGCACGATCAATTCCAGCGTGTTCATGCCGCGGGCGGGTCCTGCGCCACGTCGGCCACCGGCGCGCCGGTCAGGTGCTCCAGGTCCTGCGGCCGCAGCCTGAAGACGCCGTGCGGATGGCCGGCCGCGGCCCAGATCTCCTCGAAACGAAACAGCTCGCGATCGATCAGCGTCACCGGCGGCTGGGCGTGGCCGACCGGCGAGACGCCGCCGATCGAATAGCCGGTGCGGGCCTTGACGAAGTCGGCGTCGGCGCGGCCGAGTTTTCCGCCCAGGCCGACCAGCGCCTCCACCTTCTTCTCGTCGACCCGGCGGTCGCCCGAGGTGATGACCAGCACCGCCGCGTCGTCCGACTTGCGCCGGAAAATGATGCTCTTGGCGATCTGGCCGACCGCGATGCCCAGCGCGTCGGCGGCCTGCTGCGCTGTCCGCGCGGCGTCGTCCAGCATCACCGGTGCATGCGGATGGCCCTGCTCCAGCAGCAGCCGCGCCACGCGCTGCACGCCTTCGGGCAGGGATTGAAGTTCATCCATCCCTGTCATTCCCGCGCACGCGGGAATCCAGGGCGCCCGCATGCCCGAATGCACTGGATTCCCGCCGCTGCGGCAATGACGGTCAGGCAAGTCACGCCGCCCGCTTGTTCAAAATCGCCGTCGCCGCCCGCGAGTTCGGCTTGCGCTTGAGATAGGTGCTGATGGACTCGCCGGCGTCGACCAGCTTGTCCAGGTCGATGCCGGTCTCGATACCCATGCCGTGCAGCATGAACACCACGTCCTCGGTGGCGACATTGCCGGTCGCGCCCTTGGCGTAGGGACAGCCGCCCAGGCCGGCGACGGAGGTGTCGTACTGCCACACCCCCAGTTCCAGCGCGGCCAGCGTGTTGGCCAGCGCCTGGCCGTAGGTGTCGTGGAAGTGGCCGGAGACGTCGTCGATGGCGTAGTGCTTCAGCGCCGCTTCCAGCGCCCGCTGCACCTTGACCGGCGTGCCGACGCCGATGGTGTCGGCCACGCCCATGTGCTGGACGCCGATCTGCTTCATCAGCCGCGCCACCATTTCCACCCGCTCGGGCGCGATCTCGCCCTCGTAGGGACAACCGACCGCGCACGAGATCGCGCCGCGCACGTGGATGCCCTTGGCGCGCGCCGCCGCCACCACCGGCGCGAACCGCTCGATGCTTTGCGCGATCGAGCAGTTGATGTTGCGATGGCTGAAGGCCTCGCTGGCGGCGCCGAACACCACGATCTCGTCGGGCCTGGAAGCGACTGCCGCCTCGAAGCCCTTCATGTTCGGCGTGAGCACCGAGTAACGCACCCCCGGCTTGCGCTCGATCAGCGCCATCACCTCGGCGGCGTCGGCCATCTGCGGCACCCACTTGGGCGAGACGAAGCTGGTGACCTCGATCTCCCTGAGGCCGG
Source organism: Burkholderiales bacterium (assembly GCA_038244915.1). Taxonomy (GTDB): domain Bacteria; phylum Pseudomonadota; class Gammaproteobacteria; order Burkholderiales; family Burkholderiaceae_C; genus Ramlibacter. The sequence continues at coordinate 92,492 of JBBRSZ010000009.1, read as the reverse complement.
CGTCCTGCAGGCGGTGCACCAGCGCGATCTTCACCTGGGCCGGCACCGGCTCTTTCTCGTTCTGCAAGCCGTCGCGCGGGCCGACCTCGACGATCTTGACTCTGGTTGGCAGTTTCATGGCGTCAGTATCCCCGTTGAATGTCGACCACACCGGCAACAGGCTCTCCCCGCTCGAAGGCGCGGATCTTGCCGGCGATCTGGGCGATGGTTTCGTCGCGCAGCGTGCGGGCCGAGGTGTGCGGCGTCACCGTGATCTTCGGATGGCGCCAGAACGGATGCGCCGGCGGCAGCGGCTCGGTGCGAAACACGTCGAGCGCGGCGCCGGCCAGCTGGCCGCTGTCGACCAGCGCGATCAGGTCGTCGTCGATCAGGTGGGCGCCGCGCGCCACGTTGATCACGTAGCCGCCCGGCAGCAGTTTCGAGAGGTTGTCCCGGTTCATGATGCCGGCCGTCTCGGGCGTGAGCGGCAGCAGGCAGACCAGGAACCGCGTGCCCTGCAGGAAGGGATCGAACTGCGCCGGTCCGGCGAAGCACTCCACGCCGGCCAGTTGCCTTGGCGAGCGGCTCCAGCCGCGGACCGGGAACTCGAAATGCAGCAGGGCCTGTGCCACCCGCCGGCCCAGCACGCCCAGCCCGAGGATGCCGACCGGGAAATCCTGGCGCCGGTTCGGCTTGCGAAAGCCCCAGCGCGCGTGCTCCTGCTCGCGGTCGTAGGCGTCGAACTCGCGGAAATGGCGGATCACGGCGTGGCTGACGAACTCCGCCATCTGCACCGCCATGCCGCCGTCCTCGATCCGCACCAGCTTCGCGCCGGCCGGCAGCTTCAGCTTGAGCAGCGCATCGACGCCGGCGCCGATGTTGAAGATGCCTTTCAGGCCAGGCTGCTGGTCGAGGAACTGCTGGGGCGGCGCCCAGACCACCGCGTGGTCCGCCTGCGCCGCGCCCGGCTGCCAGACCTCGATCGCGGCGCCCGGCAGCGCCTGCCGCAAGCCCTCCAGCCACGGCTCGGCCTTGGTGTTGGAACAACAAAATGAAATTCGCATCACGCTATTGTCACGCCGGCGATGACGCTGCCGTCACACCGTCAGCTTCAGCAGCTCCGCGCCCTCGGCCACCTGGTCGCCCGGCGCGTACAGCACCTCTGCCACCAGGCCGTCGGCCGGGGCGGCGATGGTGTGCTCCATCTTCATCGCTTCCATCACGGCCAGCGCCTGGCCCTTGCTGACCTTGTCGCCGGCCTTGACCGAGAACGACACCACCTTGCCCGGCATCGGGGCCGTCAGCCGGCCCAGGTCCGTGAGGCCCTCGCCGGCGTGGGCCAGCAGGTTGGTCGCCAGGATCCGGGTGGCGCCGCGCGGCGTGAAGACGTGATGGAGTTCGTCGGTGCTGTAGACGCTCACCGTTTGCCGTTGTCCCCCGTAGCGCAGGTCGATGCCGTCACCGTTGCGGCCGAACTCCAGCGGGCCGGCACTGCCACCGATCGCCAGCGTCAGCGCGCCGTCGTGCAGGTAGGCCAGCTGCGCCTCGTGCATCTTGCCGTGGAACTCGAACTGGAAGCGCCGCGTGGTCACGCCGTGCGAACGCCAGCCGTCGCGGCGGCTGAACGGGTCGCGGCCCTCCAGCGCCTTCTCGTCGAGCAGCGTTTGCGCCACCGCGGCGGCGGCGGCCTGCGCCAGGCCGACCGGCTCCTGGTGGAACAGGACTGCCTTCTCGCGTTCGATCAGCGCGGTGTCGAGATTGGCCTGCGCGAACGATTCACTCGTCACCACATGCCGCAGGAACTGCACGTTGGTGGCGAGGCCGACGATGTGGGTCTGGGCCAGCGCCTGGTCGAGCCGGGCCAGCGCCTCCTCGCGGGTGGCGGCGTGGACGATCAGCTTGGCCACCATCGAGTCGTAATACGGTGAGATGGCGTCGCCTTCGCGGACGCCGTCGTCGATGCGCACCGCGACCCCTGTGTCGCTCCTGTTCGCGCGTTCGAACGCCGTGCACTGCGGCCTGCGATAGACGCGCAGCGTCCCCGTGGCCGGCAGGAAGTTGTTGTCCGGGTTCTCGGCGCAGATTCGCGCCTCGATCGCGTGGCCATGCATCCGCACGTCCTCCTGCCGCAGCGGCAGCGGCTCGCCCGCGGCCACGCGCAGCTGCCACTCCACCAGGTCCAGGCCGGTGATCGCTTCGGTGACGGGATGCTCCACCTGCAGCCGGGTGTTCATCTCCATGAAGAAGAAATTCATCTCGTTGTCATCCCCGCGCACAGCCGCGTCATCCCCGCGCACAGCCGCGTCATCCCCGCGCAGGCGGGGATCCAGGGCTCCCGCCCCTGAATGCTCTGGATTCCCGCCTGCGCGGGAATGACGGGGAACCCCTTCGCGAGGATGACGGGGAACATCTTCGCGGGAACGACGGCTGACCTGCTCCACGATGAACTCCACCGTGCCGGCGCCGACGTAGCCGACCGCCCGGGCCGCGGCCACGGCCGCCTCGCCCATCTGCTGGCGCAGGGCCGGCGCCAGGCCCGGGGCCGGCGCTTCTTCCAGCACCTTCTGGTGACGCCGCTGCACCGAGCAGTCGCGCTCGAACAGCCAGACGCAATTGCCCTGGTTGTCGCCGAACACCTGGATCTCGATGTGGCGCGGCCGCTGCACGTACTTCTCGATCAGCACCGCGTCGTCGCCGAAGCTGCCGATCGCCTCGCGCTTGCAGGAGGCCAGCGCGGCGTCGAAGTCGTGCGGCTGGTCGACGATCCGCATGCCCTTGCCGCCGCCGCCGGCGCTGGCCTTGATCAGCACCGGATAGCCGATGTGCAGCGCCTCCTTGCGCAGCAGCGCCGGGTCCTGGTCGGCTCCGTGGTAGCCCGGCACCAGCGGCACGCCGGCCTTTTCCATCAGGCGTTTCGATTCCGCCTTCAGGCCCATGGCCCGGATCGCCGCCGCCGGCGGTCCGATGAACACCAGGCCGGCGTGGGCACAGGCGGTGGCGAACTCCTCGTTCTCGCTGAGGAACCCGTAGCCTGGGTGGATGGCCTGCGCGCCGGTGGCCTTCGCGGCCTCGATGATCCGTTCCCAGCGCAGGTAGCTGTCCTTGGGCGCGCTGCCGCCGATGTGGACGGCCTCGTCGCAGGCGTGAACGTGCTTGGCGTCGGCGTCGGCATCCGAGTAGACGGCGACGGTCTGCACGCCCATGCGGCGGGCGGTGGCCGCCACGCGACACGCAATCTCACCGCGATTGGCGATCAGGATTTTCTTGAACATTGGGTATCCCGGAAGGCAGGCCGTGGCCTGAAAAGAATCGGCTCAAGCCGCGCAGCACGGTGCGCAGGAACTTGATCAGCACAACCATCAGCGCGACCGCGACGATCAGGGTGGCGACCAGGGCGAGCGCGAACAGCAGCGGATGGGTGGCGGACAGCCAGAGCATGAAGACGACGAAGCCGTCCTCGGCCAGCGAGACCGCGATGTTGGAGAACGGTTCGGGCGAGGTGTTGACGGCGGCGCGCGTGGTCATCTTGGCGGCGTGGCTGGTCGCCGCCAGGCTGCCACCCAGCAGGGCGGCGATCCAGGTCATCGCGCTGCCGTCGGCGCCCAGCGCGCCAGCCGCCAGTGCCGCGCCGGCGGGAATGCGGATCAGCGTGTGGATCGCGTCCCACATCGTGTCGAGCAAGGGAATCTTGTCGGCGAAGAATTCGACAAAGCACATGAAGCCGCTGGCCGCCAGCACACCGGGATGCTGAAGCACCAGCAGCCCGGGCGGCAGGTCGACCCAGCCCATGAAGCCGGCCGCGCCAACCAGGAACACGGCGGCGTACAGGCGGATGCCGCTGGCCCAGCCCAGCGCCGCGGCCAGGGCCAGCAGTTGCGGCGTGCCGACGAGGTGCTGCAGGTTGTCCATGGCGTTCAGGCCCCGGGCAGCAGCCAGTTGGGCTTGCGCTTGCCCAGGAACGCCTGGATGCCTTCGCGGCCCTCGTCGCTGACGCGGATGTCGGCGATGCCTTGCACGGTGCGGTCGATCAGCAGCTGCGTGATGTCCTTTTCCGCCACGTCCTGCACCAGCGCCTTGCAGGCCTTGACGGCTGCCGGCCCGGCCTGCACCAATGCGCCGGCCAGCGCCGCCACCTTGGCATCGAGCTGGTCCGCCGCCACCACCTCATGCACCAGCCCGATGCGCAGCGCCTCCGCCGCGTCGAAGCGTTCGGCGGTGAGGAAATAGCGATGCGCCGCGCGCGGCCCCATGGCCCGCACGACGTAGGGGCTGATGGTGGCCGGGATCAGGCCCAGCTTGACCTCGCTGATGCAAAAGCCCGCCGTGTCGGCCGCCACGGCGATGTCGCAGGCCGCCACCAGGCCGGTGCCGCCGGCGTACACGTCGCCCTGGACCCGTGCGATGGTCGGCTTGGGGCAGCGGTAGATCAGGCGCAGCATCCGGGCCAGCGCCTCGGCGTCTGCCACGTTCTCGTCGCGCGAGTAATCGGCCATGCGCTTCATCCAGTTCAGGTCGGCGCCGGCGCAGAAGGCCGTGCCGGCGGCGGCCAGCACCACGCAGCGCACTTCGTCGCGCTCGCCCAGTCCCAGGAAGGTGGCGCTCAATTCGCCGATCACCTCCTCGTTGAAGGCGTTGCGGACGTCGGGACGGTTGAGGGTGACAGTGGCCACGCCGTTGTCGAACTGGAGCTGGAGATGGTTCATGGTCGATGGTCTCGGTCGGGATGGGTTCGGGCGCGCGCCCTCAATTGCGTTGCAGCTGGTCGGAGCGCCCGATGCGCTTGTCCACTGCCTGCTGCCAGACGACCTGGTCGTCCACCGCGTAGAGCCAGCACTTGCGGCCCTCGCGGGCGCAGGTGTCGAGCAGTCCTGCCATGGCGTCGGGTGCGTTGCTGGACAAGCGCCAGCCGCCCGTTTCGTAGACGACGAAGGCCTTGGGCGACGGCATGGCCAGGTACTGGCTGTAGCGCGCCTTGCCCTCGACGCGCGCCGGCACGGCGTCGACGTTGTCGATGGCGGCGTAACCTGATGCGGGCGGCACGGCATGCGAATGCCCGCGCGCCGCCGGCATCGCCGCAACCGCAGCCGGCCTGGACCAGACGACCGAGCCGTTGACCGCGTACAACATGCAGCTTGCCCTGGTGCGCTGCTGGCACAACACCATGGCGCGCTGGGACGGGTCGGTGGGGTGCGCCGGGTCGGTCGGCCTCAAGCTCCAGGCGCCGAACCAGTGTCCGTCGGTGCTCACCGCGAAGGCCTTCGGCGTCGGCCGCGCGATCCACAGCCGGTATTCCTCACGTCCCTTGTCGCCGAGGTAGGGAACGGCGTCGATGTCGTCGATGCGCGCATACCCGGTGGCGATCGGCGCAATGCCGGCGGCCGCCGATGGACCCGGGTCGGCGGCGGCGATGGCCTGGCCCGGCGGCAGGTTGGACGCCGGTCTGGCGCTCGCGGCTCGCGTGTCCCTCGGAATGTTCGGGTCGCGCGTCCCGGAGACGGGCTGCTTGGGAACATCCATCGACACCATGCGGCCCATGATCACCTTGATCATCTCCGGATATTCGTAGGCCGCGCCCGAGTTGTGGTCGATCACGGCGCCAACCACGCCGCCGAGGATGATGTTGCCGTACATCGCGCCGCGTGTTGCCGATTCGACCGACACCACGCCTTGCGGCAGCGGGCTCTTGTCGCACTTGACCTCCATCCGCTTGTTCGAGCGGACGATCGACGTGTCCCCCGGCGCCGTCAGGCGCCACGTTCCCTTGTCGTTGGTCAGCGTGCAATCGGCGCCGGTCACGGCGGCGCCGTTCTGGGACTGTGCCTGCACGTACATCTTCTGGACGTTGCCGCCCGACACGGAGGCGCAGCCCGCCAGGGCGACGCCCGCCAACAGCACCAACAATCGAATCGCTCTCATCATCATGATCACTCCTCCATCTTGTTGTTTCAATACCGTTTCGCCACCTCTTCCAGCATCACCTCGGTCGCCCCGCCACCGATCGCCAGCACGCGCGCATCGCGCCAGAGCCGCTCGATCGCGGTCTCGCGGATGTAGCCCATGCCGCCGTGGAACTGCTGGCAGGTCTGCACCACCTCGTTGACCAGCTCGCCGGTCAGCGCCTTGAGCATGGACACCTCCTGCACGATGTCGTGGCCCTGCGTGACGCGCCAGGCGCAGTGGTACATGAACTGGCGCGCGGCCCGCGTTTTCGCATCGGCCATCGACAGGCGCTGGCGGATCGTCTGGTTGTCCCACAACGGGCCGCCGAAAGCCTGGCGCTGCCGCACGTAATCGATGGTCATCTTCAACGCCTGCTGGCAGTGGCCGACCGCCATCGCTGCGAGAGCGATGCGCTCGGTCTGGAAGTTCTTCATGACCGAGTAGAAGCCCTTGCCCTCTTCACCCAGCAGGTTGCCGGCCGGGATGCGCACGTTGTCCAGCACCAGTTCCGCGGTGTCGGAGGACAGCCAGCCGGTCTTCTTGAGCGCCCGGCCCACCGAGAACCCCGGCGTGCCCTTCTCGACGATGAACATCGACATGTCGCGCTTGCCGGCGCCGGTCTTGGCGGCGATGAAATACAGGTCGGCGTGCACGCCGTTGGTGATGAACATCTTGGTGCCGTTCAGCACCCAGTGGTCCCCATCCCGCTTGGCCGTCGTGCGGATGCCGGCGACGTCCGAGCCGGCGCCGGGCTCGGTGATGCCGACTGCCGTGATCAGCTCGCCGGCGATCACGCGCTTGAGGTACTTCTCTTTCTGCGCAGCGCTGCCGGCGTGGTGCAGGTGCGGGCTGGCCATGTCGGTGTGGACCAGCACGGTGATGATGAAGCCGGCGAAGGTGGACTGCGACAGCGCCTCGGCGAACACCAGGTTGGTCATCGCGTCGGCCTGCGCGCCGCCGTACTGCTCCTCGTACATCAGGCCGAACAGGCCGGCCTGGCCCATGCGGCGCAGCACGTCGCGCGGCACGCAGCCGGCCTCTTCCCAGGCCGCGGCGTGCGGCTCGACTTCGCGGGCGATGAATTTCGCGACCTGGTCGCGCAGCAGGTCGTGGTCGGGGTTGTCATAAATCGTCGTCATCACCATCTCCAACGATGTCATCCCGGCGGAGGCGGGGATCCAGAGCGCCCAAGCCGGAAGCCCTGGATTCCCGCCTGCGCGGGAATGACGGTCTACATCCTGAACACGCCGAACTTCGACTCGGGAATCGGCGCGTTGAGCGACGCGGACAGGCCCAGCGCCAGCACGCGGCGGGTGTCGGCCGGGTCGATCACGCCGTCGTCCCAGAGCCGGGCGCTGGAGTAATAGGGATGCGACTGGTGGGCGAACTGGTCCAGGATCGGCTGCTTGAACGCGGCCTCCTCCTGCGCGCTCCACTGGCCGCCCCTGGCTTCGATGCCGTCGCGCTTGACGGTGGCCAGCACGCCGGCGGCCTGCTCGCCGCCCATCACGCAGATCCGCGCGTTCGGCCACATCCACAGGAAGCGCGGCGAATAAGCGCGGCCGCACATGCCGTAGTTGCCGGCGCCGTAGCTGCCGCCGATGATCACGGTGAACTTGGGCACGTTGGCGGTCGCCACCGCCGTCACCAGCTTGGCGCCATGGCGCGCGATGCCCTCGCTCTCGTACTTGCGGCCCACCATGAAGCCGGTGATGTTCTGCAGGAAGATCAAGGGCACCTTGCGCTGGCAGCACAGCTCGATGAAGTGGGCGCCCTTTTGCGCGCTCTCGGAAAACAGGATGCCGTTGTTGGCGATGATGCCCACGGGCATGCCCTCGAGGTGCGCGAAGCCGCACACCAGCGTGGCGCCGTAGCGCTGCTTGAACTCGTGGAACTCGGAGCCGTCGACGATGCGGGCGATGATCTCGCGCACGTCGTAGGGCTTGCGCACATCGGTCGGCACCACGCCGTGCAACTCCTGCGGGTCGAACTTCGGCGGCGCCGGCTCGCGCAGCAGCTGCTCGACCCCCTTGGGCCGGTTCAGGCTGGCGACGGCCTGGCGGGCCAGGGCCAGCGCATGGGCATCGTTCTGCGCCAGATGGTCCGCCACTCCGGACAGCCGCGTGTGGACGTCGCCGCCGCCCAGGTCCTCCGCCGAGACGATCTCGCCGATGGCGGCCTTCACCAGCGGCGGGCCGCCCAGGAAGATCGTGCCCTGGTTCTTGACGATGATGGTCTCGTCGCTCATCGCCGGCACGTAGGCGCCGCCGGCGGTGCACGATCCCATCACGACCGCGATCTGGGCGATGCCCTGCGCGCTCATGTTGGCCTGGTTGTAGAAGATGCGGCCGAAGTGGTCGCGGTCCGGGAACACGTCGTCCTGGTTGGGCAGGTTGGCGCCGCCGGAATCCACCAGGTAGATGCACGGCAGGTTGTTCTGCATCGCCACTTCCTGCGCCCGCAGGTGCTTCTTCACCGTCATCGGGTAGTAGGTGCCGCCCTTGACGGTGGCGTCGTTGCAGACGATCAGGCAGTCGACGCCGCTGACCCGGCCGATGCCCGCGATCAGGCCGGCCGCGGGCGCGTCGCCCTTGTACATGGCGTGGGCCGCCAGCGGCGCCAGTTCCAGGAACGGCGTGCCGGGGTCGAGCAGCAGCTGCACCCGGTCGCGCGGCAGCAGCTTGCCGCGCTTGACGTGGCGCGCGCGCGAGGTCTCGCCGCCGCCGGCCGCGGCCTGCGCCAGCTGCACCTGCAGGTCGTCCACCAGCGCCTTCATGGCCTGCGCATTGGCCTGGAAATCGGCGGAGCGGGAATTGAGCTGGGTCTCGAGAACGGACATGTCTTCCTCTGTCAGGCGGGCTGGAGGCATCGTAGCCCCACCGCGGCCAGCATAGGAGAACGGCCGTCCCGCCGACTGCCAGTCGGGTTGCAAATCCTGCCATGCGCGCGCAGACTCGGCGGGTGCCGCCCCGCGCTCTCAACGCCGCCACCCCGATGGCCTTCGCCCGTTCCATCGTCGCCGCCTATGCGCGCCACGGCCAGAGCCCGGCCGCGGTGCTCAAGCTGGCACAGATCACGCCATCCCAGTTGCACCGGGCGGACGGCCGGATCACCGCCCGCCAGATGGAAGTGCTGTCCGGCGCGGCGATGCAGGAACTGGACGACGAGGGCCTGGGCGCCTTCAGCCGCAAGCTGCCCTGGGGCAGCTACGGCATGCTGGCGCGCGCCTCGCTCAGCTCGCCCACCCTGGGCGTGGCGCTCAAGCGCTGGTGCCGGCACCACGCCCTGGTCGCCGACGACATCCGGCTGCGAGTCAGCGTGACAGCGGCGACCGCCTCGATCACCGTCGAGGAACGGCGCGACCTGGGCGCCGCCCGCGAGTTGTGCCTGGTGCACGTGTTGCGCAACATCCATGGCTACGGGTGCTGGACCATCGATTCGCGCATCCCGCTGCAGGGTGCCCGCTTCCCGTTCGCGGCGCCGCCGCACGCCGGCGCCTACCCGCTGCTGTTCCCGGGGCCGCTGGGCTTCGGCGCGCCGCAGGCGGCGATCCAGTTCGACGCCCGCTACCTGGCGCTGCCGCTGCGGCGCGACGAGAAGGCCCTGCAGCAGATGCTGCAGCGCGCCCTGCCGCTCACGGTGCTGCAGTACCGGCGCGACCGCTTGCTGGTGGAACAGGTGCGGCAGGCGCTGGCGGGCAACCCCGAGCAGTCCCACAACGCCGAGGGCATGGCGGCGCTGCTGAACATCAGCTCCCGCACCCTGCATCGGCAGCTCAAGGAGGAAGGCGCTTCGCTGCAGCAGCTCAAGGACGAGGTCCGCCGCTCGCGGGCGACGGACCTGCTGCATCGCACCAGCATGCCGACCAAGCAGGTGGCTGCGGCGGCGGGCTTTCGCAACGAGAAGAGTTTCATCCGCGCCTTCCGCGCCTGGACCGGTCAATCGCCGGCGGCGTTTCGCAGCGGCAGTTGAGAGCGGACGATGCTTTCAATGCGCCCAATGCGATCCGCCGCGCCATCGTTCTTCCGTTCGGCTGCGCTCGCGGTGCTGCTCGCGTGGGCCGGCACGGCGATCGCGCAGGACCCGCCGGCGGCAAGCGTGCAGGTGGTGAACGACGCAGTGGTGTTCAACGGCCAGATCAATCCGCGCTCCGCCGCCGAGTTCCTGCGCCTGCTGCGCGCCGACCCGAAGCTCACCCGGCTGGTGATCGGCTCGCGCGGCGGCAACGTGACGGCGGCGCTCGACATGGCGCTGGCGGTCCACGAGCGCCAGCTGGATGTCGAAGTTCCCCGCGCGTGCCTGTCCTCCTGCGCCAACTATGTGTTCCCGGCCGGGCGCCGCAAGATCCTGGGATGGCCCGGCGCCGTCGCCTGGCACGGCAACATGACGCACGTGCTGTACCTGCAGCAGACCGGCCAGGCCAGCTGGTCCCGCCAGCAGATCGGAGGCGCCCGCCAGCTGGCCAGGCGCGAGGCGGACTTCTTCCGCCGGATCGGCGTCGACGGCTTCGTCTGCTGGTTCGGCAAGATCGCGCCATACGACATCGAGGACTTCTACTGGCTGTCGGTGCCGGACATGGAGCGCTTCGGCATCCGCGACGTCACGGTTCGTGACGCATCCATCGCCCCGGCCAACGGCGAACTGCGCCCGGTGGTGGTCGACTGGGCCACGCTGGACGCGGCCCGGCCCGCCGTCTCGCTGGATCCCTAGCTCAGCCGGTCCTGCCGCGGCAGCCAGCAACACAGCGGCCCCCAACTGGGCGAAGATGCAGGGTTTTCCCCAACCAGAGACTCCAGCCATGACCCAACCCCAATCCCGCGAAGGGCAAGCCGTTCCCCAGGTCACGTTCAAGTACCGCGAGAACGGCGAGTGGAAGCAGACCGACACCGCCAAGCTGTTCAAGGGCCGCACGGTGGCGGTGTTCTCGCTGCCCGGCGCCTTCACGCCAACCTGCTCCAGCACCCACCTGCCGCGCTTCAACGAGCTGGCGCCGACCTTCAAGGCCAACGGCGTCGACCAGGTGCTCTGCATCGCCGTCAACGACCCCTTCGTGATGGAAGAGTGGGCCAAGAGCCAGGAAGCGCACAACGTCTTCGTGCTGCCGGACGGCAACGGTGCGTTCACGGAGAAGATGGGCATGCTGGTGGACATGAGCGACGAAAACTTCGGCAAGCGCTCGTGGCGCTATTCGATGCTGGTCAAGGACGGCGTGATCGACAAGATGTTCATCGAGCCCGACAAGCCGGGTGACCCGTTCGAAGTGTCGGACGCGGACACGCTGCTCCACTACGTCAACAAGGACGCCAAGGCGCCCGACCAGATCGCCTTGCTGACGCGCGAAGGCTGCGCCTTCTGCGCCAAGGCCAAGAAGCAGCTCAAGGACGCCGGCGTCGAATTCGCCGACGTCGACCTGCCGCACACCCTGCGCACCCGCGCGCTGGGCGCGATCGCCAAGGCCCGCACCGTGCCGCAGCTGTTCGTCAACGGCGAGCTGATCGGCGGCAGCGACGAGGTCGAGGCCTGGGTGAAGAAGCGCAAGACAGCCTGAGCGGCCGTCACGCGTCCGGCGGCTCGGGCCGAATGCCCAGGTTGCTGCGCACCTTGCGGCCCGGCAGGGCAATCGTGCGCTCGACCCAGGTGCGCAAGCGCAGGGTGGCCGGGTTGTTTTCGCGGCCCAGGTGGTCGACCAGCGCGTCGTCGCGCAGGCAGGGTTGGGCCGGCTTGCCCAGCGGCTTGCAGCGGCCGGGAAACGTCACGGCCAAGGTCCGCTCGCTGGCCGTGGTGCCGACCACCTTGCGGACGTCGGCCAGCGGCACCCAGCGGCAGCGGTCCTCGTCTTCCTGCACGTGGATCGTCACGCCCTTGTACACGTAGTGCTGGCCGTGCACCGGCAGCCAGACCCGCTCGCGGGCGCCGTGGCGGATGTTGGCCACCAGCGCCATGATGGGCCGGCAGAGCGCGGCGCCCAGCAGCGGCGCGGTCCAGACGACGGCGAACTTGCCGAAGCGCCAGCCGACCAGCGCGAACACCGCCAGGCACAGCGCGATCTGCACCGAGGGAAGCCCCAGCAGGCGCTTGATCACGGCGTCGCCCCCGCCTGCGCCGCGCTGTCGCTACGGATGCGCTGCAGGGACGCCATGCGTTGCGGAATGTCGCGACGGGTGTGCGGCACACGCCAGACGTCGATGTGGTCCTCTCGCTCGATGAAGAACACCAGGAACGGGTAGCGGGTCAGGGGCCACGAGCGCACGCCGGGCAGCCCCAGCTCATGCCCGTAACGGGGTGAGCCCGTTGCGGGGTTGCGGCTGAGATGGCCATAGGCTTGCTCCAGCGCGTCGATGAACCCCAACGCCGCTTCGACCGCACTCTCTGCCAGGTAGTGGTCGAGAGCAGCGTCCACATCGCGCACAGCCTGCGCACGCGGCAGCACGGGCTTGGCGGCCATCAGCCCCTGGCGCGCGGCGCGGCCTTGCGCGCGACACGCTGGCGCAGCTTTTCGAAGTACGCAGGGTCCGCCCGTTCGCCGGGTGCTGAGCCAGCGCCCTCCAGCAGCAGGCCGCGCAGCTGCCGCCGGTCCTGGTCGGCGCGGATCAACTCCCGCACGTACTCGCTGCTGGTGCCGTAGCCACGCTCGCTCACCTGCTCGTCGACGAATGACTTCAGGGCGTCGGGCAAGGAAATGTTCATCGTGCTCATGCGGCAACAATAATTGCTTTGGCAAAATTTGGCAAGAAAATGACCGATGCGCTGGAGGCGCTGCGCCGGCGTGGCTGACCGTCAACGCCCGATCAATTGCTCCAGCAGCGCGCGCTTGCCGGCGCAGCGCGACTCGTTCCAGCAGGCGCCGAACTCCTTTTGCAGCGCCGCGTTCTTGTAGATCAGGATCTGCCAGGGCCGACGCTGCAGCACGACGTGCACGTAGCTGTCGAAGGCCTCGGCGAAATCGTCGCCGGGCTGTGTCGCCGCGTACAACGACGGGAAGCTGGTCCGCTCCAGGTTGGCGTAGGTCGGGACCATGTCGGTCGCATCGAGCTTCGCGCCGAAATAAGAGGCGACGTTGCGGCGCTGCGGAAAGTCCGCGTCAGGCAGCGCGGCATAGCGATCGGCCGGCCGGTCGATGGTCCACGACAGGTTGAACGGCAGCCTGCTGCGCCAGCGCCGGCGCCAGCAGCACCATCGCCATCGCAGCGACCCATGCGCGAAGTCTCATTGACAGCTCCGTCAGCCCGAACGGGCTGCAGAAACTGTCGCGTCAATCGCGCGGCAACGCACCGCTGCACAGCAGCAACGCGTTCGGCCCTTCCCAGCCTTGCTCGCCGGTGAACGCGTCGAGCTGAGCGGCCATGTCGTCCCACGCGGCGGCCTGCGCGCTGGCGGTCAGCGGCGCCAGGATCTGCATGATCGGCGAACCCGACGACCGGATGAAGTCCAGGTACTGCGCCACACCGGGCAGCCGGAAGGGCGCCGCCAGCTCGCCCACGTCCACCTGCGTGAAGCCAGCGCCGGCGAGAAGATCTTCCATCCGGCCCGGCTGGCCCAGGCTGAACAGGCTGCCGGGCGCGAATGGCGAGGGCGGCGGCAAGCCCGCGTGCCTGCAGGCCGTCGCCATCAGCACGGCGACGCAGGGGTTGGCCTGCGGGCGCGCGAACACCACGGCCGCGAAGCGCCCGCCCGGCTTGAGCGCGGCGGCGATGCCGGCCAGCGCGGCCTGCGGCTGCTCGCAGAACATCAGGCCGAGCCGGCACACCGCGGCGTCGAAGCCGGCGCCGGCGAGCCGCAGGTCCTGCGCATCGGCGACGCCCGTTTCCACATTTTCGACGCCGGCAGCGCGCAGGTTGTCCGCGGCCAGCGCCAGGATGCGGGTGGAAATGTCGGTCGCCAGCACCTGGCCGGTCGGTCCCACACGCCGCGCGATCTCCAGCGTCTGGCCGCCGGCGCCGGCTGCGACATCCAGCACCCGTGAGCCCGGTAAGATTGCCGCCGCCGCCAGCATCGCCGGCGTGACGTCCGCAAGCCAGGCGTTCACCAGCGCCGAATTGCGGCTCCAGCCTTCGGCTGCCTTGTCCCAGGGATGCGGCTCCATCATTCGGCCCGGATGTCGGCGCCGCGGATCACCGGCTCCCAGTAGCGTTGCTCCGCCGCGATGCGGCCGGCCAGTGCCGCCGGCGTGCTGGCGGCGGCGACCATGCCCGACTCGGCGAAGGCCTGCGCCAGCGCCGGTTGCGCCAGCGCGTCACGCAACGCCCGCGATGCGGCTTCAACCACGTCGGGCGTCGCCCGCCCTGGCAGGAAGAAAGCGAACCATTCGCGCACCACCAGCTCGGGCCAGCCCTGCTCGGCGAGCGTCTGCACGTCGGGCATGAACGTGCTGCGCCCGGCGCCGGAGGTGGCGAGCACGCGCAGCCGCCCGGTCGCGCGGTGCTGGCGCAGCAACCCCTCCGGCAGCACCAGCACGGCGATCTGGCCAGCGAGCAAGGCGACCAGCGCCGGTGGGCCGCCGGCATAGACGACATGCTCCCAGCGCACATCCGCCGCCCGAAACAGCATCGCTTCGAGCAGGTGCGGCAGGGTGCCGGACCCGGGCGAGCCGGCATTGGCGAGCCGGGGATTGCGCCGCATCCACTCGACCAGCTCCGGCACGTTGGTCACCGTGGCCGGAACGGCGGGACCGACCGCCAGCGCCAGCGTCATCTCCCCGGCGAGCGACACCGGACGCAGGTCGAGCGCCGGGTCGTAGCCCAGCGGGGCGTACAGGGATGGGTAGACGGTGGCGATCGCGCCCTGCGCCAGCAGCAGCGTGTTGCCGTCGGGGCGGGCGGACTTCAGCGCGTTCACGGCGATCCGGCCGGCCGCGCCGGGGCGGTTGTCGACCAGGGCGCGCCGGCCGGTGCGACCACCCAACTGCTCCGCGACCAGCCGCGCCACGATGTCCGGAATGCTCCCGGCCGGGCCGCTGCAAAGGATGGTGAGGTGGTCGGCCGGCGCCTGGGCCAGGACTGGCCCGGCCGCGCATGCCGCCAGCAGTGCGGCTCCCCGCTGCAACAGCTCGCGTCTTCCGTCGGATCGAACGTTCATCGGATTGCCTCCTGTGTGCCTTCGCCCAGTCTAGGCAGCGCGGGGCCGTCCCGGCCCCCGCGAATTTGCATAATGGGGCCGCACCGTTGCGGAGCCCGCCATGTTCGACTGGGACGACCTGAAGCATTTCCTCGCTGTCGCGCGGCACGGCAGCACGACCGCGGCGGGTCGCGCTTCGCAGGTCGACCAGTCGACGGTGCAGCGGCGCCTGACCGAGCTCGAGCGCCGCATCGGCCAGCCCCTGGTCGAGCGCCATCCCAGCGGCACCCGCCTGACCGCCTACGGCCAGCAGCTGTTGCCCCATGCGCAGGCGGTGGAAGAAAACATGCTGGCGCTGGAGCGCTTCATCCAGTCGTCGGCGCGCGAGCTGGCCGGCGTCATCCGCCTGACCTGCCCGGAGCCGATCGTGTCGCGCATCACCCGCTCGCCGCTGCTCGAGCGGCTGGCCGCCCGGCATCCGGGGCTGCGGGTGGAGTTCGTCATGAGCGACCACTACGTCGACCTGCGCAAGGGCGAGGCCGACGTGGCGCTGCGCTCCGGCGACACGGTCGACAACCAGCTGATCGGCCGCAAGGTGGCCGACTCGTTGTGGGCGGTGTACGGCGGGCGCGACTACCTGGCGCAAGCGCCGGGACCGCAGCGGATCGACGACCTTGCGCAACACGCGTGGGTGGGCTTCGACGACAGCATGGGCAACCATCGCGCCACCGTCTGGTTGCGTGACGTCGCGCCGGCGGCGCGGATCGTCGCCACCAGCGGCAGCGTGCTGGGCGCGGTCGCTTCGGCCCGGGCCAACCTCGGGCTGGCCGCGCTGCCGATGGCGCTGGGGGAAGCGGAGCCAGACCTGGTGCGGGTGCTGGGCCCGGTGCCGGAACTGACGCGCAGCTGGCGCATCCTCACCACCCGCGAGCTGCGGCGCACGCCGCGGGTGGCGGCCTTCTTCGAATTCATGGCAGCAGAGACCGCGCTGCTGCGCCCCATCCTCACGAAATAGCAAACGCATGATGACCCATCCTCCAGCCCGCATCCCCGGCCGCCGCTCGCTGCACTCCCCCGGCCCGACGCCGCTGCCCGACGCCGTGCTGCACGCGATGAGCGCGCAGCCGATGGACCTGGCCGACCCACGGGTGGACGCCAACATCGCGGCCTGCGAAGCCGGCCTGAAGCGCTTGCTGCACACCAGCGCCGCCGACGTCTTCATGTACGCCTCCAACGGCCACGGCGTGTGGGAAGCGGTGGTCGAGAACATCGCCGCGCCCGGCGACGCCGTGCTGATTCCCGGCACCGGCCACTTCAGCGAATCCTGGGCGATCCAGACCGAGGCGCTGGGCCGGCGCGTGCTGCGCACGCCATGGCGCGAGGGCTGGCCGATCGACCCCGCCGCTGTCGAACAGGCGCTGCGCGAGGACAAGGCCCATGCGGTCAAGGCGGTGTTCGCCGTCCACACCGACACCGCCAGCGGCGTCACCAGCGACATCGCCGCGGTGCGGCGCGCCATCGACGCGGCCGGCCATCCTGCCCTGCTGGTGGCCGACGTGGTGGCTTCGCTGGGCGCGATCCCGTTCGCGATGGATGCGCTGGGCGTGGACATCGCGGTCGGCGCTTCGCAAAAGGGCCTGATGTGCCCGCCCGGCGTCGGCTTCACCGCCGTCAACGGCGCCGCGTTCGCCGCCGCGAAGGCCAATCCCGCGCCGCGCTTCTACTGGGACTGGGTGCGGCGCAGGGACCAGTTGTCGTACCGCAAGTTCTGCGGCACGCCGCCGCAGAACCTGCTGCTGGGCATCGAGGCGGCGCTGGGCCTGATCTTCGGCGAAGGCCTGGAGGCGGTCTGGCAGCGCCACGAGCAGCTGGCCGGCGCGGTGCACGCCGCCGTCGAAGGCTGGCGCGAAGGCGGCGCGCTGGACTTCTTCGCGAAGGATCCGGCCTGCCGCTCACGCTCGGTGACCACCATCACGGTCGCCGAAGGAATCGATGTCGATGCGCTGCGCACGCTGGCGCGCGAGCGCTTTCAGGTGGCAATCGCCGGCGGCCTCGGGCCGTTGACCGGCCGCGCATTCCGCATCGGCCACCTGGGCGACTGCAATCCAGCCATGATCCTGGGTGCGATCGCCGGTGTCGAAGCGGCGCTGGTGACGCTGGGCGTGAATGTCGGCGCCGGCGGCACGCGGCGCGCGGTGATGCAGCTTGCGAAAGGGTGAAGCCATGAACCGGAGACAAGCCATGGGACTGTTCTCGTTTCTCGGACTGGGCGCGAAGGCCACGACGGCGGACGCGGCCGCGCCGGACAAACTCAAGATCGCCGACGCCGAGTGGAAAAAGCGCCTGTCACCCGCGTCTTATGAGGTGCTGCGCCACGAAGGGACGGAGCGGCCCGGCTCCAGCCCGCTGAACGCGGAGAAGCGCGCCGGCAGCTACCACTGCGCCGGCTGCGACCTGGCGCTGTTCTCGTCGCAGACGAAGTTCGAGAGCGGCACCGGCTGGCCGAGCTTCTACGCGCCGCTGCCCGACGCGCTCGGCACCACCACCGACTACAAGCTGATCCTGCCGCGCACCGAGTACCACTGCGCGCGCTGCGACGGCCACCAGGGCCACATCTTCAACGACGGCCCGAAACCCACCGGCAAGCGCTATTGCAACAACGGCGTGGCGCTGCGTTTCGCGCCATCGGCCTGATCACCACGTGTTGCGCAACTCGCGCAACCTGGTGAACACGGTCCTGGCGTCGGGCTGCTGCGCCAGCTCCGGAAACTCCTCGCGCAGCCGCGCGATCACGCCCGGGCTGTCCAGCCGCATGAAGGTGTTGATGCGGCGCTCGTCGGCCAGCGTGGTGACGAGCGAGTTGGCTGGGTCGTGGCCCTGCACGTTCGGCAACAGCTCGCGCGCCGCTTCGTTGCCCGGCTCGCGCGCCAGCGTGAACTTCAGGTTGTTCTCGATGTAGTCGTGGCCGGGGTAGATGCGGGTGTTGGCGGGCAGCTTGCCGAGCTGCTCGACGAAGGTGGCGAACAGCGCATCGACGTTGCCGCCGTTGTGGACGTTGCCGGCGCCGGCGTTGAACAGCGTGTCACCCGAGAACAGCGCCGGCTCGTCGGTGTGCGAGCGCAGGCAGATGTGGCACATGGTGTGGCCCGGCGTGTCCATGCACTCCAGTTCCACCCGCTTGCCGACCTTGATCACGTCGCCGGCCTGCACGCCGCGGTCCACGCCGGGAATCAGGCGGGCGGCGCGGTGGTGGGCGATCACCTTGGCGCCGGTGGCGGCGACCACCGCGGCATTGCCGCCGATGTGGTCGTGGTGCTCGTGGGTGTTGAGGATCTGGGTGATCTGCCAGCCCTTGACCTTGGCGGTGGCCAGGGTCATTTCGCTGTCCAGCGGATCGATGGCCAGCGCCTCGCCGGTGTCGGGGCAGGCCACCAGGTAATTGAAGTTGCGGTAGGCGTTGCCGGTCCAGATGCGCTCGACGATCATGCTGCGCCCCCGGGCGCCACAGCGTCGATGCCCAGCACGCTGGCGTCGCTGGCGCCATGGCCGGCGGCGATCAGCTGGTCCATCCGGGCCGCGATCGCCGGCAACACCGCCATCGGCCGTTCGCCACAGGTTTCCAGCATCAGGCCAACGTCCTTGCGCGCCATCGCCAGCTCGAAGCTGGCGGCGAAATTGCCCTTGGCCATGTTGGCGCCGCGGCCCGCCACCATCGCGTTCAGGTCCAGCAGCTTGAGCAACTCGATCGCGTCGCCCGGCGCAACGCCGCTGGCCTGGGCGATGGTCAGCACGTCGGCCATCGCCGCCGAGACGCCGATGATCATGGCGTTGCCGAACAGCTTGTTGACGGCCGCCAGGTCGGCGCGTTCGCCCATGTACTGCAGCCGGCCCGTCATCGGGGCGAGGGCGTCCCTGACGCTGTCGAACAGCGCTCGCGGACCGGCGACCATCATGGAGCCCTGCGCATTCCTGGCAGCCGGCGGCCCCATGAAGACGGGACAGTGCAGGTACTTGATGCCTTGCGCCTGGAGACGTTCGGCCCGTGCTGCGGTGAGCATCGGCAAGGTGGTGGTGTGGTCGATCAGCACCGCGTCGGGCGACAGGCCCGGCCGGGCGGCGGCGATGACCTCCTCGACCACCGCGTCGTCCTTGAGTACCAGGTGGACCCGGGTGGCGCCGCGCACCGCATCGGCCGGCGTGGCGGCGGCCTTGACGCCGAACTGCGCGAGTTGCTGCACCTTCTGCGGAGACCGGTTCCAGGCGGTGACGGTGTCGCCGCGTTTGGCGGCCGCCTCGGCGAAGGCGCTGCCCAGCAAGCCGGTCCCCAGGAATGCGATTGTTGCCATGCTCTTGCTCCAGAAAAAAAGCATGTTAGCGTGCACCGCATGGCAGCGCTTGAGGCCGGCGAGCCCGGCAGTCCCTTCTTCGACGTGGTGGTCGTCGGCGCCGGCCTGTCCGGCGTCGCCGCTGGCCACTACCTGCAGACGCTGTGCCCGCAACTGAGCTACGTGATCCTGGAAGGCCGGCAGGCCATCGGCGGCACCTGGGACCTGTTCCGCTATCCGGGCGTGCGCTCGGACTCCGACATGTTCACGCTGGGCTACAGCTTCCGGCCGTGGGAGAGCGACGCCTCGTTCGCGCCCGGGCCCGCGATCCGCGAGTACGTGGCGGCGACGGCCCGCGAGGAAGGGATCGACCGGCACATCCGCTTCGGCCATCGTGTCACCGGCGCCGACTGGAGTTCGGCGCAGGCGCGCTGGACCGTCAGCTGCGGCAAGGACGACGGCGCCGCCCTCGCCATCGGTTGCCGCTTCGTGTTCTTCTGCAGCGGCTACTACGACTACGAAGCGGGATACGAGCCCCAGTGGCCGGGCCGCGACAGCTTCACCGGCCGGATCGTCCATCCGCAGCACTGGCCGGCCAACGTCGACTACGCCGGCCGCAAGGTGGTGGTCATCGGCAGCGGCGCCACCGCCATCACGCTGGTGCCCGAGATGGCGACGACCGCCGCCCATGTCACGCTGCTGCAGCGCTCGCCCAGCTACATCGTGGCGCTGCCGGCGCGCGACCGCATCGGCGCCGCCATCCGCCGGTGGCTGCCGCGCGCGCTGGCCTACCGGCTGGTGCGCTGGAAGAACATCCTGCTGGCGGCCGCGTTCTACCAGTTCTGCCATCGCTGGCCGATGCGCGCCCGGGCGCTGCTCCAGCGCGCGTCGCGTCATTTGCTGGGCCCAGGGTTCGACGTCGAACGCCATCTTTCGCCCAGCTACAACCCGTGGGAGCAGCGGCTGTGCGTCGCGCCCGATGCCGACATCTTCCAGGCGATCCGTGGGGGCAAGGCCTCGATCGTCACCGACAGCATCGAGCGCTTCACGCCCACCGGCATCCGGCTGGCCTCGGGCGCGGAGCTGCCGGCCGACATCGTCGTCACCGCCACCGGGCTGAAGCTCAAGATGCTGGGCGGCGCGCGTGTCAGCATCGACGGCGTGCCGGTGGATGGGGCCAGATCGCTGGTCTACCGCGGCATCATGTACAGCGGCGTGCCGAACATGGCCGTGGCCACCGGCTACACCAACGCCTCGTGGACGCTCAAATGCGAACTGGCGGCGCGCTACGTCTGCCGGCTGCTCAATCACATGCAGCGGCGCGGGCTCGACTCGGTCGTGCCGGTGGCGGACGAGCAAGCGCTGGCAGCCACGCTGCCGTTCCTGAACCTCAGCTCCGGCTACATCCAGCGGGCCACGGCGCTGCTGCCGCGGCAAGGCGCCCGTGCGCCGTGGCGGATGTACCAGAACTACCTGCTGGACCTGCTGTCGCTGAAGTTCTCTTCGCTGCGCGGCGGCGCGCTGCGCTTCGAGCGGCGCGCGCCGGCGACGCCGGTGCGCTGAATCCCTCAGGGCGGCGGCATCTCGTCCGGTTCGACACTGTCGACCTTGGGCTCGTCGCGCTGCGGGTGCTGCTTGACCACGCGCTCCAATGCGTCTTCCGCGGCGATGCCTCGGGTTCCGCCTTGCTGGATCTCCGATTCGGACATCGATGGCTCTTCGGGTTTGGGGTTCTGTTGCGGCTTCATGCGTTCACCTCTGCTGTTGGTTGGGGGTCTATTCTTCTTCCAGGTGCGGCGGCGACTGGCCCTCGGCGGGCTGGCCGGTCTCGACATCGATCCATTCGTTGATGCCGATGTCGCGTTCGGCCTCGCGCAGCGCCTCGCCGCTGTCGGTGCGATCGTCGCCGGGCGCGTCGCGGTCGGCCCGCGCCAGTTGGTGGCTCGCGAACGGCCCGAACTCGGCCTGGCCGTCGAGCGCCTGCCAGTAGTAGCCGTCGGGACGCTCCAGGATGGGCCCGGGCTCAACGGCCTCGGGCTCGTCGGCCGGGGCGGGGGGGGGCGCGTGGCGGGGTTCGGTCTTGCGTGTCATATGTGCGCTCCTGCTGCGACAACAAGGATGCGCCCGCGGGCCTGCGCTCCTTTTGCGATACATCAAGATCGTTCGCACACGCCGCCTGACGCAGGCGACCGCCGCGACGGGCGGGCAGCAAGCTTACTGCGGCTCGATCTTCGCGTCGCGGATCGCCTTGGCCCACTTGGCCGTTTCCAGCCGGCTGCGCTGCGCCAGCGACTCGGGCGTGCCGGGGTCGACCACGAAGCCGATCGGCGCGAACTTCTCCTGGATGTCCTTGCTCTGGGCAGCCAGGTTGATCGCCTGGTTCAGTTTCGCCACGATCTCGGGTGGCGTGCCGGCCGGCGCGAACACGGCGAAGTAGGCGATCAGCTCGTAGTCCTTCAGGCCCAGCGCCTCGTTGACGGTGGGCAGCTCGGGGATCGCGGGCGAGCGTTTGGCGGAGGTCACGGCCAGCCCGCGCACCTTGCCGGCCTTGACCTGCGGCAGCATCACGGCGAAGTCGGCAGTGAACATGTTCACCTGGCCGCCGATCAGGTCCGTCATCGCGGCCGGGCCGCTCTTGTACGGCACGTTGGTCATCTGGATGCCGGCCATGCCGGCCAGCATTTCCGAGGACACCAGCTGCGAGGTGCTGGCGCTGGCGAAGGTGACGTTGCCCGGCTTGGCCTTGGCCAGCGTGACGAACTCGCGCAAGGTCCTGGCCGGCACCTCGTTGTGGACGGCCACGATCAGCGGCACCGAGCCCAGGTAGCCGACCGGCACGAAGGCCGTATCCTGATCGTAGGGCAGCTTCTTCATCAGGCTTTTCAGCGCCGCGTTGGTGCTGTTGGTCCCGATCAGGAAGGTGTAGCCGTCCGGCGCCGACTTGGCGACGAAATCGGCGCCAAGCATGCCGTTCACGCCCGGCTTGTTGTCGACCACGATCACCTGGCCGAGCGTCTCGGACATCTTCGCTGCGAAGGCGCGGCCGATCTGGTCGGTGGCGCTGCCGGCGGCGAACGGCACGATCGCCCGGATCGGCTTGCTGGGATAGGGCTGGGCCAGCGCCGCGGCGCTCAGGAAAACGGCGCCGGACAGCATGGCGAGCCGACGGAAAGCAAAACGCATGGGAAACTCCTGCGGGGGATTGCTGGAAAGGGAGAGCGCCGATTGTCGTCCATGTCGGCGACCCGGCCCGGCACCGGCGGCCCTTGCAATCGGGCGTACAGCGCGCATGTTCGGCGCACGGCGCGAGCCGTTCAAGGAGTGTTCTTCATGTTCATGCGACCTCTGCGCATTCTGTTGCTGGCCTTGGCGGCCCTGGCCTGGGCTGGGCTGGCCGCCGCCCAGGCCGAGCCGACCATCCAGCAGATCTATGCAACCGCCCAGTCCGGCCAGGTCGACAAGGCCCGCCAGATGACGCAGGAGGTGCTGCGCACCCATCCGAACAGCGCCAAGGCGCACTTCGTGCTGGCCGAACTCGAGGCCAGCCAGGGCAAGGTCACGCTGGCGGGCGACGAGCTGGCCGCCGCCGAGCGGCTGGCGCCCGGCCTGCCGTTCGCCCGGCCCGAGGCGGTGCAGGCCTTGCGCGCGCGCATCAGCCCGGCGCCGGCCCTGCGGTCGCAGCGAGATGCCGGCCCGCCAGCCGTTTCATCGGCTCCCGAGGCGCCGCGCTCGCCGTCGTTCCCCTGGGGCATCGTGCTGCTGGCGGGCGCCTTCATCGCGGCCGCCGCCTGGTTCATGCGATCGCGAACGGCCTCGCGCAACGCGGCAGCCGCTGCCGTTCCGGCCCGCTTCGGCGCCGCCGCGGCTGGCGCCGGCTGGGCCGCGCCGCAACCCGGATCTGGCCCGCAACCGGCCTACGGCGCACAACCAGGCTATGGTCCCGCGCCGGCACAGCCCGGCATGGGCTCCAACATCATGGGCGGGCTGGCAACCGGGCTGGCAGTGGGCGCGGGCGCGCTGGCGGCGCAGGAAATCGGCCGCCGCATGCTGGGCGACCATCAACAGCACGGCGTCGCCGGGGTCGGCGATGCGCACGCCGCGGGCACGGCCGGCGATTCGCAACTCGCCCGCGATGCCGGCCTCGGCTCCGTCGGCGGCGGCGGCAACTCCGCGCTGCCCGACGACTTCGGCATCAACGACACGGCGTCATGGGACGACGGCGGCTCGATGGGTGCCGACGACGGCGGCGGCTGGGACAGCTGACCTGCGCATGCCGTCCATCCGTTCGACTGCCCTGAAGATCCCGCTGGCCGCAGGCGTCAGCACATCCGCCCTGCTCGAGACCCCGGCCAGGCCGCTGGCCTGCTACGTGTTCGCCCACGGCGCCGGCGCTGGCATGGACCACGCCTTCATGGCGGCGATCGCGAGCGGGCTGGCGCAACGCGGCGTGGCGAGCCTGCGCTTCCAGTTCCCGTTCATGGAGCAAGGCTCCAAGCGGCCCGACCCACCCAAGGTGGCGCACGCCGCCATCCGCGCCGCGGTGCAGGAGGCGGCAGGGCGATTGCCAGGCGTGCCGCTGTTTGCCGGCGGCAAGTCGTTCGGCGGCAGGATGACCTCGCAGGCCCAGGCGCAGCAGCCGCTGCCGGGCGTGCGCGGCCTGGTCTTCGTCGGCTTCCCGCTGCACGCCGCGGGCAAGCCTTCGGTCGAACGCGCGGCCCACCTGGCCGAGGTCGCGCTGCCGATGCTGTTCCTGCAGGGCACGCGCGACACGCTGGCCGAGGTGGACCTGATCCGCGACACCACCAACAAGCTCGGACGGCGCGCCACGCTGCACATCGTCGAAGGCGCCGACCATTCGTTCCACGTGCTGGTGCGCTCCGGCCGCAACGACGACCAGGTGCGGGAGGAATTGCTGGCCACGATGGCCGGCTGGATGACCTCAACCTAGGCGGGTGCCCGCGGCGCTGCGGGCAAACGCCGGCGGGCGCCGCGCCATGCTGGCCTGCTCGTACGCGTAGGCCATGGCGAACAGCTGCGGCTCGCTCCAGGCGGTGCCGACAAACGAGATGCCGCATGGCAGCCCGCTGACGAAACCGGCAGGCACCGTGATGTGCGGATAGCCCGCAACCGCCGCCGGCGAGGTGAAACTGCCGCCGGAAAAATCGCCGCGGATGAAGTCTGTCAGCCAGGCCAGGCTGCCGCTGGGCGCAACCAGCGCGTCGAGCTGGTTGTCCTTGAGCGCCTTGTCGATGCCCTCCTGGCGGGCGAACTTGCGGTTGGCGGCCAGCGCATCGACATATTCCTTGCTCTGGAGATCGCCCTTGGCCGCGGCCCGCACCATGTATTCCTGCCCGAAGTACGGCATCGCGCGTTCGCGGTTCTGCTCGTTCCAGGCGACGATGTCGGCCAGCGTCTTGAGCGGCGAGGTCGGCGCGAACTGCGCCAGGTAGTTCGCCATGTCGGCCTTGAATTCGTACAGCAGGACGGTCATCTCGCCCTCGTCGTACTGGTTCTCGTTGGGCAGCTCCGCCAGCTCCACCAGCGTGGCGCCCTGCGCCTTCAGCACCTCCAGCGCCTGTTCGACGACCGCTGCCACCAGGTCGTTGCGGGCGAACTGGTTGCGCATCACGCCCAGGCGCTTGCCCCTGAGCCCATCGCGTTGCAGGAAACGGGTGTAGTCCTGCGCTCGCGACGACGCTTCGGCCGTCGCGCCATCGCGCGCATCGCTGGCGGCAAGCACGGTCAGCAGGGCCGCGGCATCGGCCACCGTGCGCGTCATCGGGCCGGCCGTGTCCTGGGAGTGCGCGATCGGCACGATGCCGTCCCGGCTGACCAGGCCGAGCGTCGGCTTGCAGCCGACGATGCCGTTGATCGACGCCGGCGAAATGATCGAGCCGTCGGTTTCGGTGCCGACCGCCAGCGCGGCGAAACTGGCCGCCACGGCCGCCGCCGAACCCGAGCTGGAGCCGCTGGTGTTGCGGTCCAGCGCATAGGGGTTCTTCGTCAAGCCGCCGCGCGAGCTCCAGCCCGAGGTGGAGCGGGTCGAGCGGAAGTTGGCCCATTCCGACAGGTTGGTCTTGCCCAGGATCACCGCACCGGCGTCGCGCAGGCGGCGCACGAGGAAGGCATCGCGCGGCGGCCGGGCGCCGACCAGGGCCAGCGAGCCGGCCGTGGTCTGCATCCGGTCGGCTGTGGCGATGTTGTCCTTGAGCAGCACCGGGATGCCGTGCAGCGGTCCGCGCAGCTTGCCGGCCTGGCGCTCGGCGTCACGCTCCAGCGCGATCGCCAGCGCGTCGGGATTGATCTCGATCACCGAGTTCACACCGGGACCGCGCTTGTCGAGCGCCTCGATGCGGGCGAGATAGTCGCGCACCAGCGCCTGGCTGGTGGTCTTGCCCGCGCCCATCGCGGCCTGCAGGTCGGCCACGCTGGCCTCGACCACCGCGTCGCCAGGCAGCGGCGCGGCGGCGGCCAGCGCGTTGTCCGCGATCAGTGCGGCGGCGGTCGACTGCAGGAAGGTGCGGCGGTTCGGTGGCATCGGCGGGCTTTCGTAGCTCAGCTTGGGCAATCCCGCATCGTAGCAAGCGGCCCGGCGCACAATGCCTTCTTCCTTCCTGCCGTTCCCACCGATGGAGGTCCCATGGACGAAGACGCATTCAACATCAGCATCCGCAAGTTCCTGAAGATGGTCGGCGTCAGCTCGCAGCGGGACATCGAGCAGGCCGTGGCCAAGGCTGTCGCCGACAAGGCGATCGCGGGCACCGAAAACTTTCCGGCGAAGATGACGCTGGAGATTGCAGGCCTCAAACTCAAGGTGGAGTTCGACGGCGAAATCCGGCTGCAGTAGGCGCGCGCGCCGCCGCGCCCAGGGCCTTACTGCTGCTTGCCGGCGACCTTGTCGCCCGCGGTGACCCAGTCGCCGCCGGTCAGGATCCACTTGCCGTCGGCGCGCTGCACCCACTTGTGCTGGCGGTATTCCATGCCTTCCCTGGCCAGCACCCATTCACCCTGCTTCCAGGCGTAATGGCCGTCCTTCCATTGGTAGTAGCCGGCCGACCACAGGTGGCCGTTGGCGGGTGCCTGCATGGCTTCCCAGCTTCCGGACGGCGGCGGCACGTCGACCGCGACCACTTCCGGCGCCTTGGCGACGGCCGCCTTGGCCGGCACGGGCTTCTTCGCGTTCGCGTCGAGTGCTGCGGTGGCGGCCACAGTCATGACCAGCGCGAGCAGGAGTTTGTTGTGCATGGCAATTCCTCTTGTTGACGAGATTCACAGCCTTCAGGGTCGGCCCAACCCGGCGGCAGCGCTGCCGGACAAGCGCCCGGCGGCCTGTGGGACAGGTCGGGCCAGCGCTGCATTGCGTGACAGTCTTCACGCGTCCTTTGCACAGGCAGGTCGGCGGCGGGCCACCGCGGCTCGTTGTAGAGACAGACATTCCACCCGCCGGGAAGGAACCAGATGGCCGAGTCCAGCCGTACGCCTTTTTTCCTGTGTTTCCGTTCCCTGTTCGACCACGGACGCGGCTACTCCTTTCCCTGCGACCCCAGCGGCCGCGTCGACCTCGACCAACTGAGCGAACAGTCCCGCAACAACTACTTCTATGCGCGCGCCACGGTGGGGCGCGAACTGGCCGTCCCGGTCGTCGAGGCCGGCGATGCGCAGTAACGCGGTCGTTCAGCGGCTGCTTGCCAGCGGCAGCCGGACCCGGGTCTTCGTCACGACACCGGAAGGATCGACCAGGAAGACACGCTCCGGCACGTCGGCGTCCGGATTGCGTCGGTCGGGCCTGCGCCGGTCGACCCACACCTCATGGCCGCTGTCGAACCGGATCACCCGCGCCTGCGGCAGCGCTGCGGCCAGCCCGGCGCGCGTGCCCTGTGCGGGCGCATCGACGCCGCCCTCCATCGGCTCGAATTCGACCAGCGTGTCGTCGGGCCAGCTGCGGTCGCCCAGCGGCAGGAAATAGCTGCGATCGAGCAGCACCTCGCAGTCGCAGAACGGCAGGTCGTCGTTGATGTTCGGGTCCTCGCTGGCGCCGCCATACAGCTGGGCCACCGGCAGCACCTCGCGTCGCGGGCCCGCCACCAGCGTGACACTGAACAGCGGCTGCGCGGAGAAGAACAGGTAGTGCGGCTCCCTGCGGTTGCAGTAGTCCGGCGTGTCCACCAGCGCACCGAAGATCTGGTCGAACACGCTGCGGCGGTTGGAGACCAGGCCCGCTTCCATCCCGACCTCGCACTCCAGCCGCAGGTCGCCCAGCCTCCGGATCCCCGGTGGCAGGCCGGGCGTGCGGATCTCGGTGCGCCAGGTCATGCTCAGGACCTTGCGGTTGGGCTCCACCATCGCGTCCTCGGCCAGCGCCTGGCGGTCGCGCTGCAGCACGAAGGTGTCGTCGGGCGCGATCGGCACCCGCGTCTCCACGGTCCGGCCGACCACGTCGAGCCGGATGTTGCGCATGTCGGTGTCGTGGTGCCGCGGCAGCAGCCGGAAGCGCAGCGTCGCGTCGGGCGCCAGCCCGTGGCGGCGCTCGAACAGGTCCATGCCGCGGACCATCCGGCGATAGGATTTTTCCACCGGGTCGCGGTTGGCCTTGGCGCTGATCGTCACCGAGGGCAACCCGGCCGCCCGCTCCTGCGCCCAGCCCGCCGCGCACAGGAGCGCCAGGGCAAGCGGGAGAAAACGAACAGTGGCAGCGCAGCGACCCATGGGCGATGGTTGGAGTGAGCCTCCATGCTGCCGCGATCTGCGCTGCCAGCCTGTAGGCGAAGGCTGACTCTGTGTGAGGTCAACCGCGGCCGCGCCGCATAACACACCAGGCTGTGTCGTCCAGGCGCCACGATCGCCGGCGCCGTCAAAATTCCGCAAGCGGGTGCCTGCCAAAGCATCAGCCTGCGGATCGCCAGCGCCGGCGCGGCATCGGTGAGACCTCCACAGGTTTGTCCACAAGCTTGTCCCCCGTTTGTGTGGGGAGCGCCGGCCGGGGTGTGTGTTAGCCCCGCGCGGCCGCCAGGTCGACGGGATTGAAGCCGAACATGCGCTTGAAAGTGCGGGTGAGGTGCGCGGAATCGGCAAAGCCCGCCTCGTGCGCGGCCTCCGTCCAGGAGGCGCCCGCCATCGCGGTCTCGGTTGCCACGTTCAGCCGCAGCCACAGCAGGTAGGCGCGAAACGGCGTGCCCGTCTCCTGCACGAACAGGTGGCGGAAGCGACCGGGCGACAGCGCCGCGGCCGAGGCCGCATCGGCCAGCGCCACCGGCGCGCGCACCCGAAAGCCCACGTACTCGATGGCCTTGATGACGCGTTTGTCGACCGGCGCGCGCGCGGGCACGGCGTCCGTCAGCACCGACAACGCGGCCCTGCCGGTGGCCACCATCGCGTCACCGGCCTCGCCGGCCAGTTCCGCGCGACGCAGCATCGCCGCGATCTGCCCGCATTGCGCGGCCGGCAGTGCCGAGATGCCTGGCGCCGTCATGTAGCGGGCCAGCGCGCGACCTTGCGGCGTCTCGGGCTCCACGAACAGGTGGGCGATGGCCCCTTCGAACTCGAACTGGTGCTTGCGCTGCGAGCCGATCACGGCGCCGGCGAAGGACGACCACTCGTCCTGCACGCTGCTGCGAAACAGGCAGCTGCCATCGAGCGAAACGGCGACCTGGTGCGCGTGGTGCGCGTGCCAGTCCGAGCGGCCGTGGCCCCGGCCCATCCACAGGCTGCCGCCTTGCCAGAAACAGATGCGCCCGCCGGTGACCGTGGTTTGCCGCAAGTCAGCCCTTTCGTTCAAGCCCGGAGCGCGGGCGCTGGACAGAATCGCTTCCCATGACCACACGACTCTACTCCCGCCGCGAACAGGTGCTGGCAGCCGTCAGGACCGAGCTCGACTCCGCCCGCCGCCTCGAGCAGTGGGGCAACGCGGCCGGCGCTTTCGGCCACCTGGAACGCGCCCACGTGCTGGGCCAGTCGGTGACCGGCACCCATGTGCGCGTGCACTGGGAGATGCTGCGCTGGGGCCTGCGCCAGCGCCAGCCCCGCGAAATCATCGGCCAGCTGCTGCGCATCGCCGGCGCCGCCACCAAGACCGGACTGGGCTGGGTGCCGCGCGGCAACACCGGCGGCGCCAACGTCAGCCCCCGCACGCCGATGCCGATCCCGGCCGACCTGCAGCGGCAGATCGACCAATTTCAACCTGAATAGAGGACACCATGAACCGACTGCTTTCTTGCTCGCTCCCCCTCGTGACCGCGCTGGCCCTGAGCGGCTGCATGACAGCGCCGGCCGACCTGAACGTCGACCTCAAGCGGGCCACCGAACAGGGCAAGTACGTCGTCACGCTGCAGCCGCCCGAGACGGCGCCGGCCATCAACCAGATCCATTCCTGGCAGGTGAAGGTGGCCTCGCCCGTCGGCGCGCCCGTGACGGCGGCGCGCATCGCCGTCGATGGCGGCATGCCGCAGCATGGCCACGGCCTGCCGACCAGGCCGCTGGTCCGGCGTGAACTCTCAGCCGGAACCTACCTGCTGGAAGGCATGAAGTTCAGCATGACCGGCTGGTGGGAAATCAAGCTGGCACTCGACACGCCGCAAGGCCCGGACAAGGTGACCTTCAACGTGGTCGTCGACGACCCGGCGGCAAAGCGGTGACACCATGAACAACCGATTCAACAGCCTGGCGGCGTCCGTCGCCACCCTGCTGCTGGCCGCCACCGCCGTGGCGGTCATCAGCCTGGCCGGCGGCGCGCCGGCCCACGCCGGCCCGGTCGATGCGCAGCGCTGGAGCGCCGAGGAGCTGCGGACCATCGCGTCGCTCACCATCGGCAAGCTGGCGCCGACGCCGGTGGACCCGTCGAATGCGGTGGAGCAGCTGCCCGCGGCGCAGGCGCTGGGCAAGCGCCTGTTCAACGACACGCGCCTGAGCAGCAACGGCGCGGTCGCCTGCGCGAGCTGCCACGCACCCGACAAGCAGTTCCAGGACGGCCTGCCGGTGGGCAAGGGCGTGGGCACCGGCTCGCGCCGCGCGATGCCAATCGTCGGTGCGGGCCACAGCCCGTGGCTGTTCTGGGATGGCCGCAAGGACAGCGTCTGGTCGCAGGCGCTGGGCCCGATGGAGGACGCGGTGGAGCACGGCGGCAACCGCACGCGCTTTGCCCAGGTGCTGGCGAAGCACTACCGCAGCGAGTACGAAGCGCTGTTCGGCAAACTGCCCGATCTCTCCGCCCTGCCGCCAGACGCGGGACCCAACGGCAACGCCGTGGAGAAGTCCGCCTGGAGCGCGCTGCCCGCCGCCCGCCGCACCGATGTGAGCCGCGTGTTCGCCAACATGGGCAAGGCGATCGCCGCCTACGAGAAGACGCTGGCCTACGGCCCGGCGCCGTTCGACCGCTATGCGGATGCCGTGATGGGCAAGGACCCCGCCGGCCGCGACGCGCTCAATGCGCAGGAGATCAACGGCCTGCGCCTGTTCATCGGCAAGGGGCAGTGCGCGACCTGCCACAACGGGCCGCTGCTGACCGACCAGAGCTTCCACAACACCGGTGTGCCGCAGCGCGACCCCCAACGCCCGGACCGCGGCCGCGCCGCAGCATTGGCGAAAGTGAAGGCGGACGAATTCAATTGCCTGGGGCCGTTCAGCGATGCCAGGCCCGAGGCATGCCAGGAGCTGGCGTTCATGACGACCGACCCCGCCGGGCTGGAAGCGGCGTTCAAGACCCCCAGCCTGCGCAACGTCGCCATGCGGCCGCCCTACATGCATGCGGGGCAGTTCGCGACCCTGGAGGAGGTGGTGGGCCACTACGCCAGGTCACCGGCTGCCGCGATCGGGCACTCCGAGCTGGCGCATGGAGAAGGCGCGCACAAGGAGCGCAAGCCGATCAGGCTGTCGGCGCAGGAGATCAGGGATGTGGCGGCTTTTCTGGAGACGCTGAGCGGGGGGATTGTGGAGCGGGGCGGCTTTTGACTCATGCTCCAACGGGCCAAAGACCCATAACCTGATGGAATAGCCTGCCGCCAGAATTTCAATTTCCTTGATCTGGATCAAACAATACAGTCATCTCCCATGCCGGTTGCCGGCTGATCTAGGAGTAATGAATGATGGCAGTTGAAAGCCCTGCGGCCCCGCAGACCGACCGCGAGAGCGGCCTGCGGATCCGCCGCCTCGGCGTTTTCCTGGGCGCTGAAGTCACCGGAATCGATTTGACGCAACCGCTCGATCGTGCGACCGCCGACGCGGTGCGGCAAGCGCACGCCGAGCATGGCGTGCTGATTTTCCCGGACCAGGACATCTCGTCGGATGACCTCAAGCGATTTGGACGCTATTTCGGTGAGCTGAGCGTGCACCCGTTCTCGACGAACGCGGCCGATGCCCCCGAACTGATCGTCTACGACAACAAGGAAGGAAACCCGCCGGCGCCGACGGATATCTGGCATACCGACGAGACGTTCCGCGAGGCGCCGCCCATGGGAACTGCGCTGTGCTCCAAGATCGTTCCCCAGGTGGGAGGCAACACGGCGTTCGCCAGCATGACCGCAGTCTATGAAGGGCTGTCCGACCGCTGGCAGCGTTTCCTGTCGGGACTGGAGGCCGTGCACGACTTCAAGCCGTTCCGAAGCCTGTTTCCGGACGACCGCGCCGGCATCGAGAAGCTGCGCAAGTTCGAGGACAAGTACCCTGCCGTCACCCATCCCGTCGTGAGTGTCCACCCGATCACCGGCCGCAAGGCGATCTTCGTCAACCCGCAGTTCACGCTTTATATCAAGGGCATGGCGGAGGACGAGAGCCGCATGATTCTCGACATGCTGTATCGCAAGACCCTGATCCACGAATACCAGTACCGGCATCAATGGCAGGCCAACATGCTCGTCTTCTGGGATAACCGCAATGTCCAGCACTCGGCACTGCACGACTACTACCCGCAGCGCAGGCTCATGGAACGCGTGACCATGGCCGGTACCCGCCCCATCCCGGAAGCCCCTGCCGCCGATCACAAGGACCTGCGGCGCTACCTGATGCCGCCACTGTCGCAGTTCCGCAATGCGGGAACGGTGCAGCAACGGCAACACGAGACCTGACACGCGGCGTTCGTTCATTTCATCGATCCACATCGCAAGGCGCGCGCCCTGTCGGGCGGGCGCCTGTCGTCATTTCAAACAAGGAAACATCGTGTCACGCATTTCCCGCCGAACTTTCGCCGCTCTGCTCACGGCGCTGGCTGCAGTTGCCGGTCCTGCTGCACTCGCGCAGGACGCCTATCCCGCCAAGCCGATCCGCCTGGTCGTTCCCTACCCGCCGGGCGGCTTCACGGACATCCTGGCCAGGCTCATGGCCGAGAAGCTGCAGGCGGGCATCGGACAGCCGGTCGTGGTGGACAACAAGGGCGGCGGCGGCAGCACCATCGGCACGGGCCTGGTCGCCAACGCGCCCGCCGACGGCTACACCTTGCTGCTGGTGGCGCCGGACCTCGCCATCAATGAAAGCCTGATGGCCAACCGGTTGCCCTACGACGCGCAAAAGTCGTTCGCGCCGGTGATGCAGGCCGCATGGTCGCCCATGGTGCTGGTGACCCATCCCTCCCTGCCGGTGAAAACGGTGGCGGAACTGATCGCGCTTGCGAAGGCCCAGCCGGGCAAGATCAACTTCGGCTCCGGTGGCAACGGCACG
This sequence comes from Burkholderiales bacterium, assembly GCA_038244915.1. Taxonomy (GTDB): domain Bacteria; phylum Pseudomonadota; class Gammaproteobacteria; order Burkholderiales; family Burkholderiaceae_C; genus Ramlibacter. Next base: position 59,550 of record JBBRSZ010000009.1, on the reverse strand, counting down.
GGCGCCCACCTTGCGCTCGAGCTATTTCGCTCGCGTGCCGGCATCGACGTCGTGCACGTGCCCTACAAGGGCAACGGCCCGGCCACCACCGACCTGCTGGGAGGCCAGGTCTCCGCGATGTTCCTGCAGTACGCCGTGGCCCGGCCGTACATCGAGGCCGGCAGGCTGCGCGTCCTGGCCACCCCCAGCGGCAAGCGGTCGGCCGCGATGCCGGATGTGCCGACGATCGCCGAAAGCGGCTTGCCCGGATTCGACGTGCAGCCCTGGTTTGGCGTGGTAGCCCCAGCAGGCACGCCGGCGCCCGTGATCAACCGGCTCCATGCCGAGTTGGCCAAGGTGATGCAGCGACCCGAGGTCAGGCAGAAGCTCGCCTCGCTCGGAGCTGAACCCACGACCACGACGCCCAAGGAGTTCGCCGGCTTCATTGACAGCGAGATCACACGCTGGGCCGCCGTCGTCAAGCAGTCCGGCGCGAAGTCCGAGTGATGCCGGCGCTGGCGATCGACCTGCACGCCCATTGGGTCCCCCCGGCGCTCGCGGGCAAGCTGCGCGAGCGCAGCGGCACGGTGCCGCGGATCGAGAAAGTGGCCGGTGGCGAGCAGCTGGTCATGCCCATCGGAACCCTGGGCTTCCACCAGCACTACGTCGAGCCCCCACTGCGCCTGGAGCTGATGGACCGCTGCGGCGTCCGCCGCCAGTTGCTGTCACTGCCAGGCCTGTTCGGCGTCGACAGTCTGCCGCTGGAGCAGGCGGCGCCGCTGGTGCGGCTGTTCAACGATGCCTGCGCCGAACTGTGTCGCGCGCATCCGCTGCGCTTTGCAGGGTTGGCGGCATTGCCCCTGGCGGACATGAATGCGGCGGTCGCCGAGCTGCAGCGGGCCCGCAGTGACCTGGGCCTGGTCGGGGCGATCCTGCCGGTGGATGCATTCATGTCGGAGGCCACAGCGGCTCGCCTGGCACCGATCTTCTCGGCCGGCGACGCCTTGGGGGCGCACTTCTTCGTGCACCCCGGCCGCGTGGCCGACGGCGGTGCGATGCCGCAGCCGCCGCCCGACCACGATCTCGCGCGCCGCGCGCTGGCCGTGCAGCATGACATCGGTGAGGCCATGGTGACGCTGTTGCTTTCGGACTTCCTTGAGCCATACCGCAACGTCACGGTGCAGGTTGCCAACCTGGGCGGCACCTTTCCCGCCGTGGTGGAGCGCATGGACCACATGGTGCAGCTGCGCGACCCTGGACGCACCCTGCCTTCAACCCGCGCGCCGCGTGTCTGGGTGGACTGCGCGTCGCTGGGAACGCGAGCGCTCGAGCAGGCAGTCGGGGTGTTCGGCGCTGACCACGTGGTCTTGGGCACGGACTGCCCCATCTTCGATACCGCGCGCACCCTGGAGGCCATTCGCTCGGCCCGCCTGTCGGAGGCCGAGCGGGCGCAGATCCTGCACGGGAACGCCCACGCGCTGCTGGCCCGCTTCGCCTGACTGGCGTCAGGCAAGCGCGATCGGAAACGGCGCCTGGTCCACCGCCTTGCGCTGTTCCGATCCTGTATGCCCCATGGCGTGGTGAGCCGGGCGACTCCAAGGAGATTGGCCGCCGCAGGCCACTGAAGCTCCGTCGCAGCGGTGTTCCACCTCGTTATGCTTCGTCATGGCCAGCATCGACCGTCTCAAGATCCGGCACCTTCATACCCTGGTCGCCGTTGCGGAACAAGGCACGCTGATGCGCGCTGCCGAAGTGCTTTCGGTCACGCAGCCCGCCGTATCCAAGACGCTCGCGGATCTGGAGCAGATTGTTGGCCAGCGCCTGTTCGAGCGCACGCCCAAGGGATTGAAACTCACAAGTGCGGGCCGGGTGCTGCTGCGGTACGCCGGCAGCGGCCTGCGAGCGATCCGCGAAGGTGTCGACAGCATCTCCGACGAGCGCACCGTCGATGCGCCCGCCGTGTTGATCGGGGCGTTGCCGAACGTCGCAGCAACCATACTGCCGCCGGCACTGCTGCGCTTTGCCGCCGAGTTTCCACATGCACGCGTCACGGTGCGCACTGGCAGCAATGCGCAGCTGATCGCGGCCCTGCACCAGGGTTCGCTCGACCTCGTCATTGGTCGACTGGCGGAGCCGTCGGCCATGCAGGCGCTCACGTTCGAGCACCTCTATACCGAGCCCCTCGTGCTGGCAGTGCGCCCCGCGCATGGGCTGGCACGACGCCGTCGCATCACTGCCGACACGCTGTCCCGGTACCGGCTGGTCGTGCCCGATGCCGGCACCCGGATCCGCGAAGCCGCAGACCGGTTTTTTCTGGCCAGCGGGATGGGATTGGCGATAGAGACGATCGAGACCATCGACGTCTCGTTCGGTCGCAGCTACGTGCTGCAGTCGGATGCGCTCTGGTGCGTGCCGCTCGGCGTGGTCGAAAACGATCTCAGAAATGGCGCGCTCGTGCGTCTGCCGGTCGACACACGGATGACCGAAGGTCCTGTGGGTCTGACCCAGCGAGTCGATCGCTTTCCCTCGGAAGCAATGAGCCGGCTGGTCCAGGAAATCCGACAGAGGGCCTTGGCGCGGTTGAACGCCCCGCCGTTGTCCTGAGGTGTCCCCAAGCTGCACCCGCTTGTGCGTGACCGCCTGCAACGCTGAGATCGGGCCCTCGGTCAGCCCAAGGCGACGTGACGCCGCCAGGGCAGATTCGGATCCGCTGCATAGTCCGCAACCACCCATGTTCGCGTCGTGTGATCGGCGACGTCGGCGAGAAATTCGCGGACGACGCGGACTGAAGATGCGTCCAGGGCGGCGAACGGCTGGTCGAGGCAAGTGACCGCAGCGCCACTGGCGAGCAACCCCACCAGGGCGACCTTCCGTCTGCTGCCGGTCGACAGCATGGACAGCGTCTTGCCAAGATGGGGATGCAAGCCAAGCGCCTCGATAAGCTCCTGTTGCAGCGGCCCGTCCCAAAGCGGGCAGCGCTGCCGCAATGTGTCCCAGACTTGCCCGGGAGCCTGCCCATCCTGCCCTGGCAGCGACAGGTCGACCCAAAGGGCAGGGCAATTGGCTCGCCGATCCAGCTCGACGAGATGCTCGCAGAGGCGGCGCAGCAAGCCGGTCTTGCCCGCGCCTTCGTCTCCAGTGACCGCGACGAGGCCGGGCGGAAGAGGGAGCAGTTCGGCGACAGACATCATGTGCGCACCATAGCGCGCCTTGCGCGGCAGCGGATGGCGTTGGGCGAGCCTGCCGGCGTGGCGGTACGATGAATGTCAATCAAGGAAGGCCAAGCATGAGCGATTCCCCACCCTATACCCCACCCGCCGTCTGGACCTGGAACCGGGACAACGGCGGCAAGTTCGCGAGCATCAACCGGCCCGTCGCCGGCGCCACGCACGACAAGGAATTGCCCGTGGGGCGTCATCCGCTCCAGCTGTATTCGATGGGCACGCCGAACGGCGTGAAAGTCACGGTGATGCTGGAAGAACTGCTGGCCCTGGGGCACGCGGGCGCGCAATACGACGCCTGGCTAATCCCGATCGGCGAGGGGGCGCAGTTCGGCAGCGGCTTCGTCGCCGTCAATCCCAACTCCAAGATTCCGGCGCTGATGGACCGCAGCGGCGCGCAGCCGGTGCGCGTGTTCGAGTCGGGCGCGATCATGCTGTACCTGGCCGAGAAATTCGGCGCCTTCCTGCCCGAGGGCGGTGCGGCGCGGGCCGAATGCCTGTCCTGGCTGTTCTGGCAGATGGGCAGCGCGCCCTTCCTGGGCGGCGGCTTCGGCCATTTCTATGCCTATGCGCCGACGAAGATGGAATACCCGATCGACCGCTATGCGATGGAGGTCAAGCGCCAGCTCGATGTCCTCGACCGCCATCTGGCCCAAGCGCGCTATATGGCGGGCGACGACTACAGCATCGCGGACATGGCGATCTGGCCCTGGTACGGCGCCCTGGCCAAGGGCCAGCTCTATGGGGCCGGCGAGTTCCTGCAGGTGCAGGAGTACCGGCACGTGCTGCGCTGGACCGACGAGATCGCGCAGCGGCCGGCCGCGCGGCGCGGCCGCATGGTCAATCGCACCTGGGGCGAGCCGGCCAGCCAGCTGCACGAGCGCCACGACGCCAGCGACTTCGAAACCCGGACCCAGGACAAGCTGGGGGCCACGTGACGATCACTCTGTACGACTGCGCCACCGCGCCCAGCCCACGCCGCGCCCGCATCCTGCTCGCCGAAAAGGGCGTGGCGCACGAGACGGTGCAGGTCGACCTGCGCAGCGGCGCGCAGTTCGACGAGGCATTCCGCCGCATCAACCCGCAGTGCACCGTGCCGGCGCTGCAGACCCTGGAGGGCGCGCTGCTGACGGACAACGCGGCGATCGCGGCCTATCTGGAGGCCCTGCGCCCCGAGCCCGCGCTGCTGGGCCGCTCGCCGCTGGAAAAGGCGCAGATCGCGAGCTGGAACTGGCGGGTCGAATTCGAGGGCCTGTTGGCCATCGCCGAGGCCTTGCGCAACGCCTCGCCGGGCATGGTGAACCGGGCGCTGCCCGGGCCCAGGGACTATGCGCAGATCCCCGAGCTCGCGCAGCGCGGGCTGCTGCGCGTGCAGGACTTTTTCGCCATGCTGAATGCGCGGCTGGAAGGCCGGGAATTCATCGTCGCCGACGGCTTCAGCATCGCCGACATCACCGCCGTGGTGGCGGTGGACTTCGCCCGCGTGGTGAAGGTCAAGGCCGGCGAGCAGCATCCCCACCTGCTGCGCTGGCGGGCGGCGATGGCGCAGCGGCCTTCGATGGCGCTGTAGCAGGGCCGGCGCGAAGATGCATTTCGTTCAGGTCCCGTTCATCGAGGCCGGCGCACCATGCAGTCACCTTCAACAAGGAGCCTCCATGAACCGCATCTTCAACGCCAAGCCACTTCTTGCCGCCGCCATCGCCATCGCCGCGCTGGCCGCCGCCTCCGCGGCCCAGGCCCGCTCCGACGTGGTCCTGTCCATCGGGTTCGACGCCCCGTACGGCTATGTGCAGCAGGCGCCCGTGTATGTGCAGCCCCAGTCGGTGTATTACCAGCCGGCGCCTGTTTACTACGAACCGGCGCCCGTCTACTACCAGCCGCAGCCGTCTTACTACGCGCCGCAGCCGGCCTATTACGGCCATCGCCACCGCTGGCATGAGCGCCGTGGCGCCTGGGGCGATGCCGACCGCGACGGCGTGCCGAACCGCTATGACCGCGACTCGCGCTTCTACGACACCCGCGCCGGCTACCGCCCGTGGGGCGATGCGGACCGGGACGGCGTGCCGAACCGCTACGACCGCGCGCCGAACAATCCGTACCGTCGCTGAGACGGGGGTTCACCTGGCCGCACGTCCAGACCGGCGTGCGGCCAGCCGGCCGGATATCCTCGTGCCATCCGCCACTGCCCCTGATTCATCCTGATGCGCTGCGAAGACATCGCCTCGAACCCTGACTTTCGCCACCTGTCGACCGTCCCCGACATTGCAGTCGACCTGCGCTATGCGGGCGTGGACAACTTCGTCGGGCGCGACCTGTACGGCGCGCTGGACTGCGCCTGGCTGCACCACCTGGCCGCCGCGGGGCTGGCGCGCGCGGTGGCGCTGCTCGAGCGCGAGGCGCCGGGCCATCGGCTGCTGGTGCTGGACGCGCTGCGGCCGCACCGCGTGCAGATCCAGCTGTGGGACCACCTGGCGGGCACGGACCTGCGCCAGTACGTGGCCGACCCGGCACGCGGCTCCATCCACTCGTTCGGCATGGCCCTGGACGCCACGCTGGTCGACCCCCAGGGCAGCGAGCTGGACATGGGCAGCGGCTTCGACGAAATGACCGAGCGATCGCATCCGCGGCTGGAGGCGCAACACCTGGCCAGCGGCGCGCTGACGCCCGCCCAGCATCGCAACCGGGCGCTGCTGCGCAACGCCCTTTGCCAGGGCGGTTTCCGGGGGGTCGACAACGAGTGGTGGCACTTTGAAATGCTGGATCGGCAGCATGTAAGGGAGCGGTTTGTGCGGGTGGAGTGAGGGACGGCTTGGGCGATGGCGTTTGTCGGAGCATATGTGTCGAGCGCACTTCTTCGGCCTGCCTTGGATCACTTCTTCGCTATCCAAGCGCTCACCAATGCAAACTTCCACAGTTCAGCGCTAGCATTGATGCGTGTCGAGTGGCAATCTCTGATCAGCGGTCTTTTGGATTTACTTCATTTGTCCGCCGGGTCAAGCCCACAGGCTGTGGGGTGGTCTCGACAAATGCCAGGCCTCGATCGGGCTGTCAACGCCAGCGCCGTGCCTTCGCGGTTGATCTCATTGACGCCCACCTCTCAATGTCATAACATACAAACATTGCAGCAGAATGCATTGCAGGCAGGCTAAACACGGGAGCCAGGAATGTCCGTTCACACCTTTTCAAGCCGCGACTTCACGCGCGACGTGAGCGCGGCCAAGCGCGCCGCGGCCAAGGGGCCGGTCTTCATTACCGACCGGGGCCGCCCCGCCTTTGCGCTACTGAAGATCGAGGACTATTACCAGCTGGCCGGCCTGCACGAGGCTTCCTTGCTGGATGCGATGGATGCCATTCCAGGTGGAGCTGGCATCGAGTTCGAAGCGCCGCCGCTACGGGCCCGCTTCCGGGCCGCCGATCTAGGTTGAATCGCGCGCGATGTACGTGCTCGACACCAATGTGATTTCGGAGTTGCGCCAGGGCAAGCCCAATCAATCTCCCGAGGTGCGGGTGTGGGCCGCAAGCCTGCCCACAAGTCAGTTCTTTCTCTCGGCCATCACCATTCTCGAACTGGAGAAGGGCGTGCTGGCGCTGGAGCGAAAGACGCCACCGCAAGGCCAGGCGTTACGGGTCTGGCTGACCGGCGTCCGGGGCACTTTCGCCGGCCGCATCCTGCCGTTCACCGACCGCACCGCGACGCTCTGCGCAGCCATGCACGTACCAAACCCGCGTTCAGACCGCGACGCCATGATTGCGGCGACTGCGCTGGAACACGGGATGGCGGTGGTGACACGCAACGTCGCCGACTTCACTGGCACCGGGGTGCAGCTGGTCAACCCCTTCACCCCATGAGCACTGTCGGCCAGGTTGGTCTGCAACTGCCGATCGCCTCACCGCAAACTCACCGACCCACCCTTCCACCCCGCGTCCTGCCACCGGTTGAACGCCCCCAGCATCGCCGGCTCCGCCGCCTGCCGCTCCGCCGTTAGCGACGCCAGCTTCAGCACCTCGAACGTCTTCTTGTATTTCCCCTCCCCCCGCGCCTCCCGCGCCACCAGCACCTGCTTGCCCCCAGGCACCCAGCCGGCGAACTCGGCATAGCCCAGGTCCGGGTTTGTCGTCGCCGGCGGCAGCACGCTGATGCCCCAACCGCCGCGCGCATCCTTGCGGAACAGCCACAGCTCGCGCCAGGCCTCCAGCGGCTGCACGGCCAGCGCCAGCGCGCTGCCTTCGCGATTGAGCGAGGCGGAGTTGGCCCAGACGATGGAATAGGTGCAGCGCCGCGCCAGCGGGCTCTTCTCGTCGTGCTTCGCGTCCACCAGCAGCACGCAGGTTTCGCCGGGCTGGCCTGCAACCGTCACGATGGATGGACTCCTGGCGCCCGCCTTCACGCCAACGGCCGGCAGTGCCGCCCAGCGTGACGCGTTCACGCGCATCGCCGCATCGTTGTACGCGCTCTGGTCGACGTCGGTGAGTTCGCTCTTGCTCACGCCGGCCAGGTCGGCGAGCGCCTTCTGTGCGACATCGACGGCCAGTTGGCCCTGGCGCACGCGCTCGTAGGCGACGGTGGCGTAGACGCTGGCGCGCCGCATCTGCACCCGGTTGCGCAGCCAGCCGGGCAAGGCGGCGGTGTCGACGCGTTCCAGCACCTCGGCGCGCCACTGGTCCACCTGGGCGCGCTGCAGCGGCTGCAGGTCGGGGTCGACACATTCGGTGCGCGTGAGAGCCAGCGCGGCGCGGGCGCGCTGCTCGGAGGCCGACTTCATCGCCAGCACGCGCCGAAACGCTTCGCCGTCGTAGCAGATCGTCATCTTGCCTTCGCGCTCATAGCTCGCGAAGTTGACGCCGTAGCCGCGCGCCACGTCCAGGTGCGCGGACAGCGCCGCTTCCTGGGGCTTGGTGAGCGCTGCGCCGGACGAAGCGCGGCGTGCCAGCCTGTCCGCCATGGTGCCAAGCGCGTCGAAGGCGGCGACACCTTCGGGCCCGTTCAGCGCTTCCGCCGGCGCGGCCTGCAAATACGCGGCGGCGATTCCGATGCCCAGCGCCTCGCTGCCGGCCCGCTCCTGCACGAAGCGCAGCACGGCCAGCAGCTCCGGCGCCTCGGCTGGCGCCAGCGCCGTGCGCCGCACCTGGCTGGCGCGCACGAAGCCGGCGCGCTCGCGCTTGTGGTCGTAGACCTGCAGGTAGTCCAGGCGCTCGCCGCGCACCTCGAGCACCTCGCCCTGCCAGAGCTGGGCCTGCTGCTGTGCCGAGTCGCGCGGCGCGGCGCGCAAGGCGGCCTGGTCGCTGGTGACGATGGCGGTCCGCATGGTGGCGGCAACCGGCAACGAAAGAGTTGCCGCCAGGGCGACAACGGCTGCTATTGTGGTGGCGGCCATTGCTTATTCCTCCTTCGTCACGGCGGCGCCCGCGGCGGCGTGCTTGCCGCCACCCAGCAGCGCGGCACCGATGAAGCCGCCATCCGCCGGCGGCGCGGCGATGATCACCTGGATCTTGTCCGAGAGCTTGTCGGCCAGCGTCTTCTGGATCAACAGCGGATAGCGGCTGACCAGCGCGCCTTCGCGGTTCATCTGCTCCGCGTTGGCCTTGCCCACGCGCTCCAGCCGCCACGCTTCCACCTCGGCCAGCTTCTTGCGGGCATCGGCCTCGCCGCCGGCCTCGATGCGGCGGGCTTGCGCCGCGCCTTCGGAGACGCGGATGCGGCTCTGCTTGTCGGCCTCGGCCTCCAGCTGGCGTTGCTCGATCTGGCGCTGCTTGAACGGCAGCACGTGCTTCATCGCCTCTTCCTGCGCCCTGGCGGCGATCACCTGCACCCGCCCGGCCGCCTCGGCCGCCACCTCGCGCCGCATCTTGTCGGCGCCGGCTTCCAGCTCGGACTCCTGCACCTGCTTGGCCTTGAGCTCCAGCGTGTAGCGCATCTTCTCGCTGGCCAGTTCCTCGGCCAGCAGGCCTTCCATGCCGCGCTTGTAGTCGGGCGGCAGTTCCACCTTGCCGATCTGCACGCTCTTGAGCACGATGCCGTCGGCCGCCAGCCGGGGCTTGAGTTCCGATTCGATCGCCAGCTGGATCTCGGCCCGCTTGCTGGAGAAGATCTCGCGCACCGTGTAGCGGGCGAACACCTTGTAGATCACGCCCTGCACGGCGGGCTCGACGACCTCGCCGTCGATGTTCTCCGGCAGGCTCCTGGCCACGGCTGCCAGCCGCGATGCATCCAGCGCCCAGCGCACCGCGATGTCCACGCCGATCGACAGGCCCTCGATCGACTGCAGCGCCACCGCGTTGCCGACCCGGCCCGGCCGGTATTGCTGGTCGCGCAGCGAGAGCACGCGCACCTCGTGCAGGCCGGGCAGGACGAAGATGCTGCCGTCGCGCCACTCGGTCACCGTGCCGGTGAGCTGGTTGGTGCGCACGCCGACGTCGCCGCGGCCGACCGACTGCATCGGCGGGTGCTTCCACAGCAGCGTGCCGGCGGTGCCGACCACGGCGATGGCGATCAGCGCGCCGCGGTAGCGGGCCAGGGACGACAGCGTGCGCTCGGCGCTGAAGGGCGGCTCGGCGGCCTCGTCCCGGCGCGGGAAGGCGCTGGCGATGGCACGTGCGACGGTGCGGCGGGTGGCCCGCAGGGCGATGGTGATGCGGCGGAAGTTCATGGCGGTTCCTTGGAGTGGTGGTGAAGGGGAAGGGGTTCAGCAGCCGTCGGCCTGCAGGGCGAGCACGGCGGCGGGCGGGTTCAGGCCCGGCTGGGTGCGAGACGACAGCAGCAGCACTTCCTGGCCGCCGACCTGCAGCAGGAAGTCCGGCTTGCCGTCGCTGTCGATGTCGGCCGCGGCCAGGATGGTGCTGTCGCCTTCCAGGCCGCCATCGAGGTGGAAGCTGTAGCTGTCCTCGCCCATGTGCACCGTGAAGAGACCGCCGCTGCCAACCGTGAGCGTGAAGTGCTTGTCACCCAGCGCCAGCTGGTAGGCGCGGTCTGTGCGCGGCGTGAACACGCCGTCGGCAAAGGCCACCGTCGGCAGCCGGCCCTCGGCGATGCGCGCGCCCGGCACCCGGATGTAGCGGGTGTCGATGGCCTCGGCTTCTTCCTCGCCCGGCACACTCACCGGCGCGGCGACGGCCTGCACCTGCAGGCCGCTGGCCTTGCTGGTCACGCGGTACCAGCCGTCGGCCGGCAGGCTGGCGGCGTCCACCACCGGCTCGAAGCCGGGGCGCAGCATCAGGCCGGTGGCGTCGTTCTGCGCGGAGCAGGTGACGGTGAAGGCGGCCAGCAGCACGCTGGCGGCTGCGACGGCCAACCATTCGAGAAAGCTGCGGGTGGCATCCAGGTGGCGGTGGAAGCGGTCGAGGCGTTGGGCCATGGTGGTTCTCCAGAAAGAGTGGTTGTTTCGCTGTGGCGAGAGGCGCTGGACAAGCCGCTCTCTCTGGAAACCCATTCTTCGCAGCCAGGGCGGAGGCAACAATGCGGCCGCGGGGTGACTGCGGTCACGCCCGCGGCGCGAACGCTCCGGCCCCGGAAGAAAGCTTCACACCGGTTTGCGCGGGGCGGCCCACATAATCCCCGCCATGACCAAAGTGGCCGTGATCGAGGACGATCTGCCCACCAGCAACCAGCTGGCCGGCTGGATCAAGGCCGCCCGGCCCGACGTGACAGTGGAGCAGTGGTTCACCCGCGACGATGCAGAGGCGGCGCTGGCCCGCGAACGCTACGACGTGGTGGTGCTGGACATCGAGCTGGGCCACGAGCGCAATGCCGGCGTGGCCCTGATCAACGCCATCAACAAGCGGCGCCAGGGCACGCCGGTGCTGGTGGTCTCCGCGATGCCGGCGGCCATCTACCGCAGCATCATGAAGGCGCTTGACGCCTGGGACTACCTGCAGAAGACCACCTTCGAGGAGGCGGACTTCATCGAGACCTTCCTGGACATCCTGCGGGTGGCCAAGGCGGCACAGGCGGAGGCGCCCGTGGCAGCCGCGAGCGAACTGTCCCTGGACCCGCTATGGCAGCGCACGCCCACCTGGCGCGGCGGGCGCATCAACCTGCCGCTGACGGCGCAGCGCATCCTGGCCACGCTGTACCAGCGGGCCGGCGAGGTGGTGAGCTATGACGAGCTGTTCGACGTCGTCAAGAGCGGCCGCAACCGCGACAACGTCCGCAAGCACGTGAGCACCATCCGCGATGCCTTCCGCGAAGTCGACCCGGCCTTCGACGGCATCGAGAACGTGCCGATGCGCGGGTTCCGCTGGGTGCGCAAGAAGTGAAAGTCCCCGAACTCTCCATGCCGCGCCTGGGCCTGGTGGCGTTCCGCCGCCGCATCATCGTGCGCGCCGTGTTCCTGCTGCTGGCCGTCGCCACGCTGGCGCTGGCAGTGCTGCTGCTGCAGGACGAAAAGGAACGCAGCGTCCGCAATTACGACGCCAGCCTGGGCAAGACGCTGGCCGAAGTGGCGGCGCGGCTGCGGCACCCGGCCGGCCAGCTGGCGCTGCTCAATCCCGGCCGCGGCCAACCGGAAGCGCCGCTGCGGCCGCTGCTGCTGCCCTATGCGGCGCTGGATTTCGACGACCAGTCCAAGGCCAGCCAGGCGGTGGAGACGGCGGGCTGCAGCGTGCAGTACCCGGACGGCAGCTCGATCTGCGTGGGGATCGGAAACAACCCCTACGCCGGCGGCTTCATCTACCTGGTGGGCAGCTTCCAGGCGCCGCCGCTGGTGTCGCGCGAGCGCGGCGAGCTGTCGATCGCCGACGTGCACCGGGCCCGCGTCAGCCTGACCCAGGGTGGCCAGACGCAACGCTGGATCGCGCCCTTCGAACGCCTGGGCGAGCCGGATGCGCCGCTGGTGCGCGGACGCCTGACCGGCTTCGTCGACGACCGCGCCAACAGCGAGGCGCTGCCGCTGCTGGCCAACCCGGTGCGCGACTTCCGCGGCTGGCTGTGGCAAAGCGGCCGCTGCGCCGAGCCGGCCGGCGACATCGCCAATTGCCCACGCCGCACCTTCTTCTCGATCCGGCTGCCGGTGGAGGCGTATCGCGAGGCGCTGTTCGGCAACAAGCGCCCGGTCTGGCCGCCGGCCGACCTCGACCGCACGCTGGTGCACCTGCAGATGCTGGCGCCGGACAGCGCGGTGCCGCTGTTCGACAGCAATGCGCCGGGCGCCACGGTGCCGCTGGCGCTGTCGGACCTGAGCGGCGCGCTGCTGCCCGGCGAGACGCTCGTGATCGCCAAGGTCGGCGCGCAAGCGCCGGCGGTCACGCTGCGCGGCAAGAGCGAGGGCGCGGAAGTGTCCTCGCCCTGGCTGGCCCGCCTGATCGCCCGCCTGCCGGTGGACAGCGCGGCGCCGCGGCTCACCCGCCACGACACCATCGCCACCGGCGCCGGCAGCTACGAGCTGACCCTGAACGGCAATGCGCGCAGCGGCGAGCAGACGCTCGGGGTGGCGGCGACGCGCATGTCCTGGTACGTCGGCGCGATGCTGGCGGCCATCGGCCTGGCGTGGCTGGTGATCGAGCTGAGCCTGCTGCGCCGGGTGACGGTGCTCACGCGGCGGGCGGCGGCCGTTTCGTACAACGTGAACGCGCCGAACGTGGAGCAGCGGATCGGCGCGCTCGACCTGTCGGACCTGCGCGGCCGCGACGAGCTGGGCATCCTGGCCGGCGCGCTGTCGGACCTGCTGCAGCGGGTGAAGGACGATGTGAAGCGCGAGACCATCCGCACCCAGCAGCAGCGCGACATGTGGCACGCCGTCGGCCACGAGATCATGTCGCCGCTGCAGTCGCTGATGGTGCTGCATCCGCAGGGAGACGACGCCAGCCACCGCTATGTGCAGCGGATGCAGCAGGCGGTGAAGGTTCTCTACAGCCAGGCCTCGCCCAGCGAGGCGCTGCAGGCAGCCACGCTGCAGGTCGACGCGCTGGACCTGGACGAATTCCTCACCCACGTGGCCGGCAACGCCCACTTCGCCGGCGTGACGGACGTGCGCTACACCCCGGCCCGCGCGCCCGTGCCGGTGCGGGCCGATGCGTTCTCGCTGGAGGACGTGGTGACCCACATCCTGCGCAACGCCGACCGCCACCGCACACCGGGCACGACGATCAACATCGCATTGCAGCAAGACGGCGGCACGGCCACCGTGCGCATCCACAACGAGGGCGCGCCGATCGCGCCGGCGCTGCTGCAACGGATCTTCGACTACGGCGTCTCGGGCGGCGAGGCCGGGAGCGCGCAGCCGGGCCAGCGCGGCCAGGGCCTGTTCGTGGCGCGCACCTACATGAGCAAGATGGGCGGGACCATCGAGGCGCGCAATGAAGATGGCGGTGTCGCCCTGGTGCTCACGCTGGCGCGCGCGGGCTGAGCGCCTTTCGCGGGCCTTGAGATGGCTCTGCAGCAATCGGGAGGGTGACGCGCGGTAGACTGCATTTCATGAACGATGCAATGACCACCACCCGCAGTTCGTTCATCCCGGTGAGCCTCCAAGGCAGCGAATCCGGGCGGCTGCTGAAAGCCACGGCCTGGGCCGAGACGGACCTGGGGCCGATCGATAGCTGGCCCCAAAGTCTGCGCGCCGCCGTCGGCATCTGCCTGAATTCCCGCTTCCCGATGTTCGTCTGGTGGGGGCCGTCGCTGGTCAACATCTACAACGACGCCTATGCCCCCATCCTCGGGGCGAAGCATCCCGAAGCGTTCGGCAAGCCCGCCAGCGGGACCTGGAGCGACATCTGGCCGACGCTGGCACCCCAGGTCGATGCCGTCCTGCGCGAAGGCCGCGCCACCTGGAACGAGCGGGTGCTGCTGCAGATGCAGCGCAACGGCGTGCCGGAAGACACCTGGTTCACCTGGTCGTACAGCCCCATCTACGGCGACGGCGGCGCCATCGACGGCCTGTTTTGCGCCTGCACCGAGGAGACGGAGCAAGTGCGCGCCGAGTCGATGCGCGAGCGGGTAACGCGCGACGCCGAGGCGGCCGCCCGCATCCTCAGGACCTGGTTCGACCACGCGCCCGGTTTCGTCGCCATCCTGCGCGGTCCCGACTTCGTCTTCGAGATGGTCAACCGGGCCTACTACCAGCTGGTCGGCCATCGGGACCTGGAAGGACTGCCGCTGGCCCAGGCCGTGCCCGAGGCCCGCGAGCAGGGCTTCATCGCCTTGCTGGAAAGCGTCTACGCCACCGGCGAGCCGTACGTCGGCCGGGGCGAGGCCTTCGTCGTGCAACGGGAGCCGGGAGCGGCCGCGGTCGAAGTCTTCGTCGACTTCGTCTATCAGCCGGTGCGCGACGTCGAGGGCAAGATCGTCGGCATTTTCGCCCAGGGCAGCGATGTCACGGAGCAAGTGCGCTCCGTCCATGCGCTCAAGGATGCCGATCGCAAGAAGGATGAATTCCTGGCGACGCTGGCCCACGAGCTGCGCAACCCGCTCGCGCCGATCCGCCAGGCCGCCATCCTGGCGCGATCGCCAGGCATCGAACCGGCCCGCAGGACCTGGGCGCTGGACGTGATCGAGCGTCAGGCGGGCCACATGGCGCTGCTGCTGGACGACCTGCTGGACGTGTCGCGCATCTCCCGCGGCCGGCTGGAACTGCGCCTGGAGCCGGTGGAATTGCGCAGCGTGATCGATGCGGCCGTGGAAACCGCCAGGCCTTCGCTCGATCGCAAGCATCATCGGCTGAGCGTAGCCCTGCCGGGCGCCGCGGTGCACTTGCTGGCCGATCCGCTGCGGCTGGCGCAGGTGCTGTCGAACCTGCTGTCCAATGCCTCCAAGTACACCGACGCCGGCGGCAACATCGAGCTGAGCGCGAGCTGCGAAGAGCAGCAGGTCGTCATCCGCGTGCGCGACGACGGCATCGGCCTGTCGCCGCAGGCGCAGGGCCAGATCTTCGAGATGTTTTCACAGGTCTCCTCGGCCATCGACCGGGCCGAGGGCGGCCTGGGGATCGGGCTGGCGCTCAGCCGCGGCCTGGTCGGCCTGCATCACGGCAGCATCGAGGTGGACAGCGCCGGTCCTGGCATGGGGTCGGAGTTCATCGTCACGCTGCCGCTGCAGGCGGTGGATGCGCCGGTCGAGCCAGCCTCTTCCGGGCGGCCCGCCGACTCCCAGGGGCGAAGCGTGCTGATCGCGGATGACAATGCCGACGCTCTGGAAACCATGGTGGCCCTGCTCGAGATGGAGGGCCACACCGTGCATTCGGCCGCGGATGGCCACCAGGCGCTGGCACTCGCGCAGCAGCACCGCCCGGAGGTCGCCATTCTGGACATCGGGATGCCAGGCCTGAACGGCAACGAAGTGGCGGCGCGCATTCGCGCCAGCGATTGGGGCCGGGCGATGACCTTGATCGCGCTGACCGGCTGGGGCCAGGCCGAGGACCGCGCCCGCTCGGGCGCGGCCGGGTTCGACCATCACCTGACCAAGCCGGTCGACTTCGACCGGCTCAACGCACTGCTGGCGCCGGCTTAGCGGCCGTCCTTGTCGAAGTCGCCGGGGATGGCGCGCTCGACACGGTGCCAGGCTTCGCGGGTGGCGCCCTTGGCGTCTTCCCATGCCAGGCGCGAATTGCCCTTGGCCTTCTCGTACTCGGTCCGCAGCGTAGGCTCGTAAGAGTCGAAGCTCTCGCCCGAGGCGCGGGCGCGCTCCCAGCCGGTGTAGCCG
The DNA here is from genome assembly GCA_038244915.1 of Burkholderiales bacterium. Taxonomy (GTDB): domain Bacteria; phylum Pseudomonadota; class Gammaproteobacteria; order Burkholderiales; family Burkholderiaceae_C; genus Ramlibacter. Next base: position 43,722 of record JBBRSZ010000009.1, on the reverse strand, counting down.
GTGCGGTACGCCGGGGCGTAGTCGTCGTACGTGTAGTCCTTCTTGTAGCCGGGCGTGCGGGTGTAGTTGTCGCGCCAGTAGCTGTCTTCGGCCGTCGGGTTCACGCTTTCGGCGGCGCCCTTGCCGGCCAGGCCGCCGGCGATGGCGCCAATCGCGCCGCCGACGACCGTGCCGACCGGGCCGGCCATCGAGCCGATGGTCGCGCCTGCCACGGCGCCGCCGGCAGCGCCGACGCCGGTGCCGACCGGGTGTGCGCCGGGCGCGCCGGAGATGGGGTCCTGGTTGGCGGGATTCTTGTCAGACATGGATTCTCCTTTGGGTTGGATGCGGAAACTTCCGCGGGTGGCAACACGTTGCTCGTGGCCGGTGGTCCGCCTTGTCAGACGGATTCGCGCCGCACTGTCGGTTGCGCCTGACGCTGCGGCCGACCGCCGGTAGCCGCCGGCGCCCGCCTGGCCTAGACTTGCGCCCATGACCTCATTCGACCTGCACGGGCGCACGGCCTTGGTGACCGGCGGGTTCACCGGCCTGGGCCTGCATTTCGCCGAGGTGTTGGCGGCGCACGGCGCCAAGGTGGCGCTGGTGGGGCGCCGCATCGAGCTGGGACTCGCCGTCGCCCACAAGCTCGGCGCCGACATCGGCCGGCCGGCCGACGTGCGCGCCTACCAGGCCGACGTCACCAACTCCGCCAGCGTGGCCGACGCCTTCGCCCAGACCGCCGGCCACCTGGGCGTGCCGACCATCGTGGTCAACAACGCCGGCACCGTGGTGCGCGGCCCCAGCCTGGACGTCAACGACGACGACTGGAACGCGGTGGTCGACGTCAACCTGTCAGGCGTGTTCCGCGTGGCGCAGGCGGCGGCGCGGTCGATGATCAAGCACGGTCAGCCGGGCACCATCATCAACATCGCGTCCATCCTCGGCTTGCGGGTGCGCGCGCAGGTGGCCTCCTACGCGGCGACCAAGGCGGCGGTGGTGCAGCTGACCAAGGCGCTGGCGCTGGAGTGGGCCGGCCACGGCATCCGCGTCAACGCCCTCGCGCTGGGTTACTTCGAGACCGAGATGAACCGCGAGATGCTGCGCTCGCCGGCGGGCCAGGCGATCGTCGCGCGGGTGCCGCAGCAACGCGTGGGCCAGCTGGCGGAACTCGACGGGCCTTTGCTGCTGCTGGCATCAGACGCGTCGTCGTACATGACCGGCTCGGTGCTCGCGGTCGACGGCGGGCACCTGGTCAGCACGCTCTGAGCGGCGCGCTCACACCAGGCCGAAGGCGCGCCGGAAGGCCTCGCAGAACTGCGGCGTGCCGCTGAGCGTGAGGCTCAGCGTGATGCGCGGCGCGCCGGTGGCGCCGCTTTCCAGTTGCAGCTGGCCGGCCTGCGGCTCATAGCGCACGTCGAGGCTGGTCGCCACTTCCTGCACGCCCTGCAGCTCGTAATCCCACTCGCCCCCATCATCGAGCGCGCCGCGCGCGCCGGGGAACTCTCGATGGGCCCACGCCAGCACCCGTTGCACTTCCGACCGGACCGCGGGAAATTGCGCAGGCGCGGCGCAGGCCATGGCATCGAAGCTGCCGTGGCCTTGCGGGTCTTCGCTGTAGTCGAAATCCAGGTAATCGAGGGTCATGGGGCAATCGGCGTGACTACACTCGGTGATCTTCTCACCAGCGAGCCAACCGCAGCGATGGAATTGCTTATTTTGGCGACGCTCGTCGCCTTCGCCGGCTGGATGGCCAAAAGCCGCGACCAGGGCCGGCGGATCGCCCTCCTGGGCAGCCACCTGACCGACTACCAGATCGAAAAGCACATGGAGACCCTGACCCAGGGCTACCAGCGCGCCCTGGGGGAAAGCGACGCGCAGCGGCGCGAGCAGATCTGGAACCTGCTGCGCGGCACCGAGCAGGCGCTGGCCGGCCAGTTCGAGCGCTTCGCCGCCAGCGTCGCGAAGGTCGACGCCGCTGCGGCCCGGGTCTCGAAGTTTCCGCTGGACTTGCCGTTCGCGACGAAGCTGTTCCCGGCGGCCAGCTTCGACCTGCGCGAGGCGCTGGCGCTCCACGCCCGCGGCATCAGCCGCGCCGCCCAGGACAACGCCAGCACGCCGGCCCGCGACCGGGCCTACACGCTGTCGGCCGAGATGTTCCTGATGCAGCACACCTGCCACTGGTTCTGCAAGTCCAGGACGGTGGCGTCGGCCCGGATGCTGGCGCGTCACAAGACCACGTACAAACAGCTGGTGACGGCGGTCGCGCCCGCGACCCGCAACGCTTACTGCGCGCTGGTCGGGCAGGAAAATCGCGCGTCCCCTTGATCGGCGTCAAGCCGGGCGAGGCCGCCAGATCCACTCTGTGGGGCAGCGAACAGATGAGGCAGCCGCGGGCATCCACACTGACCGTTGACCGCCGGACCTGAGGAGGTGCCATGACCGTCGATCCCCACCCCACGCCTGACCGATCCGAGCCCCTGGACGATCTTGCGTCCTACCTGCAAGGCATGCGCGAGCAGGAGCGCGCCCACCTGGCGCGCGAGCTGCATGACGAACTGGGCTCGCTGCTGACCGGCGCCAAGCTCGATGTGGCCTGCCTGCAGGCGCAGCTGGGCGGCCAATCGGAACAAGTGGACCAGCACCTGCGGCACCTGGCCGACACCCTCAATCGCGGGATCGCGCTCAAGAGCAGCATCGTGGAAGGCCTGTGCCCGTCGACGCTCTCCCACTTCGGGCTGGTGGCGGCAGTGGAGATCCTGGCGCGCGAGTTCGCGGCCAGTTCCGGCGTCCATGTCGAAACCGACCTGCACGAGGTCGCACTGGACGAGGCGACCCAGCTCGCGGTCTACCGGCTGGTGCAGGAGGCGCTCACCAACATCGGCAAATACGCCGGCGCCAGCCGGGCCGAAATCATGCTTCGCAAACGGGGCCGCGATGCCGTTGTGACGGTTCGCGACAACGGGTTGGGGTTCGATGTGGAGCGCCTGCAAACCTCGCACCATGGGCTGGCGGCGATGCGCCATCGCATCGAGCACTGCGGCGGGCGCCTGGACGTCGCGTCATCGACGGCGGCGGGGACGCGGATCGTGGCGGTGCTGCCCGGTGACAGCGCGCCGCCGATGAACTGCATGCTGCGGCCCGCGCACGACCACCCCTGCCAGCGCCACTGAGCACCGGCCAGGGGACACGGCAGCGCTAGATCTTGCCCAGCAGCAGCAAGACCAGCACGATCAGCAGCACCAGGCCGACGCCGCCGCTGGGACCGTAGCCCCATTTGGTGCTGTGCGGCCAGGCCGGGATCACACCGATCAGCATCAGGACCAGGATCACCAGCAGGATGGTTCCAAGGCTCATGTCAATTCTCCGGTTCGGGTTTCACGCGGGACCTACTTCTGGCGGATGTCGTTCTTCACCGAGCTCACGCCCTTGACGCCGCGCGCCACTTCGGCAGCGCGGGCGATGTCCGCCCGGTCGCTGACGAAGCCGCTGAGCTGGACCGTGCCCTTGAAGGTCTCGACATTGATCTCGGTCGACTTGAGCGTCGGCTCGTTGAAGATCGCGGCCTTCACCTTGGTGGTGATGACGGAATCGTCGATGTACTCGCCCGTCCCCTCGCGCGTGGAGGTCGAGGCGCATCCGGCCAGCGAGGCCAGCAGGACGGCGGACAGCAGGGCAGCGAACTTGGTTGCGACTTTCATTTGAACTCTCCTTGAGTGGGTGGCGGACATGCCGATCGGCGACCGCTCACTGCCATTCTGGATACACCTGCACACAGGTCTGTGCGCCAGCGCACACTCGGGCTTGACTCACGTCAACTGCATGCAAGGGGCAGGCCCCTAGATTCAGGATGACGGAGATTCAAATGCAACCACGCCATCCAACGGGGCAATCGCCCTTGCACAACCTCCTGCTGGCAGCGTTGCCGTGGGACGAGTACGAGCGGCTGGTGCCCGCGCTCCAGTTTTGCGTCCTCGAGCAGGGGCGCACCTTCCACGAAGCCGGTGACCGGGAACGGCATATGTACTTCATCACCTCGGGCATCGTCGGCAAGTCTTTTGTGCTGCGCAACGGCGACTCGGCCACCTTCGCCCTGACGGGGCCGGAGGGCGTGGTGGGCATTGCTCTGCTGCTCGGCGCCGAGGGCGCGCCCAGCCGCTCCACCGTGATCACTGGCGGCACTGCCTGGCGGCTGGGGGCGGACTGGGCTAGAGCCGAGTTCGAGCGCAACGGCGCGCTGCTGCGCATCCTGCTGCGCTACACCCAGGCGTTGATGGCGCAGACCGCGCAGACCGCGGTGTGCAACCAGCACCACTCCCTGGAGCAGCGGCTGTGCCGCCTGGTGCTGTCGTGCCTGGACCGGCTGCCGTCGAACGACCTCGCGCTGACGCAACAGGCCGCCGCAGACATCCTGGGCGTGCGGCGCGAAAGCGTGAGCGAGGCCGCCGGCCGGTTGGAGCGACTCGGCCTGATCCGCTGCGGACGCGGCCACATCAAGATGGTCGATCGGCCCAGGATGCAGGCCCACTCCTGCGAGTGCTACGCCGCCGTCCGGCAGGAATACGAGCGCTCGGCGCCGGCGCCGCTGCTGCAGCTGCCCGAAACCTGCGCCGGCTGACCATGACACGTCGTCATATCGAACGCCATCGCACCGATCGCATTGGCTGGCTGCGCGCCGCGGTGCTGGGCGCCAATGACGGTATCGTCTCCACCGCCAGCCTGGTGCTGGGCGTGGCGGCGGCGCATGGAACGCATGAAGCGGTCATGGTGGCCGGCATCGCCGGCCTGGTCGCCGGCGCCATGTCGATGGCGGCGGGCGAATATGTCTCGGTGCGCTCGCAGGCCGACTCCGAAGCAGCCGCGCTCGAGATGGAGCGCAAGGAGCTCGCTGCCGACACCGACGGCGCCGAGCATCGCGAGCTGGCGGCAATCTACGTCGGCCGCGGCCTCGAGCCCGCGCTGGCGGCCGAGGTGGCCACGCAGCTGATGGTGCATGACAAGCTGGGCGCCCACGCCCGCGACGAACTCGGCATCTCCGAAACGCTGAGCGCGCGGCCGATCCAGGCGGCGCTCACGTCCGCCGCCAGCTTCGCCGTCGGCGCCGCCCTGCCCCTGCTGGCCGCGGCGGCGGCGCCGAGCGCGCTGATCCCGGTGGTCGCGGGCAGCTCGCTGGTGTTCCTGGCCCTGCTGGGCGGCGTGGCCGCCAGCGTCGGCGGCGCCAAGGTGACGACGGGCGCGCTGCGGGTGCTGTTCTGGGGCGCGCTGGCAATGGCCATCACCGCCGGCGTCGGCGCCTTGTTCGGCACGTCGGTGGCCTGAGCGGCGCTTTCGCGCCAGCAGGCCGACGATGAATCCCACGAGGATCGTTCCGAGAATCGACATTTCAAGACCAGGGCGATGCCGGCGGCGGTCGCCCCGGGCATTCACCCTTCCCGATCCGGCCGGGCCGGCATATCGTGGGAGCGTCAACGACCAAGGAACTTGCAATGAACTTCCTGTCTCGGGCCACCCCAAGCGCCACCGCAGCATGCGTCCTCGTTGCCGCCAGCCTGCTGTCGCTGCCGGCACGATCCCAGCTGAGCGCGATGGTCGCGATCGACCCGTCCGCTTCTGAACGTGGCATCAGCGCCGTGTCGGGCGACCTGAGCGCCAGCCTGGGCAAGATGCTGCGAACGCCGATCCGGGTCGATCGCAGCACCAATTTCGCCGACGTCCTGCGCTCGACCCGCACCGGCGAATACGACATCTACATCGTGCCCGTGCAGGTCGGCGCTTCGGGCCTGGCCCACGGCTACACGGCGCTGGCGGACAGCGGCAGGCAGGAAACCTTCGTGCTGGTCGGGTCCGCGAAGATCAGCTCGGTGGCGATGCTCAAGGGCGCCCGCTTGTACCTCCCGCAGCAGGATTCGATCTATTCGTACATGGCCAAGGGCCTGCTCAACGAATCGGGCCTGTCGCTCAAGGACCTGTCCCAGGTCCAGTACCAGAAGACCTCGGGCGCCGGCCTGGTGGCGCTGGAGATGGGCGTGGCGGACGCGACCGTCACGCTCAAGGAGGAATACGAGAAGTGGGCCAGGGACAAGCCGGGCCTGACCCGGGTGCTGCTCGAATCGAAACCGGTGCCGGCCGGGCTGGCGCTGCTGGTGAAGAAGTCGGTGCCGCAGGCGGCGCAGGAAAGACTCGGCGAATGGGCCGGCGCGTCGGGCACCGGAATCGCCCGGATGGTGCCGGTGGCCGACCTCGCGCGCTACAGCTACGTCGCCGGCCTCGGCAACTTCACCCCGGCCCAGTTGCCGGGAGTCAGGCAGGTGACGGCGGAGCAGGCCGCCGAGCTGATGGCCAAAGGCGCCCAGCTGGTCGACGTGCGATCCGAAAAGGAATTCGGCGCGAAGCACATCGCCGGCGCCGTGTTGGCACCGTACGTGGAAAAGAGCCCCAAGGACACGACCTTCGACGCGGCGCTGGACGACTTTTCGGCCCTTGCGAAAATGGACAAGAGCAAGCCGACCATCTTTGCCTGCAACGGCGCCGAGTGCTGGAAGTCGTACAAGGCCTCCAAGGCGGCCGCGGCCCAGGGCTTCAAGACGGTGTACTGGCTGCGCGGCGGACTGCCCGAGTGGCTCGACAAGGGCCTGCCGGTGGCCGGCAAGTAGCCGCGGCCGGTCAGGCCAGCAGCCCCGCGAGCTGCGCCATGTCGGTGAAGATGGCGCTGGCGCCGGCGTTGCGCAGGGCCTGCGGCGCGTCGTGCCCCGCCTCCGGCGGGCTGTAGCCGAACACGGTGGCGCCGGCCGCGATGCCCGCAGCGATGCCGGTGATGGTGTCTTCCACCACGGCGCAGCGCAGCGGGGGCGCGCCGACCGCCGCCGCAGCGGCCAGGTACACGTCGGGGAACGGCTTGGAGCGGGGCAGGTCGTGGCCGCTGAAGATGCGGCCGTCGAACCAGCGCATCAGGCCGACCTTTTCCAGCTGCAGTCGCACCTTGAACAGGTCAGCGCCCGAGGCGCAGGCGATCCGGCCGTCGAAGCGTGCGTGCACTTCCTCCACCGCGGCATGGACGTTGCGGATCGCCACCAGGTCGCGCTCCAGGCCGACGTTGCGGCGCTCGCGAAAGCGCGCCAGCCACTCGTCGGTGACGGCGTGGCCGGTCCTGGCCTCGATGGTCGCGGCCTCGTCCTTGACCGCCTTGCCGACGAACAGGCGCATGCATTCCTCGGGCGTCAGGGTCCAGCCGCGCTCTTCCAGCATGTCGCGCAGCACGCCGTTGGTGATCGGCTCGCTGTCCACCAGTACGCCGTCGCAGTCGAACAGCACGGCGTCGAATCGGGTCGCGGTCAAGTCATGTCTCCGTCGAGGTAGAACCAGCGGCCATTTTCGCGCACGAAGCGGCTGCGCTCGTGCAGCCTCACGGCCTTGCCTGCGGGCTCGCGGTAGCGGGCGACGAATTCGACTTGCGCGTGGGTGTCGTCGATGGCTTTGCGATCGCGCACGTCCAGGCCCAGCCACTTCGCGCCGGGGTCGAGGTCGAGATCGGCGGGACGGGTCTGCGGATGCCAGGTTGCCAGCAGGTAGTCCCGGTCCAGCAGGACGAAGGCCGTGTAGCGCGAGCGCATGAGCGATTCCGCATCGGGAGCCGGCGTACCGGCGAAGTCGCCGAGATGGCGGCCGCAGCATTGCGCCAGCTGCAGCGGCTTGCCGCAGGGGCAGGCACGCCGGCTCATGCTTTCGCCTGCAGTTCGGCGCACAGCTGCGCCAGCGGCATGGCCTGCACGTCCTGGCCCATGGGAAAGCTCTCCGCGCCGGGGTAGACCACGATCTTTCGCACCGGCTTGAGGTCGGCGCACGCGACGTAGAACCCACGCTCCAGTTTCGGGGCCAGGCTGCGCTTGATCTCGACCGCCCATAGCTCGCCGCCCGGCCACTGCAGCAGCAGGTCGATCTCGGCGCCGGCACTGGAGCGGTAGAAGAAGCCCTGCACCCGCTGCGGCGCGCACGACAGCAACTGCTCGATACAGAACCCTTCCCAGCTCCCGCCGACCACCGGATGCGACAGCAAGGCTTCCTGGTCCGGCACGTCCAGCAGCGCATGCACCAGGCCGCTGTCACGCACGTAGACCTTCGGCGCCTTGACCAGCCGCTTGCCCAGGTTCGCGTGCCAGGGCGGCAGGCGCCGCAGCAGCAGCAGGTCCGCCAGCAGGTTCAGGTAGGCCTGCACGGTCTTGACGTCGACGCCGAGGTTGCGTGCGAGCTGGGCCACGTTGAGCATCCCGCCCTGCTGGTGCGCCAGCATCGTCCACAGCAGGCGCAGCGATTGCGGGGCGATGCGCGGCCCGAACTGCGGCACGTCGCGTTCCAGGTAGGTGAGGATGAAGTCCTGGCGCCAGCGCAGGCTGCGGGCCGCGGACCCGGCCTGCAGACTGTCGGGAAAGCCGCCGCGGACCCACAGGTCGTCGGCACGGTCCACGCCGACCTCCGTGATGTCCAGGGGAAACAGCTCCAGGTAGCTGATGCGGCCGGCCAGGCTCTCGCCCGATTGCTTGAGCAGGTCGAGCGATGCCGAGCCGAGCAGCAGGTATTGTCCGCTGCGCTTGCCGGCGCGCCGGGCCTGGTCGATCAGCCCGCGCAACACCAGGAACAGGCCAGGCGCCCGGTGCACCTCGTCGAGGATCACCAGCTTGTCCAGGTGCAGGGCCAGGTACAGCTCCGCCTGCTCGAGCTTGGCACGATCGCGCTCGGACTCCAGGTCGAGGTACACGCTGGGACGGATGCTCGCGATCTCCAGGGCCAGGGTGGTCTTGCCGACCTGGCGCGGCCCCAGCAGCGCGACCGCCGGCACCTGATCGACTTCGGCCAGCAGGACCGGAAACAGGCGGCGATCGAACATCCTTGCAATTGTGGAGTTTCGTTCCATGAATTGCAAGGATAAAGCTCGTCCCCGCGCTCGCTACAAGGCCCGCTGGATGATGATCTTCTGCACGTCGGACGTGCCTTCGTAGATCTGGCAGACCCGCACGTCGCGGTAGATGCGCTCCACCGGGAAGTCGTTGACGTAGCCGTAGCCGCCCAGCGTCTGGATCGCCGCGCTGCAGACCTGCTCGGCGGCCTCGCTGGCGAACAGCTTGGCCATGGCCGCCTCCTTCAGGCAGGGCCGGCCGGCGTCGCGCAGGCTGGCGGCATGCCAGACCAGCTGGCGGGCCGCTTCCAGCCTGGTCGCGCAGTCCGCGAGCCGGAAGCCCACGGCCTGGTGGTTGATGATGGCGGTGCCGAAGCTCTGGCGTTCCTTGGCGTAGTCGATGGCGACTTCGAGCGCGCTGCGCGCCATGCCGATGCTCTGGGCCGCGATGCCGATACGCCCGCCCTCCAGCGACGAGAGCGCGATGCGATAGCCCTCGCCCTCCTCGCCGATCAGGTTTTCGGCAGGAATGCGGCAGTTGTCGAAATTGATCTGCGCGGTGTCGCTGGAGCGCTGGCCCAGCTTTTCCTCCAGCCGCGCCACCACGTAGCCCGGCGTGTCGGTCGGCACCAGGAAGGCGCTCATGCCCTTCTTGCCGGCGCCCTTGTCGGTGACGGCGATGACCACGGCGAGATGGCCGTGCTTGCCGCTGGTGATGAACTGCTTGACACCGTTGATCACATAGCCGTCGCCTTGCCTGACCGCGGTGGTCTTGAGCGCGGAGGCGTCGCTGCCGACATGCGGCTCGGTCAGGCAGAACACACCGAGCAGTTCGCCCTGCGCCAGCCGCGTCAGCCACTTCTTCTTCTGCGCCGCATTGCCGTAGCGCATCAGGATGGCGTTGACCGGGCAGTTGGTGACGCTGATGGCGGTGCTGGTGCCGCCGTCGCCGGCCGCGATTTCTTCCAGCACCAGCGCCAGGCTGAGGTAGCCGAGGTCGGCGCCGCCGAATTCCTCCGGCACGCAGATACCGTAGGCGCCCAGCGCCGCCAGGCCCTGGTGGGCCTCGCGCGGGAAATGGTGCTCGCGGTCCCAGCGCGCCGCGTGCGGCCAGAGCTGCTCGCGCGCGAAGCTGCGCACCGCGTCGCGGATCGCTTCCTGGTCGTCGGTGAGCAGCATCTGCCGCGTTACATCAATTCCAGCGCCACCGCCGTCGCCTCGCCGCCGCCGATGCACAGCGTGGCGACGCCGCGCTTGCCACCGCGGGCCTTCAGTGCGTGCATCAGCGTGACCATGATGCGGGCGCCGGAAGCGCCGATCGGGTGGCCGAGCGCGCAGGCGCCGCCGTTGACGTTGACGATGTCGTGCGAGATCTTCAGTTCCGCCATCAGCGCCATCGGCACCACGGCGAAGGCCTCGTTCACTTCCCACAGGTCGACGTCGCCGGCCTTCCAGCCGGCCTTGGCCAGCAGCTTGTGGGTGGCGCCGACCGGCGCGGTGGTGAACCAGTTGGGCTCCTGCGCGTGCATTGCGTGGGCGACGATGCGCGCCAGCGGCTTGAGGCCCAGGCGCTTGGCCGTGCTCTCGGTCATCATCACCAGCGCGGCGGCGCCGTCGTTGATGCTGGAGCTGGAGGCCGCGGTGATGGTGCCGTCCTTCTTGAATGCCGGCTTGAGCGTGGCGATCTTGTCCAGCTTGACCTTGCCCGGGCCCTCGTCGATCGCGATGACGCGCTCGCCGGCGCGGTCTTTCACCGTCACCGGCGTGATCTCGGTAGCGAAGGCGCCGGATTCGGTGGCGGCCTTGGCCCGCTTGACGCTGGCGGTGGCGAAGGCGTCCTGCGCCTCGCGCGTGAAGTTGTACTTGGCGGCGCACTCCTCGCCGAAGGTGCCCATCGAGCGGCCGGCTTCGTAGGCATCTTCCAGCCCGTCCAGCATCATGTGGTCGTAGATCTTGTCGTGGCCCATGCGGTAGCCACCTCGGCCCTTGAGCAGCAGGTAGGGAGCATTGGTCATGCTTTCCATGCCACCGGCCACCATCACCTCGTGGGTGCCGGCCAGCAGCATGTCGTTGGCGAACATCGCGGCCTTCATGCCCGAGCCGCACATCTTGGACAGCGTGACGGCGCCGGCGCTCTTGGGCAGTCCGCCCTTGAATGCTGCCTGGCGCGCGGGCGCCTGGCCCTGGCCGGCCATCAGGCAGTTTCCGAACAGTACTTCGCCGACCGCGTCGGCCGAGATGCCGGCGCGCTCGACCGCGGCGCGGATGGCGGCGCCGCCGAGGTCGTGCGCGGACAGCGACGAGAAGTCGCCCTGGAAGCCGCCCATGGGGGTACGGGCGGCGCCGACGATGACGATGGAATCAGACATGGTTTGCTCCTTGAAAGACAGATGGTTCAGATGAGATGGATGATGGCGCCGCCGGCTCTCAGGCGCCCTTCGCCAGGACCCTTTCCCCAGGGGCAACAGGGGGCTTTGAACCCTCCTGCCGGGGGAGAGAGGGAAGCGGACGCCGGAAGCGCTTCTCGCGCTCGTAGGGAAAGACGTCGTGCACGTAGCCGGCCAGGATCCGTTCCTTGTGGCTCTGCCAGAACTCGGCGCTGAGCAGGTCGGCATGGTGTTCCATGAACACTTCCCTGATCAGCGGGTTGCCAAGCAGGAAGGGGCCGAAGGTCTCCGGGAACACGTCGTGCGGACCGACCGAATACCAGACCTCGCCGGACATCTCGTCCTCCTCGTTGCGGGCCTGGGGCACCTTGCGGAAGTTGCAGTCGGTGATGTATTCGATCTCGTCGTAGTCGTAAAACACCACCTTGCCGTTGCGGGTGACGCCGAAATTCTTCCACAACATGTCGCCGGGAAAGATGTTGGCCGCCACCAGGTCCTTGATCGCGTTGCCGTACTCGATCACCGCCTGCTCGATCTGGCCGCGCGCGTGGTCGGACGCCACGCCCGGGTCGTCGACGCCGACGTCGAGGGCTTCCTTCAGGTAGATGTTGAGCGGGATCATGCGGCGCTCGATGTACAGGTGCTTGACGATCACTTCCTCGCGGCCGTCGCCGTCCCGGTCGGAGATCTCCAGCTGGCTGGGTGCGAACTTGCGGATCTCCTCGATCAGTTCGTCCTCGAAGCGGTCGCGCGCAAACGCCACCTCGCTGTACTCCAGCGTGTCGGCCATCCGGCCCACCCGGTCGTGCTGCTTGACCAGCAGGTACTTGCCCTTGATCTTTTCGCGCGTCGTGTCCTTGGGCGGCGGATAGAAGTCCTTGATGACCTTGAAAACATAGGGGAATGACGGCAGGTCGAACACCAGCATCACCATGCCCTTGATGCCGGGCGCGATCCGGAACTTGTCGCTCGAATGCCGCAGGTGGTAGAGGAAGTCGCGGTAGAACAGCGTCTTGCCCTGCTTGGCCAGCCCCAGCGCGTTGTACAGCTCGTTGCGCGGCTTGCGCGGCATGAGCGAGCGCAGGAACTGCACATAGGCGCTGGGCACGCCCATGTCCACCATGAAGTAGGCCCGGGCGAAGCTGAACAGGGCCTGCAGGTCGTCCTCGCCGAACAGGAAGGCGTCGATCACCAGTTTGCCGACCTTGTTATGCAGGATCGGCAGCGCGAACGGCACCTCGTTGAAGCCGTTGATGATCTTGCCGACCACGTAGGCGCCCTTGTTGCGGAAGAACAGGCTGGACAGCACCTGGATCTGGAAGTTGGCCCGCAGCTTGACCTGCGCCAGCCGGGCGTTCATCGCCTCCAGCACGTAGCCGGCGTCGCGCTGCAGGTCGTCGAACTGGCCTTGCAGCTGGAAGTTGTCGACCATCCGCACGATGGTCTCGCGCAGCGTGTCGTGGGTCGGGTAGTAGGCGCGGTAGGTGGGCGTGGCCGCGGGCTCGTCGTTCTCGATGTACTCGGTGCTGACCGCCGGCCGTACGAAGATGAAATCGTTGTGGAAGTGGGTGCGGTGCAGGATCTTGGTGGTGACCGAATTGAAGAAGGTCTCGGCCAGCTCCGGCTGGTGGTGGTCCACCAGCAGGCCGATGTAGTGCAGCTTGACCTGCTGCCAGACGTCCATCGGCTGCTCGCCGGCCTTGAACTCCTTCTCCAGCCGGGCGGTCGCCTCCTTCACCCGCAGGTCGTAGAACTCGATCCGCTCGCGCTGGGCCCGCTGCTGGCCGTGCCAGTCCGCCGTCTCGAAGCGGTGCTTGGCCCGGGCCGACTCGGTGCGGAACAACCGGTAGTGCCGGTTGAAGCCGTCCATCATCGCCTTGGCGATGTCGTAGGCCAGCGAGGAGTCCAGACGCTGCGGGAAGGTGGCCACGGAGGTCTACCCTTTGCTCCGCGCCGCCCAGACGCCGTCGACCGCGTCGCGATACAGCTGCTCCATCGCATCGGGGCTGGACACGGTCATCTTCAGGTCCTGCAGCAGGCCGTCGTGCACGCCGAAGGCCCACCCATGGATGCTGACCTTCTGGCCGGCGGCCCAGGCGTCGACCATCACGGTGCTGACGCAGACATTGACCACCTGTTCGATCACGTTCAGATCGCACAGCGCGTCGGCGCGCCGCTCCTCGGGCAGGCTTTCCAGCAGCGAGCGGTGGCGGTCGCGCACGTCCTGGATGTGGCGGATCCAGTTGTCTGCCAGCCCGATGCGCGCGCCTTCCATTGCCGCCATCACGCCGCCGCAGCCGTAGTGACCCACCACCATGATGTGCTCCACCTTGAGGCGCTCCACCGCGAACTGGATCGCCGACAGCGCATTCAGGTCGGAGTGCACCACGATGTTGGCGACGTTGCGGTGCACGAACACCTCGCCCGGATCGAGGCCGGTGATCTGGTTGGCCGGCACCCGGCTGTCTGAGCAGCCGATCCACATGTACCTGGGTGTCTGCTGCTTGACCAGGCTGGTGAAAAAGCCCGGCCGCTCGCGCTCCATCTGCGCAGCCCAGGCGCGGTTGTGATCGAACAGGTCGGCGATGTTGGCTGAAGTCATGATGACGAATGACGCTCGCTCAGGCGAACATTTCGCGCAGCACACCGAGCGCGGGCTCAGGGTCGATGCGCGTCATTTTGCGGATCAGGCGCGATCCATCGATGGTGCGAATCTGATCGAGCGCAACGGAGCTTTTTTTCCGCTGCAGCGTGATCGCCACGCGGCTTGGCCAGACGCGAATGGTGCTGGTGATCGGCGCCGCAATGACCGTTCCCAGGTGTGCATTCATGTCGTCGGGCGAGACGATGAGGCAGGGCCGGCGCTTCTTGATCTCCTTGCCGACAGTCGGGTCCAGATTGACCCACCAGACCTCTCCCTGCATTGGAAAGCGTGCGCTGGCCATGCTACTTGTCCCACGCTTCATGGACAGGAAGGCCGTCCCACAGGTCCTCGCTGCGACCCGCGTCAGCGGCAAACGCGTCCGACCAGCCCGCGCGCGGTGCGCGGATCGGACTCAGGATGATGCTGTCGCCCTTCGCCTTGATGCTCAGGGGCGAGGCACGCTTGAGCTGAAGCGAATCCAGCACCGCCTTGGGCAGCCGCAGGCCAAGCGAATTTCCGATCTGGATGATTTGGGTTTGCACCTGGTCTTCCCTGAGTAAATGTAATTACAAAGTAATTATTTTACAGCAGCCGGGTCGGAAACGTAGCGAGCTCGCCGGCCGGGTTGACCTCGACGGCCGCGAGCTGTGGCCGATCGGTCACGGCTTCCATGCAGCGCCCGCCTTCGAAGCGCAGCAGCACGCCGTCAGGGGCGCCATAGGCCGGCCGCCGCTGCGCGCGCGCCAGGATCGGCTGCCGCCAGGCCTCGCCATCCAGGTGCGGGCAGAAGGTTGCGTCGATCCAGCCCAGGCCGGAGCGGACGCCGCCGCCGGGCACGCTGTCGGTCACGTACTCGGCGAACCAGCAGTTGGCGCCGGCGCTGATGCCGGCCAGGACAGTGCCGTTCTCCCAGGCCGTGCGCAGCGCCGCATCGAAACCGAATTCGCGCCAGACGGCCACCATCGCCACCGTGTTGCCTCCGCCGACGTAGACCATGTCCGCGTCGCGCACGGCCCGACCGTAGTCGCGCTTCATGTCGTATGGGAAGAAGGCGAGAGTGTCCGCCCGGCAGCCCAGTTCCGTAAACAGGCGCATGAACCGCAGCTGGGCGCGTTCGCTGTCGCCGTTGGCGGTGCCCAGATACAGCACGCGCGGCGGCCCGGAGCGCTGCCGCAGCAGGGACATGATGTAGCGCTCCTGCAGCCCCCGCGTGTCCTCCATCAGGAAGCCGCCGCCGCCGATCGCAACAATGGGCGCGTTCACATCGTCTCCGCGAACAGCTCCCGCCCGATCAGCATGCGGCGGATCTCGCTGGTGCCGGCGCCGATCTCGTACAGCTTGGCATCGCGCCACAGGCGCCCCAGCGGGTAGTCGTTGATGTAGCCGTTGCCGCCGAAGATCTGGATACCCTCGCCGGCCATCCAGGTGGCCTTCTCGGCGCACCACAGGATGACCGAGGCGCAGTCCTTGCGCACCTGGCGAACGTGCTCGCTGCCCAGCATGTCCAGGTTCTTGCCGACCGTGTAGCAGAAGGCGCGGCCGGCCTGCAGCACGGTGTACATGTCGGCGACCTTGCCCTGGATCAACTGGAACTCGCCGATGCTCTGGCCGAACTGCTTGCGGTCGTGGATATAGGGCACGACGTTGTCCATCACCGATTGCATGATGCCGATCGGGCCGGCGGCCAGCACGGCGCGCTCGTAATCGAGGCCGCTCATCAGCACCTTGGCGCCCCCGTTGAGGCTGCCCAGCACGTTGGCCACCGGCACTTCGACGTTCTGGAACACCAGTTCGCCGGTGTGCGAGCCGCGCATGCCCAGCTTGTCCAGCTTCTGCGCCACCGAGAAGCCCGGCATGCCCTTCTCGATCAGGAACGCCGTGACCCCTCGTGCTCCGAGTTCGGGCTCGGTCTTGGCGTAGACCACCAGCGTGTCGGCGTCGGGGCCGTTGGTGATCCAGAACTTGCTGCCGTTCAACAGGTAGTAGCCGCCCTTGTCCTGCGCCTTCAGCTTCATGGAGATGACGTCGCTGCCGGCGCCCGATTCGCTCATGGCCAGCGCGCCGACGTGCTCGCCGGAGATCAGCTTGGGCAGGTACTTGGCGCGCTGGGCCTCGCTGCCGTTGCGTTTGATCTGGTTGACGCACAAATTGCTGTGCGCGCCGTACGAGAGACCGACCGAAGCGGATGCGCGGGAGATTTCCTCCATCGCGATCATGTGGGCCAGGTAGCCCATGCCGGCGCCGCCGTCTTCCTCGGGCACGGTGATGCCCAGCACGCCGAGCGCGCCCATCTTTTGCCACAGGTCCATCGGGAACTGGTCGTCGGCATCGAGCTGCGCAGCGCGCGGTGCAATTTCCACCTGCGCAAATTCGTAGACGGCGTCGCGCAGCGCGTCGATGTCCTCGCCGAGCTGGAAGTTCAGGCCTGGAAGGTTCATTCTTGTCCCCTTGCTGTCAGTGCTGGATGCCGTCGCGCCCGACCACCGCCATCAGCGTGCAGGCCATGGTGGCGACCAGTTTCTCGACGCCGCTGTCGATGGCGTACGCGCGGCCTTCGGTGACCGTGATGGTGCGGCCCGGCTTGACCACCTGGCCCTCCAGCCGGAAGCGCTGTCCCTTCGCGGGGGCCAGCAGGTTGAGCTTGTATTCGATGGTGAGCACCGCCGCCTCGACCGCCATCAGGCTGAAGCCGGCATAGCCGCAAGCCGAATCCAGCGCCATGCCGACCACGCCGGCATGCAGGAAGCCGTGCTGCTGGGTCAGCCCCGGCGCGAACGGCAGCTCGATCACCACCCGCCCGGGCGCCACCCGCGCCAGGCTGGCGCCGATGGTCGCCATCGCCGGCTGGCGGGCGAAGCTGGCGGCCACGCGGGCCGCGTACTGGGGGTCCTGCGGGACGAAATCGGCGGTGGCCATGGGTGACTCCGGGGCGGCGCGGTGGATTGACGTTTACGTCAACGTCAATTATGCCTGCCGCGCCTTTTCGGTCTTGGCCAGCAGGGCTCGCGCCTCGCGCTCGTGGGCCTTGACCTCTTCCAGGTTGCCCTGCAGGTCCGCCATCTGTTCTTCCAGCTGCTTGCGGTGCTGGGCCAGGATGGCCAGGAACTTCTTGAGCTGCGGCCCGGTGTCGCGCGGGCTGTCGTACATGTCGATCAGCTCGCGCGCCTCCGTCAGCGACAGGCCGAGCCGCTTGGCCCGCAGCGTGAGCCGCAGCCGGGTGCGGTCGCGCGCGCTGTAGATGCGGCTGCGCCCGCCGGGGCCGGAGCGCTCGGGCCGCAGCAGCCCCATGTCCTCGTAGAAGCGCATGGCTCGGGTCGTGAGGTCGAATTCCTTCGCCAGGTCGCTGATGGTGTAGGTGGTGGTGGCCATGGGGTGCAAAGGGGGCTAGCCGATTACATCCGAGGTTGACGTTGACGTCAACGTCAACGTCAACCTCGCGCCCGGTCCGGCCGCAGCAGCAGGAACGCCGCCAGCGCCGCCAGCGCCAGCGCGGCGGCGAACAGGAAGGCGCTGGCCGGCCCCTGCAGCCACAAGGCGCCGGCGATCAGCGAGGCCGGCAGGTAGATCAGGCCGGTCACGAAGTTGTACAGGCCGACCGCGGAGCCACGCCGCTCGGGCTCCAGGTCGGCGATGAAGGCCTTGCTCTGGGCTTCGTCAATGGCATAGAACACGCCGAACAGCAGGAACAGCACGACGATCTGCCATTGCGCCGTGGCGAAGGCGAAGCCCAGGCTCATGAGCAGGTAGGCCAGGTAGCCCAGCACGATCATGGCGGCCCGCCCGACGCGGTCGCCCAGCATGCCGATCAGCGGCGCGGCGACGACGCAGGCGATGTTGAACAGCGCGTACAGCAGCACGACATCCTTGACGCTGAAGCCGGCGCCGTAAGCGCGCAGCAGCAGAAAACTGAAGCTGAAATAGGCCAGCGAGAAGATGCCGGACGTCAGCAGGTAGCGCTTGAACGCGGGGCTGAGCGTGGCCCAGGTTTCGACCATGTTCTCGCGCTGGTGCGGCACGCCCGGCCGGTCCTCGACCAGGCCCAGCACCAGGACGCTCAAGACCGCGGGCACCAGCGCCACCCAGAACAGGATGCGGTAGGTCTCGCGGCCTTCCCCCAGCCAGGACAGCAGGCCCCAGGCCACCAGCGGCCCGATCACGGCGCCCGACTTGTCCAGCGCCTTGTGCACGCCGAAGGCGTAGCCGCGGTTGCGTTCGTCGCTCACGGTCGCCAGCCAGGCATCGCGCGGCGGCCCGCGCAGGCTCTTGCCCAGCCGCTCGACGACCCGAAAGACCCCGAGCCCGGCGACCGAACTGCTGACCAGCAGGATGCACTTGGCCAGCGTGGAGAACCCGTAGCCAGCCAGCGCGAACACCTTGCGCTTGCCGCTGCGGTCCGACAACCAGCCCGCCAGGTAGTTCAGCGACGACGCCGCCAGGTCGGCGCAGCCTTCGATGATGCCCAGCAGCGCCGCCGACGCACCCGCGACCGTGGTGAAGAAGACCGCGAACACCGCGAAGATCATCTCGGAGCTGAGGTCGGTCAGGAAGCTCACCAGGCCCAGCTTGACCACGTCGGGGTGCAGCCCCGGCTTCGCGTTTGCTGGATCGTCCGGCGCCATGGCGTTCGACCGCTGCGCCGCTACGCGGCCTTGCCCGGCCCGCCCGCCAGCCAGGACGGCGGCGGCAGCTCGGACAGCGCGAAGTAGAACGTGGTGCCCTTGCCCAGCTCCGACTCGCCCCAGACCCGGCCCTGGTGGCGGGTGACGATCCGGCGCACGGTTGCCAGGCCGATGCCGGTGCCGGGGAATTCGGCTTCGGTGTGCAAGCGCTGGAAGGCGCCGAACAGCTTGTCGACATAGGCCATGTCGAAGCCCACGCCGTTGTCGCGCACATAGAACACCCGGCTGTCCGGCAGCCGCCCGACCTCGATCGCGGCGTCCTCGCGCTGCGAGGTGAACTTCCAGGCGTTGCCCAGCAGGTTCTCCAGCGCGATCCGCAGCAGCCGCACGTCGCCCAGCACCAGCAGGTCGTCGCCGATGGTGACACTGACCTTGCGCTGAGGCTGGGCCTCGCGCAGGTTCTCGATGGTTTCGCGGGCCAGGGCGCCCAGGTCCACCTCGCCGTAGCGCAGCGGCGCGCGCACCACCTTGGCCAGTCCCAGCAGCGACTCGATCAGCTGCTCCATCCGCTCCACGCCGGCCTGGATCCGGGCCAGGAAATGGTGGGCCCGCTCGTCCTGCAGCTGCTCCAGCCGGTGCGACAGCGCGCGGCTGAAGCCGCCGATGGCGCCCAGCGGCGCCCGCAGGTCGTGCGAAACCGAATAGGAAAAGGCCTCCAGTTCCTGGTTGGAGCCGCGCAGGGCCCGCTCGATCGCCTTGAGCTCGGTGATGTCGGTGTCGATGCCGACCCAGAAGGCCACCTGGCCATGATCGTCGAACACCGGCGAGCCGCGGTACGACATGGTGTGATAGCTGCCATCGCTGGCGCGCAGGCGCCGCACGCCGGCAATCGGCGACAGGTTGGCCAGCGCCAGACGCCAGTTGGTCGCCACCTCGTCGACGTCCTCGGGGTGGATCGCGGTCAGGCCGCTGTGGCCGATCCACTCGTCCGGTGTGCCCCCAACCAGTTCGTACCAGGCGCGATTGAGGAAGGTCAGCCGCTGGCCGCGGGCGTCGGTGTTCCACACCACTTCGGGCGCCTGCTCGGCGAGCGTGCGGTACAACCGTTCCTGCTGCTCCAGTTCGGCCGTCCGTTCGGCGATCCGCGCCTCCAGCCCGGCGTTGAAGTCGAGCACCTGCTGTAGCAGCCGCGCATTCTCGATGGCGATCGAGGCCAGCTGCGACATCTCCAGCGCGACGTACTCATCGCGCTCGTTGAACTCGCCGGCGTTCTTGTCCGACAGCTGCAGCAAGCCGATGTTGCGGCCGGTGCGGTCGACCAGCGGCACCGCCAGCAGGCCGCGCACCAGCAGCTGGCTGCCGGCGCCTGCGAGTTCGCGCCAGCGCGGGTGCTGCAGCATCTCCCCCTGCGTCAGCCGCAGCGGCCGGCCGGTCTCGCAGGCCGCGCTGTAGATGCCCGCGCCGTCCGGCATCGGCGCGCCCTCGGGAAAGCCGGCGGCCGGGTCAGACAGCGACAACGCGCTGATCACGTCGTCCCACCGGCCGCTCATGCTCAGGCTGATCACGGCCTGGTGGGCGCCGATCACGTCGCGCGACTGGTCGGCCACCGCCTGCAGCGTTTCCTCCAGCGACTTGCGGCTGGTAATTTCCTGCGCCGCGTCGGCCGAGCGCTGCAGCATGCGGGTGAAGTCCTGCAGCTCGCGCTCGCTGGCCAGTAGCGCGCGCTCGGCTTCCTTGCGGGCCGAGATGTCGCGCTCCACCGCGATCCAGTGGGTGTAGCCGCCCTTCTCGCCGGCCAGCGGCACGATGTCCACCTCCATCCAGAGCTCACGGCCGTCGCGCGTGTAGTTGACCAGCTCCTCGCGCACCGGCTGCCAGGCCGCCACCGCCGCCTGGATCCGGTCCAGCGCGGCGCGGTCGGTTTTCGGCCCCTGCAGCATGCGCGGGGTGTTGCCGATCGCCTCCTGCGCCGAAAAACCGGTGAGGCGCTCGAACGCCTCGTTGACGAAGACGATGCGCTGGCTGGGGCCGGCCTCGGTGATCAGCACGATGTCGTTCAAGCGGGCCACCGCCTTGCGCAGCAGCACCAGGTCGGCCTCGGCCTGCTTGCGCGCCGTGATGTCCTGCACCACGCCACCGTACCAGACCGGGCGGCCGTCGCCGCCGCGCCGCATTTCGGCGATGTCGTGCATCCAGGCGATCTGGCCGTCGGGCCGGATGATCCGGTACTCCATGTTCATCTGGCGGCCGCGGGTGATGGCCGCCTCGCGCGCCGCCGTGTGGCGCTCGCGGTCGTCGGGATGGATGCGGGTGAGGAAATCCTGCACCGTGCCGGAGAACTCGCCGGGCGCCACGCCGAACAGGCGGAACACTTCCTCGGACCACCAGAGCCGGCCGGTCACCAGGTCGGTGTCCCAGTTGCCGATCTTGCCGACCCGCTGCGCCTCGATCAACTTGAGTTGCGTGTCGCGCAGCTGCTTGAACTGCAGTGCCTGCTCCTCCTGCAGCCGCTGCAGCGCGGTGACGTCGGTGAAGACCACCAGCCCGCCGCTGATACCGCCGTCGCCGCGCACCGGCTGATAGCTGCATTGCAGGAGCCGCCCCGCCGGCACCAGCGAGTTGCGCACCAGCATCTGCAGGTGTCGGCCGGTCTCGCCGCGCAGCGCCCGCGCCACCGGCAACTCCTCCGGCTGGTACAACGTGGCGCCGTCGGCGTGGTACAGGCCATACAGCTGTGGCCACTGCGGCAGCAGCGCCGTCGCTCCCTGCAGCGGGAACAGCCGGCTGGCGGCCCTGTTGAACATCAGGAACTGGCCGCCGGCGTTCACCGCGATCAGCGCGTCCTGCATGCTGTTGAGGACCAGGTCCAGCACCGCATAGGCGCTACGGCTGCGCACCAGTTCGGCGTCGCGATCCTGCTGGCGCAGCTGCAGCGATTCGGCCATGAGGTTGAAGGCGGCGGCGATGCGGGCGAACTCGCCGCGCTGCAGCCGGTCCTGCATCGGGATGCGGACGTCCAGCGCCCCGCCCTCGAGCCGCTGCACCGCACCGACGATCTCTTCGGCCGGCCGCACGATCACCCGCCCGCCGACCCACCAGGCACCGGCAATGCCCAGCAGCAGCGTGAACCCCAGCACCAGCAGTTCCGGGCGCAGCGCGTCGAGGCTGGCGCCGACCACCCGCGCCTTGTCCAGGCTGACGATCGCCAGGAAGCCCTGGCTGCCCACCCCACCGCTGGGCGCGTACGCGTACAGCCGCTGCATGCCGTCGCGGTCCGGGCCTTCGCCCATGCCGCCAGCCAGGTTGCGCGCCGCCTCCAGCAAGGACGGATTGGTCAGCGGTCGGGGCAGCGGATGGACGCCATGCGGGTGCTCCAGCAGCAGCTGTCCGCGTCGATCCCCCACCAGCACGCGCGCGCCCTCGGGCAGCGACAGGCGGGCCAGCGCGGCCGATGCCTGGTCCAGCGCCAGCGTGGCGAACACCACGCCGGTGACTTCGCCATCGTCCGTCACCGGCGCGGCGAAGGGAATGCCCTCGCGGCCGGACAGGCGGCCGACGATCGCGTCGCCCATCACGAAGCGGCGCTGCGACAGCGCCTCGCGGAAGTAGTCGCGATCGGCGGCGCTGGCCTCTCCCATGCGGCCGTTGGCGTGGCAGACCACCCGGCCATCCAGCCCCAGCAGGCCGATGTTGGAGTACATCGGGTAGCGGCTGCGCAAGCCTTCGAAGTAGGTCTGGCAGCGGCTCCGGCCGCCGCTGCGCAGCAATGGCAAGGCACTGACGGCGCCCAGCAACTGCCGGGCCGATTCGACCGCCGCATCCTGGTTGGCGGCCACCAGCGAGGCGGCGAACTTGAGCTGCGACTGGGCCAGGTCCGTTGCCGAGCGGGTTTCGCGCAGGGCGAGCCAGAACGACAGGGCAAACAGCGGAAGGATGGCTGCCACCATCAGGATCACCAAGCGCTCGCGCAAACTCAACCGGCCCTGCATTGCCCTTCCTGGTTATCGCCGCCGGACGGCGAGACGAACGAGGCAGTGTAATGCGCGGGGCGCCATCTCCCTTCGCGGGTTGTCACCACGCCGGCAGCGCTTCGTCCTTGAGCTGGCCGCGCAGCTGCGCGGAATCGGGCACGACGGTGCGCACCGTGTCCCAGAAGCGCGGACTGTGGTCCATCACCCGCAGGTGGCTCAGCTCGTGCGCCACCACATAGTCGATCACCGGCAGCCGGAAGTGGATCAGCCGCCAGTTCAGGCGAATCGTGCCGTCCGAATGGGCCGTGCCCCAGCGCGTGCCGGCGCTGCTCAGCGCCAGCTTGGTCCAGCGCACGCCCAGCTGCGGCGCGTAGTGGTTCAGGCGTTCCTCGAACAGGCGCTTGGCCTGGCGCATCAGCCAGGCCTGCACCGCGTCGCGAACCTGTTCAGCCGAGGCCGTGTGCGGCAGGCCGACGTGCAGCGTCAGCCGCGTCACGCCGGGCAGCGCCTGGGCATCCGTGTTCAGCACCGCGCCGACTTCGTCGAAGGCGTGGCGCGGATCCAGCACCACGATCACCTGCTCGCCGATGAAGGGGAAGGTGGCGCCGTCGCGCCACTCGATGCGGGCCGACTCGATGCGCTGGCGCCGCTCGGTGGCGTCGTCGAGCTTGCGCAGGATCCATCTCGACTTGCTCTTCACGGCGGCGTCGATCTCGTACAGCGGCACCCACTTGGGCGCGGTGACCGTGAGCCCCTCGGGGCCGACCGTGAAGCCGATGTTGCGGCGGCGCGCGCGCCTGAAGGCATAAGCCACCAGCGTCTGGCCCAGTATCGCCTCACGAGTGGCCTGCGGGTGGCGAAAGCTCGCCGCCGCCATCACCTGGTCGAACGGCAGCGCGGGCGGCGCCGGTTCCGGCGCGGGCTGGGCTTCGGGAGGCGCAGGGGCTGCGGGGCTGGCTGTGTCGAACAGGTCGAGGGTGAGCTGGAGCAGCCGGTGCATGGAGCGCAAGTTTACTTTTATTCCCCGTAGGCCTCGGGGTCGAGGCGATGCATTTCGCCTTCGATCCACGCTTCCACTTCGCGCATCAGTTCGTCGGGCTTGCGGCCCTGGCTGGGAATCGGCTTGCCGATCGATACATCGACGATGCCGGGGTGCTTGATGAAGGCCTTGCGCGGCCAGACCTTGGCCGAGGTCACCGCGATCGGGATCACCGGCGCGCCGGTTTCCACCGCCAGCCGGGTGCCGCCGATCTTGTAGGTGCCCTTCTGGCCGCGCGGGATCCGCGTGCCTTCGGGAAACATGATCACCCAGATGCCCTGCGCCAGCAGCCGCTTGCCCTGCTCCACCACCTTGCTGAAGGCCTGGGCGCGCTGGCTGCGGTCGATGTGGATCATGTCCATCCGGCCAATCGCCCAGCCGAAGAACGGCACGTAGATCAGCTCCTTCTTGAAGACGTAGGCCAGCGGGTGCGGCATGATCGACGGGAACAGGAAGGTCTCGAAGGTGGACTGGTGCTTGGACAGCAGGATGGCCGGGCTGGTCTTGCCGGTGGGCAGGTTCTCCATGCCGGTGATCCGCACCTGGATGCCGCACAGGATCCGCGCGCCGTCGATCTGCCAGCCCAGCCAACGTGCGGCCTTCCAGAACATCTGCTCGCCGTTGCACCACAGCGACGCGGTCACCATCCAGATGCCCCACGGAATCACGGTCACCAGCATCCAGAGCGCGTGGAGGATCGAGCGGATCAGGTCCATGGGAAGCTGCTCTGGCGCGGTCAGGCCGCGACCGGTTTGGGAAGCTGGGCCTGGCGTGCGATCAGCCAGTCGGCGAAGGCGCCGAGGTCCTCATGGACGACGGTGCCGGCCGGATAGACATCGGGCAGCGGCAGGCCGCGCAGCGCCGCACCTTTGCCGGTCAGCACCAGGTGCGGCTCGCAGCCGACCAGCACGCCGGCCTGCAGGTCGCGCAGGCCGTCGCCGACCACCGGCGTGCCCTTGAGCTCGATGCCGAAGCGCTCGCCGATCTGCTCGAACAGGCCCGGCAGCGGCTTGCGGCACAGGCAGTTGTCGTCGGCCGTGTGCGGGCAGAAGAACACCGCGTCGATGCGGGCGCCCTGCGCCGCCAGCATCTTGTGCATCTTGGCGTGCATGGCGTTGAAGGAACCGACGTCGAACAGGCCGCGGCCCAGGCCCGACTGGTTCGAGGCGATCACGCAGCGCCAGCCGGCGTGATTCAGGCGGGCGATCGCCTCCAGCGCGCCGGGCAGCGGCTGCCACTCTTCGGGCGATTTGATGAATTCGTCGCTGTCCGCATTGATAGTGCCGTCGCGGTCGAGGATGACGAGCTTCATGAGGTGCCTCTCAGGTCGCCAGACGGGATAGATCGGCGACGCGGTTCATGGCCTGGTGCAGCGTCGCCAGCAGGCCCAGCCGGTTCAGGCGCAGGTCGGTTTCTTGCGCATTGACCATCACGCCGTCGAAGAAGGCGTCGACAGTGCCACGCAGCGCCGCCAGCGTCTGCAGCGAAGCGGTGTAGTCACCGGCATCGAACTGCGCGCCGGCGCGCGGCGCGATGTCCTTCATCGCCGCGAACAGCGCCTGCTCGGCGGGCTCGCGCAGCAGCATCTCGCTGACATGGGCGTCGGCCTTGTCGGCCTTCTTCAGGATGTTGGAGATCCGCTTGTTGGCCGCGGCCAGCGCCGGCGCTTCCGGCAAGGCGGCGAAGGCGCGCACCGCGGCCAGCCGCTTGGGGATGTCGCCCAGGCGTTGCGGGCCGAGCGCGACCACCGCATCCACTTCCTGGGCGCTGAAGCCCTGCTCGCGCAACAGGCCGGCCAGCCGGTCGGCGATGAAGTCGGACAGAAGTTGCGCGGTCTTGCCATCGGCGCCGGGGAACAGCGCCATCGCCTCGCCCACCAACTCGCCCAGCGACAGCGGCAGGTCCTTTTCCATCAGCATGCGCACCACGCCCAGGGCGTGGCGGCGCAGCGCGAACGGGTCGCGGTCGCCGGTGGGCAGCTGGCCGATCGAGAACAGACCGGCCAGCGTCTCGAGCTTGTCGGCCAGCGCCACCACCAGCCCGGCCTGGCCGCGCGGCAGCTCGTCGCCGGCGAAGCGCGGCTTGTAATGGTCCTCGATCGCGTCGGCGACGTCGGCCGGCAGCTTGTCGTTGAGCGCGTAATAGCGGCCCATCGTGCCCTGCAGCTCAGGGAATTCGCCCACCATGTCGGTCACCAGGTCCGCCTTGGCCAGCATCGCGGCCTGGTCGGCGTGGCTGGCGAGCGTGTCGCTGCCCAGTTGGGCGCCGATCACCTTGGCCAGCGCGCGCACGCGCTCGGTGCGCTCGCCCTGCGTGCCCAGCTTGTTGTGATAGACCACCTTGGCCAGTTGCGCCACGCGCGATTGCAGCGGCTTCTTGCGGTCCTGGTCGAAGAAGAACTTGGCGTCGGCCAGCCGCGGCCGCACCACCCGCTCGTTGCCCTGGATCACGGCGCTGGCGTCGTCCGGACGGATGTTGCTCACCACCAGGAAGCGGTTGGTCAGCTTGCCCCTGGCGTCCAGCAGCGGGAAGTACTTCTGGTTGGCCTTCATCGTGAGGATCAGGCATTCCTGCGGCACCTCGAGGAATTCGCTCTCGAACTGGCAGGTCAGCACGTTCGGGCGCTCGACCAGGCCGGTGACTTCGTCGAGCAAGGCAGCGTCGTCGATCGCCCTCGCGCCGCCGCCCACCTTTGCAGCAGCCGCAGCCAACTGGCGCACGATCTCGGCGCGGCGGTCGTCGAAGCTGGCGATGACGGCGCCGTCCTGCTCCAGCGTCGCGGCATAGCTGTCGGCATCTTTCACCCGGACCGGATCGACCCCGGCCTCGAAGCGATGGCCGCCGGTGGTGTCGCCGGACTTCAGGCCGAGCGCTTCGACCGGCACCACGGTGCTCCCGTGCAGCGCCAGCAGCGAATGAGCCGGCCGCACGAACTTGACGTCGGTCCAGCCGTCGGCCAGCTGGTATGTCATGACCTTGGGAATCGGCAGTCCGGCAATCGCCTCGTCCAGCGCCTTCTGCAATCCCGCGGCCAGCGTCGCACCTTTGGCGGTGCTGTCGTAGAACAGCGCCTCGGCCTTGCCGTCCATGGCGCGCTTCAGGCCCACCACCGCCGAAATATCTGCGCCCAGCGCCCGCAGCTTCTTGAGCAAGGCAGGCGTCGGGTTGCCCGACGCATCCAGCCCCACGCTGACCGGCATCAGCTTCTGCGAAACGGATTTGTCGGCCGCCGTCGAAGCGACCGCCGTCACATGCGCAGCCAGACGTCGCGGCGAGGCGAAGGATGTCAGCTTTGATTCGGCAGTCGCGAGCCCCTGCAAATTCAGTTGCTCGAACAGCAACGAGGCGAACGCCTCACCCAGCTTCGTGAGCGCCTTGGGCGGCAGTTCCTCGACGAACAGTTCGACCAGAAGGTTGTGCGTTGTCATGCTTTGGCCCCTTCGACGGAGCTCAGGACGGGCGCCTTCTTCTGCATGCCGGCCACCCACTCGGGCGGGGCCATCGGGAAACCGAGCCGCTCGCGGCTGTCGTAATAGCTCTGCGCCACGCTGCGGGCCAGGTTGCGGATCCGGCCGATGTAGGCTGCCCGCTCGGTCACGCTGATCGCGCCGCGCGCGTCCAGCAGGTTGAAGCTGTGAGCCGCCTTGAGCACCTGCTCGTAGGCCGGCAGCGCGAGCTGCTGTTCCATCAAGTACTTCGCCTGCTTCTCGTGCGCATTGAACGCCGTGAACAGGAACTCGGCGTCGCTGTGCTCGAAGTTGTAGGCCGACTGTTCCTTCTCGTTCTGCAGGTAGACATCGCCATACGACAGGTTCTCGGTCCACTTCAGGTTGTAGACGTTGTCCACGCCCTGCAGGTACATCGCCAGGCGCTCCAGGCCGTAGGTGATCTCGCCGGTGATCGGCTTGCAGTCGATGCCGCCGACCTGCTGGAAGTAGGTGAACTGCGTCACCTCCATGCCATTGAGCCAGACCTCCCAGCCCAGGCCCCAGGCGCCGAGCGTGGGATTCTCCCAGTCGTCCTCGACGAACCGGATGTCGTTCTTCTTCAGGTCGAAGCCCAGCGCCGTCAGCGAGCCGAGGTACAGCTCCAGGATGTCGGCCGGCGCCGGCTTGAGCACCACCTGGTACTGGTAGTAGTGCTGCAGCCGGTTCGGGTTTTCGCCGTAACGACCGTCCTTGGGCCGGCGGCTGGGCTGCACATAGGCCGCTTTCCAGGGCTCGGGGCCGAGCGCGCGCAGGAAGGTGGCGGTGTGCGAGGTGCCGGCGCCGACTTCCATGTCATAGGGCTGGAGCAGCGCGCAGCCTTGCGCGTCCCAGTAGGACTGCAATTTCAGAATGATCTGCTGGAAGGTCAACATGAGGGAAGGTGCGCGGGGAAACCACTGATTTTACGTGGCAGCCCCGGCGCGACGCCGCTGCCACAGCGCGCGGCCGGCAATCGCGGCGAAAAGCAGCCACAGCGGCCACAGTCCGGCGCGCGCCACCCACCACGCATACGGCGTGATGCCGTTGCGGCCCTCGACCTCGCCGGTCAATACGCCGCGGCTGTAGCGCGCCAGCGAATGCGTCACCACGCCATGATGATCGATGATGACTGTCGCGCCCGTATTTGTCGCGCGCAGCATCGGCCGCTCGAACTCCAGCGCCCGCAGGCGGCTGATCTGCAGGTGCTGGTCGATGGCGATCGTGTCGCCGAACCAGCCGATGTTGCTGACATTGACGAAGACTGTCGGCGCCGTCGCCGCGTCGCCGAAACGCTGTCCCAGCTCCTCGCCGAACAGGTCCTCGTAGCAGATGTTTGGCGCGAAGCGCTGGCCGCTCCACTCGAACGAGGGCTGGCCGACCGCGCCGCGGTTGAAGTCGCCGAGCGGGATATGCATCATCTCGGTGAACCAGCGAAACAGCGGCGGGATGAACTCGCCGAACGGCACCAGGTGGTGCTTGTCGTAGCGGTAGGCGCCGCCGCCGGCCTTCACGCCGATCACGGAGTTGGTGTAGCCGTCGGCCATGCTGCCCAGCGGCATGCCGATCAGGGCGGCCTGCTTGCCGCCCGTATAGCGCTGCATCACGGCGGCCAGGTAGTCCTCGGGCAGCTGCTGCGGCAACAGCGGGATCGCCGTCTCCGGCGCCACCACCAGCGTGCTGGTGGCGTCGCGCAGCTGGCGACCGTACCAGTCGAGGGCCAGCGGGATGCCGCTGCCATGCTCGAATTTCTCGTCCTGCGGAATGTTGCCTTGCAGCAGGGTGACTGCAATGCGGCCGGCGCCGGTGCTGAATTCACCCAACAACGGCAGTGCCAGCCCCAGCAGCAGCGCCCCGGCCGCGACCACCGCGCTGGCGCGACGGCGCAGCATGGCGGCGCCGCTGGCCGCCACGAACGCGGCGACGAAGGTCATGCCATGGACGCCGATCCAGGGCGCGTAGCCGGCCAGCGGTCCCGACAGGTGCGCATAGCCGCCAGCGCCCCAGGGGAAGCCGGTGAAGACGGTCACCCGCAGCAGTTCAGCGAAGGACCAGAGCGCGGCGAACGCGATCGTGCCCCAGCGCCCGTTGCACGCCGCAGCGAAGGCCGCGGCGGCGGCGTAATAAAGAGCGAGAAACGCCGCCAGTCCCACCACCGCGATGACCGTCAACACGGCCGGCAGGCCGCCATAGGTGTGCATGGAGATGAACAGCCACCACCAGGTCGCGGTCAGCCATGCGGTTCCGAAGGCCCAGCCGAGCAGGAAGGCGCGGCGCGGGCGCGGCTCGCGCTGCAGCAGCCAGGCCAGCGCGCCGAGCGACAGCAACTGCAGCCACCACTGGGGCTGGCCGTTCCACGGCGCGGCGATGGAGATGGCCTGCGCCAGCCCGGCGAGCAGCGCGAGCGCGAACGGCAGCAGCGCCCGGCCCCGCAATCTCCGCCTGTCTGGTCGTCGACGGCGACCGGCGAGACCTTGAACCAGCGCACCGCGCCACCCTTGGTGTGCAACACGACGAAGTTCAAGCCGGCCAGGCAATAGTGCTCGCCGCGCTTGGGCACATGGCCCATCTCGTGGGCGATCAGCCCGCCGATGGTGTCGAAGTCCTGCACGCCGTCGGTCGGCGCCAGGGTCACGCCGAATGCCTCGCCGACGCGCGCGATCCCGGTGTCCCCGCTGACCCGGTAGGTGCGGTCAGACAAGCCGAAGATGTCGCCCTCGTCCTCGGGAATGTCGAATTCGTCCTCGATCTCGCCGACGATCTGTTCCAGCACGTCCTCGATGGTGATCAGGCCCGCGACCCGGCCGAACTCGTCGATCACGATCGCCAGGTGGTTGCGGTTGCCGCGGAACTCGCGCAGCAGGTCGTTCAGCCCCTTGCTCTCGGGCACGAAGGTGGCCGGTCGCAGCAACGCCCGGATGTTCAGCTCCGGCGCGCGGTGCAGCTTGAGCAGGTCCTTGGCGAGCAGGATGCCGATGATGTTCTCGCGCTCGCCCTCGTACACCGGGAAACGCGAGTGCGCCGTGTCGATGACGATGTGGAGGATCTCGTCGTAGGACGAATCGATGTTGATGCGGTCCATCCGTGGCGTGGCGACCATCACGTCGCCGGCGGTCTGATCGGCCATCCGGATCACGCCCTCGAGCATCACGCGCGATTCCGCGCCGATGATGTCGTTGTCCTCGGCATCGGCCAGGGTTTCGATCAACTCGGCCTTCGAGTCCGGGCCTGGATGGATGAACTCCTGGATTTTCTGCAGGAAGGTGCGCTTGTCTTCCTTTTCGGAAGCGCGCGCAGGGTGCGGGTCGGACACAGGCCTAGGGTGCAGGACGTGCGGTAGTGGAGGGACGACAAGGATAGCGGATTGCCGGCCCCGCGTGCGGGGTGGCGCCGCCTGCGCGCTCAACCGGCCGACTTGTGGCGGGCTTCGCGCACGCCCCGGCGGATGTCCTGGACGCTGGCCAGGAATTCGCGAAAGCTGCGGGCCTGGGCCTTGAGCCGGTAATCGGTCTGGGCCACCTGCTCTTCGACCATTTCGCTCATCCGGCTGTCCAGCGTCGCCGGCGGCAGCCGCAGGTAGGCATCCGTTTCCGAGCCGGCCCGCTCCAGCTTGGCGCCGGCGTTGCGGGCGATCTTGAGCATCGCCGTGTTTTCGGTCAGTGCGTGGATGAACATCAGGTCCACCCCCTCGTTGCGGGCATGGATCACGGCCCGCTCGAACAGGCGCGAACCATAGCCACGGCTGCGGGCCTTCTTCAGCACGGAGACGCCGAACTCGGCGCAGGACTTGTGATCGGCCTGATCCGAGAAGGCCAGGTGCGCCATCGCGATCAGTTCGAGCTTGCGGTTGTAGATGCCGAAGATGTCGTCGCGGTCGAAATCCAGTCCGTCCACGTAGCGGCCGATTTGCTCATCCGTGGCGGGGTAGCCGAACCGCAAGTAGCGGTCGTCCGCATCCAGCGCCACCAGGTGGGCGGCGATGCGATCGCGGTGGCTGGGGCCCAGCGACCGGATCGGCACGATGACCTGGCTGGTGTGGGGCGCTTCGGTAGTTTCGAACATGCTCTCAATGTAAGGGTTTCCACCAGCAATCAAAGGCCTGGGTTGCTTCCCGGCAACGTCTCAGGTAGTTCTACGTAAACCCCGCTTGAATCGTGTGGAAGCTTTTCTGGTTAACACTATATTGCTCCTGAAAAATGAGCGGCGAGGCCTTGTCCTACAGCGGGACGGCCGTTGTGGCCTTCACCCGGTCCAGCACGAAGCTGGTCTTGCAGTCCTGCACGCTCGGATGCTTGAGCAGCGTGTCCATGATGAACCGGCTGTAGTGCGCCATGTCCTGCACCACCACCCGCAACAGATAGTCCATATCGCCGGTCAGCGAGGCGCATTCCACCACCTCCGGCCAGGTCTGGACGCTGGCCCTGAACAGGTCCATCGGGTTTCGCTTGTGCCGCTCGGTGTGCTTTTCCAGCCGCACGTTCAGATAGGCCGTGAGCCCCAGGCCCACCGCCTCAGGCCTGACCAGCGCCACGTAGTGGTCGATCACCCCGGCCTCCTCCAGCCGCTTGACCCGCCGCAAGACCGCGCTCGACGACAACCCGACCTGCTCGCCGATGACGTCATAGGTTTCGCGCCCGTTCTCCTGAAGGAGGCGCAAAATCCCCTTGTCCAGCTTGTCGAGTGCGCTTGTGTCATTCATGGCGCAATTTTACTGCGCCAAAGCCACGAAACCGGCCCGGATACGGCGGAAAACTGAGCGGCGGGCCGCTACAGTCGAATCTTCGCCCTGGAGACCTGCATGAACACACCGTTGCCGCACCAAGTCACCCAAGCCGCCACCCAGTGGGACAACCCGATGGGGACCGACGGCTTCGAATTCATCGAATACGCCGCGCCGGACCCCAAAGCCATGGGCGAGCTGTTCGAGCGCATGGGGTTCAAGCCGGTGGCAAGGCACCGGCACAAGAACGTCACGCTCTATCGCCAGGGCGGCATCAACTTCATCATCAACGCGGAACCCGACTCGTTCGCCCAGCGCTTTGCCCGCCAGCACGGCCCCAGCATCTGCGCGATCGCATTCCGGGTGCAGGACGCCAAGGCCGCCTACGAGCGGGCGATTTCGCTGGGCGCCTGGGGTTACGCCGGCGTGGCCGGCCCGGGCGAGCTGAACATCCCGGCGATCAAGGGCATCGGCGACAGCCTGATCTACCTGGTGGACCGCTGGCGCGGCAAGAACGGCGCGCAGGAGGGCGACATCGGCAACATCGGCTTTTACGACGTCGACTTCGAGGCCCTGCCTGGCCTCAGCTCGAAGGAAGCGCTCAATCCGGCCGGCTTCGGCCTGACCTACATCGACCACCTCACCCACAACGTGCACCGCGGCCGCATGGGTGAGTGGTCGGAGTTCTATGAGCGGCTGTTCAACTTCCGCGAGATCCGCTACTTCGACATCGAGGGCCAGGCCACGGGCGTCAAGAGCAAGGCCATGACCAGCCCCTGCGGCAAGATCCGGATTCCGATCAACGAGGAAGGCAACGAGAAGTCGGGCCAGATCCAGGAGTACCTGGACATGTACCGCGGCGAGGGCATCCAGCACATCGCGCTGGGCTCGACCAATCTCTTCGAAACGGTGGACGCATTGCAGTTCGCCGGCATCAAGCTGCTCAACACCAGCGAGACCTATTACGAGCTGCTGCCCAAGCGGATTCCAGGGCTGACCGAGAACATCCCGCAACTGCAGTCGCGCAACATCCTGGTGGACGGCAACCCGGGCGAACTGCTGCTGCAGATCTTCAGCGAGAACCAGCTGGGCCCGATCTTCTTCGAGTTCATCCAGCGCAAGGGCAACGAAGGTTTCGGCGAGGGCAACTTCAAGGCGCTGTTCGAGACCATGGAGCTGGACCAGATGCGGCGCGGCGTGCTGGCGGCCAAGTCGGCGGCCTGAACAAGATGGCCGCCGAACCGGTTGTCTATGGCGCCAGCGAGCGACCGCCGCGCGGTGATTATTCGCGCGCCCGGCCGGATTACACCTGCCCGCAGGACTACGACGCCTACACCAGCGCCGACCACGACACCTACCGCCGCCTGTACGAGCGGCAGGAGGCGCTGGTGCCCGGCCTGGCCTGCGACGAATTCCTGCGCGCCCTGCCCTTGCTCGGTGTCAAGGAACAGATTCCGCGCTTCGAGGAAGTCAACGAGCGGCTGTACAAGGCGACCCGCTGGGAAATCGTGACCGTTCCCGGCCTGATTCCCGAGGTGCCGTTCTTCAGCTTGCTGGCCAATCGCAAATTCCCGGTCACCGACTGGATCCGCAAGCCGCAGGAGTTCGACTACATCGTCGAGCCGGACGTGTTCCACGACCTGTTCGGTCATGTCCCGCTGCTGTTCGATCCGGTCTTCGCCGACCACATGCAGGAGTACGGCAAGGGCGGCCTGAAGGCGCACCGCCTCGACGCCTGCGAGCTGCTCAGCCGCCTGTACTGGTACACCATCGAGTTCGGACTGATCCGCCAGCCGGACGGCTTGCGCGCCTATGGCGCCGGCATCCTGAGCTCCGGCGGCGAACTGCAGCACTCGGTGCGCAGCCCCCAACCGCAGCGCCTGCCGCTGGACATCGAGCGGGTGATGCGCACCCGCTACAAGATCGATAGCTACCAGCAGACCTACTTCGTGATCGACAGCTTCCAGGAGCTGTTCGACAAGACCGCTCCCGACTTCACCCCGATCTACCAGCGCGTGAAATCGCTGCCCGAGCTGGCCGCCGACGCCTGAGTCGCAAGCCGCAGGTCCCGCGGCAACTGGTCGATTCACCGGGGAAAAACCGGCCGTAGCGGCGGGCGGCGCTACCAGCGCGCCGGCAGCTTCCTGAGCAGGGTGATCTTCTTGACGCCCATGGTGATGTAGCCGCCTTTTTCCAGGTCCTTGAGCAGCCGGCTGACCATCTCGCGCGAGGCGCCCACCCGGCTGGCAATGCTCTGGTGGGTGATCTGCTGCAGCAGCACCGGCGCGTCGGCCCGGCCCGGCCCCTCTTCGCTCTCGAGTGTCGATATGACGCGTCCATACACGTCCAGCAGGGCCATCTGACGCGCCGTCTCGGTCGCGCTGCGGGCACGGCGAATCACCTGGGCCACCAGTTCCATCGCGAACTCAGGCTGCGCGACCAGGTGCTCGCGCACCGAACTGCGCGTCACCACCGAGCAGACGCAGGGTTCGAGCGTGATGACGGAGGCGGAGCGGGAGCCGCCGTCGAGCGACATTTCGCCGAAATAGTCACCTGCATCGATGTTGCCGTAAGTGAGCTCGCGGCCGTTGTCGTCCGTGGCATACACCTTGGCCCGCCCCTGCAGCAGCACGAACATCGATTCGCCGACGTCGCCCTCGTTGATGACGACGCTGTTCTTCTTGTAATTGCGGATGGCGCCTCGCTGCGCCAGCGGGCGCAGCATGGGATTCAACTGCGCGATCAGCGGATCGGCGTTGCCGGATTGGATCGTCGCAGGCATGTTCTTTTTCTCCCCAGACGGCAAGAACTTTAGCACGCGCTCCGCGCCGCCGACACGGTCAGTGCATCACTTCATGCCTGAGCGACGGCGCCACCGGCGGCAGCACGGCCACACGGTTCACCAGTTCCCGCACGCCGCTGGAGCGGGTCTTGGCGCAGAGGCTGCGTACGTGGCTGCGAACCGTCGACACTGCGACCTTGAGCTGGGCGGCGACCTGGGGTGCCGAATAGCCCTGGCACAGGATGCCCAGAACGTGCTCTTCGGTGGCGGTCAGGCTGTGGCTGCGGGCGAAAAAGCAGAGCATGAGCGATTCGCAGACCGAGGCGCGGGAAAACATGAAGGCCGCCCGGACCACGCCTGCGGCTTCGTCGACCTTGAGCGGCAGCACGGCCATCGTCAGGCTGAAGCCGTCGGTCGTCGACAGCGTGAGCATGCTGCGCTTGCCCTGGCCGACCTTGGTCAGCGCCTCCTGCACGGCCTTGCCATCTTCCGGCGCACAGCCGTACAGCAGCTTGTCGCGTACCCCCAGCACGCGCCGCCGCGCCAGTTCATGGCGCGCGGCCTGGTTTGCGTGCAACACCTGATGGTC
This sequence comes from Burkholderiales bacterium, assembly GCA_038244915.1. Taxonomy (GTDB): domain Bacteria; phylum Pseudomonadota; class Gammaproteobacteria; order Burkholderiales; family Burkholderiaceae_C; genus Ramlibacter. The sequence continues at coordinate 8,641 of JBBRSZ010000009.1, read as the reverse complement.
CAGACTCGTGACCAGGACGCCGTATGCAAGTTCATCCATCACCAGGGCCAGTCCTGACCCCGCTCCATTCGTTCCGTCCCGCGGCACGTTGCCGGCCGAGTACACACCATCTGCGACGAGTTCCATGATCGAGCCCCCAATTTGTGATGGGTGAAGCTTAGGAAATCGGCGCCCGCAAAAAGGGGGATTAACGCCGGATTTCCTGTGCAATATGCACATTGCCAGACCGGCGCAAAACGATTACGGAGACTGCCGCCAGCCGGAAATCGCCGCCGTCGTTTGCTCCCACAAGGCGCGCAATTGCGACACCCGCCGGGCGGCGTCCGCTGGCATTCCCTGCGCAGCCTGCGCCTCCAGCTCGCCAGCCGCGTGCTGGATCGCCGTGGCGCCGACGTTGCCGGCCGAGCCCTTCAAGGCGTGAGCCGCCTGCGCCAGGGCCGCCTGGTCGGCGGCCGCGATGGCCGCGTCAGCCGCATCGAGCCGACGCGGCGCGTCCGCCATGAACAGCTCGATCACGTCGCGCGTCATCGTCAAGGCCTCGTCGTCATAGTCCCTGAATTCCTGCAGGCGCGCGAAGTCCATGACCGCCTTGTGCACACTGCCCGTTGCTTGCGCCACCGGCGCGGAAACGGACTCGGGCGCGGCGGTCGCAGCCGGTGCCGCGGGGATCCATTTCTCGAGCATCCGGGCCAGCGCGGCCACCATCAGCGGCTTGGTCAGGTAATCGACCATGCCAGCGGCTTCGCAGCGGGCCCTGTCCTCGGGCGAGGCCGCGGCCGTCAACGCGATGATCGGCGGGGCCGCGTCGCCCCAAGCGGACTGGATCTGCCGGGTCGCCTGCAGACCGTCTACGTCCGGCATGTTCACATCCATCAGGATGGCGACGAACCGCTGTCCCTGCGCTGCCGCATGGGCACAGGCTTCGACCGCCTCGCGGCCGTTCTCGGCGGTGGCGGTGTCGTAACCGAGTTTCATCAGCATGGCGCAGGCGACCTTCAGGTTGACGGCGTTGTCGTCCGCCACCAGCACGGTCGCATGCTTTTTCAGGTCGGCCGCGACTGCGGCCACCCGGCCGGCGGCTCCCGCGTCGGCGCTAAGGCAGCGCAACACGGTTTCGAACAGCTGGTTCTGGCGCGCCGGCTTGAGCAGCCGGGCACTGAACAGCTGCGCACCCTCTTCGGCGGCCGGCATGAAGCCTGAGCTCAGAAGCACGATCGGGATGGAGTGCCACGCCGGGTTCGCCTTCAGCGTCCGCGCCAGCGCCAGGCCATCCATCTGCGGCATGTGCATGTCGGTGATGACGATGTCGGGGCGCTGCTGCGACTGCGCCATCCACACCAGCGCCTGGGCGCCCGAGTCAGCGCTCACCACCTGCATGCCCCAGCGCTCGAGTTGGCGGGTGAGGATGCGAACGTTGGTGGCGTGGTCGTCCACCACCAGCGCCCGGATCGACTGCAGCATCGCGGCATCCGCCGGGTCGAACGCCGGCGCCAGCTGGGCCGGCGGCGCGGCGATCGTGAACCAGAAGGTCGAGCCGCGGCCCGGCTCGCTCTCCACGCCGATCTGGCCCCCCATCAGGTCCACCAGCCGCTTGCAAATCGCCAGGCCCAGGCCCGTGCCGCCATACTTGCGGGTCGTCGACGTGTCGACCTGGGTGAAGGCCTCGAACAGGCTGCCGATCCGGTCGGGCGGAATGCCGATGCCGCTGTCGCTGACCCGAAACTCCAGCAGGCAGCGACCACTGGCGTCGGGAGCGGCGAGCTGACGCGCATGGATCGCCACCTCGCCGTTGGCAGTGAACTTCACTGCGTTGTTGATCAGGTTGATCAGCACCTGGCGCAAGCGCGTCACGTCGCCGAGCACCGCCTCGGGAACGGCGGCCGGTCCCTGATCGGCGACGTCGATGATCAGCTCCAGCCCCTTTTCCCTTGCCCTCGACGCCGCGATATCGCAGGCTTCTTCCACCGCGGAGCGCAGACTGAAAGGCTCCACCTCCAGTTCGAGCTTGCCCGATTCGATCTTGGAGAAATCCAGGATGTCGTTGATCACCGACAGCAACTGGTCGCTGGAAAGCCGCACCGTGGCCAGGTAATCGCGCTGCTCGGCGTCGAGCGCGGTTTCCGCCAGCAGCGTGCTCATGCCCACCACGCCATTGAGCGGCGTGCGGATCTCGTGGCTCATGGTCGCCAGGAACGCCGACTTGGCGCGCGCCGCAGCCAAGGCTTCTTCTTGGGAAGCGGCAAGTTGCGCCGTGCGATCCCGCACCCTGGTTTCGAGCGTTTCGTTGGCGTGTTGCAGCGCCTGCGCATCGGCGCGAACCTGTTCGCGGTAGCGGCCTAGCTGCTCCGCGCTGTCATGCAGGACAACCGACAGCTCGTGTACTTCGCGGATCCGCGTGTTCCGCTCGATGGCCGGAATCTGGCCCCTGCCCAGTTTGCCGGCCGCCGTGCTGAGGGCCCGCAAGCGCTGCCCGAGGCGCTGGGCGATCAGGAATGCCAGGATCGTTCCCAGCAGGATCAGCAACGCCATGGCCGCCAGCGAGAGCCGGCCGGCGCGGTTGACATCGGCCGTGAAGTCGCTTTCCGGCGCTGCGACGACCAGCGTCCAGCGCAGCCCCAGCGCTTCTCCAAACGGACGCTGCACCATCAGCAGCGCGTCATCCCCGGCCGGCAGGCGCCGCAGTGCCGTGTCGACGGCGACGGAATCGCCCGTGCGCGCCGCCCACAGCTGCTGCAGCTCGGCAAAGCCGGCGCGGATCACCGGATTGGCGCTGTCCGCCGGGGTGCGTCGCTGGAAGCGTCCGCCGTCCGCGCCGTACAGCGCATCGCCGGCGGAGCTGGCAACCAGCAGGCCCTTCTCATCGACCACGAAGGCGGCCCCGCGCGCGCTGATGCGCTGGGTGCGCAACACGTCGGCGAGCTCCCGCAAGTACAGGTCAGTTCCGAAGACGCCGGCGACGCCGCCGTCGGCGTCGTAGACCGGTTGCGACAGGCTGACCATCAACTGCTTGTGCTCGGCGGAAACCTGTACCGGCGAGAACACGCGGCCCTTGGCGGTGACTGCTCCGGCGTACCAGGGCGTGCTGCGCGGTTCGAAGTTGGCGCTTTCGACCGATTGCAGCTGGTGGCGCTCGCCGGGCAGACTCACGGCATAGACGATGCGGCCCTTGCCGCCCGGTTGACGCACGGCCACCCTCGCGCCGTCGGGGCTCGACGTCACGCCCAGGTACTCGCCGCGCAGGTTGCCGAAGTGCAGGGTCGGCACCTCGGGTGTCTGGCGGGTCAGCGCAAGCGCCATGGCTTCGTATTGCGCTGGATTGCGCAGGCCTTCGCGCGCCCGCTGCAGGGCGCCCGGGCCAGGCCGTTCCGAGACCAATCCGTTCAACACGTCGTGGGCCTGGCGCAGATGCGCTTGCGTTCCGGTCTGCACCAGGGCCGCGACCTGGGTGAGGATCTTGCCGGCCAGGTCGTCGACCGCAGCGGTGCTGGCTCGCGTCAGCATCCAGGCGACCAGCAGCGCCGGTATCGTCGCGAGCAGCACCAGGCTGGTCGCCAGGATGCGCCGCAGCGAGAACATCCTGCCGGCGCCAGGCGCGGCGTTCACAGGGCCAGACCCACCAGCTCGATGGCGTCCATCGGCGCCGAGCGACCCGGCAGTTGTAGCAGGGCGCGGCGCCCGGTCCGCACGGCGCCGGTGATGGGGCGCAACGCCGCCACGCTGGCGGCGACCGGCCAGCCGAGCGTGCGCGCCTGCTTCTGTAGCAGCATCGCGGCACTGACCGCGTCCCCCACCGGAAGAATCTGGGCGGTGCCGTGAAGGGGGTCATTCAGCGATGTCAGTGTCACAGTGCCGGTGTGCAACGCCACGTTGATTTCGAACGGCGGCAGCTCCCGGCCGGGATAGCGTGACTCGAGGTATTGGTTGATTCCGCGGCCGGAATCGACCAGGCCGACGGCCGCGCGCACGGCGCGCAGCGAATGGTTGACGGTGTGGGTGTCGGTGGTGGCGGCGAACACCGCCAACGCACCTTCGCCGACAAAGCGAATGTGCCGGGCCCCGAACAGCTGGATCGTGTCGTTGGCGTTGCCGTAGATCTTCTTGACGAGGTCGGTGAGTTCGTCGGCGTTGAGCTTCTCGGCCATCGCCGCATGGTTGGGAATATCGACGAACAGCACGGTGGCACTGTCCAGCCGCTCGTCTTCCGCACTGCCGTCACCGGTCGGCCAGCGCTCGCTCAATTCCGCCGCCAGCCGCTGCTCATACAGCTTGGCCAATTCGTGCTTCTGCTCCACCAGCGCAAGCTCCACGGCGACATCCACGGCCATCGAGCGCAGACTTGCCTGCATGTTGCGCTTGTTCAGTTGCGCGGCGACAGCCGCTCGCAATTCGTCCGGCCGGAAGGGCTTGGTGATGTAGTCATCGGCGCCCGTCGTCATGCCGATCCGGATATGGGCGCGCTCCTGCAGCGACGTGAGCAGGATAACGGGAGTGGTCGCGCTCGCCGGGTCTTGCCGCAGGGCAGCGAGCATCTGGAAACCGTTCATTCCCGGCATCTGGACGTCGCTGATGATCAGGTCCGGACGGTCTTGCCCCACCAGTTGGAGCCCCTGGGTTGCGTCTTGCGCCCCGAGTACGACGTGGCCATCGCGCTTGAGGACGGAGGCCACCATCATCCGGGTCCCGGCGTCGTCTTCCATGACGACGATCAATGCCATCTGTGGTCCTTCTTCTCTTCTCCCGGGCTGGCCGAGAGCCGGCCGCCACCTGTGATCGATATCTTACAGGCGGTCGAGCAGCGCCAGCGTGGCCGCCATCACCTGCGGACGAAAGGCAAGCTCGACGTGAGCCGCGCCGACCACCAGCCGGTTCTCCGCCGCAGCAAGTGTTGCCGTGGACGAGGGAAAGGCGACGTTGTCGCAGTTGGAGTACCAGCAGGTGAACGCCGGTTGGGGTTGCCGGGCGGTGTCCTGCGCCAGGGTTCGCAACCACTGGCTGCCAATCGCCATCTGACTCCCATTGGGCACCCGGCTGAAGCGCCCGAGCCAGGTACCGTGGTGCGGCGTGCCGATCGTGACGACCTGATGGACCCGGCCGGCATGCGCACCGGCGCGCAGCCAGGCCCGCGCCGCGAGGCCTCCCATGCTGTGGCACACCAGCAGCGGTGGCATGCCGGTGGCATGCGTGACGGCGGCAACGGCTTGGTCGATGATCGGCACGTAATCGTCGATGGAGCCGAACACCGGCTCCAGGTTCACGGCTGCGAAGGCATGGCCGCCGGCCCTGACCCGCCGCAGCCAAGGGGTCCAGAAGCCACGGTTGCAGACGAAACCATGGACAAACACCACGCCGCGGCGGCCCTGCAGCCGGGATTGCGGCCCCAACAGGTCGGGCACGGCGCTCCAGCGGAACGGCTGGCGCCAGCCGAACACCCGAGCCGCCTGCAATGTCTCGCCGAGCCACGCCTGTGCCAGTGCTGGCCAGGTCGCCTGCGGCACGGGATCGAAACGGTTCACGCGCCGCAAGGCGACAAACTCGAAGGCCAGGCCCGCTGAATATCCAAGCGCAATCAAAGCGATCCCCGCCCCAGCGACCCACGGTGGACGGCCCCAGCTCCAGGCAAGCCACGCCAGCGCGCAGGTCAGCATCGCCAGGGCGGTGGCCTGCAGCATTCGGGCGAGAGGGACGGAGCGGCGCATCGTTGCACTCGGGATTGTCGCGGTTCGGGAGTGTCTCTTGCGTGACGCCGTCAGAGACAGCCTAGGACAAGCCCGCTAACCCCGGGCCTGCGCAGCTCCGACAATCGGCGGCAAGGAGCACCCAATGGACAAGTACTGGCTCAAGAGCTATCCCGAACACGTGCCCCACGAGGTGGACCCGGACCAATATCGGTCGCTCAACCACTTGCTCGAAGAGTCATTCCGCAAGAATGCGGCCCGGCCGTTTTCGGTTTGCATGGAGCGCTGGATGTCGTATCGCCAGCTCGACGAGCTTTCGGGCGCCCTCGGCGCCTGGCTGCAGGCCCAGGGACTGGAGCCGGGCGCGCGGGTCGCGATCATGCTGCCGAACATTCCGCAGTTCGCCGTCACGATGGCGGGCGTGCTGCGGGCTGGCTATACGTGTGTCAACGTCAACCCGCTGTACACGGCCCGCGAGCTGGAACACCAGCTCAAGGATTCCGGCGCCACAGCGATCGTGATCCTGGAAAACTTTGCCGCGACGCTGGAAGAAGTGATCGACCGCACACAGATCAAACATGTGGTGATGGCCTCGATGGGCGACCTGCTGGGGTTCTGGTTCGGGCGCTGGATCACATTCGCGGTGCGGCATCTGGCGAAGATGGTGCCGGCCTACAGGCTGCCGCTGGACAACGGACGGACGGTGACACCGTTCAACCAGGCCGTGGCAAAAGGTGCGGCTCTCGCCCTGAAGCCGACTGCACAGTCGCTGGATTCGATCGCCTTCCTGCAATACACCGGAGGCACCACCGGTCTGTCCAAGGGCGCCGTCCTCACCCACCGCAACATCGTCGCCGCCATCCTGCAGGCGGAGGCCTGGTTCACTCCGGCACTCAAGCGGATCGGCGACGTCAACAAGGTGAACAGCATCGCGGCGCTGCCGCTGTATCACATCTTCGCGCTGACGCTTTGCCTGCTGGCCATCCGCTGGGGCTCGCACCTCACGCTGGTTCCCAACCCGCGCGACATCGGAAAGTTCATCGAAGTGCTGAAGAGGCGGCCATTCCACCTGCTGCCGGCGGTCAACACGCTGTTCAACGCTCTGTTGCAGCATCCCCAGTTCCGGTCGGTGGATTTTTCGCAGCTCTGCGTCTCGCAGGCTGGCGGCATGGCGGCGTCCGCAGGCACTGCGCGCCAGTGGCAGGAAGTGACTGGCTGCGCGATGGTGGAAGGCTGGGGGATGAGCGAGACCTGCGCGATCGGCACCAACAATCCGGTGATGGCCCGGACATTTTCCGGCAGCATCGGCCTGCCGCTTCCCGGCATCGAGATCGCCATCAAGGACGATGCGGGTCAATCGCTCACGCTGGGCGAGTCGGGCGAAATTTGCATCAAGGGCCCCAATGTGACGCCCGGCTACTACCAGCAGCCAGCGGAGAACGCGCTCGCCTTCACCAGCGACGGCTTCTTGCGCACCGGCGACATCGGCATCATGGATGCGAACGGCTACACCAGGATCGTCGACCGGAAGAAGGACATGATCCTGGTCAGTGGCTTCAATGTGTTTCCCAACGAGCTGGAGAACGTGATCTCGCTTTGTCCCGGCGTCGTCGAATGCGCTGCGGTCGGCGTGCCTGACGAGAAGCAAGGCGAGGCAATCAAGGTGTTCATCGTCAAGAGCGACCCGACGCTGACCGAAGAAGACGTCGGCGGGTACTGCCGCCAGAACCTCACGGGCTACAAACTGCCGAAGTACATCGAGTTCCGTGACGAGCTGCCAAAGACCAACGTGGGCAAGATCCTGCGCCGTGAGCTTCGGACTGCCAAGTGAAACAATGAATGCCCATCACCTCATTTCACCCCAGCTTGAATTCACCCTCCGATTCACGCCCCCTGCCGGCAGGGCTGCGCGTCTTCGAACGCGGCTGGCTTTCGGCCAACGGCATTTTGTTTCAGGGCGGTGATGGAACGGCACTGGTCGATTCGGGCTATTGGTCGCATTCGCCGCAAACGGTTGCTCTGGTTCGAGGCGCACTCGGGGGGCAACCGCTCGACTTGCTGCTGAACACGCATTTGCACAGCGACCATTGCGGTGGCAACTCGGCCCTCCAAAAGCAGTATCCACTGTTAAAGACGCTCATTCCGCCAGGTCTCGCCGCGTTTGTACGCGATTGGGATCCTGTTGCTCTGAGCTACACGCCCACCGGCCAGGAGTGCCCACGGTTTCATTTCGACGGCCTGTTGAGCCCCGGGCAGGAAATCGTACTGGGCGAGGGGCGTTGGCAAGTCCACAGCGCCCCCGGGCACGATCCGCATTCGATCGTCCTGTTCGAGCCGATCACGCGGACCCTCATCTCCGCCGATGCGCTCTGGGAGAACGGATTTGGAATCGTCTTCGAGGAACTCGAGGGTTTCAAGGCGTTCGACGAGGTGAGTTCAACGCTCGACCTCATCGAGTCACTCGCGCCAGAAGTCGTGATACCCGGACACGGCGGCGTCTTTGCCAATGTGGGGGATGCCTTGGCGGCTGCGCGCTCCAGGCTGGAAAGCTTCGTCGATCACCCGCCCAGGCATGCGAAGCATGCTGCCAAGGTGTTGCTGAAATTCAAATTACTCGAAGTTCAGCGTGCCCTTTTTGTAGATTTCAAGAAATGGGCCGTTGCAACCCAATATTTCAACATGGTGCACCAGCGCTTTCCGTCCGGGTCCACGGTGGGCGATTGGGTCGAGTTGCTGACGTCCGAACTAGTCCGCTCGGGTGCTGCACGCCGCGAGGGCGAAATGATCCTGAACGCCTGACCTTAGGCGTCTTTCCGCCGCACAAAAAACAAAAGCCCCAGCACTTCTGCTGGGGCTTTTGAGGGCTGTAAGAGCCTGACGATGTCCTACTTTCACACGGGAACCCGCACTATCATCGGCGCTGAGTCGTTTCACTGTCCTGTTCGGGATGGGAAGGAGTGGTACCA
>JBBRSZ010000008.1:0-127298 GCA_038244915.1 Burkholderiales bacterium | reverse complement strand
GCGATGACGGCCGGGCGCCGGGTGAATGCGCGGGCGATCTTGATCGCGTTCTCCACCGCTTCGGCGCCGGTGGTGAAGAAGGCGGTCTTGTTGGGACCGTTGCCCGGCACCAGCGCGTTGATGCGCTCGGCCAGCTCGATATAGGACGCATAGGGCACGACCTGGAACGCCGTGTGGGTGAAGCGCTCCAGCTGCGCGGCGATCGCCGCCAGCAGCTTGGGATGGCGATGCCCGGTGTTGGTCACCGCGATGCCGGCGGCGAAGTCGATGTAGCGGCGGCCTTCCACGTCCCAAAGTTCCGCGTTGCGCGCCCGCTGCGCATAGAAAGGGTAGGTCACGGCAACGCCGCGCGGGGTGGCGGCGATTCGCCTGGCTTCCAGCAGGGCGTTGTTCATGTCATTGTTCAAGTTGGACTTTCGCGCTCTTCACCGCACCGGCCCACTTGAGCCGTTCCCGGACCAGGAACTCGGCGAACTCCTGGGGCGAGCGCACCAGGATGTCGGCGTCGGTGGCGGCCATCCTTGCCTTGAAGGCCGGGTCCCTGGCCACGTCGCGCAGGGCGGCATTCAGGCGATTGACGATGGCCTCCGGCGTGTGGGCCGGCGCGACGATGCCGTACCAGAGCGAGACGTCATAACTTGGGTAGCCCATCTCCGCGATCGTCGGCACCGCCGGCATCAGCGCCGAGCGCTTCGGCGACGTGACCGCCACCGGATGGAGGCGGCCGGACTTCATGAGCTGCTCGGTCGTGAGGATGGTGACCAGGAACAGGTCCACCCGTCCCGCCAGCACGTCCGTCAGGGCCGGGCCGCCGCCCTTGTAGGGCACGTGGGTCATGTCGATCCCGGCCGGCGCGTTGAGCAGCTCGAACGCCAGGTGGCCGGTGCTGCCGGCGCCCCAGGACGCGAAGCTGAAGCGGCCCGGCGTCTTCCTGGCCGCCAGCATCAGCTCCGGAAAGGTCTTCTCCGCCACGTTCGAACTGGTTACCAGGAACAGCGGCAGCGACGCGATCGTCCCCACCGGCGCAAAGTCGGCGACCGCGTCGTAGCGCAGCTTGGGATAGGTGCTGGGGTTGATGGCATGCGTCTCGGCGGTCGCCATCAGCAGCGTGTAGCCATCGGGCGCCGAGCGCGCCACCGATTCGGTGCCCATGATGCCGTTGGCGCCGGGCCGGTTCTCCACCACCACCGGCTGGCCGAGGATGCGGCCCATCTGTTCGCCGACCAGCCGCGCCAGCGAATCGGTGAAGGCGCCAGGCGCCCAGGGGACGATCAGCTTGATCGGCCGCTGCGGATACTGCTGCGGATCGTCGGCGGCGGACACGGTCGCCCCGAGGGCTGTCGCCAGCAAGCCGACACACAAGGCCGCAGTTTTCAGATAGTTCATTGGGGATATCCGTTGGAAGTCGAGGGACGCATGTACTTGAAGGTCGCTGTCGCATGCGCGCAGGGCCGGCCTTCCTCGTCGAGCACGGTGGCCTCGGTGAAGGCCATGCCGGCGCTGCGGTGCATCAAGCGTCCGCTGGCGGTCACCTTGCCGCGCGCCATCTGCATGAAGCTGGTCTTCATTTCGATCGTGACCAGGCCCTGGTCCTGCTGCACGCTGCGGGCGGCCGCCGCCATGGTCACGTCCAGCAGGGTCATCAGCGCGCCGCCATGTGTCACGCCGAAAGCGTTCATGTGCGCGGGCAACGGCGCGTAGCTGATCCGCGACTCGCCGCCGTCGAACAGTTCGAGGTCGAACCCGAGCAGGTGGACGAAGGGGATCTCGACGCCGAACTTCACGCCGGCACTGCGGTGGCGGCCAGCTGCTGCTCGAACGCGCCTAGCGTTTCGCCGATCAGGCCGGCGATGGTGTCGATCTGCTGGGCGTCGACGATCAACGGCGGGGCCACCATCAGCCATTCGCCGTACTTGCCGTTGGCGGTACGGCGCGAATAGAGCAGCAGCCCCCGTTCCATGCCCAGCGCCACGATGCGCGGAATGGCCATGGCCTCGGCTGGCAGGATGGCCTTGCTGCCCCGGTCGGCGACGATCTCGATCGCCATCAGCAGGCCCTTGCCGCGGATGTCGCCGATGACGCGACTGTTCTTCTGCAGTTCCTGCAGCCGCAACCGCAGCCGCTCGCCCATGGCGGCGGCATTGGCGATGAGCCCGCGCTCCACGGTCTCGGACACCACGGCGTGGCCGATGGCGCAGGACAGGGGGTTGGAGCCGTAGGTGAAGCCGTGCATGAAGCCGCCAGCCTCGGCCAGCGCGTCGACCATCGAACGGGACGCCAGCACCGCGCCCAGCGGCGTGTAGCCGGCGCCCAACCCCTTGGCCAGCGTCACGATGTCGGGCCGCGCCCCCGGCCAGTGCTGGGCCGCAAGGAAACTGCCGGTGCGGCCGGCGCCGCTCATCACCTCGTCGAAGATCAGCAGCACGCCATGGCGGCTGCAGATCTCGCGCACCCGGGCGTAGTAGCTGTCCGGCGCCACCAGCGCGCCGGTGGCCAGGCCGCCCACCGGTTCAAGGATGAAGGCCAGCACCGTCTCCGGCCCTTCGCGCAGGATTGTTTCCTCCAGCGCGTCGGCGCAAAGCTGGCCGTTGGCCTCGGGCGTGAGGCCTTGCGGCAGCCGGTAGGTGAAGGGCGCCGGCACCTTGGGCATCAGGCGCGTCATCGGACCGAAGGCGGCCTCGGAGACCGGGTCGCCGCTGATCGCGATGGTGCCCAGCGTGCTGCCGTGGTAGCTCGGATTGCGCGACAGCACTTTCCAGCGCGAGGCCTGGCCCTGCGTGATCGCGTATTGGCGCGCCATCTTCATGGCGCTCTCGTTGGCCTCGGAGCCGCCGGAGACGAAGAAGGCGCGTTCCAGCCCCGGGCCGGCCAGGCCGGTCACGATGTCGGCCAGCGCGATGTTGGCCTCGTTCTCGAAGAACACCCGGCTGGCGTAGGCGACCTTGCGGATCTGCCGGTCCGAGGCCTCAGCGACCCGCGCATTGGCGTGGCCCAGGTTGGCGGCGATCGGTCCGGACGAGGCGTCGATGTACCGCCGGCCCCGCGTGTCCCACAGGTAGATGCCTTCGCCGCGGTCGATCGTGGGCCGGCGCGGGACGCTCTTCTTCATGAAGAACACTTGCACCGGGCCGCCCTGGGCGCCGAATCCGTCTGGAGTTGAGGTCATGGTTGTTGCGTGATGAGTCGTTTGGAACGCCGGGACAGGCCCGCCGCCAGCGCCATCAGCGCCAGGCTGACCGCGATCAGCAGGGTGGCGATGGCGGTGATCGACGGGTTCACCTGCAGCACCAGGTCGTTGAACATGCGCTTGGGCACGGTCTCGTGGGTGCCGCCGATGAAGGAGGTGATCACCACTTCGTCGAAGCTGGTGACGAAGGCGAAGATCCAGGCGGCGGCCGTGCTGGGAAGCAGGTTTGGGATCAGGACGCGCCGGAACATGGTGAACCATGACGCGCCGAGCGTGAAGGCGACCTGCTCGATGCGGGCGTCGAAGCTGCGGATCGCCACCGACATGATCAGCACCACATAGGGCACGCCCAGCAGCGTGTGGCCCACCAGCAGGCCGATGAAGGTCCCCAGCATGCCGATGCGCGCCAGCGCGAAGTACAGGGCCACGGCGGTGATCACCGACGGGATGATCATCGGCGCGATGAAGTTGCTCTGCAGCGCCATCCGGCCCCAGAACCGCCCGCGCGTCAGGCCGTAGGCGGCCAGGCTCCCGAGCAACAGCGCCAGCGTGCTGGACAGGAATGCCAGCACCAACGAGGTCTGCATCGCGCGGACCCAGCGCGGGTCGCCGAACACCTGCCCGTACCAGCGCAGCGAGAAGCCCTCGGGCGGGAAGCGCAGCGAGGTCGAACTGGAGAACGACATCGGCACCACGATCAGCACCGGCAGGCACAGGAAGACCAGCACGGCGATCGCGCAAACGGCCAGCACAATGCGGTTCATGTGCTCTCCTCCACCTTCGTCAGCCGCAGATACAGCGCGAACAGCGCGAGCGTCACGACCAGCAGCACCGCCGAGATCGCCGACGCCAGTTCCCAGTTGGGCATCTGGTTGACGAACAGGTCCAGCATGGTGGCGATCATCGGAACCCGGCCGCCGCCCAACACGGCCGGCGTGATGAAGAAGCCGAGCGTCAGGATGAAGACCAGCACGCCGCCGGCGGCCAGCGCCGGCACGCTGAGCGGAAAGAAGATCCGCCAGAACACGGTCCACGGGCTCGCGCCCAGGGTCTCGGCCGCGCGCAGCAACTGCTCGTCGATCTTGAGCATCGCCGCGAACAGCGGCAGCACCAGGAAGGGCAGCAGCACGTTGACGGTGCCGACCACCACGCCGAGTTCGTTGTAGAGAAAGCTGACCGGCGAGTCGATCAGGCCCAGCGCCAGCAGCGCCCGATTGACCATGCCTGCGTTGCCCAGCACCACAATCCATGCATAGGTGCGCACCAGGATGCTGATCCAGAACGGGATCACCACCAGCGCCAGCGCCACCGCCTGCCAGCGCGAGGGCAACCGGCGCAACCAGTAGGCCAGCGGGTAGCCGAGCAGCACGCAGGCCACCGACGTGATGAGCGCGATGCGGAAGGTCGTGGCCAGCACCTTGAGGTAGGCCGAGGCCTCGAACACTTCGCGCAGGTGCTGCAAAGTGAAACCGGCGGCGCCGACGACGCTCTGCGCCAGCATCGCGATCAGCGGCAGGTTGAAGCCCACCGCCATCACCAGCAGCAGGGGCGCGACCAGCCAGGCGGTGGACCGGTTCATGCAGCCATGACCCAGGTGTCCTGCGGCGCCCAGTCCAGCCGGATGCGTTGGCCGGCGGCGGGCAGGGCCTGCGCCGCATCCGAGATCGCCACCACGGCGACGCCGGAATCCGTGCGCGCATGGACCCGCACCGACTGGCCGAAGTACACAACCTCGATCACGCGGCCGGGCACGCCGGCGGCGCCGCCGGCATCGAGAATCTTCAAGTGCTCCGGCCGCACGACCAGACAGGCCGCGCCGGTGACGCCGTGGTCGGCCGCGCAGCGCGCATGCTCGCCGCCGGCCAGCACCATGGCCGCTCCGTCCACGCCTGGCGTGACCTGGCCCTCGAAGATGTTGGCCGTGCCGATAAAGCCGGCCACGAAGCGGTTGCGCGGCCGCGTGTAGGCGCCGGCCGGCGTGTCCACCTGCTGGATCCGCCCCTTGTCCAGGACGACCACTCGGGTCGACAGCGACAGCGCTTCTTCCTGATCGTGCGTCACCAGCACGGTGGTCACGCCGAGTTCGCGTTGCAGCTGGCGCAGTTCCAGCTGCACTTCCTCACGCAGCTTCTTGTCCAGCGCGCCCATGGGTTCATCGAGCAACAGGATGTCCGGCTCGAACACCAGCGCGCGCGCCAGCGCCACCCGCTGCTGCTGGCCGCCCGAGAGCTGGCTGGGCCGGCGCGCCTGCAGGCCGGTCAGGCGCACCCGCTCGAGCGCCTTGCCGACGCGCTGCGCGATCTCGGCCCGGCGCAGGCCACGGATGCTGAGCGAAAAGGCCACGTTGTCGAACACGCTCATGTGCGGAAACAGCGCGTAGCTCTGGAACACCATGCCGAGATTGCGCTGGGACGGCCGCACGTGCGTGACGTCGCGCCCGCCGATCAGGATGTGGCCCGAGCTCGGCGCCGTCAGGCCGGCGATCATCGACAGGATGGTGCTCTTGCCCGACCCGCTCGGGCCCAGCAGGGTCACCAGTTCGCCCTGCTCGATCTTCAGGTCGGTGACGTCGACGGCGGTGACGTCGTCGTAACGCCGCGAGACACCGACCAGCTCGATGGTGCTCATTGCGGCGCCTTCAGCGGCAGGCCGAGGATGGTCCGCGCCTCATCGGGCGATGCGGGCCGCGCGCCTTGAGCTTCGACGATGGACACTGCCTTGCGCACCAGCGCCGCGTTGTCCGGCGCCAGCACGCCGGCGTCCAGGTACAGGTTGTCCTCCAGCCCGACCCGCACATGGCCGCCCAGGCGCACGGCCTCGGCCACGATCGGGAACTGCTGGCGGCCGATGCCGAACGCCGACCAGGTCGCCCCTGCCGGCAGCAGCGACTTCATGAAGGCCAGCGCCTCGGGGGTGGCCGGCATGGCCCATTCGATCCCCAGGCAGAACTGAAAGTGGCCGGGCGCCAGCAGGTGGCCCTGCTCGATCATCCGGGCTGCCAGCCGGACGTGGCCGGAATCGAACACCTCGATCTCGGGCTTGATGCCGGCCAGCCGGGTGGCGTCGGCCATCCGGCGCAGGTGCTCCGGCGTGTTCATGAACACGCCCTCGCCGAAATTCATGGTCGCCACGTCCAGGCTGCAGACCTCGGGCCGGATGGCCAGCAGGTGCGCCACCCGCGCCTGCGGCGACAGCAGCGTGGAGCCGACGTCGTTGGCGATGCGCGGATTGGCTTCGCTGGGGATATAGCGCCCGCCGTAGCCTCCGGTCAGGTTGATGATGACGTCGACGCTGCTGGCGCGGATCCGGTCGACGACCTCGCGGTACAACGCGGCGTCGCCCGAGGCGGCGCCGGTCTCGGGGTTGCGCACATGGATGTGCACCATGGCCGCTCCCGCCCGCGCTGCATCGATCGAGTGTTGCGCGATCTGCTGCGGCGTGACCGGCACGGCGGAGTGCGCCTTGTATGGCGCCCCGCCGGTGACGGCGCAGGTGACGATGACCGGGCGCGGCGAGGTCGAGGCGGAGAGCGTCATGGTCGTGGGGTCCGGTTACAGGCTCAGCTTGAATTCCTGCCAGCGCTTTTCGATCAGCTTGACGTTCTCTGCCGTCCAAGTCGGATCGCTCAGCACCTGCAATTTCTTGTTGGCGTCGGAGGTCGGGTAGTCGTTGACCTTGTCCTGGGCCACCGTCTTCTCGATGCCTGGGCTGGCGCCGGTGTAGGGAATGATCTTCGAGGCGATCGCCTGGTTCTTCAGCTGCGACATCTCGTGCAACAGGCCCATCGAAGCCGCCTTGCCGGCCGCATCGGCGCCCTTGGGGACGACGAAGTAGGAGACCTGCAGCAACCCCTGGTTGTACGTGTATTCGAGCTTGGGGTTTCCGACAATCCGGCCCGACCAGGCAGCCGCGTACTTCACTTCATGGTCTTCCAGCAGCTGCGGCGCCTGGGCGCCCGAGGTCCACCACACGGCCACGTGGGCCTTGATCTTCTGCAGGCTGGCGAAGGCGCGGTCCACGTCGAGCGGATAGAGGTTCTCGGGCTTCACGCCGTCGGCCAGCAGGGCCAGCGGCAGCGCGTAGCTGGCGTAGTCCGGCAGCGCGCGCTTGCCCGGAAAGTCCTTGACGTTCCAGAAGTCGGCCCAGCTGGCCGGCTTCTTGCCGCCCTTTTCCCAGGCCATCACGGTGGAAAAATACTGGTAGCCGAAGGCGTCCGGCAGCTTGGCTTCCGGGTACATCGGCGCCGCGTTGATCGCGGCCCAATCCAGCGGCTCCAGCAGGCCCAGCGCGCGCGCCAGTGCAACTTGCGTGGAGCCGAGTTCGACCAGGGTCGAGGTCACGTTCCTGGACTGCACCATGGCCTGCAGTTTGCCGATGCCTGACGGGCTCTCGCGAATGACCTTGACGCCGCTTTTGTCGGTAAAGGGCTTGATGTAGGCTTGCTCGATCGAGTCGCCGCTGGGGCCGCCCGATTCGAGCATCCGGAACTCCTTCGCCTTGGTCTGCGCACCGGCCGCGCCCGAGAACAGGGCCATCGTCACCAGGCACAGGGCCATGACTTTCGAATGTTTCATCGCTATCTCCAGAGTGAAGGGGGAAAACAAATCAGCTGCGGCAGCGCGCGTCCCGGGCTACTGCTCGAGTTGCACCTTGGCGCTCTTGGCGGCGCGGGCCCACTTGACCCGTTCGGCGGCCAGGAACTCGGCGAACTCCTGGGGCGAGCGCACCAGGATGTCGGCGTCCGACGCGGCCATCCGGGCCTTGAACCCGGCATCCTTCACGGCCTCGCGCAAGGCGGCGTTGAGGCGGTTGACGATGACGGCCGGTGTGCGGGCGGGGGCGACGATGCCGTACCAGAGCGCGACGTCGTAGCCCGGATAGCCCATCTCCGCGATGGTCGGCACCTGCGGCTGCAGCGCGGAGCGCCGGGGCGACGTGACCGCCAGCGGCCGCAGCCGGCCGGCCTTGACGAACTGTTCGCTCGACAGGATGGTGGCCAGCGTCATGTCCTCCTGGCCGGATATCACATCGGTCAGCGCCGGGCCGAGGCCCTTGTAGGGAACGTGGATCATCTCGACTCCGGCCGGCGCGTTGAGCAGCTCGAACGCCAGGTGGCCGGTGCTGCCCGCGCCCCATGACGCGTACTTGAACTTGCCCGGCGACTTCTTCGCCGCGGCCATCAGCTCAGGGAAGGTCTTTTCCGCCAGTTCCATGTTGGTCACCAGGAACAGTGGCACCGAGCCGATCGATCCCACCGGCGCGAAGTCGGCGACCGCGTCGTAGCGCAGCTTGGGATAGGTGCTGGGGTTGATCGCATGCGTTTCCGCCGTGGCGATCAGCAGCGTGTAGCCGTCGGGCGTCGAGCGCGCGACCGACTCGGTGCCCATGATGCCGTTGGCGCCGGGCCGGTTCTCGACGATCACGCTCTGGCCCAGCACGCGGGCCATCTGCTCCGACACCAGCCGGGCCAGCGAGTCGGTGAAGCCGCCCGGCGCCCAGGGCACGACCAGCTTGATCGGCCTTTGCGGGAACTGCTCGGGCGTTTCGGCCGCGAAGGCCGTGGTGAACACGGACGCGACCAGGCCCAGGCAGGCAACGACGGCTTTGACGCGGTTCATGGGCGCTTTCAGTTGGTCAGGGCGATTCCGTACACAGCCTGCGCCGCGTCCGGGGAAATGAATTCGTTGAGCATGTCACGCCGCACGGCCGCCGGGTCGCGCTCGCCGATCGGGCCGTAGCCGCCGCCGCCGGGCGTGTAGTGGGTGACGATGTCGCCCACCGCGATCACCTCGATGTCGCCGATCGCGTAGGGCAGGACCCGCTCGGAAGCAAGGCCTTCGTTGATGACCCAGCCGCCGCCGTCGCCGGGCGCTCCGCCGAACACGCCCTGCGGCAGCGAGACCGACTTCTGCGAGGTGTGGTGCAGCCGCGCCTCCGTGCCCAGCACCTGGTACGAGAGCACCTGGCCGACGCCGCCGCGGAAGCGGCCGGCGCCGCCGGAGTCGCAGCGCATCTCGCGCCGCAGGTACAGCACCGGCGACTCCATCTCGATCGCCTCGGTCGGCGGGATGTGGCAGTTGGTGACGTGGCAGGCCATCACTTCCATGCCGTCGCCGGTGGCCGTGGCGCCGATGCCGCCGGGCACGACCTCGCCGAACATGCTGCGCTTGCCGGTGGCGACGTCGTCGGCGTAGGTGAAGTTGTACAGGCAGCCGCAGGAGTCGGCCATCACCCGCTCGGGCACGGCCTGGGCCAGCGCGCCCATCACGAGGTCGACGATGGTGTGGCAGACGATCATCCGCTGGTAGACCGCCGCCGGCGATCGCGCGTTGACCAGCGTGCCAGCCGGCGCGATGACGGTGATCGGCCGCTTGCAGCCCTCGGTGCTGGGGATGGTCGAGCCGGTGAGGCAGCGCATCGCGTAATAGACCGCGGCCAGTGTCGTGGCCAGCGGGCTGTTGATCGGGCCGTTGATCTGCTTGTCGGTGCCGGTGAAGTCGAAGCTGATGTCGCTGCCGCTCTTGACGACTTTCAGCCGCAGGTGGAACGGCCCGCCCTGGGCGCCGTCGTCCAGCAGCGGCTCCTCGTGGCAATAGGTGCCGTCGGGGATGGCCGCGATCTCCTGGCGCGTGCGCTGCTCGGAATACGCGATCAACGCGGCGAAGCTGTCCTTCATGGTGGCGCTGCCGTACTTGCGAAACAGCTCCACCACGTCGTCGGCTGCCACCTGGACGCTCGAGATCTGCGCCAGCAGGTCGTTCTCCAGCATCTCGGGCGTGCGGGTGTTGCGCAGGATCACGGCCAGCATGTCGGCGTCGAGCCGACCGGCCTTGACGATGCGCAGCGGAGGGATCCGCAGGCCTTCCTGGTAGATCTCGGTGCCCCAGCCGCGGTTGGCCATGTTCATGCCGCCGATGTCCATGTGGTGGACCATCAGGCCGGTGAAAGCCACCAGCTGGCCGTCGCAGAAGCAAGGGAAGAAGGCCAGGTAGTCGTTGGTGTGGGTCGCGCCCAGCGAGCCGTCGCCGCAATAGGGGTCGTTGGTGATCACCACGTCGCCGGCGCACCAGTCGGCCGCCGGGATGTAGTGCTCCAGGATGGTCTTCAGGCAGATGCCGACCGTGTTGAGCTGGATCGGCGGGCCGGCCTCTTCGGCCAGCAGCTGGCCGCGCTCGTCCAGGATCGAGGCCGAGCAGTCCTCCATCTCCTTGACGATGAAGGAGTTGGCCGATCGGATCATGCGCCGCGTCACTCGCGTCGCGACGGCCTTGAGGCCGTTGCGGACGATCTCCAGCGTGACGGGGTCGACCCGCATCGTCCCGGGCTGCAGCGTTGGTTCAGTTTGCATTGACATGGGCCGGCTCGGTGTGGGTCAGGGTGTGGAGGGTCCGCGTCATCGCGCGGTGCTGCGTCGTGACGAGGTGGGCGTTGAGCATCTCGTCGAAGCGCGCATGCCAGCCGGGCGCCAGGTACAAGGTGGCGCCGGGGTATTCGACGATGGCCGGCCCATCCAGCTCGAAGCCGGGTTGCAGCGCCACCAGCCGGTGCACCGGCGCGCTGACGCGGCGGCCATCGGCCAGCAGGATTTCGCGGGACTCGATGGGCACGGCGGCGGCCGGCGCGGCCACGACCTTGGGCCAGTGGGTCGGCTCGCTCACGCTGGTGGCGGTGACGCGGGTGTTGACCAGCTGCAGCGAACGATTGGCCAGCTGATAGCCATAGACGCGCTGGTGCTGCTCATGGAAGCGGGTGGCCAGGGGACCGAAGCCTTGCAGCAGGTCGTGCTCGGACACCGGCAGGTTCAGGTCGTAGTTCTGGCCCTGGTAGCGAACGTCGGCCGACATCATGAATTGGCGGCGATCGGCGGCGACGCCGTCCTCGTTGAGCAAGCGGACGGCCTGTTCGAGCAAGCGGTTGTATAGCCGGCGGATGTGTTTCACGTCCAGTGCGTCGAGGGCGCCCACATGGGTCTGCGTCAGGTCGTGGCGCACGTCGGCGCAGACCAGGCCCATGGCCGAGAGATTGCCGGGCGCCGGCGGAATCAGGATCCGGTCGATGGCCAGCGCCTCCGCCAGCTGCACGGCATGCAGGGCGCCGGCGCCGCCGAAGGCGAGCAGGGTGAAGTCACGCGGATCCAGCCCGCGCTCCACCGACACCAGCTTCACCGCGTTGGCCATGTGGGCCTCGGCGATGGCGATGACGCCCAGCGCCGCGGCGCCCGCACTGATGCCCAGCTCGTTGCCCAGGCGCTCCAGCGCTTGCTGCGCGAGCTCCGGATACAGGGGCCGGGCGCCGGCCAGGAAGTAGGCCGGGTTGAGGCGCCCGCACACCAGGTTGGCGTCGGTGACGGTCGCTTGCATGCCGCCCTGGCCGTAGCAGGCTGGGCCGGGCACGGAGCCGGCGCTGCGCGGCCCGACCCGCATCGCCGAGCCGCTCTCGGCCCAGGCGATCGAGCCGCCGCCAGCGCCGATGGTCACCATGTCCAGCGTCGGCACGATCAGCGGATGGGCGCCGACCGAGCTGCGGTTGGCCAGCACCGGCTTGCCCTGCGAGACCAGCGACACGTCGGCGCTGGTGCCGCCCATGTCGAGCGTGATGATGTCCTTGATGCCGCAGCTCAGGGCCAGCGAGGTGGCGCCGACGATGCCGCCCATCACACCCGAATGGGTGACCGACACCGGCAGCCTCGCCGCCGCGCCGAAGCTGCAGGTGCCGCCGTTGCCCTGCATGATGAAGGGCTCGGCGGCAACGCCCTTGTCGCGGATGCGTTGCTCCAGGCTGCCCAGGTGTTCCCGGATCGGCCGCTTGATGAAGGCGTTGATACAGGTGGTGCTGGTGCGCTCGTACTCGCGGAACTCGCGCACCACGTCCGACGACAGCGAGACGTCGATGCCGGGGCAGACCTGCGCCGCCAGTTCGGCGATGCGCTGCTCGTGCTTCGGGTTGACGTAGGCGTGCAGCAGGCACACCGCGACGCTTTGCGCGCCCAGCGCCACCAGCTGCTCGAGGGCGCGGATCACGCTCGGCTCGTCCAGCGCCACCAACACTTCACCGCGGTGGTTCATGCGCTCGGTCACCGTGTGGCGCAGGAAGCGCGGCACCAGCGGCGCGGCTGGCCGCCACTGGATGTCGTAGACATCCGGCTTGCGCGAGGCGCGGCCGATTTCCAGCACGTCGCGAAAACCTTCGGTGCCGATCAGGCCCAGGCGCCGCTCGCGGCCCTCGACGATCAGGTTGGTGACGAAGGTGCTGGCGTAGACGAAACGTCCGACGTCCTGCGGCGTCCTGCCGGCCAGCGCCAGGATCTGCATCAGGCCGTCGACGATGCCGTCGTTCAGGTCGCCCGGCGTGGTCGGGACCTTGAGCGTGCGCAGCATGCCGCCGCCTACCAGCACCAGGTCGGTGTGGGTGCCGCCGGTGTCGATGCCCACAGACAGTTGGGGCCGGGCTTGCGCCGCCGCGTTGGTGTGGATGGCCATGGCTTGGATCTTTCGGGGGGCTGTGGGCGCGACTAGAAGCGGTTGCGGCGAAATGCCGCGGCGTCGACATGGGGCTGCCGTCCCGCCGCCAGCGCGGCGACGATCTGCGCCGTCACGGGCGCGCCGGTCAGGCCGGAATGGCCGTGGCCGAAGGCGTAGATCACGTTGCCGGCGCGGGCCGAGCGATCGATCACCGGCAGGCTGTCGGGCGTGGAGGGCCGGTCGCCGGACCAGAAGCTCGCGCCCTCGCCGTTCAGGCCGGGGTACATCAGCTTCGCGTTGCGCAGCAGCGCCTCGGCCCGCCGCATGTCCGGCGGGGCGTCCGGGCGGGTGATCTCGACGGTGCCCGAAATCCGCACGCCGTCACGCATCGGTGTCAGGCCGAACATCTGGTCGCGGTTGCCGACCTTGGCGGCCGGCCGCACGCCGGGGTTGGGCAGCATGACGTGGTAGCCACGCTCGCCCTGCATCGGGATCCGGTCGCCGAGTGTCTTGGCCAGCGGCGCGGACGCCAGTCCGGCGGCCAGCACGAAGGTGTCCGCCTCCAGGATGGCATTGGCGCTGGTCGCATGAAGGGCACGGCCGTCGCGCAAGCCGAAGGCGCGGACCTCGGCCACCTTGACCTGGCCGCCGGCCTGCGCGAACAGGTCGACCAGGGCGCTCACCAGGCCCAGCGGGTCGATGGTGTGGGCGTTCTCTGGAAAGTAGAGGCCGCGCACGAAGCCCTCGGCCAGCGCCGGGTCCATGGCCCGCACTTCCTGCGCACTCAAGACCTGCACGGCGACGCCATGCGACTCGCGCAACTGGCGTGCGATCAGCTCCGATGCGCTGGCGGCGGGATTCCTCCAGACGTACAGCTGGCCGGTCTTCTCGATCAGGCTGTCGTAGCGCTCGGCCAGCAGCGCCTGGTACAGGTCCAGCGCCGGCGCGTGCAGCACCCGCATGGCCGCCGAGATCTGCTGGACCCGCGCCGGCCGGCCGGCGGCCACCCAGCGCAGCAGCCAAGGCAGTGCCCGCGGCACGTGACGCCAGTCGAGCGACAGCGGCCCCAGCGGATCGGTGAGCCAGCGCGGCACCCGGCCCAGCATGCCCGGCATGGACATGGGGACGCAGAAGTCGGGGCTGATGGCGCCGCCGTTGCCGAACGAGCAGCCCATGCCGGGGAAGCCGCTGTCGACCAGCGTGACGTGATGGCCCTCGCGCTGCAGGGTCAGCGCGCAGGTGGCGCCCACGATGCCGGCGCCGATGACGAGAACCGTGCTGGCAGCGGGGTTCAGGCGGTCCATCGCGTTTGCCTCGTTGTGGCAGACGCCGCGGAACTGGCCGGCGTGGCGATGGCTGGAAGCTGGGCGCTGATCCGGGCAGCGGCGTCGCGGACCCGCTCGGTGATGCCGTCTCGGGCCGCGTTGAAGCGGGGCGTGGGAGCAATGACGCAGAGTGCGCCGATGGTGCTGCCGGCCACGCCGCGGATCGGGGCTGCGACACCGGAAGCCCCAAGCACCGAACTGTCGGTCATGGTGGACAAGCCCGCATCCCGGGTGCGCTCGACCTCCTGGAACAGCAGGTCGGGATCGGTGACGGTCTTCTCGGTGAGCTTGGTGACGCGGTCGCTGGCCAGGTAAGCCCGCAAAGCGGCCAAGGGCTGGTCGGCCAGCAGGACGCGTCCGACCGAGGTCGAGTGGGCCGGCCTGAGCATGGGCAGTGCGATGTCGTAACGCAGAGGGTTGTCGCTGACTGCCTTGTCGATGTACTGGATCTGCCAGTCGTGCGCCGGGATGGCCAGGAAGCAGGACTCGCCGGTCTGGGCGGACAGGTCAGCCATGATCGACTGCGCGGCGCGGCGCATCAGGCCCAGTTCGCCCGCGATCCAGTCGCCCTGGCGGTAGTGCTGCGAGATCACGTAGCCGTCGCCGCTGGCGTCCACATAGCCGCGTCCGGCCAGGGTGCTCAACAGTCCGGAGGCGCTGCTCTTGGGCATGTCCATCTGGCGAGCGATGTCGGTCAGGCGCATGGGCTCGGGCATGACGCTGAGCAGCTCCAACAGGTCCAGGATGCGGGCCGCCGACTTGACCTCAGGAGATTTCATGGATGTGAACGTTGTTCATGTATGTGCACTGTGCAAGTCTATCCCCCCCTCAATTTGTGTCAAGCAAAAGATGGGTGTCGCTCATGCTCGTCAGGCAAAAGACTACAGTGGGGGCGGTTCCGAGTCCTAAACTGGGACCGCCCTCATGGCTGTGAAAAGAGGTCTTTCGTGTCCAGCGCCGGCGCCGACCCCTCCGCGTCCGTTGTCTTCATCGTTGACGACGACGCGGCCGTGCGTGATGCGCTGACCAGCCTGCTGCGGCGCGAAGGCCGGCAGGCGCTGGCCTTTTCGTCCGCTGCCGAATTCCTGGCCAGCTCCCGGCCGCCCCAGTCCGCCTGCCTCGTGACCGAAGCCACACTCCCCGACAAGAGCGGGCTCGACCTGCAGCGCACCCTGGCGGAGCTGGGCGACCGCATCCCGATCGTCTTCATCTCCGGCAAGGGCGACATTCCGATGAGCGTGCGCGCCATGAAGGCCGGCGCCGTGGAATTCCTGACCAAGCCGGTGCGGGACGAGGAACTGCTGGAGGCGGTCGACCTGGCGCTGCGCAAGGACGCCTTCCAGCTGATGGAACGCACGCAGCACCTGGAGTGGCGCCGCCGCATCGCGACCCTGTCCCCGCGCGAGCGCGAGGTGATGGTGCGGGTGGTGCGCGGCATGCTGAACAAGAACATCGCCGCCGAACTCGACATCGCCGAGATCACCGTCAAGGTCCATCGGCGCCACGTGATGGACAAGATGGGCGCCCAGTCGCTGGCCGACCTGGTGCGGATGGTGGACCGGACCGAGCCCGGGCTGCACTGAGGCCGCTCAGGGCTGGCGCAGGTGCCACGCCTTCGGCCGGGTGAAGGCCTGGATGCCGTAGGTCGACAAGGTCAGGCCGATCCCGGAATCGCCATAACCGCTCCATGGCAGCCGCGGGCTGACCCGGTCGCAGCAGTTCCAGTACACGCTGCCGACGTTGACTTGCGCCAGCAGCCGGCGGGCCCGCTCTCCGTCGGGCGTGTAGACGCCGGCAGTGAGGCCGTAGCGGGTGTCGTTCATCAGCCGCACCGCTTCCTCGTCGTTGGCCACCTGCTGGATGCCGACCACAGGGCCGAAGCTTTCTTCCTTCATGAGCGCCATCCGGTGGTCGACCTTGCTCAGCACCGCGGGAGCAAACCAGTTGCCCGGGCCGGACAGCTGCGTGCCACCGGTGTGCAAGGTGGCGCCGAGCTCGACCGCCTCCCCCACCTGCGCCTCCAGCACCGCCAGCTGCGGCGCGCGGGTGATGGCGCCGATGTATGTGTCTTCGCTCATCGGGTCGCCGGCCTTCATGCCCTGCACTGCCTGCACGAACGCCGCCACGAACACGTCGTGGATCTTCTCGTGCACGTAGATCCGCTCCACCGAGCAGCAGCTCTGGCCGGTGTTGTACATCGCGCCGTCGGCCAGCGACTCGGCGGCGGTCTTGGGATCGGCATCGTCGCAGACGTAAGTCGGGTCCTTGCCGCCTAGCTCCAGCTGCAGCCTGACCAGCCGGCCGGCCAGCGCCTGCGCGATCCGCGCGCCGGTCGCGTACGAGCCGGTGAAGAACAGGCCGTCGATCTGCTGCTCCAGCAGCGCGGCGCCGGCCGCGCCTTCGCCCACCAATGCGGTGAACACGTCCCTGGGCACGCCGGCCTCATGCAGCAATCGCGCGATCTCCAGCCCGGTCAGCGTCGCGAATTCCGACGGCTTGTAGAGCACGGCGTTGCCGGTCAGCAGCGCCGGCAGGATCACGTTGCAGCCGACGAACCACGGATAGTTCCAGGCCGAGATGTTGGCCACCACGCCCAGCGGCACGTGCTCGATCTGCTCGCGCATGCCGCCTTCGTCGAACACCGTCTCGGTGGCGGTGGACGCGTGGGTCTGCTGCAGGAAGAAGTCGATCCGCGGCAACAGGCCATTGAGCTCATTGCGCGACATCCGGATCGGTTTTCCGGTCTCGCGCGTCATGGTTGCGGCCAGCGACTCGAGCTCGCGCGCCACGCCGGCGCGGAAGCGCTCGATGCAGGCCTGGCGTTGCGCCAGCGGTGTCGCGGCCCACGCCGGTTGCGCGGCGCGGGCGCGGGCGGCCGCGGCGGCGACGGACGCTGCGTCGTCCACCGGCACGCTGGCGATGCGGTCCCCGGTCGCGGGGTTGTGGATGGCAAGGTCGGTCATGGGGTCCGGGCCGCAGTGGCGGCGCCGAGGAAATCCTGCAGCAGCGCGGCGTCGTCCAGCGCCTGCGAGCCGGGCCGGTGGAACTCGGGATGCCACTGCACTGCCGCCAAGTAGGGCTGGCTGCGGTCGCTGCGCCGGATCGCCTCCACCAGCCCGTCTTCGTTGCTCAGCGCCTCCACCTGGAAGCCCGGCGCCAACTGTTTGATCGCCTGGTGGTGGATGCTGTTGACGGTGACGCGGCCGGCATCCGGATAGAGCGCCGCCAGCCGGGTGCCGGGCTGGATGTCGATGGTGTGGAAATTCTGGTCGTAGACCGCGGCGTCGCGGTGCGTCAGCGAATCGGGCACCTGGGTGGCGATGTCCTGGTACAGCGTGCCGCCATACGCCACGTTCATCAGCTGCAGTCCGCGGCAGACGCCGAACACCGGCTTGCCGTGGCGCTCGAACGCTGCCACCAGCGCGATCTCGTAGTCGTCCCGGACCTTGTCACCGGCCCACTTGTCCTGCAGCGGCTGCTCGCCGTAACTGAGCGGCGAGACGTCGGCGCCGCCGTGCAGGACCAGCCCGTCCAGCCATTGCGCGAAGTGCTCCAGCGTGACGTCGCCGCGCTGGGTGGCGCCGGCGGGACTGGGCACCATCACGGCCAGCGCGCCGGTGGACATCACCCAGTGCGCGATCGACTGCTCCACGTACTGGAGCGTCTTGCCGGTGAACAGCGCGCGCGCCGGATCTGCGTGCATGAAGCAGGCCGAGATCCCGATCTTCAGGCGCGAACTTGCCGGCATTTACATGGCCTGCTCGAACAGCCGCTGGAAGTCCGCGGCGGTGACGGGACGCGGATTGGTCTTGTGGCAGATGTCGGCCGTTGCAATCTCCACGAGCCGCGGCAGCTGCTCGGGCTTGACTCCGTGGTCGCCCAGTCGGCCGGTCAGGCCGACGCGGGTCTTGAGCTGCCGGAGCCACGGCACGAAGCCCGGCCCGCCGGCGGCAACACCGCAGACATGGGCCAGCTCGGCGAACTTTTCCGGTGCGGCTTCGTAGTTCCATGCCAGCACGGTGTCGATCATCAGCGCGTTGGCCAGGCCGTGGTGCAGGTCGCAGACGGCGCCCAGCGCATGCGCGCACGAATGCACCGCGCCCAGGTCCTTCTGGAACGCGACCGCGCCCATCATCGACGCCATCATCATGTCGCCGCGGGCCTGCAGGTTCTGCGGCTCGGCGACCGCCTTGACCAGCGCCCGCGCCGCGATCCGCGTGCCTTCCAGCGCGATGCCGTCGCACAGCGGGTGGTAGGCCGGCGACAGGTAGCTCTCGATGTTGTGGGTGAGGGCATCCATGCCCGTGGCCGCCGTCACATGCGGCGGCAGCGTGAGCGTCAGCTCCGGGTCGGCGAACACCACGCTGGCCAGCAGCCTGGGGCTGAAGATGATGCGCTTGAGGTGGCTGTCGTCCTCGCTGATCACCGCGGACCGTCCGACCTCCGAGCCGGTGCCGGAGGTGGTGGGCAGCGCCACGAAGTAGGGCAGCTCCCTGTCGATCGCCCTGACCTGGGGATGGTCCCAGGCGTACTCGATGATGTGGCCGCCATGGGTGGCGACGATGCCGACCACCTTGGCGACGTCCAGCGCCGCGCCGCCGCCGAAGCCGATCACGCAGTCGGCCCCGTGCGCCCTGAACGCCTCGGCGCCTTCCATCACCTGGCGGGCCGTGGGATTGCCGTGGACACCGGAATAGACCGACACCGCCAGCCCGTCCAGATAACGCCTGAAGTCCGACAGCACCGGCAGCATGGCGATGGACTTGTCAGTGACGATCAGCGGCCGCTTCAGGCCGCGCGCCAGCAGGTGGCCGGCCACCTCCTTGCGGGCGCCGGGGCCGAACTTGATCGCCGTCGGGAACGAGAAACTGTTGATGCTCATTCGGAAACCTCCGCGCCATGCGCTGCGGTATTCGCCTTCGGAACGGCCGGGCGGCTCATGCTTTTGCCATTTGAAGAACCATGTGCCGCTTGCCGAAACTGCGGCCGTCGACCCGGATCGCATCGGGCTCGACGCCGAAGGAATGGAAACCGGCGCGCTCGTACAA
This sequence comes from Burkholderiales bacterium, assembly GCA_038244915.1. Taxonomy (GTDB): domain Bacteria; phylum Pseudomonadota; class Gammaproteobacteria; order Burkholderiales; family Burkholderiaceae_C; genus Ramlibacter. The sequence goes on along the minus strand of JBBRSZ010000008.1, from coordinate 108,277 downwards.
GGTGGTGGCAGCCTGGTTGCCGTCGGTGACGGTCAGGACCAGCAGCTCCACCCCGCTGGCGCGCGCTTCGGCCACAAGGCGATCGAGCAGCGCCCGGCCGACGCCCTGTCCGGCCACTTCGGGCGCCACATACATGCCGACCACCTTGGCCTTGTGCCGGGTCTTGCTGCGCGCCTCGCGCTCCAGGCCGACCATGCCGCGCAGCGCCGCGCCGTCGAACGCGCCCCAGAAGCGCTTGCCGTCCCCAGGCTGCAGGCGCTTTTCGCTGGCGGACAGCGGCAGCTTCTCGTCCTCGTCGTGGTCGGATGTGAAGGCCTGTGCATGTTCGCGCAGTGCGCGCAGGCGCAACGTCCGGTACACCGGGGCGTCGCTGGGGGCGAGAGGGCGGATGTCCATCAGATGATCTCGAAGTAGCGCTTCAATTCCCAGTCGGTCACGCCGTCGAGCCACTGGCGCCATTCCCAGTCGCGGGTGGCGGCGAAGTGGTCGACGAAGGTGTCGCCGAGCATGTCGCGCGCGATCTGCGAGTTGCGGAAGTTGCGGGTGGTCGCATCCAGCGTGCGCGGCGCCCGCGGAATGTCTTCCGCGCCCTGGTTGGTGCCGGTGATCGGCGGGGCCGTGAGTTTCAGGCCCTTCTCGACTCCGTACAGGCCGGCGGCGATCACCGCCGCCATCGCCAGATACGGATTGACGTCGGAGCCCGGGCAGCGGGTTTCCAGCCGCGTGCCCTTGGGGCTGCCGGCGATGACGCGGAAGCTGGCCGTGCGGTTGTCGATGCCCCAGGTCGGCTTGACCGGCGCCCAGAAGCCGTCGACCAGCCGCTTGTAGCTGTTGATGGTGGGCCAGAACATCGGCGCGAACTCCATCAGGCAGGCGACCTGGCCGGCCAGGTAGCTCTCGAACAGCGGACTCATCTTGCGCGGGCTGGCGGCGCCGTAGAACTGGTTGGCCTTGCCGTCCGACAGGCTCTGGTGGATGTGGCCCGAGCAGCCGGGCAGCGCCGCGTTCCACTTGGCCATGAAGCTGGGCATGATGCCGAAACGGGCGCCGATCTCCTTGGCGCCGGTCTTGAACAGGATGGCGCGGTCGGCCTGCTCCAGCGCCTCGGAAAAGCACAGCGCCGCCTCGTAGACGCCGGGACCGGTCTCGGTGTGCAGGCCCTCGATCGGCACCCGGAACGCCTGCATGTCGTCCATGATGGCGTTGAAGAACTCGCGGTTCTGGTTCACCCGCAGCAGCGAGTAGCCGAACATGCCGGGCGTCAGCGTTTGGGGATTCACGCCTTTCTTGGCGGCCCAGCTTTGCGGCGTTTCCATGAAGTTGAACCACTCGAACTCCATCCCCGCCATCACCTGGAAGCCCAGCTTCTCGGCGCGGGCCAGCACCCGCTTCAAGGTCTGGCGCGGGCACACCGGATACGGCGTGCCGTCCGGGTTGATGAATTCGCCCAGGAAGAAGTCGATGCCGCCATCCCACGGCACATTGCGGTGGGTCTCCAGGTCCAGCCGGGCCAGCGCATCCGGGAAGCCGTGCTGCCAGCCGGTGACGGCGGCGTTGTCGTAGGGGCTGTCGCCCATGTCCCAGCCGAACACCACGTCGCAGAAGCCGAAGCCGTCGTCGGCCGCGCCCTCGAACTTGTCCTTGTGCAGGTACTTGCCGCGCAGCACGCCGTCGATGTCGCTGCAGGCCACCTTGACCTTGTGGGCGCCTGACTTGCGCACCGCCGCCAGGGCGGGATGGACTTTGGCCATGGGGATCGCTCGCTCCGGTATTGAGGGAAGCACGCCGCCGCATCGCTGCGCTTGTAGCGAGACAGCCTACGCGAAAAGCGCCGCGCCGTGGGCTAGCCGGCCCGGTCGGATTGGGGAGGACTGGAGGGCGTGTCGAACGAGCTGTCTTCGCCGTGCGAGGCGGTGGCGGTCGATCCGGAGGCTTCCATCTGCTGCTGCAGCATCTTGCGCTGGTTGGTGCGGCCCAGTTCCCTGGTGAAGTAGGCGACTTCATACTCGTCGCGATGAGTCTTGCGGGGTTTGGCTTGATCGGGTTCCATGGGCCCCAGCCTAGCGAGTGGGCACTCACGTGGTGTAGGACAAACGCCAGCGCGGCTTGGGAATCCGTCTGGCAAGACCGGTTTCGGCCGGCCGGCTGATTCCGGTTCCACCGCACCGCCGGCAGGCTTACCATGGTTGCCATTTCCACCGGAGACGTTCATGCCCATGCCTGACATTGCCGCGCTGCGGACCCTCGCCCTGGTGGGTCCCGCGACCGCGGGCAAGACCAGCCTGGTGGAGGCCTTGCTGTGGAAGGCGGGCGCGATCGGCGCGCCCGGCAGCGTCGAACGCGGCACCACCGTCAGCGATTACGACCCGCTGGAGCGACGGGCGCTGCACTCGCTCAATTCCTCGCTGGCCCATTTCGACTACGGCGGCGTCCACACCCACCTGATCGACACGCCCGGGGCGCCGGAATGCCTTGGCCAGTCGCTGCCAGCGCTGGAAGCGGTGGAGACGGCGGCGATCGTCATCAGCGCCACCACCGGCATCGAGTCGATGGCGCGGCGGATGATGGACTGGGCGGCCCAGCGCGGCCGCGACCGGCTGATCATCGTCAACAAGATCGACGCCCAGGGCGTGAACCTGCAGGCGCTGCTCGAGCAGATCCAGGCCACCTTCGGCCGCGAGTGCCTGCCGGTCAACCTGCCGGCCGGCCGCGGCGCCCGGGTGGTGGACTGCTTCTACAACAAGGCCGACGAGGACACGCCGACCGACTTCTCCTCAGTGGCGCAGGCCCACCGCGCGCTGGTGGAACAGGTGGTGGAGGTGGACGCCGCCTTCGTCGAGCGCTACCTTGACGACGGCGACGTCGACCCGGCGCAGCTGCATGCGCCGCTGGAGCAGGCGCTGCGCGAAGGCCACCTCATTCCAGTGTGCTTCGTGTCGGCCCGCACCGGCGCCGGTGTGCCCGAGCTGCTGGAAGTGATCACCCGGCTGCTGCCCAACCCGGGCGAGGGCAACCCGCCGGAGTTCCTCAAGGGCGAGGGTTCGCAGGCCCGGCCGATCGAGGCGGTGCCTGACCCGGCGCGCCACGTGCTGGCCCATGTGTTCAAGATCACCCAGGACCCGTACGTCGGCAAGATGGGGATCATCCGGGTGCACCAGGGCACCATCACCCGCGACAGCCAGCTGTTCGTCGGCGACGGCCGGCGGCCGTTCAAGGTCGGCCATTTGTTCATGCTGCAAGGCAAGGACTTCGCCGAAGTGCCGCGCGCCGTGCCGGGCGACCTGTGCGCGATCGCCAAGGTGGAGGAGTTGCAGTTCGACGCCGTGCTGCACGACGCCGCCGAGGACGACCACATCCACCTGAAGCCGCTGGAGTTCCCGGTGCCGGTGCACGGCCTGGCGATCGAGCCCAAGCGGCGCGGCGACGAGCAGCGGCTGCACGAGATCCTGCACAAGCTGGTCAGCGAAGACCCGTGCCTGCGGGTGGAGCACGTGCCCGTCACCAACGAGAGCGTGGTCTACGGCCTGGGCGAGCTGCACCTGCGCACCGTGCTGGAGCGGCTGACCGAGGTGCACAAGTGCGAGGTCAACACCCGGCCGCCGCGCATCGCCTACCGCGAGACCATCACCGCGCCGGCCGAGGGCCACTTCCGCCACAAGAAGCAGACCGGCGGCGCCGGCCAGTTCGGCGAAGTGTTCCTGAAGGTGGAGCCGCTGCCGCGCGGCTCGGGCTTCGAGTTCGTCGACCAGGTCAAGGGCGGCGCGATTCCCTACAACTTCATCCCGGCCGTCGAGAAGGGCGTGCGGCAGGCGCTGGAGCAGGGCGTGATCGCCGGCTACCCGGTGGTGGACCTGCGGGTGGTGGTGTACGACGGCAAGCACCACAGCGTCGACAGCAAGGAGATCGCCTTCATCACGGCCGGCCGCAAGGCGGTGATCGCCGCCGTGCAGGCGGCGGCGCCGAACGTGCTGGAGCCGATCGTCACCATGGAGATCGCGGCGCCCGAGGCCAACGTCGGCGACATCACCGGCGACCTGTCGGCGCGGCGCGGCCAGGTCAACGGCACCCAGTCCGGCAACGGCAACGGCGCGCTGACGGTGGTGGGACAGGCGCCGCTGTCGGAGCTGGCGGCTTACCAGTCGCGCCTGAATGCGCTGACCGGCGGCCAGGGCAGCTTCCGGCTGGAATTCAGCCATTACGAGTCCGTGCCGCCGACGGTGCAAAAGCAACTGGTGTCGCAGTACAAGGTGCGAGACGAGGCGTGACGGCCGGGGTGCTGGCGCTGGCGCAGGCCAACGCGGCGCTGGCGCGGTCGGATGTCGCGCTGCTGCAGGGCGACCTGGCGACGATGCATGAAGCGCTGGTCGGCGTGCTCGACGCGCTCGCGCTGCTGGCGACGCAAGGAGACCGGACGCGCAGCGAGCGGCCCGCGCCGCCGCCCTGGGACGAAGAGCGGGTCACGAGCTTGCTGTGGCTGGTGCTGGCGCAACTCAAGCGCGCCGGGTGCGGCGCCTTCCCCTTCGCCGGCACGCTGCTGGGGCTGGAGCGGGACGGCAGGCTGCTGGCCAACGACGACGACGCCGACCTGGCGGTCTGGCTGGAGGACTTCCAGCTAACCTGCCGCACGCTGGAGGCGATCGGGTTCGTGAGGGCCGGCAATTCGCCGCCGTTCGGCAACGTGGCCACCTTCGCGCTGCTGCAGCCGCGCCTGAGCGTGGACCTGTTCGGGATCCGGCGCGAGCCGGAACACCGGCGGCTGGTGGGCGGCGCCTGGCTGTATGACCGCCCGCCATCGCACCAGCGGATCGTCCATTACCCCTGGTTCGTCGTGGCCAGCCGGGAGGGACCGGCCGGCGCGGTGTGGTGGCCGGAACCGGCCGACGCGCTGTTGTCGGCCCTTTATGGCGACTGGCGCACGCCGCAGCCGGAATGGGATTCCCTGGTCTCCTGCCGCGCCCTGCAGGAGACCAACCTGCAATGGCGCTGCTGGTCGCTCAAGCGGCTGTGCGACCAGTGGCTCGCCGGCGACCTGCCGCGCACCCGCAGGCTGGTGGACCAGATCCTGGCCCGGGCGCCCGGCGACGCCCAGCTGCTGGCCTGGCGCGCCGCGCTCGACGCCGCCATCGCATGATGCAAAGCGCTGATGTGACGGTGCTGGTCCCTGCCGCCGGCAGCGGCGAACGCATGGGCCTGGGGCCGAAGGCGTTGCTGGAACTGCAGGGGCGGCCGGTGCTGGAATGGGTGGTGCGCAAGGCCATGCGGATCGCCGGCGAAGTGATCGCGGCCTGCCCGCCCGGCGCGCATCCGGTGCTGCCCGCGCAATGCCGCTGGATGCGCATCGACGGCGGGCCGACCCGCCAGCACAGCGTCCGGCTGCTGGCCCATGGCGCCACCCGGCCCTGGGTGATCGTCTGGGACGCGGCCCGGCCTTTCACCTGCGTCGCGCTGGCGCAGGCGGTGCTGGCCGCCGCGCAGCCGGTCGGCATTGCCGCCGCCGTGCTGCCCGATGGCAGCTTCCAGACCCCGTTGGCCTTCAGCCGCGAGCTGTTGCTCGACACGGTCGACCGGGCGCAGCGGCACGGCTGGGTCGCCGCCTCGACCATGGCTCTGGTGCTGCGCGCCGGCCACGCCTTCGCCACGGTCGAAGGCGACCCGCTCAACCTCAAGCTGACCACCGCCGCCGACTGGCCGGTGCCGGCGACCTTGCTGCAGCGCCTCGCTTGAAACAGCCGGGGCGCGCCCTCACATCGACCTTTTGGAGCGCCCCATGCCGACGACCACCGCATCTCCCGTCCTGTCCGTCAAGCCGCTGGGCTTTCCCTGGGAAACCTCGGATCCCTTCCTGTTCTGCGCCTATCACGACGATGCCTATCCCAGCTCCGACGGCAAGCTGGGCGTGCCGCCCGCAGCGCTGGCCGGCCGCGACATCGGCCAGGACTTCAGCCGCAAGGACGGCTGGAGCATGTACCACGGCGAGGCGGTGCCGGGCTTTCCGGCCCACCCGCACCGCGGCTTCGAGACCGTCACCATCGTGCGCAAGGGGCTGATCGACCATTCGGATTCGCTGGGCGCGACCGCGCGCTTCGGCCAGGGCGATGTGCAATGGCTCACGGCCGGCCAGGGCGTGGTCCACGCCGAGATGTTCCCGCTGCTGGATGCGCATGGCGACAACCCGCTGGAGCTGTTCCAGATCTGGCTGAACCTGCCGGCGCGCAGCAAGATGTCGCCGCCGCACTTCACCATGTTCTGGTCCGGCCAGATCCCGCGGCGGGTCACGGCCGACAGCGCCGGCCGCAAGACCGAGGTGGCCGTGATCGCCGGCGCCCTGGCTGGGGCCGCGCAGCCGCTGGCGCCGCCGCCCGATTCCTGGGCCGCGCAGCCGCAGTCCGACGTCGCAATCTGGACCGTCACCATGCAGCCCGGTGCGCGCTGGACGCTGCCGGCCGCCAGCGGTGCCGGCACGCAACGGCGCCTGTATTTCTTCAAGGGCCAGTTGGTGCAGGTTGCCGGCCGCGCGGTGGAGCCGGCGTCGGTGATCGAACTGCAGGCGGACACCGACGTGGAGCTGGTCAACGGCGACAGCCTGGGCGAGTTCCTGCTGCTGCAGGGCCGGCCGGTGGGCGAGCCGGTGGTGCAGTACGGCCCCTTCGTGATGAACACCCAGGCCGAGATCGCGCAGACCATGCAGGACTACCGCCGCACCCAGTTCGGCGGCTGGCCCTGGCCGGACAGCGCGCCGGTGCACGGGACGGATCCGGCGCGCTTCGCCCGCCATCCCGGCGGGCGTGAGGAAAAGCCCGAGCCCGTCGTCAGCTGAAGATCTCCTCGAGATCAGCTTCGCCGCTGGAGCTGTCCAGCTTGAGGCTGTGCTCGATGTGGTCCAGGTGATCGCTCATCAGCCTTTCGGCCTTGGCGCGGTCGCGCTTGGCGATCGCGTCGACGATCTGGGTGTGCTCGTCGGCCCGGCAGCTGTTGGAGGTCGGCGCGTCGTACAGGAAGATCGTCAGGCAGGTCAGCATGCACAGCTCTCGCATGCTGCGGGCCAGCGCCGAATTGCCCGCCAGTTCGGCCACCAGGGTATGGAATTCGCCTGACAGGCGGATCACGGCGCGCTTGTCGTCGCGGCGGGCCGCGTCGAACTCCAGCTCGAGGTGCTGGCGCAGCCGGGTGACCTTGTCGGGCGCCAGCGTGTCGATCAGCCGCCGCAGCACGGCCGGCTCGATCAGCCGGCGCGCCTCGAACACGTCGCGCGCCTGCTCGGTCGAGGGCTTGGCCACGTAGGCGCCGCGCTGTGGGAACAGCTCCACGATCTGCTCGTGCGCCAGCCGCGCCAGCACCTCGCGCACCCGGGCCCGGCCGACACCGAAAATCTCCGCCAGCCGCTCCTCGCCGAGCTTGGTGCCGGGATGCAGGCGGTGTTCCAGGATGGCGACATAGATCTTCTCGTAGATGACGTCGACGCTGTTGTCGCTCTCGGCGCTGGCTTCGGCCTTGCCCGCAGTCACGGCGGCGGCTGGTTTGGCGGCGACACGCGCCTTCTTCGCGGCGGCGGGCCGCTTGCTGCTGGTCGTCATGGCCATTGGAACAACTCCAGTGCCGTATTGGATGAAGGTGTCAGCACGCCAAGGCGCAACGGTCGGAACGTCAAGTGAACTCCGGGTGGCAGAAGTCGTAACAGGCTGGAGTATGAAGCCTTTTCGGCGGCGGGGCGACAGCGGCGCCTCCAAATTGTCGACATTAGTGTAAACACTGTGTGTGTATTCCGGCCGGTGAACGATAGTTCTCCTGAAGTGCGGATGTCCGCGCTCCAGCAGCCGGCCGGGCCCGGATATTGCTCAATGCCTTCCCTCGAACACCATGACACCCGTTTTGCACCAAGATCAGTCAGCAACGTTGTCGACAGACATGTTTTCATTTCCTCCAGTACTGGCCCTGCACCTGTGTGGTGCCGGCAGGAGGCAGGCATGAGCTTCGACCTGGTCGTGCGCAATGCGCGCGTCGCCACCGCCAGCGACAGCTTCGACTGCGACATCGGCATTCGCGGCGGGCGCATCGCGCAGCTCGGGCTGGGCCTGGAGGCGGGCGAGCGCGAGATCGACGCCGCCCATCGGGTGGTGACGCCGGGCGGCGTCGACGCCCACTGCCATCTCGACCAGCCGATGGCGCCGCCGCTGCGCATGGCCGACGGCTTCGACAGCGGCACCCGCTCCGCCGCCTGCGGCGGCACCACCACCGTGATTCCCTTCGCCGCGCAGGAGAAAGGCCAGTCGCTGCGCGCCGCGGTGCTGGATTACCACAGCCGCGCCGAAGGCCAGGCCCATGTCGACTACGCCTTCCACCTGATCGTCAGCGACCCGACGCCGAAGGTGCTGGCCGAAGAGCTGCCGGCGCTGATCGCCGAGGGCTACACCTCGTTCAAGGTCTACATGACCTATGACGACCTCAAGCTGGACGACGGCCAGATCCTGGACGTGCTGGATGTGGCGCGCCGCCACGGCGCGATGGCGATGGTGCACGCCGAGAACGCCGACTGCATCGAGTGGCTCACCAAGCGGCTGGAGGCGGCCGGCCGCACCGCGCCGCGCTTCCACGCCCACGCCCGCCCGATGCTGGTGGAGCGGGAAGCGACGCATCGCGCCATCGCGCTGTCGCAGCTGGTGGACGTGCCGATCCTGATCGTCCATGTCTCCGGCAAGGAAGCGATCGAGCAGATCCGCTGGGCCCGCGGCCACGGCCTGAAGGTGTTCGCCGAGACCTGCCCGCAATACCTGTTCCTCACAGCCGAAGACCTCGGCATCGACGACAGCTACCAGGGCGCGCGCTGCATCTGCAGCCCGCCGCCGCGCGACAAGGCCAACCAGGAAGTGATCTGGGACGGCCTGGCCGATGGGCTGTTCACCGTGTTCTCGTCCGACCACGCGCCCTTCAGGTATGACGCGCCGGACGGCAAGAAGCCAGGTGGCGAGGAAGTGCCGTTCCGTCACATCCCCAACGGCATCCCCGGGCTGGAAACGCGCATGCCGCTGCTGTATTCGGAAGGCGTGCTGGCCGGACAGATTTCCATCCACAAGTTCGTCGAGCTGACGGCCACCAATCCGGCCAAGGCCTATGGCTTGCACCCGCGCAAGGGCACGATCGCGATCGGCAGCGACGCCGACCTGGTGGTCTGGGACGAGCGCGACGTGGTAGTGAGCAACGCGCGGCTGCATCACCACGTCGACTACACGCCGTACGAAGGCACGCAGCTGAAGGCCTGGCCGGGCCTGACGCTCAGCCGCGGCGAAGTGGTGTGGGACGGCGTGAATCTCCTCAGCCGGGCCGGCCGCGGCCGCTTCCTGCGCTGCGGCCCGCCCTCGCTGGTACCGCGACGCAAGGAAGGTGTGGCATGAAGCTGCTGCTGATCAACCCCAACATCTCCGACAGCGTGTCTGAGCTGATCCGCGCCGAGGCGCTGCGGGCCGCCGACCCCGGCACGCAGATCGAGGTGCTGACGGCGCCGTTTGGCGTCGCCTACATCGAGACCCGGTTCGAAGCGATGATCGGCGCCTACGCGACAGCGCAGCTGGCTGGCGAACACCAGGGCAACTACGACGCATTGGTGGTCGCCGCATTCGGCGATCCGGGTCTGGCCGGCCTGCGCGAGGTGTTGCCGATCCCTGTCACCGGCATGACCGAAGCGGCGCTGGCCAGCGCCCACCTGCTCGGCCACCGCATCTCCATCATCGCCATCTCGCAGCGCATCCAGGCCTGGTACCGCGAGGTGGTGGAGAGTTACGGCTTCGGCGCCCGGCTGGCCAGCATCCGCGCGCTGGACCGGCCGCTGGCCAGCATCGGCCAGGTGCAGGACGACCACACCCAGGCCCTGAAGGCGCTGGCCGAACGCGCCGTCGACGAGGACGGCGCCGACGTCATCGTGCTGGCCGGCGCGCCGCTGGCCGGCCTGGCGCGCACGCTGCAGGGGCAGCTACCGGTGCCGGTGGTGGACGGCGTCTCCAGCGCGGTGCGCCATGCGCAATCGCTGGTGGCGCTGCGGCCCGGAACCCACAGCCGCGGCAGTTTTGCCCCGCCGCCGGTCAAGCCGCACCAGGGCCTGCCCGCCGGCATCGCGCGATTGCTCGATCGCAGCCGCTGACCACAACACCAACACAAGGACTCACCATGAACCACATCCCCCGCAATCCCTGGCGCCGGCTGGCCCTGGCATCGACCCTGGCGCTCGCCGCACTGGCTCTGCCCGTCGCTGCCCAGCAAAAACTGCAGATCGCCGGCAACTTCGCCACCGAGCATCCGAGCAGCGTCGCCGTGGAACAGGTCTTCAAGAAGGAGATCGCGCGGCTCACCAACAACCAGCTGCAGGTCGACGTGTTCCCAGCGATGCAGCTGGGCGGCGCCAAGGAGAACGTCGATGCAGTGCGCTCCGGCACCCTGGCAATCACCTGGGTCGGCGCCGCGTTTCTCTCGCGCATCGCGCCCGAGCTGGAAGCGGTCAGCCTGCCGTTCGTTTTCACCAACCGCGAGTCGGCCTTCCGCGTGATCGACGGCCCGGTGGGCACCGCGATCGACCACAAGCTCAACGACAAGGGTTTCGTTTCGCTGGGCTGGATGGAGCTGGGCATGCGCCACGTCACCAACAGCCGCGGTCCGATCCGCAGCATGGCCGACCTCAAGGGCCTGAAGGTGCGGCTGCAACCCAATGAAACCCACCTGGCGACCTTCCGCGCGCTGGGCGCCAACCCGGTGGCGATGGACGTGAAGGAGCTGTATTCCGCGCTCGAGCAACACGTGGTCGATGGCCAGGAGAATCCGTACACGGTGATCTCGGCCGGGCGCTACGCCGAGGTGCAGAAGTACCTGTCCAACTCCGGCCACTTCTTCGACTTCATCGCCGTCGTCGCCAGCAAGAAGGCGTTCGACCAGCTCAAGCCGCAGGACCAGAAGGCGGTGCGCGAGGCGATGACCACGACCGTCGCCTTCCAGCGCAAGCTGGCCGCCGAAGAAGAAGCCAAGCAGCTGGCCCTGCTCAAGGGCAAGATGACGTACACCGAGCTGACGCCGGCGGCGCGCGAAGAGATGCGCAAGGCGACCGCTCCGGTGATCGAGGACGTGAAGAAGCGCGCCGGCGCCGACCTGGTCAACCAGGTGCTGGCCGAGGCCGCAAAGCACTGACATGGCGGGCGACCTCCCCCTGCAGGCTACGGCCGCTGCACCGGTGCCGGTCGCGGTCCACTGGCTTGCGCGCGCGCTGGCCGGTCTCGACTGGCTGGTCACCGCGGCGTTGCTGGCAGCCGTCGCGGTCATGGTGACCGTGGTCTCGTCGCAGGTCGCCTTGCGTTACGGCTTCAACCTGTCGCTGGACTGGGCGGACGAAATCGGCCGGCTGGCGTTCGTCTGGGCCATCTTCCTGGCGATCCCGCTGGGTGTGCGCGACGGCGCCCACATCGGCATCGACCTGATGGTCGACAAGCTGCCGTCGGCGGCGCAGACGGTACTGCGTCGGGCCGGGGCCGTGCTGTGCGCGTTGCTGATGCTGGCGCTCGCCTGGGCCTCGCTGGGCGTGGCGCGCGAGCAGTGGGACGAGCTGATGGCCACGGTCAGCCTCAGCGTGGGCTGGTTCATCGCGCCGGTGGGCATCGGCGCGCTGCTTAGCGCGCTGCACTTCATCCGCTATGTGCTGGCCGGGCCGCTGCCCCGTCGCGCGGGGAGCGCCGAATGAGCCTGGCCGTCGTCATCGCCTTCATGGCCCTGTCGCTGCTGGGCCTGCCGATCGCCTTCGCCATGGGCGTCGCCGCGGTCGCCGCTCTGCTGTTCACCGGGGTCGACCTGTCGATGCTGCCGCAGCGCATGATGCACTCGGTCAATTCATTCCCGCTGATGTCGATCCCGTTCTTCATGCTGGCGGGCGAGCTGATGATCAAGGCCGGCATCGTCGAGCGCCTGATCGCGCTGGCCAACAGCATCGTCGGCCGGGTGCGGGGAGGGATGGCGCACGTGACCCTGCTGGCCGGCGCCGGCCTGGCGACGGTGTCCGGTGCCGCGGTCTCGGACGCCAGCGCGCTGTCGTCGATCCTGGTGCCTTCGCTGACGAAGATCTACGACAAGGGCTTCGCCACCGCCATCGTCGCCGCCGCCGCCAACCTGGGCCCCATCATCCCGCCCAGCGGCGCGATGATCGTCTACGCCTTCATGGCCGGCTCGTCGGTCTCGGTCGGCGGCATGTTCATGGCCGGCGTGGTCCCCGGCCTGATCATCACGGTCGGCTTCATCGCCTTGTGTTCCTGGATCGCCAGCCGGCGCGGCTGGGCCGTCACCGGCGAGCCGTTCCGCCTGAGCGCGGTGCTGGCCGAACTGCGGCGCTCGCTGATCGTGCTGGTGATGCCGGTGCTGGTGATCGGCGGCATCGTCGGCGGCGCCTTCACGGCCACCGAGGGCTCGGCCATCGCGGTGGTCTACGCGATGGCGCTGGGCTTTTTCGTCACCCGGAGCCTGAAGCTGGCCGACCTGCCCGGCATCGTGATCCGGGCGGCCATCACGTCGGCGATGGTGGGCGCGCTGATTGCCTTCGCTTCCGTCATCACCTACCTGATGACGGTCGACCTGATGCCGCAGAAGCTGTCCGCCCTGCTGCACCATCTGACCACCAACCCGTTGGCCTACATGGCGCTGGTGGCGGTGCTGCTGCTGGTGGTGGGCATGTTCCTGGAATCGAACGCCGCCTACATCATGCTGGTGCCGCTGCTGCACCCGATCGCGATCCAGTACGGCATCGACCCGCTGCACTTCGGCTTCCTGTTCGTCCTCAACCTGGTGATCGGCATGCTCACGCCGCCGGTGGGCGTGGTGCTGTTCGTCGTCTGCGGCATCACAGGCGTGCGGATGCGGGAACTGGTCGCCAATGTCTGGCCCTTCATCGCGCTGATGTACGGCGTGCTGGTGGCCTGCATGCTTTATCCGCCCCTGGTCACGGCGCTCCCGCGCGCGCTCGGCTACTGATTGACTACCTCCCGCTTGACCGCCTCCACACTCACCACAAGGACCCCTCCCATGAAGCTCAATCCCTGCTTGAAAACCCTGGCCGCCGCGGCCCTCGCGCTCGCCTTCACGCTGCCGGCCGCCCAGGCCCAGGAGCGGCTGAAGTTCAAGGCCATCGGCCAGCCGCTGGCCACCGGCCTGATCCAGAAGAACAAGGAGCAGCCCTTCTTCGAGCACTTCGCCGAGCGCACCGGGCTGCCGATCGACGTCGACTACAAGCCGATCGACACGCTCGGCATCAAGGACACCGAGCAGCTGCGGGTAATGAAGGCCGGCCTGTTCGACATCGTCTCGCTGCGGGTGTCGCAGAACTCGCGCGACGAACCGACCCTGCTGGGGCTGGACCTGGTGGGCGCCAGCCCCGATTACGCCACCGGCCGCAAGGTGGCCAAGGCCTATTTCGACACCGTGGACCAGCGCCTGCAGCAGCAGTTCAACGTCAAGCTGCTGAGCGTCTGGCCGTTCGGCCCGCAGATCCTGTTCTGCAAGAAGGCGATCGCCAAGCTGGCCGACATCAAGGGCATGAAAGTCCGCGTGTATGACCAGAACCTGGCCAAGTTCATCGAACTGGTCGGCGGCACGCCGGTGCCGGTGTCGTTCGCCGACACCCACCAGTCGCTGTCGCTGGGCGTGGTGGACTGCGCCATCACCGGACCCAGCTCGGCCAACTCCGCCGGCTGGCCGGAGGTGACGACGCACCAGATGCCGCTGGGCTTCCAGATGGCGCTCAACGGCTATGCCATTTCGCTCAAGGCCTGGAACCAGCTCAAGCCCGACCAGCAGGCCAAGCTCAAGGCCGCGTTCGACAAGTTCACCGACGAGATCTGGGTCTATTCGGAAGAGCTGTTCCAGGATGCGCTGAACTGCAACGCCGGCAAGGACCCGTGCACCACCGGCAAGAAGTTCAAGCTGGTGACCGTGCCGGTCACGCCGGCCGACAATGAGCTGATCCACGGCGCCGTCAACAAAGTGTCGTTCCCGACCTGGGCCGAGGTCTGCGACAAGTCCAACCCCGGCTGCTCGGCCAAGTGGAAGGCCCAGGTCGCACCGGTGCTGGGGCTGAAATGAGCAACGGCGCGACCTCACTGCAACGGGGCGCGCCGCTGGCCGCTCCATCCACCGGAGCCTCCAGCATGAAACAACACATCGAGAACGTGCTGGCGACGATCTTCGGCGGCATCTTCCTGCTGCTGGCGGTGGTCGTCACGGTGGAGACCACTTGCCGCAAGCTGTTCAACGTGTCGCTGCAAGGCGCCGACGAACTCGGCGGCTACGCATTGGCGGTGGGCTCCACCATCGCCTTCAGCCTGGCGCTGATGGGCCGCAACCACATCCGGGTCGACGTCTTCCACGAGAAGTTCCCGCGCCGGCTGCAAGCCTTCCTGAACTGGTTCTCGGTCACCAGCCTGGCGGCCTTCGGCATCTTCGTGGCCTGGATCGCCACCAAGGTGATCACCGACACCCTGCAATACGGCAGCACCGCGCAGACGCCGTGGGCCACGCCCCTGGTCTGGCCGCAGGGGGTCTGGTATGCAGGGCTGGTCATCTTCGCGCTGGTGGCGCTGGGCTATTCGGTGCGGGCCAGCTGGCTGCTGCTGACCGGACGGATCGAGACGCTCAACCACGACTTCCATCCCAAGAGCGCCAAGGAAGAACTGAAGGAAGAACTGGACGACCTGGCGCAGCGCCAGGCCATCGAAGGAGCGCAACCATGAGCATCGCCTATTTCGGCATCGCCTTCGCCGTGATGCTGGGCATGATGCTGGTGGGCCTGCCGATCGCGGTGTCGATGGCCGTGGTCGGCATCGTCGGCGGCATCGCGGCCTACGGCCTGCCGTTCATGGACTCGATCGCGCCGGTGGTCTGGGGCGTGCACAACGAGAACCTGCTGACCTCGATCCCGCTGTTCGTCCTGCTGGGCGAACTGCTGCTGCGCTCGGGCATCGCCGACCGGATGTACATCGCACTGTCGGCCTGGCTGGGACGGCTGCCGGGCGGGCTGCTGCACACCAACATCGGCAGCTGCGCGCTGTTCGCGGCCACCTCGGGGTCGTCGGTCGCGACCGCCGCGACGGTGGGCACGGTGGCGCTGCCATCGCTGCAAAAGCGCGGCTACCCGATGCGGGCCTCGCTCGGCTCGCTGGCGGCCGGCGGTACGCTCGGCATCCTGATTCCGCCGAGCGTGAACATGATCGTGTACGGCTCGCTCACCAACAACTCGATCGGCAAGCTGTTCATCGCCGGCATCATCCCCGGCCTGCTGCTGACGGGATGCTTCATGCTGTACATCGCGATCTCCAGCCTCATGAGCGGCAACGCGATGCGCGAAGCCCATGTGCCGTTCGCCGACAAGTTGCGCAGCCTGCAGCACCTGATCGCGCCAGTGGTGGTGTTCGGGATCGTGATGGGCAGCCTCTACTTCGGCATCGCCACCACCACCGAAAGCGCGGCCCTGGGCGTGATGGCGGCGCTTGGCTTCGTCTGGCACTCGGGCAAGATGAGCCGGCAGCTGATGCTGACCTGCTTCATCTCCACCGCCCGGGTCAGCGGCATGATCTTGCTGATCATCACGGCGGCGTTCATCCTCAACCTGGCGATCAGCCTGACCGGCGTCGCCGAGCAGATGACCAAATGGGTGGCGGGCCTTGGCCTGTCGGCCACCGGGCTGATCCTGGCACTGATCGTGTTCTACCTGGTCCTGGGCATGTTCATGGACGTGCTGTCGATGCAGGTGGCGACCATCCCGATCACCTATCCGATTGCCACGGCGCTGGGCGTGGACCCGATCTGGTTCGGCATTTTCATCGTGCTGATGTGCGAGCTGGGGCTGATCACACCGCCGGTGGGCATGAACCTGTTCGTGGTGCACGGCATCCGGCCCGACAAAGGCGGGATCGAGGACGCGATCTGGGGCGCATTGCCTTACGCCGTGATCATGATCCTGTTCACGCTACTGCTGATCGCGGTGCCGCAGCTGGCGACCTGGCTGCCGGCCCACATGTGAGGAGCAAGGGCATGAGCGGCGACGTTGTGTGGCGCCTGAGCGCGGTGGCGATGGCGAGGCGATTCCGGGATGGTTCGCTGACGCCGCTGGCGGCGGCGCGCGCCTGCCTGGCACGGCTGGAGGCGGTGAATCCGCAACTCAATGCGGTGATCGCGCGGCGCGACGACTCCTTCCTGGCGGAGGCGGCAACCGCCACCGAGCGCCATGCGCGCGGCCAGCCACTGTCGCCACTGGATGGCGTCCCGCTGACGGTGAAGGACAGCCTGTTCACCAGCGACCTGCCGACCACCTGGGGCTCGCCCGGCCTGGCCGGCTTGCGCAGCCAGCACGACGAACTGGCCGTGGCCCGGGCCCGCGCCGCCGGCGCCCTGATCCTGGGCAAGACCAACGTGCCGGAGTTCGCGCTCGAGGGCTACACCGACAACCCGATCTTCGGCCCCACCCGCAATCCCTGGAACCTCGCGCTCACGCCCGGCGGGTCCAGCGGCGGCGCGGTGGCGGCGGTGGCCAGCGGCATCGCGCCGCTGGCGATCGGGCAGGACGGCGGCGGCTCGATCCGGCGGCCGGCTTCGCACACCGGCCTGGTCGGCCTGAAGCCCTCGCTGGGCGCGGTGCCGCGCGAGCACGTGCTGCCCAGCCTGCTGCTCGACTTCGAGGTGATCGGCCCGCTCGCGCGCACGGTCGCCGATGCGCGGCTGCTGTTCGACGTGATGCGTGGCCCGGCGCCGGTGGACCGCTCTTCGCTGGCCGCCGCGCACGCGGCCGCGCAGCTGCGGACGAAAGCCCCGCTGCGCGTGCTGTATGTCGAGCGTTTCGGTTCCGCGCCGCTCGATCCGCAGATCGCCGCCAGCGTGGGCCGGTCGGTCGCGCAACTTGAAGCGCTGGGCCATCGGGTCGAGGCCGGGCCGCTGCCGCTGGACCTGGACTTCTTCGGCGACGCCTGGCCGCAGATCGGCCAGATCGGCCTGGCGCAACTGTTCGACGCCCAGCCGCTCTGGGCGGCGCAGGCCTCGCAGAAATACCGCGCCATGGCGGACCTGGGACGGCGGCTGCCAGCCGCCCGGCTGTGGCAGATCCTGGAGCGGGTGAAGCAATTACGGCGCGACACCGTGGCGCTGTTCGCCGATCTCGATGTGATCGTGCTGCCGTCCGCGGCGGCCCTGCCCTGGCCGGCCGAAGAGGCCTACCCGAGCCGCATCGACGGCCTGGAGGTCGGGCCGCGTGGTCATGCCGTCTACACCGGCTGGGTGAATGCCGCGGGCCTGCCCGGCCTGGCGCTGCCCTGCGAGCCGTCGCGCGAAGGCCTGCCGATCGGGATGCAGCTGGTCGGCGCGTATGGCGCCGACGACATGCTGCTCGATCTTGGCGGCGCCTGCGAAGCGGCACAGCCCTGGGCCGGACGCTGGCCGGCGCTGGCGGACAGCTGAGAGCCGCAGCCCGTCCTACAGCGTCTGGCTCCACCATTCGCCGGCCAGCGCCGCCTGCAGGAAGGCGATCAGGCTGGTGACCTTGGCCGGCACCAGCTTCGGCGAGGGGTACACGGCATGCATGTCCTGGGCCGGCAGCATGTGGTCGGTGAGCACTGTCGCCAGGCTGGCATCGGCCACCGATTCGCGGGCCACATACCAGGGCAGCACGGCCAGGCCCATCCCGGCGCGCGCCGCCGCCAGCACGGCCGACAGGTTGTTCGAGCGCAGCGGGCCGGTGACGGGCATCGACATCTGCTCGCCATCGGACGCGGTGAGGTTCCAGCGGGCGTCGCCCTGGACGCTGCTGTAGACCACGCAGGCATGGGCTGCAAGGTCGGCCGGCACCCGCGGCGCCGCGTGCTGCTCCAGATAGGACGGCGCCGCCACCATCACCCACGGATTGCTGCCAAGGTGGCGCGCGCCCAGCGCGGAATCCGAGAGCCGACCCATCCGGATCGCCAGGTCGAAGCCTTGCTCGACGAGGTTGACATAGCGGTCGTCGAAGCTCAGGTCGACGCTCAGGCCGGGGTGCGACTTCATGTAGCGCAGCATCAGCGGCACCATCACGCGCCGTCCGAACGCCAGCGACGTGCTGACACGGACCTGGCCGCTCAGACCGCCCTGCAGCAGCGCGGCCACGTTCTCCGCGTCCTCGATCTCGCGCGAGATCCGCTTGCAGCGGTCGTAGTACAGCGCGCCGACCTCGGTGGGCGTGATGCCCCGGGTCGAGCGGTGCAGCAGCCGGGCCCCGAGCCGCTGCTCGATCGACGCGACTGCCTTGGTGGCGGTCGGCTGGGCGATGCCCAGTTCTTCGGCGGCCTTGCTGAAGCTGCCGGTCTCGACCACGCGGATGAAGAGGTCCAGGCTTGCCAATCGGTCCATGGCGCGACTGTAGCCCAGTGGGCTGGCTCTTTATTGCGCGCTGGAATAGGTCTTATCACCGGATTGCTCTTCGCAAGCGGGGCCGCCGCGCGGACCATCGGCGTCAACCCCAGGAGATCGAGATGGCAAAGATGAAGGCGGTCATGGCCGCGGTGCTGGTGATGGAAAAAGAAGGCGTCACCCAGGCCTTCGGCGTGCCGGGCGCGGCGATCAATCCGCTGTATGCGCAGCTGCGCGAACGGCAGACCATCAGCCACATCCTGGCGCGCCACGTCGAAGGCGCCTCCCACATGGCCGAGGGCTACACGCGGGCCCGGGCCGGCAACATCGGCGTGTGCATCGGCACCTCCGGCCCGGCCGGCACCGACATGATCACCGGCCTGTATTCGGCCCAGGCCGACAGCATCCCGATCCTGTGCATCACCGGCCAGGCGCCGCGCGCCCGCCTGCACAAGGAAGACTTCCAGGCGGTGGACATCGCCTCGATCGCCCGGCCGGTGACCAAGTGGGCCACCACCGTGATGGAACCGGCCCAGGTGCCGCGCGCCTTCCAGCAGGCCTTCCACCTGATGCGCTCGGGCCGGCCCGGGCCGGTGCTGATCGACCTGCCGATCGACGTGCAGCTGGCCGAGATCGAGTTCGACATCGACAGCTACGAGCCGCTGGCGGTGTACAAGCCCACCGCTTCGCGCAGCCAGATCGAGAAGGCGCTGGACATGCTCAACTCCGCCGAGCGGCCCCTGATCGTCGCCGGCGGTGGCATCATCAACGCCGACGCCTCGGAGCTGCTGGTGCAGTTCGCCGAGATCGCCGGCATCCCGGTCATCCCGACCCTGATGGGATGGGGCGCGATTCCCGACGACCATCGGCTGATGGCCGGCATGTGCGGGCTGCAGACCAGCCACCGCTACGGCAACGCCACCATGCTGGCCAGCGACTTCGTGCTGGGCATCGGCAACCGCTGGGCCAACCGCCACACCGGCTCGCCCGAGGTGTACTGCAAGGGCCGCAAGTTCATCCACGTCGACATCGAGCCGACCCAGATCGGCCGCGTGTTCGCGCCGGACTACGGCATCGTCAGCGACGCCAAGGCGGCTTTGCAGCTGTTCGTCGAAGTCGCCCGGGACTGGAAGGCCGCCGGCCGCCTGCGCGACCGCAGCGCCTGGGCCGCTGAATGCCTCGCGCGCAAGTCCGACGTGAAGTACCTGCGCAAGACCAATTTCGACAGCGTGCCGATGAAGCCGCAGCGCGTGTACCAGTGCATGAACAATGCCTTCGGCAAGGACGTGACCTATGTCTCGACCATCGGCCTGTCGCAGATCGCCGGCGCGCAGTTCCTGCATGTCTACCAGCCGCGCCACTGGATCAACTGCGGGCAGGCCGGGCCACTGGGCTGGACCGTGCCGGCGGCGCTGGGCGTGCGGGCGGCCGACCCGACCCGCAAGCTGGTCGCGCTGTCGGGCGACTACGACTTCCAGTTCATGCTGGAAGAACTGGCGGTCGGCGCGCAGTTCCGGCTGCCCTACATCCACGTGGTCGTCAACAACAGCTACCTGGGGCTGATCCGCCAGGCCCAGCGCGGCTTTTCGATGGACTACTGCGTGCAGCTGGGGTTCGACAACATCAACACGCTCGAGGACGAAGCGTCGCGCAGCTATGGCATCGATCACGTGAAGGTGGTCGAAGGCCTGGGCTGCAAGGCCATCCGCGTGCACCGGCAGGAGGAGATCGCACCCGCCATCCGGCAGGCCGAGGCCTGGATGGCGCAATTCCAGGTGCCGGTGGTGATCGAGATCATCCTGGAACGGGTGACCAACATCGCGATGGGCACCGAGATCGACAACGTGACCGAGTTCGAGGAACTCGCGCTTTACAAGCAGGACGTGCCCACCGCCGTGGGCATGCTCGACTGACCCGACCACGGAGCAAGCATGCCCAGATTCGCAGCCAACCTCACGATGCTGTTCACCGAGGTGCCGTTCCTCGACCGATTCGAGCGGGCCGCCAGGGCCGGCTTCGAGGCCGTCGAGTTCCTGTTTCCCTATGGCTTCGCGGCAATCGACATCCGCGCGCGGCTCGACGCCCACCGGCTGGCGCTGGTGCTGCACAACCTGCCGGCCGGCGACTGGGAGGGCGGCGAGCGCGGCATCGCCTGCCTGCCCGGCCGCGAGGCCGAATTCCGGGCCGGCGTCGGCCAGGCCATCGAATACGCCCTGGCCCTGGGCGTGCCGCAACTCAACTGCCTGGCCGGCAAGGTGCCGGCGGGTGCCGACCAGGAATTGCTGCGCTCGACGCTGGTGGCGAACCTGAAGTTCGCCGCCAGGGAACTTGAGCAGGCCGGCCTGCGGCTGCTGATCGAGCCGATCAACAGTTACGACATCCCGGGCTTCTATCTGACTCGCACGGCGCAGGCGCTCGAGATCCTCAACGACGTGGGCGCCGCCAATGCCTTCGTCCAGTACGACATCTACCACGCCCAGCGCATGGAAGGCGAACTGGCGGCCACGATGCAAAAGCAGCTGGCGCGCATCGGCCACATCCAGCTGGCCGACAACCCCGGACGCAACGAGCCGGGCACCGGCGAGATCAACTACGCCTTCCTGTTCGCCCACCTCGATCGCATCGGCTACCGCGGCTGGATCGGCTGCGAATACAAGCCGGCGTCGACCACCGAGGCCGGGCTGGGCTGGCGCCAGCGCCTGGCCCTGTAAAGCCCAACGTCTTCCAAGGAACAACCGCATGACTTCCCAACCCCTCAAGATCGGTTTCATCGGCCTGGGCATCATGGGCGCGCCGATGGCGGGCCACCTGATCCAGGCCGGCCACCAGCTGTTCGTCTTTACCCGCGGCAAGATGCCACCAGCTGTCGCGAGCAGCAGCGCCACCCAATGCACCAACGCCCGTGGCGTGGCCGAGCGCGCCGACGTCGTCTTCACCATGGTGCCCGACACGCCCGATGTGGAGACGGTTCTGTTCGGCGACAACGGTATTGCCGCTGGCCTGAGCAAGGGCAAGGTGGTGGTCGACATGAGTTCGATCTCGCCGATCGCGACCAAGGTGTTGGCCGGGAAGATCAACGCCCTGGGCTGCGACTACCTGGATGCGCCGGTGTCGGGCGGCGAGCTGGGCGCGAAGAACGCCACGCTGTCGATCATGGTCGGTGGCCCCGAAGCGACGTTCGCGCGGATCAAGCCGTTGTTCGAGTTGATGGGCAAGAACATCACGCTGGTGGGCGGCAACGGCGACGGCCAGACCGCGAAGGTGGCCAACCAGATCATCGTCGCGCTCAACATCGAGGCGGTCGCCGAGGCCCTGCTGTTCGCGGCCAAGGCCGGTGCCGATCCGGCGCGGGTGCGCCAGGCCCTGATGGGCGGCTTCGCATCGTCCAAGATCCTGGAGGTGCATGGCGACCGCATGATCAAGCGCACCTTCGATCCGGGCTTTCGCATCGCGCTGCACCAGAAGGACCTGAACCTGGCGCTGTCCAGCGCACGCGAGCTCGGCGTGGCGCTGCCCAACACCGCCACCGCACAGGAGCTGTTCAACGCCTGCGCCGCGCATGGCGGCGCGGCCTGGGATCACTCGGCCATGGTGCGGGCGCTCGAGAAGCTGGCGAACTTCGAGATCGGGCAGCAGCTTGCATGACCGCAGTGCATCAACGCGGGCGCAGCTACTGCTGCGGCGCATGTTCGACGCCGCGATCGCCTCGGCCCAGCCGTCGCTCTGCGTTCCGCCGCACCTGCCCGAGCCGCAGTCGCTGGGCCGCGGCCGGCTGATCGTGGTCGGTGCCGGCAAGGCGTCGGCGGCGATGGCGCGCGCCGTCGAAGACCATTGGCCCGGACCGCTGTCCGGGCTGGTGGTGACCCGTGACGGATACGCCGTGCCGTGCGAACGCATTGAGATCGTCGAAGCCGCGCACCCGGTGCCGGATGCCACCGGCCTGGCTGCCGCCCGCCGGACGCTCGACATGGTCCAGGGCCTGAGCCCGGACGACCTGGTGCTGTGCCTGATCTCGGGCGGCGGCTCGTCCCTGCTGCCGCTGCCGGCGCCGGGATTGACGCTGGACGACAAGCAAGCCATCAACCGGGCGCTGCTCCAGTGCGGCGCCACCATCGGCGAGATGAACTGTGTCCGGCGGCACCTGTCCGCTATCAAGGGCGGCCGGCTGGCCGCGGCCTGCCACCCGGCACGCGTGCTGACTCTGTTGATCTCGGATGTACCGGGCGACGACCCGATCAACATCGCTTCCGGGCCCACGGTGGCCGACCCGACCACCTGCGAGGACGCGCTGGCCGTTGTGCGCCGGTACGGCATTGGCTTGCCGGCACATGTGCGCGAGCTGCTGGCCAGCGGCCGCGGCGAGTCGGTCAAGCCGGGCGACGCCCGACTGGCGCGCGCCGAGACCCGCATCATCGCGACGCCGCAGCTGGCGCTGGAAGCCGCAGCCGCCGTGGCGCGCGAAGCCGGCCACGCGCCTTTCATCCTCGGCGATGCGCTCGAGGGCGAAGCGCGCGACGTCGGCACGGTGCTGGCCGGCATCGCCAGGCAGGTGGCCGCGCGCGACCAGCCGGTGGCGCCGCCCTGCGTGCTGCTCTCGGGAGGCGAAACCACGGTCACCGTGCGTGGCCAGGGGCGCGGCGGACGCAACGTGGAATTTCTGCTGTCGCTGGGCCTGGCATTGAACGGCCACCCCCGCATCCATGCGCTGGCCGGCGACACCGATGGCGTCGACGGCCAGGAGGAGATCGCCGGCGCCCGGCTGGCGCCCGACAGCCTGGCGCGCGCCCGCGCCCTCGCACTCTCGCCGCGCGAGCGGCTGGCCGACAACGACGGCCATTCCTTCTTTCAGGCGCTCGGGGATTCGGTGGTCACCGGCCCGACGCTGACCAACGTGAACGACTTCCGCGCCATCCTCATCGATGCGCCACAACCACCCTAGACCATGCGCAGAAATCGAAACGCCAAGATCGTCGCCACGCTGGGACCCGCCAGCTCGGACAAGGACACCGTCCGCCAGCTGTTCATGGCAGGCGTGGATGTGTTCCGGCTGAACTTCAGCCATGGCAGCGCGGACGACCATCGCGCCCGCTTTGCCGTGCTGCGTGAACTGGAGCGGGAAACCGGCCGGCCGATCGCGATCCTGGCCGACCTGCAGGGACCGAAGCTGCGAGTGGGCACGTTTGCCGAGGGGCCGGTGCAGCTGGCGCCGGGCCAGGCCTTTCGCCTCGACCTCGACCCCCGCCCCGGAAATTCCAGCCGCGTCGGCCTGCCGCACCCCGAGATCTTCGCCGCGCTGGAACCCGGCGCCGAGCTGCTGCTCGACGACGGCAAGCTGCGGCTGGTGGTCGAACGCTGCGGGGCCGACTTCGCGCAGACACGGGTCGCGGTGGGCGGCAAGCTGTCGGAACGCAAGGGCGTCAACGTGCCCGGCGTGCTGCTGCCGGTCACCGCGCTGACGGCCAAGGACCGGGTCGACCTGGCGCTGGCGCTGGAACTCGGCGCCGACTGGATCGCCCTGTCGTTCGTGCAGCGGCCGCAGGACGTGCAGGAGGCGCGCGAGCTGATCGGCGACCGCGCCGCCATCATCTGCAAGCTGGAAAAACCGCAGGCCATCGACTGCCTCGACGAGATCGTCGCGTTGTCCGACGCGGTGATGGTGGCCCGCGGCGACCTGGGCGTGGAACTGCCGGCCGAACGTGTGCCGGCGATCCAGAAGCGCATCGTGCGCAGCTGCCGCCGGCTCGGCGTGCCGGTGGTGGTTGCCACCCAGATGCTCGAATCGATGGTCGACAGCCCGGTGCCGACCCGGGCCGAGGCGTCCGACGTCGCCACCGCCATCTACGACGGCGCCGACGCCGTGATGCTGTCGGCGGAATCCGCATCCGGCAAGTATCCGGTCGAGGCGGTGCAGATGATGAACCGCATCATCGAGGAGGTCGAGGCCGACCCGCTGTACCGACAGTTCATGGAAGCCTCCCACACCGAGGCCCGGCCCGGCGGCGATGTCGCCGAGGCGGTGTGCTGCGCGATGCGCCACGCCGTGTCATTGCTGCACGCCAGCGCCATCGTCTGCTTCACCAGTTCCGGCCACACCAGCCTGCGGGCGGCGCGCGAGCGGCCGGAATCGCCGGTGCTGAGCCTGACACCCAGCCTGCCGACCGCGCGCCGGCTGGCGCTGGTGTGGGGTGTGCATTCCGTTCACATCGAGGACGTGGCAAGTGCCGAGGAAATGGCCCAGGTCGCGCGCAAGGTGGCCCGCGCTGAGCAGTTTGCCGCGGCCGGCCAGTGCATCGTCATCATCGCCGGCATGCCCTTCGGCACACCCGGCACCACCAACCTGATGCGGATCGCGAGCGTTTAGGCCGGCGGGCCGAACATCCGGCCCCAGCCGCGCAACTCGCGGGTGTCGGCGCCGACCAGCTGCAGCGCCTTCCAGACCACGGTGGACACCGAGTCGTAGATCGGGATGCCGAGCTCGCGCTCCAGTTCGTCCACCAGCTGGGCGCCGTGGAGATTGGTGCACATCACGGTCATGGCGTCGGGCCGCGCCGCCGCGACCTCCCGCAGCATGCGGCTGAGCGTTTCGGGTGCGACCAGCCCGAAGTCGAAATTGACGGTGATGCCCAGGTGGCTCTCGGCCACGCATTCGATGCCGATGGCGCGGTAGTTGGCGATGATGCGCTGCTGCACGTCGTCGACGTAGGGCGAGACCAGGCCCAGGGTACGGGCGCCCTGCGCGGCCAACAGTTCATTGAGCGCCAGCACCGAGGTGGTGGCCGGGATGCCGGTGGCCTCGGTGATGCGCGCGCACAGCTGGCGGTCGCGCTCGAAGCCCAGCCAGCTGGCCGAGGTGCCGCTCCAGCAGATCACGTCCACATGCGCGTCGGCCAGCAGGCGCGCAGCCTGCAGGATCAGGCTGTCGTCGAACTGGTTGGTCGACTGGTCGCGCAGCGAGATCTCGGTGACGCCGAAGCGCGAGAAATGGGCCGTGACGCCTGGGATGCCGCTGACCATGGCGCTGGTCAGCGGCTCCAGCGCCGTGTTGGAGGAAGGCGTCAATACGCCGATGCGCTTGTGTTTCGTCATGGTGGTGTCGGCGGCTTCAGACCGGCAACTTCTTGCTGTAGTCGATCAGCATTGTCGAACAGATGAACAGGCCCGCGCCGGCGGCGGCGAACAGCATCAGCGCCAGAAAGTACGAGCCGGTCGACTGCACGATCAGGCCGACCACGATTGGCACGCCGAACGGCTTCAACTTTAGTCGTCAACAAGATCGTCAACACCAGTGTTTACACTAATGTCGATGACCGTCTGGCGGGCCAGCGGGCTAGAGCTGGACCGAGGCGTCGCCGATGCCGGCGAAGCGCGCCGTCACCCGGTCGCCGGCGGCGGCCGGCAGCATGCCGCACCAGGTGCCGGTGGTCACCAAAGAGCCGGCCGGTGCGGTCGCGCCATCGCGCGTCGCGTGGCGCAGCCAAGCCGGCAGCACCCAGGCCGGGTCGGCCATGGAATGGGTGCCGCGGAACTCCCGCGCCGCGCCGGCGCCGATCTGCACGGTGCAGGCCTGCGCCGCCCAGTCGCGCGGTGCGAACGCTACCCAGCTCCCCAGCACCAGCGCGCCGTGCGACTGCAGGTCCGCGAGCTTGAGCAGCGCCGGCGCCGCCACGCCTTGCTGCCAGCGCGAATCGACGATCTCGATCGACACCGTCATGGCGTCGACCAGGGCCGGCGCGTTCTCATGCGTCAGCGCAGCCGCCTCGGCGGCGGTCACGGCCCGGCCCAGTCGCAAGGCGATCTCCACCTCGATCAGGCGCAGCTTGAACGGCCAGCCGCTGGCGTCTGCCGGACTGGCCCACACACCGTTGGCCGGCAGCGGGGCATGGGTGGAATCGGCCGTGCGCGAGGGTCCACCCGATTTCCAGGCCCCTGGAAAGGCGGAGTCATCGGCTCGCATGCCATGCGCCACCAGGGCCTGGACCGCATAGGCCTCGGCCGGGGTGGTCAGGCGCTCGGCGAGGGCCAGTGCGTCGGCAGGCGAGTGGGAGCGGCGGGCCGCGAGCAGGGCGTCGGCCACGATGGATGGATCGGTTTGCTGCATGGCGCCATTGTCGCGGCCCGGCTCCGGTCGCCGTTCCACGGCAGAATCGCGGCATGAAAATCGCAAAAGACTCCGTGGTCACCCTGAACTACAGGGTGGCCGATGCCCAGGGCAAGCTGATCGACGCCAGCGACCAGCCGATGACCTACCTGCATGGCGGCTACGAGAACACGCTGCCCAAGATCGAGCAAGCGCTCGACGGCAAGGAAGCCGGTTACCAGGTGACGCTGGCGCTGCAGCCGGCAGATGCCTTCGGCGAGCGCGACGAAGGGCTGGCCAAGACCATCTCGCGCGCCGACTTCCCGCCGGGCGTGAAGATCGGCGGCCAGCTCGAGGGCTATACCGACGATGGCCGCAAGCAGGTGTTCAACGTGCTGAAGATCAAGGGCCAGCAGGTGCTGCTGGACGCCAATCACCCGCTGGCCGGCAAGGCGCTGAAGTTCACGCTCAAGGTCACCGGCGTGCGCGCCGCCAGCGAGGAAGAGATCACGCATCGCCACGTGCACGGCGAGCACGGGCATCATCACTGACCATGAAAGTCAAACGCATCGCCGGCGCGCTGGGCGCCGAAATCTCCGGCGTGACCCTGGCTGCGGGCATTCCCGCAGCGCTGGCCGCCGAGATCCGCAGCGTGTTGCTGGAGCATCAGGTCATCTTCCTGCGCGGCCAGGACCTCACGCCGGCGCAGTTCATGGAGTTCGCCCGGGCCATGGGCGAGCCGGTCGAGTATCCCTTTGTCAAAGGCATTGCCGGCTATCCGCACATCATCGAAGTCAAGAAGCTGGAGCACGAGAAGAGCAACTTCGGCGGCATCTGGCATTCCGACACCACCTACCTCGACCGGCCGCCGATGGGCTCGATGCTGCTGTCGCGTGAAGTGCCGCCCTATGGCGGCGACACCCTGTTCGCCAGCCAGTACGCGGCCTACGAGGCGCTATCGGACACCATGAAAGGCCTGCTGCAGGGCCTGGTCGGCATCAGCAGTTCGGCCAAGGCCGACGTCAGCAAGACCCGCGAGGACCGGATCAAGGAAGGCGGCAAGCAGGAGGCGCCCAAGGAGTACCGGGCCGAACACCCGGTGGTGCGCACCCATCCAGAGACCGGGCGCAAGGCGCTATACGTGAACGTCGCGCACACCGCCGGCATCAAGGGCCTGACCGACGAGGAAAGCGTGCCGCTGCTGCGCTTCCTGTTCGAACACCAGGTCAAGCCAGAGTTCACCTGCCGCTTCGTGTGGGAGCCGAACTGCATCGCGTTCTGGGACAACCGCTGCGTGCAGCACAACCCCGTCAACGACTATCACGGCTTCCGGCGAGTGATGCAACGCATCACGCTGCAGGGCGATACGCCGGCGTGAGCGGGAACGCTCCCGCTCGCGGCCCTCAGTCGTTGGCGCGCTGGCTGGAACGGGCGAAGGTGTAGCTCAGGCCGACGCCGACGCTGCCGCCATTGGTCTTGCGCACCAGCGGGCTGTCGCGATTGGCGGCGCCGGCCACCGAGTCGAGCCGCCCGAACACGAACAGCCGCAGGTCGGGCGTCACTTCGCGCGAGGCATTGACGCCCAGGCGCCAGGCGATCAGGCCCGCCTTGGCCGCGTACGCCGGGCGGTCCGGCAACGCATACGCGGGCGCCACGCCGTAGAAGGTGTCGGCCAGCCGTCCGTTGCCCAGCAAGGGACCGACGCTGGCGCCATAGCGCCAGCCGCCCTCGCCGCGCCGCTCGTAGACCAGCCGGGGCTCCAGCGACAGGCCCTGGTAGCGCAGGCTGTTGCTCAGGTCGAACACGCCGCGCAGCGCGACATCGGCCCGCAGGCGGCCGTCACCCGGCGCGGCGCCGAGGTTCCACTTCAAGCGCGGACCGAATTCGACCAGGGTGCCCAGTTCCGGCATGCCGCGCCGCGCCTCGGTGTCGCTGGCGCGCGAACCGAAGGCGCCGGCGAAGCCGACATCGAGTTCGTAGCGCTCCTTGTTGACCACGCGTACGCCGACATTGTCTCGATCGGCGCGCAGGTATTTGCCACGGTAAATGACGTAGGGCAGCGCGAGTGCGCGCCGCACCTGTTCCGAGGCGCCGGGGTAGGCCTGCTGCGACACGCCGAAGCCGACCGCGCCGATCTCCCAGAGCGGCAGATCGGCGGCCGCCGGGGTCTGTGCGAGGACAGGTGCCGCCAGCAACAGCAGCAGCAGCGAAGAGGCGGCGCGCACGCCGGGGGCAGCGAAAGGATGGGTCATGAGCGCTCGCACGTTATCTCGCCACCACCCGGACCATCTCCAGGCACTTGTTGGAATAGCCCCACTCGTTGTCGTACCAGGAGATCAGTTTGACGAAGGTGCCGTCCAGCGCGATGCTGGCATCGGCATCGAAGATCGACGTGCGGGCGTCGCCACGGAAGTCGGTGGCAACCACCTTGTCCTCGGTGTAGCCCAGGACGCCCTTGAGCGCGCCTTCGCTCTGCGCCTTCATTTCGGCGCAGATGTCCTTGAGCGTCGCTTCCTTGTCCAGCTCGCAGGTCAGGTCGACCACCGAAACATCGGAGGTCGGCACGCGGAAACTCATGCCGGTCAGCTTCTTGTTCAACTCGGGAATCACCACACCGACCGCCTTGGCCGCACCGGTCGACGACGGGATGATGTTTTCCAGGATGCCGCGGCCGCCGCGCCAGTCCTTGTTGCTCGGGCCGTCCACGGTCTTCTGGGTGGCGGTGGCGGCGTGCACCGTGGTCATCAGGCCGCGCTTGATGCCCCACTTGTCGTTCACGACCTTGGCCAGCGGCGCCAGGCAGTTGGTGGTGCACGACGCGTTGGAGATGATGGCCTCGCCCTTGTAGGTCTTGTGGTTGACGCCGAACACGAACATCGGCGTGTCGTCCTTGCTGGGGGCGGAGATGATCACCTTCTTCGCGCCGGCCGCAATGTGCTTGCCGGCCCCGGCCTTGTCCAGGAACAGGCCGGTGGATTCGACCACCACGTCCGCGCCGACCTCGTTCCACTTCAGGTTGGCGGGGTCGCGCTCCTGCGACAGGCGGATCTTCTTGCCGTTGACCACCAGCATGCCGCCTTCGACCTTGATGTCGCCCTTGAAGTGGCCGTGCACGCTGTCGTACTGCAGCATGTAGGCCAGGTAATCCGGCTCCAGCAGGTCGTTGATGGCGACCACTTCGATGTCGCTGAAGTTCTGCACTGCGCAGCGCAGCACGTTGCGCCCGATGCGCCCGAAACCGTTGATGCCGATCTTGATGGTCATGGTGAAAGCTCCAGAAAGAAAAATCTACGAAAGGTCCAGGACCGCGCAGGGCACGGCGATCATCGATTCACGCCCGATGGCGGTCGGCATCATGTCCTTTGGAATATCGACGGTGATGGTCCGCAGCCACTCGAGCAGCGGCGCCCGGGACGGCTCGCCCTGGACCTGCTCTTCGACCTCGTTCGGCAGGTAGGGCTGGAACGGAGCGAATCGCAGCTTGAACGGGCAACCCATCTCGCGCAGGTCGAATTTCACGCGTTGGGACTTCAGGTCCTTGATCAGCCGGACGAGTTCGGTCAGCTGCAGCTCGCGCTTGAGTCGCGGTTCGGCGGCCCTGTATCTCTCGAAACCGCCGTAACGCACGCCCACGTAGCGGAACTCCCGAGATGTCAACGGCGCGGCGGCCGTGGCGCACGGCGAGCGCAGCAGCCTGGCCTCGGCAATGAGTCGGTCCGCGAAGCGCGAGTCGCCGCCCGCGTAGATCGTTTCCACCAAAGGCGGCGCGTCGGGAGCGGAGAACGTCAGCCGCGCGACCCACGCGCTCGGATCCATCTGGTAGCTTTCGGCGCCGACCGCCTTGACCACCGCGTTGATGCGACCTTGCGCAATCCGGGGCGCCTCGCACTCGGCCGCGGCGACAACGCCACCAGCAAGCGCCAGTCCGAGTGCCACGACGGCAGGAATGAGCTGGAGGCGCACGGTCGCCATGGCCACTACGCGCCAGTCCGGCCCTGCAGCACGGCCCGCACCGTGTCCGCCACGTTCTCCGGGGTGAAGCCGAAGAGCTTGAACAGAACGTTGGCCGGCGCCGATTCGCCGTAGCTGTCGATGCCGACCACGGCGGCGCAGCCATATTTCCACCAGCCGTCGGTCGCGCCCATTTCGACGGCGATCCGAGGGACGCCGGCCGGCAGCACCGAGACCTTGTAGGCGGCGCTCTGGCGGTCGAAAGCCGTGGTGCTGGGCATCGAGACCACGCGCACGGCGATGTTCTGCTGCGCCAGCTGTTCCTGGGCCTTGAGCGCCAGCTGCACTTCGGAGCCGGTGGCGATGATCACGGCTTGCGGCTTCTTGTTCACGCCCACTTCAGCGGGCTCGGCCAGCACGTAAGCGCCCTTGCTGATGTCTTCCAGGCCGGCCTTGGGGGCGTACGGCAGGTTCTGGCGCGACAGCAGCAGCGCGGTCGGGCGGTTCATGTTCTGCAAAGCGACTGCCCAGGCGACGGCGGTCTCCGCCGTGTCGCAGGGTCGCCAGACGTCCAGATTGGGGATCAGCCTCAGGCTGGCGGCATGCTCGATCGACTGGTGGGTCGGGCCGTCCTCGCCCAGCCCGATCGAGTCGTGGGTGAACACGTGGACGACCCGCCGCTTCATCAGCGCCGCCATCCGGATCGCGTTGCGGCTGTAGTCGCTGAAGGTCAGGAAGGTGCCGCCATACGGGATGTAGCCACCGTGCAGCGCGATGCCGTTCATGATCGCGGCCATGCCGAATTCGCGCACGCCGTAGTTGATGTGGCGGCCAATGCGCCTTGGTGCATTTTCTGATGCATTGCCGTCGTCAGCCAGCTTGACCTTGCCGGCCAGGTCGAAGCGCAGGGGCGGCGTGCTTTTGGTGTTGGTGAGGTTGGAACCGGTCAGGTCGGCCGAGCCGCCCAGCATTTCCGGCAGGGCGGCGGTGAAGGCTTCCAGCGCCAGCTGCGAGGCCTTGCGCGAGGCGACGGTCTCGGCCTTGGCATGGGCGGCGACCGCGGTGTCCACCGCCACCTGGGCGAAGTTGCGCGGCAACTCGCCCTTCATGCGGCGGGTGAATTCGGCGGCCAGGTCTGGATGGGCCTCGCGGTAGGCCGCGAAGCGCTTGCTCCAGTCGGCCTCGGCCGCCTTGCCCCTGGCCTTGGCGTCCCACTCGTCATAGGCCGCCTGCGGCAGCTGGAACGGCTCGTGCGACCAGTCCAGCGCGGCGCGGGTCAGGGCGATCTCGTCGGCGCCCAGCGGCTCGCCGTGGGCCTTGGCGGTGTTGACGCGATTGGGCGAGCCCTGGCCGATGTGGGTCTTGGCGACGATCAGCGTCGGGCCGGTGCTGCCGTTGCTGGCGCTGCGGCGCGCATCGGCGATGGCGCGGTCGACGGCATCGACGTCATGGCCGTCGATCGGGCCGATCACGTTCCAGCCGTAGGCCTTGAAGCGGGCCGGGGTGTCGTCGATGAACCAGGGCGTCACCTGGCCGTCGATCGAGATCCCGTTGTCGTCGTAGATCGCGACCAGCTTGTCCAGCTTCCAGGCGCCGGCCAGGGCGCAGGCCTCGTGGCTGATGCCTTCCATCAGGCAGCCGTCGCCCATGAACGCATAGGTGTGGTGGTCGACGACGGTGTGGCCGTCGCGGTTGAATTCCGTCGCCAGCAGCTTTTCCGCCAGCGCCATGCCGACCGCGTTGGTCAGGCCCTGGCCGAGCGGGCCGGTGGTGGTTTCGACGCCGGGCGTGACATCCACCTCGGGATGGCCGGGGGTCTTGCTGTGCAGCTGGCGGAAGTTGCGCAACTCCTGCACCGGCAGGTTGTAGCCGGTGAGATGCAACAACGAATAGAGCAGCATCGAGGCGTGGCCGTTGGACAGCACGAAGCGGTCACGGTCGGCCCAGTGCGGATTGGCCGGGTTGTGCTTGAGATGGCGGCCCCACAAGGCGGTGGCGATCTCGGCCATGCCCATCGGGGCGCCGGGGTGACCCGAGTTGGCTTGTTGTACGGCGTCCATGGCGAGCGCGCGAATCGCGTTCGCCATCAGGGAAGTGTTGGCCATCGGGGAGAGCTCCGGGGAAGGATCGGGGATAACCCGACATTTTACCCAGCACCCCGGCCCTGCCTGCCGGGCCTGCGGCATCGTCTAAAGTGGCGTCCATGCAAGGACTCCACCTGACGGCCGATCTGTACCGGTGCCGCTGCGACGCCGCCTGGCTGACGGACGCCCAGCGCCTGGGCGACTGGTGCGTGCAGGCGGTGGTGGCGGCGGGGCTGCAGCCGGTGGACCAGTTGTTCCACACGTTCCCCGCCACGCAGGCCGGGGCGGGCGGCGTCACGGCGACGGTGTTGCTGGCCGAGTCGCACATCTGCCTGCACACCTGGCCCGAGCAGCGCGCCGTGACGGCCGACGTCTATGTCTGCAACTTCAGCGGCGATCATTCAGCCCGCGCCCGCAGCCTGATGGATGCGCTGATCGATCGTTTCCAGCCCGAGTGGACCGAGCAGCGCTCGCTGGACCGGGGTGACGGCCAATGACCGGCGCGCGGGCCATGATCCTGGCGGCCGGCCGCGGCGAGCGGATGCGGCCGCTCACCGACAGCTGCCCCAAGCCGCTGCTGGAGGTGCGCGGCAAGCCGCTGCTGCAGTACCACCTCGAGGCCCTGGCCCGCGCCGGCTTGCGCGACATCGTGATCAACAGCGCCTGGCTGGGCCAGCAGATCGAGGACCGCTTCCCGCCGGACTTCCAGGGGCTGCGGATCCGCCATTCGAACGAGGGCAAGGATTTCGGCGGCGCGCTGGAGACGGCTGGCGGCATCGCCAGGGCGCTGCCGCTGCTGGCCGACAGCTTCTGGCTGGTGGCTGGCGATGTCTACGCGCCGCAATTCGAGTTCTCGCGCGCCGCGCTGGAACGCTTCGATGCCGGCGGCAAGCTCGCCCACATCTACCTGGTGGCCAACCCGCCCCACAACCCCAAGGGCGATTTCGGCCTGCGCGCCGATGGCGTTGCGCTGTGTGAGGGCGCGCCCAGATCCACTTATTCCACCATCGGGATGTACCGCAAGGATTTCTTCGCCAGCCTCCCCGCTGGCAACCCGGCTGGTATCAAAGCCCCGATGCTGCCGCTGCTGTTGGCGGCGATCGACAAGGGGCAACTCACCGCCGAGGTCTACCCCGGCCCGTGGACCGACGTCGGAACCCCGGGTCGTCTTGCCGACCTGAACGCGCAGTAAACACACTCGATCGCAAGGCAGACTCCATGAAACGTCTGTTCGTCGCACTGCTCATTCTGGCCGGCGCGCTCGCGGGTGGGGCGCAGGCCCAGGCGCCAGCGCCGGTCGCGGCCAAGATCGCCATCAGCTCTCTGGTGGGCGACATCTTGACGGTCTCGATCTATCGCGGGACCGGGACCAACCTCAGCAACGCCGCGAACGTCCTGAAGATGCCCGGCCCGTTGCTGGACATCGAGGTATTGAAAGCCGCCCAGGAGGCGGTGGGCAAGGTCGCGCCCGACGCCACGGTGCTTCTGCTCAAGGTGGCCGTGGCGGGGTCCGACATGGACCCCGCCGCGGTTGTCGCGGACGACAAGGTGGTCGCCGGCAACGCGCTGATCGACGCGCTGCGCCAGCAGGGCTTCACGCACCTGGTCACTGCCACCAAGTACCGGCACAACAATGTCATCCGCCTCGCCTACAGCACCCCTACCACCGGCCGCGGCCAGCTGGAGGGAATGGGCTTCTACGTCGATCCGTCGCTGCGCGTACAGAACACCCGCACCGGCGAGCACAGCGAAGGCATCATCGCCCCCTACCTGTACATCCAGCTGCGGCTGGTGGACCTGGCCACGATGGAGGTACGCACGCAGAGCATCACGGCCAACAGCGTGGCTGCGGCGGCGCAGAACAAGACCGGCATGGACGCCTGGGGCGCGCTGACGCCCCAGGAGAAACTCAGGGAAGCGGAATCGTTGATCAAGGCAAATGTGGCGAACGCCGTGCCGGCCCTGTTCCAACCGAAGTAGTCCGTCGTACGCGACAATTGGCGCATGAACATGGCCTCTACTCCCCTCATCGGTGACTCGGTCTACAGCCAGCGCCGCGCCCGCGTCGCCGCCCAGATCGGCAAGGACGGCATCGCCATCATCCCCACCTCGCTGGAGCGGCCCCGCAACCGCGACAGCGACTTCCTGTACCGGCACGACAGCTACTTCTATTACCTGACCGGCTTCGGCGAGCCGAACGCGTGGCTGGTGATCACCGGCGACGGCAAGAGCACGCTGTTGTGCGCGCCGAAAGACCTGGAACGCGAGATCTGGGACGGCTTCCGGCTCGGCCCGGACGCGGCGCCCGCCGCGCTCGGCGTGGACGGCGCGATATCGGTGGCCCAACTCGACGAGCAGATGCCCCGGCTGCTGGAAAACCGCGATGCCGTCTGGTTCCCGTTCGCGATCCACGAAGGCCTGGAAGCCCGGGTCGGCGGCTGGCTGAACAAGGTGCGCTCGCGCGTGCGCTACGGCGCCCTGTGTCCGGAGCAGCAACGCGACCTGTGCGCCATCCTCGACGAGATGCGGCTGGTCAAGGACCCGCAGGAGCAGGACATCATGCGGCGCGCCGCCCAGATCAGCGCCCGCGCCCACATCCGCGCCATGCAGCTGTCGGCACGGATGCTGCGCGGCGGCAAGGACGTGCGCGAGTACCACCTCGATGCCGAACTGCTGCATGAATTCCGCCTCGGCGGTTCGCAGTACCCGGCCTACGGCTCGATCGTCGCCGCCGGCGCCAATGCCTGCGTGCTGCATTACCGCGCCGACGTGGCGCCGGTGCGCAAGGGCGAGCTGGTGCTGATCGACGCCGGCTGCGAACTCGACGGCTATGCCAGCGACATCACCCGCACCTTCCCGGCCGACGGCAAGTTCAGCGGCCCGCAGCGCGCGCTGTACGACCTGGTGCTGGCCAGCCAGCAAGCCGCGGTCGACGCCACCAGGGCCGGCGCCCGCTTCACCGACCCGCACGACGCGACGGTGAAGGTGCTGGCGCAGGGCCTGCTCGATGTCGGCCTTCTCGACAAGAACAAGGTCGGCAGCGCGCAGGACGTGATCGACAACCGCAGCTACTTCCAGTTCTACATGCACCGTACCGGCCACTGGCTGGGCATGGACGTGCACGACTGCGGCAGCTACGTGGAGCCGTCGCAGGTCGGCGAGGTGAGCGAGCGCAAGGACCCGCTGTCCGGCGAAGTGATCAAGAACCGCCCCAGCCGGATCCTGAAACCCGGGATGGTGCTGACCATCGAGCCGGGCCTGTATGTGCGCCCCGGCGACGGCGTGCCCGAGAAGTTCCACAACATCGGCATCCGCATCGAGGACGATGCGATCGTCACCGAGGGCGGCTGCGAGCTGATCTCGCGCGGCGTGCCGGTGCAGGCCGACGAGATCGAAGCGCTGATGCGCGGCTGAGCGCCGCGCCCCGGCTCAGTCGCCCAGCGCGATGCCCTCGCGCCGCGGGTCGGCGCCGCCCACCAGCAGCGTGCCGTCGGCCGACGGCACCCGGATGATGGTGGAGACGCCGCTGGACTGCGCGGCGACCGACACCGTGTGCCCCATGGCGCGCAGTCCGGTGACCAGCGCGTCGTTGTTGCCGCTATTGCTGGCGTCGATCAGCGGATGCTCGCCGCCGACACCGGTGGTCGGGCTGTTGGCGGCGCCGAAGTTCGGTGTCGACGTCGCCTGTTGCGCGTCCATCTTCCAATCGAGCGCGCTCACCAGCGTCTTCACCACGAACTGGATGATGGTCGCGCCGCCGGGCGAGCCGGTGACCATCAGCAGGCTGCCGCGCGAGCCGTCGCCCGCCTTGTTGAACACCAGCGTCGGCGCCATCGAACTGCGCGGGCGCTTCAGCGCCGCGACCCGATTGGCGATCGGGCCAGAGGCGTCCGACGGGTCGAAGGAGAAATCGGTCAGCTGGTTGTTCAGCAGGAAGCCACGGGTGAAGTGGAACGATCCCATGCCGCTCTCGATGGTGGTCGTCATGGTCACCGCATTGCCGTAGCGATCGACGATGGCCATGTGGGT
Source organism: Burkholderiales bacterium (assembly GCA_038244915.1). Taxonomy (GTDB): domain Bacteria; phylum Pseudomonadota; class Gammaproteobacteria; order Burkholderiales; family Burkholderiaceae_C; genus Ramlibacter. The sequence continues at coordinate 71,752 of JBBRSZ010000008.1, read as the reverse complement.
GGTGCCCTTGCCCTCCTGCACGCTGACGCCCTGGGCCTGCGCCGTGCTGAACACGCCGGCGGACGCTGTCCCCATGCTGCGCGTGGTGGAGATCAGCGCGGCGCGGCCCTTGAGGTAATTCTTGTCGACCATCGAGGCGATGCCGTTGCCGGGCAGCGTGACGAAGTCGGTGTCGGCCACGTATTTGTTGCGGTCCGCATAGGCCAGGCGCTCGGATTCGCTGACCAGGTGCACGCCCATCACCGAGGGCTTGCCGCCTTCGGCAGTGATGGTCGTCGGCGCATTGGCGGCCAGGTCGAAGTTCTCCAGGATACCCAGCGTCTGCGCCACCGCGATGCCGCCCGACGAGGGCGGGCCCATGCCGCAGACCCAGGTGCTGCGGTAGGTGGTGCAGACGGGCGTGCGGCGGATCGCCCGGTAGTTGGCCAGGTCGCTGAGTTCCGTCAGGCCGGGCGTGATCGCGACGGTGCTCGTCACGCCGCCGCTGGTCACCTTGATCTTGTTGACGATGGACTGCGCGATCGGCCCGGTGTACAGCGCGTTGGCGCCGCCCTGACCGATGGCCGAGAGCGTGTCGGCATAGGCGGGATTGCGGATCGTCGTGCCCAGGGCTTTGGGCGTGTAGTCCGGGTTCAGGAAATAGGCCGCGGCTTCGGGGTCGCGCAGCAGGTCGGCGCGCGCGCCGCTGATGGCGGCCGCCATCCGGCCGCTGATCGGGAAGCCGTCGCTGGCCAGCTGGATGCCTTTGCGGAACAGGTAGGTCCAGGGCAGGTTGCCGTGGTCCTGGTACGCGAGCTCCAGCATCCGCAGCGCGCCCGGCGTGCCGATCGAGCGGCCGCTGGCCTTGGTGCTCAGGAACGAGGAGCCCAGGCTGGGCAGCGGATTGGTCTTGTCGGCCGCGCTCACGTAGCGCAGGTAGTCTTCGGTCGCGGCGGCCGGGGCGGTTTCGCGCCCGTCGTAGCTTTCCACGGCGCCGGTGCTGGCCGTGTAGTGCAGCATGAAGGCGCCACCGCCAAGGCCTGACGACTGCGGCTCCACCAGCCCGAGCACGGCCTGGATCGCCACCGCCGCATCAGCTGCCGTGCCGCCGTCGCGCAGCACTTCGCAGCCGGCCTGGCTGGCCAGCGGGTTGGCCGTGACGGCCATGTACAGGCGCGCCGTGACCGGCTTCTTGCCGGTCTTGTAGCCCGACTGGGGCTCTGGCACCGCCGGGTCGCCCGGCAGGCCCGAGCCCACCACCACGCCGCCGCTGCCGGTGGCCTGCAGGCACGCCGACATGCCGTCGTCGCCACCACCGCAACCCCACAACGCGGCCGCGGCCAGCAACGCCAGCCAGCGCGAACGCCCGATTCCAGATCCTTGCTTGAGCTTCATGCGAGCCTCCATAGAAAAAACGGGCGGCTCCGTGGCGGCCACCGCGCTGCCATTAAGCGCCGGCGCTCGCCCGGGCGTCAAACGGCGCCGGCAGCCTGGTGGCCGGCGGCCATCGCCTCCTCGAACACGGAGTAGCCGGCCCAGTCGCTGTGGGCGAAGGCCAGCCGGTCGGTGCGCAGCGTGGAGCGGCCGGACCAGGCTTTCAGCGTGCCCGGCAGCGGCATCGCCATGGCGTGGCCGTAGCGGGTGACCTCGAGCCGGGTCGCCTTCTGCGCAATGTCGGGATGCGGCACCGACAGTTCGGCCAGCATGGCATCGCGCCACACCGTCCACGGCTGCTCGAGCAACATCCGGCGGCCGTCGGCTTCGTCGCCCAGCGGCCGGTACCAGCTGAGCACTGTGGCACCGGGCGTCGGGTCCAGGCTCTGGTGCCGCGCATCGACATAGCCCAGGCCCCTGGTCCCGTACTGGACGTTGTCCCAGGCGGGCGCCGGGCCGCGCCGGTCTTCCAGCGGTTCACGCACGTGCAGGTTGGCAACCACCCATGGCGCGTGGCGGATGCGGGCGGCAGCCAGCTGCAGGAACGACGGCGGACTCTCGACCACCCGCGCCGCCACGAACACCGGCAACGCCACGATGCAGCGGTCCGCCAGCCAGCGCTCGCTGGCGCCGCTCGCCACGTCGAGGGCGTCGACCTCCACGCCATGGCGCGACGACGCGATGCGGGTGACGACACGGCCGGTGCGCAGCCGTTCGGCCAGCGGCCACGCCATGCGCTCGCTGAGCCAGCCGTTGCCCTGCGGCCAGGTGAGCACGGCGTCGCGCTCGGGCCCATCGCCCGGCACGTGAAAGCCGTGGCGGCTGGCAAAGTAATGGATGCCGGCCCAGGCCGAGACCGACCCGATGCCGGCGCCGTAGTCGTCGCGGCAGCAGTAATCCAGGTACCAGTGCAGGCGGGCGTCGGTGAAGCGCTCGCGCTCCAGCCACGTGCTGAACGTCAAGGCATCGAGCGCGAGCTGGAGTGGCGCGGCGGCGGCATCCGCCAGCGGCACCGTGTAGCGCGCGGCCTGGCGCGCGGATTCGACCCGTTGCGAGAAGCGGCGGTATTGCGCCAGCGTGTCCGCGCCCACGCCCTGCAGCGGCAGCAGGCCGTCCTGCCATTGGCCCTCGAAGTACAACCGCTCCTGCGGGCTGTGGCACAGGTGGCGCTCGTCGTACTGCCAGCGGCCGGAGACGCGGCGGCGCAAGCCCAGTTCCTCCAGCAGGTTCTGCACCTGCGGCGCGTCGTCGCCCGGCACCGGCAGGTAGTGCGCGCCCAGCGGGCAGGCGACGCCGCCGATCTTGCCGCCCCGGCTGTTGCCGCCGGCGCTGTCCTCGAGTTCGAGCAGCACGAAGTCGTCGATGCCGCGCAAGCGCAGCGCCCTCGCCGCGGCAAGCCCGGCGATGCCGCCGCCGGCGATCAGCACCCGGGTTCGCCGGCTGGCCGATGGAGGCGAACGGCGCGCGGCCGCGGCCGCGGCACGCAGCAGATGGCCGCGCTCGTGACTGATGCCGTTGAATCCGCCGCTGATTCCGGGCGAGTTGCTGCAACCGATCAGGGGCGTAGCCGCTGCAGCCAGCAGCGCGCGGCGTGAGACAGCCGTCACTGCGCCACCCTGCCCCATTCGCGCTCGTAGGTGGTCACCAGCACCTGGTTGGAAAGCCGGTTCACCTGCGCCGGAACCCGCGCCATGTCGCGCGGGAAGTCGAACAGCGCAGGCAGGCTGTCCGGCGTCAGAAATCGCAACCCCGGCGGCAATTCCGGCGGCAGCCGGAACGGCCGGCGGCTGGCGATCACGAAACCCCATTCGCCGAAGCTCGGTACGTGGGCGTGGTACGGCACGGCCCGCAGGCCGACGGATTCCAGCGTCGCCACCACGGTCCAGAAGCTCTGGCGCGCCACCAGCGGCGAGGTGGTCTGGATCACGGCGTAGCCGCTGGCCGACAGGCGCTGCTCCAGCAGGGCATAGAACGATTGCGTGTACAGCTTGCCGATCGAGAAGTTGGTCGGGTCCGGAAAGTCGACCACGATCACGTCGAACATGTCCTTCGAGTCCTCCAGCCACTTGAAGGCATCGGCATTGACGATCTTCACTTTCGGCGACGAGAGCGATCCGCCGTTCAGGCGCGCCAGCGCCTCGTGCTGCGAGAACAGCTGCGTCATGTTGGGATCGAGCTCCACCAGCGTGACGCTCTCGACGCCGGGGTAGCGCAGGATTTCACGCACCGCCATCCCGTCGCCGCCACCGAGCACGGCCACCTTGCGCGCAGCGCCGTGCCCCGCCATCGCCGGATGGACCAGCGCCTCGTGATAGCGGTATTCGTCGCGCTCGGAGAACTGCAGGTTGCCGTTCAGGAACAGCCGGTGGCCGGCGCGGCCATGCGTCACCACGATGCGCTGCCAGGGCGAGGTTGCGCTGAACACGACGCTGTCCTGGTAGAAGCGGTCTTCCGCCAGCGTGGTGATGCGGCCGGCGCCGGCGAAGGCGGCCGCCAGCGCCGCCAGCGTCAGCACGCAGGCCGCGGCGTGCGCCCGCATCCGGCGCAGCTCGTGCCGGAACAGCCACAGGGCCCACAGCGCCACCGCGCCGTTCATCAGGCCGAACAGCACACCGGTGCGGATCAGCCCGAGCTGCGGCACCAGCAGCAGCGGGAAAGCCACCGACACGGCGAGGGCGCCGAGGTAGTCGAAGGTGAGGACTTGCGAGACCAGGTCTTTCAGCGCCACGTTGCGGCGCAGGATCCGCATGACGAGCGGGATCTCCAGTCCCACCAGCGTGCCCACCGCCAGCACCAGCGCGTACAGCAGGAAGCGAAACGAGCCCGGCGCATAGGCGTTGGCGAGGAACAGCAGGGCCGGCATCAGCCCGCCGACCAGCGCCACCATCAATTCGATGCGCAGGAAGTGCGCGGGCAGCTGGCGCTCGAAATAGCGCGACAGCCAGGAGCCGACGCCCATCGCGAACAGGTAGGTACCGATGACGGTGGAAAACTGCAGCACCGAATCGCCCAACACGTATGAAGCGAGCGCGCCCGCGGCCAGTTCGTAGACCAGCCCGCAGGCCGCGACCACGAACACCGAGGCCAGCAGCGCCACCTCGACCGGGCGGGGCGTCGGCAGGACTTGCGCGACCGCCTTCACCCGTGGATGGCGGCGGCGACGATGATCGAGATGCCCAGCGCCATCGCCGCAACCACCAGCGCCAGCGCGCGGTTCTGCTTCTCGACGATCTCCTCCCACAGCTTGTAGGGCGTGAACTTGTCGATGATGACGAAGCTCAGCCAGAACACGACGACGCCGATCAGCGCGTACAGGATGGAGCCGAAAAAGGCGCCGGGTTTCAGCCATTCAATGCCCATGGAGCTCTCCTTGTGAAATCATCGCAAAATCTATTTGTGGCCGCCGCCGCTGGAGTAGCCGCCGAATGAACCGCCGCCGCTGCGCCACGCGCTGCCGCCCGAAGAGGACCCGTCCGAGCAGGCGCGCAGCAGCGCCAGCAGGATCAGCAGCACGATGACCAGCGCAATGATGGTGCCGCAGCCGACCCCGCTGGCGCGGCTGGTCGGCCCGGCGTCGCTGCGCTGCAGCAGCTCTTTCTTCTGGTCGAGGCCGAACGCCTTGGCCACGGTGTCACTGGCGATGGTGCTGCCGCTGGACCAGGTGATCTCGCGCGGCGCCTGCTCCATCGACAGCACGCCGCTGCCGCTGGCGAAGTCGCGGTTGTAGCTGGCCTGGCCGCGCTCCACCGGCCAGTAGAACTCGCCGGCCACGTAGCTGGTCTGCGCCTCGTAGCTGTCTTTGAGCTGGTAGGTCGTGCCAAGGTAGCTGGCGCTGCTGGCGCCGTCGACATACCTGGGCGCGCCCGTGGTGGGCTTGACGATGCTCCAGCCCTCCTGGGAATCGACCAGGAAGATGAAGCCGCGCTTGCGCTCGTACAGCAGGTACTCGTCCCAGCCGAAGTGCTCGTCCTCGCCAGGCTCATGGCCCATCCGGTGCTGGTAGCCGACCACCTGCCATTGCGCCCCCTGCAACTGGCCCAGGCTGCCCAGGGGGATCAGCGGCACGATCGGCTCGTCCTGCAGCGCGTGCCGCAGCTCCGAGCCGATGCCGTGGGTCAGGTCGATCAGGCTGTTGCAGGAGCGGCAGGTGATGCTCTTGCTTTCGGCCAGCTGCACCTGCACCGGCGCGCCGCAATTGGGGCAGGCGAACTGGCGCGCCTGCTCCTGTTTCGCGCTCTCGTCGCTCAGCCCGGTCAACTGCAGGGCGTCCAGCAGCACGGAGCGGCCGCGGCTCACGGCCGGCGGTTCCGAGCCGTAGTCGATGCTCAGCACCTCGCCGTCGTCGCTGCGCAGTTCCACCATGGCGAACGTCTGGCCCAACGGCGGCAGCTTGGGCAGCTCGCCCTGCGCGGAAATCAGTGTGACGTCTTCGTTGGATGCGATGTTGAAGGTCTTGCCGCCGATCGCCGTCGTGGCGCCGACGCGCAGGCGCGCCGCCTCGGGCAGCTCACGCTGCGCCGCGGCCGGGAAGGCCAACACATAGGCGCCGTTGTCCTCCGCCAGCAGTGCGGCGCCGCCGTCGTCGAACAGCAGGTTCCATTCGGCCCAGGTCCCGCTCGGGCCTTTGTACTGCAATCGGCCGACCAGGGTGAAGCCCCTGGCCTGCCAGCGCCCGGCGGCCATGAGTTGCAGCGGGCTGTGGTCGTCGAACAGCTCCGCCATTTTGCCGATGCGCGACAGCGTGTCGCCATCGCGCACCACGGTGCTGTGGCAGTAGCTGCAGACCGCGTGAGTCGACTGGGCGCTGCGGAATTCGACCGGCGCACCGCAGCCGGGGCAGGGCGCGCGGTAGACGCGTTGCGGCGTCACACCAGCTTCTTGAGCAGCTCAGCCTTCTTGGCGTCGAACTCTTCCTGCGTCAGGATCCCCTTGGCCTTGAGCTCTCCGAGCTTCTCCAGCGTGGCCATGACGTCGTCCGGCTTCACCGTGGCATTGACCTGCGCCGCTGGCGAAGCCGCTGCGCTCTGCAGGCCCTCCTGCAGGTTCTTCGCGAGCACCTGTCCCATGGCGATGCCCGCGCCCAGGCCCATGGCGTCACCCGCGATGCCGCCACCGCCGCCGGCTGCGACGCCCTTGGCCATTTCCGGAATCGCCTGCGCGGTCTGGTACTGCATGAACTTGCCCATGTCGTTGCCGACCATGCCCATGCCGATGCGCTGGTCCAGCAGCTTCTGCAGCTCCTCGGGCAGCGACAGGTTCTGCACCGTCATGCCTTCCAGCTTCAGGCCGATGGCCTCGAAAGACGGCGCGAGCTCGGTCGTCAGGACCCGGGCGAATTCGCTCTGGTTGGTCGCCAGGTCCAGGAACGCAATGCCGCTGCTGGCGATGGCGTCGGAGATGTGCTGCAGGATCAGCCCGCGCAGCTGGCCGTCGAGGTCATTGACGGTGTACAGGTCGCGGGTGCCGGAGATCTGGGTGTGGAACAGCTTGGGATCGGCGACCCGATAGCTGTAGTTGCCGAAGGCCCGCAGCCGCACAGCGCCGAAGTCCTTGTCGCGGATGGTGATCGGCTGCGGCGTGCCCCAGCGCTGGTCGACCTGCTGGCGGGCGCTGAAAAAATAGACATCGCTCTTGAACGGGGACTCGAACAGCTTGTCCCAGTTCTTCAGGTAGGTCAGCACCGGGATGGTCTGCGTGGTCAGCTTGTACAGGCCGGGGCCGAACACATCGGCCACCTTGCCTTCGTTGACGAACACCGCCAGCTGGGATTCGCGCACGGTCAGCATGGCACCGTACTGGATTTCCATGTCCCGCATCGGGAAGCGCCAGGCCAGCGTGCCGTCGCCGTCCTCGGTCCACTGGATGATGTCGATGAACTGCTTCTTGATGAAATCCATCAGCGCCATGGCCCGCTCCTCGTGGGTGGAATGTGGCCGGATGATACGTCCGCCTTGAATAGGGCCTATCAATCGATTAGCCAAAGACAATTGGCTTTGACTATAGTAACTCCCTACCATCTCTCCTGTGCCGATCGATTCCCTCAATCGGCTATCCACAAGGAGATCCAGATGACCGCCACCGAACGCCCCGAGATCAAGACCCTGGCCAACCTGGAGGCCGCCTTCGCGGGCGAGTCCATGGCACACATCAAGTACCGCTACTTCGCCAAGCTGGCGCGCGAAGCCGGCGACGAGGAGACCGCCCGAACGTTCGAGGAAACCGCCAATCAGGAAGTGGCCCACGCGTTCGGCCACCTCGACCTGCTGTACCCCAAGGCCGAGATGACCCCGGCCAGGGCGCTGCAGATCGCCATCGACGGCGAGACCTATGAGTACTCCGAGATGTACCCGGGTTTTCGCAGGACCGCGCAAGCCGAGGGCAACGCCGCCGCGGTGGCCGAGATGAGCGAGCAGATCGAGGAGTCGAAGGTCCACGCCGCGCAGTTCCGCGCCACCCTGGAAAAGGCGCAGAAGCGGTTCGCCGCCCTGGCCAAGGTCGAAGAGCGGCACGCCGCCCATTACCGGGCCCAGCTGGACAAAGTCACGGCGGCCGCCTGAAACCGCGTCACTTTTCGCTCGCGAACAGCGTCTATCTCCTTGAACCTCTCCTCTGAAGGAAACAAAACCATGAAAACCTATCTCTGCGTTGTTTGCGGCTTCATCTATGACGAGACCGCAGGCCGGCCTGAAGACGGCTTGGCCCCAGGCACCCGCTGGACCGATGTCCCCGACAACTGGGCCTGCCCGGACTGCGGCGTCGCCAAGGCCGATTTCGAAGTCGTCGAGATCTGAGGATGAGCGCCACCGTCGATCCGATCGTCGTTCTCGGCAGCGGCCTGGCAGGCTGGACCACCGTTCGCGAGCTGCGCAAGCTGGAGCCGGCGGCGCCGGTGACGGTGATCACGGCCGATGGGGGCGATTTCTACGCCAAGCCCTCGCTGTCCAATGCCTTCGCCCAGGGCAAGCGGCCGGAACAGCTGGTCAACACTGCGGCTGCGAAGATGGCCGAGACGCTCGGCGTAACGCTGCTGCAGCACACTCGGGTCGAGGCGATCGATCGCGCGGCACATGCGGTTGTCACCGGCAAAGGGCCAATCGCGTACAGCCGGCTGGTGATCGCCACCGGCGCCAGGCCGATCCGCGTTCCGCTCGAAGGCGACGGCGCGCAGCTTGTGCTCAGCGTCAACTCATTGGACGACTTCGCCACTTTTCACGCCCAGCTGCGGCCCGGCGCGCGGGTCGCGATCATGGGCGCCGGCCTGATCGGCTGCGAGTTCGCCAATGACTTGGCGACAGCGGGCTTGCGGGTGAGCGTGATCGACCCGTCGACGCGTCCCCTGGCGGCACTGCTGCCCGCGCAGGCGAGCGAGGCGCTGCGCCTGGCGCTGCACGCGCTGGGTGTCGGCTGGCATTTCGGCACCACCGTGCGGTCCGTGCACCGGGACGGCGAAGCCCTGCGGCTGGAATTGGCCAATGGAGAAAGCATCGCCGCCGATGTGGTGCTCAGCGCGATCGGCCTGCGGGCCGATACCGCGCTGGCCCAGGCCGCCGGACTGGTCTGCGAACGGGGCATCGTGGTGGACAACACGCTGGCGACCAGCGACGCCGACATCTTCGCGCTCGGAGATTGCGCCCAGTACGCCGCCGGCCGCTGGGTCGACGGACCGATCGCCGGCGGGCGCAGCCTGCCCTACGTGATGCCGATCATGAACGCTGCCAGGGTGCTGGCGGCGCGGCTGGCGGGCCGCGCAGACACGCTTGCCTTCCCGCTGATGCCGGTCTCGGTCAAGACCCCGGCGTTGCCGCTGGTGGTGGCTTCGCCAGCGGTCGGCGGCAGCGGGCAGTGGCACGGTCCCGAAGAAGGACTGTGGCACTTCATCGACGACGGCGGACTGGCGCGGGGCTTCGTGCTGGCCGGCAAGCAGACCGCGCGACGGGCCGAGATGAGTTCCCGGCTGGTCGTTTAGCCGTGTTTTTGGCACAGCTGCTCTCACCGCGGACGCGGTGGGGGCGGGACTACAATCGCTCTCCCTTTCCAGCCGACGGCACGTCTTTGCGATGGCGTAAGCTGTCCTCCCAGGAGACAAGACCCATGGCAGAAAACCAACAGGCGACCGAGCTCGAAAAGCGCGCCGAACTGCGGCGCGCCGCCCTCGAGTACCACGAGTTTCCCGTCCCCGGCAAGATCTCGATTGCCGCCACCAAACAGCTGATCAACCAGCACGACCTGTCATTGGCGTACACCCCGGGCGTCGCGGCGCCTTGCGAGGAAATCGTCAAGGACCCCAACAACGCCTTCAAGTACACCGCCCGGGGCAACCTGGTCGCGGTCATCACCAACGGCACCGCGGTCCTGGGCCTGGGCGACATCGGGCCGCTGGCCTCCAAGCCGGTGATGGAAGGCAAGGCCGTCCTGTTCAAGAAGTTCGCCGGCATCGACGTGTTCGACATCGAGATCAACGAGAAGAATGACCTCGACAAGCTGGTGGACATCATTGCCTCGCTGGAGCCCACCTTCGGCGGCATCAATCTGGAAGACATCAAGGCGCCGGACTGCTTCTATGTCGAACGCAAGCTGCGCGAGCGCATGAACATCCCGGTCTTCCACGACGACCAGCACGGCACCGCGATCACCGTCGGCGCGGCCATCCTCAACGGCCTGAAAGTCGCCGGCAAGGACATCAAGAAGGTCAAGCTGGTCACCTCCGGCGCCGGCGCGGCGGCGCTGGCCTGCCTCGGCCTGCTGGTGAAGCTGGGCCTGCCGCGCGAAAACATCTACGCCACCGACCTGGCGGGCGTGGTGTACGAAGGCCGCAAGGAGCTGATGGACGAGGACAAGATCCAGTTCGCGCAGAAGACGTCGGCCCGCACCCTGAGCGAGATCATCGAGGGCGCCGACATCTTTCTGGGCCTTTCCGCGGGCGGCGTGCTCAAGCAGGACATGGTTCGCAAGATGGGGCCTCAGCCGATCATCATGGCGCTGGCCAATCCCAATCCGGAGATCTCGCCGGAGGACGCCAAGGCCGTGCGCGACGACGTGATCATGGCGACCGGCCGCACCGACTATCCCAACCAGGTCAACAACGTCCTGTGCTTCCCGTACATCTTCCGCGGCGCGCTCGATTCGGGCGCGACCACCATCACGGTGGAGATGGAAATTGCCGCCGTGTACGCGATCGCGGAACTGGCGCAGGCCGAACAAAGCGAGGTCGTGGCAGCAGCGTATGCCGGCCAGCAGCTCGCCTTCGGCCCCGAATACCTGATCCCCAAGCCTTTCGATCCGCGGCTGATGATGAAAATCGCCCCGGCTGTGGCCAAGGCCGCCGCCGACAGCGGCGTCGCCCTGCGCCCGATCAAGGACATGGACGCCTATCGCGAGAAGCTGCAAAGCTTCGTCTACGCGTCGGGCACGACGATGAAGCCGATCTTCCAGATGGCGAAGTCTGCGGAGAAGAAACGCGTGGCCTTCTGCGAAGGCGAAGAAGAGCGCGTGCTGCGCGCGGCCCAGATCGTGGTCGACGAGGGCATCGCCCGGCCGACCTTCATCGGCCGCCCGACCATCATCGCCCAGCGGATCGAGAAGTTCGGGCTGCGGCTAAAGGAGGGGCTGGACTACGACATCGTCAACGTCGAGCACGACCATCGCTACCGCGATTTCTGGCAGACCTACCACCGCATGACCGAGCGCAAGGGCGTGACGGTGCAGATCGCCAAGATCGAGATGCGGCGGCGGCTGTCGCTGATCGGCGCGATGCTCCTGCATAAGGAAGAAGTCGACGGCATGATCGTCGGCACCTGGGGCAACACGGCGATGCACCTGCAGTACATCGACCAGGTCATCGGCCGGCGCGAAGGAGTCTGCACCTATGCCTGCATGAACGGCCTGCTGCTGCCCAACCGCCAGGTGTTCCTCGTCGACACCCACGTCAACTACGACCCCACGGCGGTCCAGCTGGCCGAGATCACCGTCATGGCGGCCGAGGAAATGATGCGCTTCGGCCTCAAGCCCAAGGCCGCCCTGCTCAGCCATTCGAACTTCGGCAGCCACAACAACCCCAGCGCCGTGAAGATGCGAGAGACGCTGGGACTGCTGCGCGAGCGTGCCCCCTGGCTGGAAGTGGACGGCGAGATGCACGGCGACTTGGCCCTGGACGGGTCCTCGCGCGACGCGCTCATGCCGCACAGCACCTTGTCTGGCGACGCCAACCTGCTGGTCATGCCCAACATTGATGCAGCCAATATTTCTTACAACCTGCTCAAGACAGCGGCCGGCGGCAATATCGCCATCGGGCCGGTGCTGCTGGGAGCAGCCAAACCGGTGCATATCCTCACTGCCAGCACGACGGTGCGCCGGATCGTCAACATGACGGCCCTGACAGTTGCCGACGCCAACGCTGCACGGTAAAGCCCCAGGCAACAGCGGGCGCTCACTCGCTTGACACCGGAGGCGGCCGTAAATGGCCCCTCCGGCTGCCCAATTTTTGTGCAGGCGCTTGCGTTTTCGTGGCAGATACGTCACACTAGCGCTCTTGAATTTTCCGGGTTTACCCGAGGATCTTGAGGATCCCGGGGTTCCGGGATTGGCGTCTCCCCGAAGGTCACCCCCAAGAAGGTCCGTTTCATGTCGCGCGTCGCGGCTCTCAAGTTTGCACTTACTAGCTTCTTGTTGGCAGCGTCGTTGACTGGCACGGCTCTGGTTCAGGCCAGGCAGCCCTCGCGGGAAGGATCAGCCCCAAACAGTTCAGCGGTCATTGCGATCGCCGAGTTGCCCAAGGCGGGCCAGGTGACTTACGAATTGATCCGCGCTGGCGGGCCTTTCCCCTTCGACAAGGACGGCGTGGTGTTCGGCAACCGGGAGCGTCAGCTGCCGACCGAAAGGCGCGGTTTCTACCGCGAGTACACCGTGCTGACGCCAGGATCACGCGACCGGGGAGCCCGGCGCATCGTGTGTGGAGGGCCAGCCCGGGCGCCACACGCCTGTTATTACACCGCCGACCACTACGCAAGTTTTCGCAAGATCGTGGAGTAAACCCAATGAGTCGGGACCTGTTTTTGACTATGGAAAGAGACGCGGAGATGGACACACCACTTCGTAAGGAAGCCGGCGACCAGCCCCTCAAAGGCGTTCGCAGCAACATCGTGCAGTCGATCCGCGCCTTCCGGGTGCAGGACTTGCAGGACGCGGCCATTGCGCTCGGACAACACTTCCTGTATGCCAACCTCGCCTCGGCGCAGAGCAAGCAGGACGTGCTGGACTTGATCGCCCAGCAGTTCACCCTGCCGTCGCACTTCGGCAAGAACTTCGACGCGCTGTACGACTGCATGACAGACCCGTTGCACAAGTCGGGCCCCCAGCCCGGGTTCATCGTGGTGCTCGAGCAGATCCCGGCCAACGGCAAGTTCGACAAGGAGGCGCGCGAACAGCTGCTGGACATCTTCCGCGACACCGCCGATTACTGGGCAGACCGGAAGATACCGTTCCGCTGTTTCTATTCTTTTCTGTAGCCCGTTCTGCACACACCAGCCAAGCAGAACGGGCGAATGAGGCTCAGGGAACCGTAACGGCAGAACTTGCCGCACCGGCGACCGACAACGGAGAGAAGATGCCCACCGACCTGTTGGTGGACATCTCGCCCCTGGCGCTGCGAATGAGCAGCCCCTTCAACGCCGGGTATTGGCTCGCGGCGGCTTGATCGCCACCTGAAGCAACAAAGCCCGTCCTGCGAGACGGGCTTTTTCATGGGTGTGAGGAACAGCCGTTAGCAAAAGGCCGGCCGGCTTCTTGTTGATCGACGGCATGGGAATTTCAGGAACTGGCTGCAACGGCTTGCGCCACTGCGAGGTATTCCTCAACCGGCACTTCCTCGGCACGCCGCTGCACATCGAACGCACCAGCGAAGTTCTTCTGCTCCAGCCACTTGCCCAGCGTGTGGCGCAGGATCTTGCGGCGCTGGCTGAAGGCAACCTGGACCAGCTCCGACAATAGCTTCTCGTCCACGGCAACGGACGCTGCCCGCGGCACCATGCGAACCACGGCGCTGTCCACCCGCGGTGGCGGATCGAACGATTCGGGCGGCACGAACAGCACGTTCTCCATCTCGTAGCGCCACTGCAGCATCACCGAAAGCCGGCCGTAGTCGCTGGTCGAGGGCCGCGCCACCATCCGGTCGATCACTTCCCTTTGCAGCATGAAGTGCTGGTCCTGCACGCTGTCGACAAAGCCCAGCAGGTGGAACAGGATAGGTGTGGAGATGTTGTAGGGCAGATTCCCGACCACCCGAACCCGCGGCTGGCCCATGGCCCTGGCCAGCTCGGCGAAGTCGACCTTCAGCACGTCGGACTCGATCACCGTGAGCTGGCCGTGGCTGCGCAGCCTGGCGGCCAGGTCCCGATCGAGCTCGATCACGGTCAGTTGGCCCAGCCGCTCGACCAGCGGCTGTGTCAGCGCCGCCAGCCCGGGGCCGATTTCGACCATCGCCTCCCCCGGCCGCGGATCGATCGCGCGGACGATCGCATCGACGATGCCCGCGTCAGCCAGGAAGTGCTGGCCGAAGCGCTTGCGCGGAATGTGCTTCACTGGGGCGGATCGCGGTATTCCACGTACGCCCGGCCGCGAACGTCCTGGGCCCAGCTGACGTAGGCCTCATCCAATTTCTTCTCACGCACCAGGTTGCGTGCCAGGTCACGCTGTTCGCGCTGGCTCAGAGACGCCTCGCGCCGCTCCAGCAACTGGATCAGGTGGACGCCGAAGCGCGACACCAGCGGTTCGGAGATCTGGCCGGGCGACAGCGCATTGAGCGTGTCTTCGAATTCCGGCACGAACAGGCCCGGGTTGGCCCATCCGAGGTCGCCACCATTGCGGGCGCTCGCGTCCTGCGAGTTCTCCTTGGCCAGCTGGGCGAAATCGGCCTGGCCGGCTTCGACTCGCTTCTTGAAGTCGGCCAGCTTGGCGCGTGCTGCTTCTTCGCTCATCTGGGCGGTGGGCCGCAGCAGGATGTGGCGGGCGTGGTTCTGGATCACGTGGGCGCCCGGCAGACCACCGTGGCGCTTCTCGACCACCTTGATGATGTGGAAGCCCGCGCCAGAGCGGACCACCTTACTGACGCCGCCTTCGCGCAGCTCCTGCGTTGCTTCGACGAATAGGGGTGGGTAGCGGTCCGCCGTGCGCAGGCCGACAACGCCGCCGGTGGCCGCAGCCTCCGGGGCGTCGGAAAACTCGCGCGCGAGCTTGGCGAAGTCCTCGCCGGCGGCAGCGCGCTCCTGCACCCGCAGCGCCTTGGCCTGCAAGGCAGTCGCCTGCTGCAGCGTCGCACCGTCGGGAACCGCGATCAGGATGTGTGCCAGATTGAGCTCGACGGCTGACGCGTCACTCAGCCCCTGCTGCTCGCGGATGTACTGGTCGAGTTCCAGGTCCGACACCCGGACCTTGGCTTCCAGCTCGCGATCGCGCAGCCGCGTCAGCAACAGCTGGTTGCGCAGGTCGTCCCGGAACTGCGACGGCTCGACGCCATCGGCGGCGATGCGGCGCCGGAACTCGGCGACGTCCACCTGGTTCTGGCGGGCCACGTTTTGCTCCGCCTGGTCCAGCGTCGCATCGTCGATCTTGATCCCGGTTTCGCGGGCCAGTTGCAGCTGCGCCTTCTCGCTGATCAGCCGCTCGAGCACCTGGCGGGCCAGTTCCGCCCGGGGCGGCAGCGCCGTGCCCTGCTGGGCCAGCTGCTGCTCGAAGCGGATCATCCGCGAGCGGACCTCGTTGTTGGTGATCGGCTCGGAGTTGACGACGGCGACGATGTAGTCCGCCGCCCGCGGCGAACTGTCGCTGGCACGAACGGCGGAGCGGGCGCCGCCCAGCTGCGGCGACACCCGTAGCCCCTGGCCATGCGCGGCAGGAACCAGGGCCACGGCATGCGCCACCAGTGCAAATCCCAGGACGAAGGCGCGTTGTTTGATCATGCTGTGGTTGGAATTCAATCGTAGTTGCTGAAGCGGCTGGGCGTGGTGACCTTTTCGCGCAGGTACTGGTAGCGGGGGATATTTTCCCGCAGCGACTGCAGGGCGTTCGAGCCCAGGCGAGTGAAGCCAACGAACTCGAGCTGGAACAGGATCCGCTTGTTGGACGACGAGGTGCTGCTTTGCAGCCGCTCGACCACCACCCGTCCCAGCCAGCAGCCGGCATCGTACTCCAGCCCGACCACGGCATCGACCAGCTTCTTGTCCTGCAGGCTGTAGTTCAGCCGGCCGACGCTGTACCAACGGCCTTCGCCTTCGCCCATGCCGGGTCCGAGGTTCTGCCCCTTGTCGCCCCACAGGTCGTTGATCGGCCATTGCCAGCCGACGTCCAGCTGTTCGCTGGAGCCGCGCTGCAGACGGTAGGCCGCGCTCACCACCCGGTAGTTGCCGGGGCTGTAGCGGGCACCGATGGTGGAGCGGATCGACCGCCCCGTCTTGGGGTTGTATTGCACGGTCGCGTCGGTGCTCCACCGTGGCACCCAGTTCACCGAGGCGCCGAACAGGATGTCCGACAGCCGCTCGCTCACCGGCGTGCCGCCGGGCAGCGTGACGTTCTGGTCCTTGAAGCGCAGCCGCTGGGCGACGCCGAAGCGCGCCGCCTCGGCGCCGGTGTCCGGATCCAGCAGGCGGGTGGTGGCGCCCAGCGTCAGCAGGTTGTTGTCCGAGATGCGGTCGTTGCCGCCGAACGCGTTCTCGGTGTAGATGGTGGCGAAATTGAAGTCGGTCTGCGCCGAATCGTAGTTGGGCAGCAGGCTCTGGTCTCGGAACGGCGTATGGACGTAGAACGCCCGCGGTTCGAGCGTCTGGCGGAACGCACGGCCGAAGAAGCGGGCGTCGCGCTCGAACACCAGGCCACCGTCCAGGCTGAGCGTCGGTACCACCCGGCTCACATTGGTGTCGCCATTGGCCAGCGGCGCGTCGAACTGGTAATTGGTCGCGTGCAGCTGCAGCTTGGGCGTGAAGAACCAGCCGGGCGCCTGCCACGGGCGGCTGACCTGCGCCAGCACGTAGCTGCGTTTGGCGTTGGGCTGGCCGGTGAGGGTGCGGTCCGAATGGAACTGCGTGTAATCGGCCTCGACCGACGTGTCCAGGCCTGCGGCCAGGTTGCTTCGGGCATAGCGGGCGACCAGTTGCGGCAGGCGGTCGTACGGCGGCACGATCGGCGAGCTGACGTCCTGCAAGGTCTGCCATGTGAGCGACCGAGCGCTCAGCGACAGGTTCCCCCGGCTCCACGACACCGAGCCGTCGCTGGCCAGCAGGCGTTGCGTCAGCGAACTGCCGGAGCGGGAAAAGTCGCGCCAGTAGTTGTCGTCGCTGACGCGGTTCAGATTGAGGTTCAGCCCGAGGTTACCGATCGCGCTCAGGCCGGTCGAGAAACTGCCGGTATGGACCAATGCGTAGCCCCAGCGATCGCGATCGCGCAGCGTGTCGCTGGGCATGTAGTTGGCGCGCAGCGTGCCTTGGTAGGCGGGCTCGAGGTAGCGGAACTCGCCGCCCAGGTCGATGCCGCGCTTGGACATCACGGCCGGGAAGAAGGTGGCATCGCGATTGGGCGCGATGTCCCAGTAGTACGGCAGCGTCAGCTCGACGCCGTTGAGGTTGTCCAGGCCGAACGTCGGCGGCAGCAAACCCGACTTGCGCTTGTCGGACAGCGGAAAACTCAGCTCCGGCACCGGCAGGATGGGCACCTTGAAGAAGCTCAGCACCGCGCCGCTCGCATGGCCGGTTTCTTCCTCGTTGTCGATCCGGATGCTGGCGGCGCGCAGGATCCAGTCCGGCATCCAGCTTGGGCCCGGACGGCGCTGGCAGGTGGTGTAGGTGGCGTTGCGGATGATCGCGCGCTTGTCGTCGAGAAAATCGACCCGCTCGGCCTCGCCGTAGGCGCCGTTCTTGAGGAACCGGTAGCGCGGTGCCAGGAAGAAGCCCTCGAAGGCGTCGACCTTGAGTTCCAGCAGCGGGCCTTCGAAGGTGTTGCCGGCGCGGTTGATGTGCACGTTGCCGCGCGCCTTGGCCAGGTCGTCCGGCTGGTAATACTCGAGCCGGTCCGAACGGATCGTCATGTCGCCGCGCCGCAGTTCGGCGTCGCCCTCGACCACGGTTTCCAGGTCGGTGCGACCGGAGGCGCGCTCGCCCGACAGGTAGGTTGGCAGGTTGGGCCGCACCGATGGCGGGATGTCTTCGCGCAAGCGCGGACTGGGCTTGAGCACCGGCTGGCCCACATCGACGGCCGGGGTCGCGCCGCCGGCCTGGGCGTGGGCCGGCGAGTGCAGCAGCGCGCAAGCCACCAGCGCCACCGGGGTCAGGGCAAAGCGGGGGCGAAACGCCTTCGTCGTCGGGTGAAACATCGTGGACTGGTGGTGCCGGCCGCGGCGGACAGGGCTGGATTTGTAGAATGGATTATCCATGAGCAATCCACCGCCTTCGACTGCCGCGCTTGCCGGCGCTTCGTCTCCCGTCGAGTGGACCGAGCCGGTCCGCGAAGCCGCCTTCCATAACTGGCTCGACCGGGTCGGGCCGCCCCACGGCCTGCGGCCGACGAGCCTGCGGCTGGCGTCAGCCGACGCCAGCTTCCGCCGCTACCTGCGCATCGACAGCGACCAGGGCAGCCGGATCATCATGGATGCGCCGCCCGACAAGGAAGACTGCGCGCCGTTCGTCAAGGTCGCCGCTCTGATGGCCGAGGCCGGCCTGAACGTGCCGCAGGTGCTGGACTGGGACCGGGCCAACGGCTTCATGCTGCTGCAGGACCTGGGCACCCAGACCATGATGGAAGTGATCGACCGCGACGACCCGTCTGCCAATCAGGGCCTGTACCTGCGGGCCGCGGACGCCCTGGTCGCCTGGCAGGCTGCCTCCCGTCCCGGTGTGCTCCCGGTCTATGACAAGGCCTTGCTGGGGCGCGAGCTGGAGCTGTTTGCGCAGTGGTACCTCGGGCAGCACAAAGGGATCACGGTGGCTGGCCCGGTGCGGGAGACGCTGGATCGCACCTTCGCCCTGATCATCGAGCGCAACCTGGCCTCGCCGCAGGTGTACGTGCACCGCGACTTCATGCCGCGCAACTTGATGATGCCGCTGGATGCGGCCGAGCAGCGCCTGGGCGTGCTCGATTTCCAGGACGCGGTGTACGGCCCCATCACCTACGACATCGCCAGCCTGATGCGCGACGCCTTCCTCAGCTGGGACGAGGAGTTCGTCCTGGACATCACGGTGCGCTACTGGCAGCGGGCGCAGAAAGCCGGCCTGCCGGTGGACAACGACTTTGGCGAGTTCTACAAGGCGGTGGAATGGATGGGGCTGCAGCGGCACCTGAAGGTCGCCGGCATCTTCGCGCGGTTGACGCTGCGCGACGGCAAGCCGCGCTACCTGGCCGACACGCCGCGCTTCCTGGCCTACATCCGTGCCACCGCCAGCCGCTACCGCGAGTTGGCGCCCTTGTTGCGGCTGGTCGACGAAGTCGAAGGCACGCAGCAGACGGCCGCCTTCGTGTTCGGCCGCGTGTGACCCGGCACGCCTGAGCGCAGCAGCCCATGCCCCGGCTCCATTGCCCCCTGCCGCTCGCCAGCGGCGACGCGCTGGCGCTGCCGCCATCGGCGGCGCGCCATGTCCAGGTGCTGCGGATGCAGCCGGGCGAAACCGTGACGCTGTTCAACGGGGATGGCGGCGAGTTCGACGCCGTGATCGAGCGCATCGGCCGCAGCGACGTCAGCGTGACGGTCGGCAGCCACCATCCGATCGAACGGGAAGCAGCGCGGGCGGTCCACCTGGTGGTCGGCATGCCGGCCAACGAACGGATGGACTGGCTGGTGGAGAAGGCGGCGGAGCTGGGCGCCGCCAGCATCCAGCCGGTGCTGGCGCAACGCAGCGTGCTCAAGCTGCAGGGCGAGCGGGCCGAAAAGAAGCAGGCGCACTGGCAGGCGGTCGCGATCGCGGCCTGCGAACAGAGCGGGCGCAATCGGGTCCCGATGCTGCATCCCGTGGCCGGCCTCGCGCAATGGCTTGCTGCGCTCGGTGCGGCGACCCCCAGCAGCCCCTCGCGGCTGCTGCTGTCGCTGGCATTGGAAGCGCAGCCAATCCGCGCGGTCGCCGGTGACGAGGGCGCGGCGCTGTTGCTGTCCGGGCCCGAGGGTGGGCTGACGCCACAGGAAGAGGAGCTGGCCATCGCGGCCGGGTTCCGGCGCGCGACACTTGGACCACGCGTGCTGCGCG
The DNA here is from genome assembly GCA_038244915.1 of Burkholderiales bacterium. Taxonomy (GTDB): domain Bacteria; phylum Pseudomonadota; class Gammaproteobacteria; order Burkholderiales; family Burkholderiaceae_C; genus Ramlibacter. The sequence goes on along the minus strand of JBBRSZ010000008.1, from coordinate 52,124 downwards.
CCGAGACCGCACCGCTGGCGGCGCTGGCTGCTCTTACACTGGCCCGATGAACCGCAACCTCTGGCTGCTGGCCATCTGCCAGGGCCTTTTCCTCACCAACAACGTCACCTTCATCGCGATCAACGGGCTGGTCGGGCTGTCGCTGGCGCCGCTGGGCTGGATGGCGACGCTGCCGGTGATGGGTTATGTGGTCGGCAGCGCGCTGTCCACCGGCATGGTGGCCAGAACCCAGCGCCTGCTCGGGCGCAAGCGTTCGTTCCAGCTGGGACTGTGCGTGGCGCTGCTGTCGGCCCTGCTATGCACCTATGCGGCGGCCAGCAGGAATTTCTGGTTGCTGTGCTTTGCGACGGTGGTCGCCGGTTACTACAACGCCAACGCCGGCCTGTACCGGTTCGCGGCGGCCGAACTGGCCGCGCCGGCGGCGCGCGAGAAAGCGGTGTCATTGGTGATGGCCGGCGGCCTGCTGGGCGCGGTGCTCGGGCCCAACCTGGCAGCCCGCACACGCGATCTGTTCGCTGTGCCATTCGCCGGCGCCTACATCGCGTTGGCTGGCGTAGCGCTGCTGGCCATGCTGCTGATGTCGTTCCTGGAATTCGCGCCGGCGCCGTCACGCACTGCCGCCGGCAATGGCCGCTCGCTGGCGAAGATCATGGCGCAGCCGGTGTTCATGGTGGCCGCTGCGGCTGGCGCGCTCAGTTACGGCGTGATGAACCTGCTGATGGCGGCCACGCCGATCGCGATGCAGCAGTGTCGGCTGCCGTTCAGCGACGCCGCGCTGGTGCTGGAGTGGCATGTGATCGGCATGTTCGCGCCGGGCTTTTTCACCGGCAGCCTGATCAAACGGTTCGGTGCGCTGCCCGTGATGGGTGTGGGTGTGGCGCTCAACCTCGCGTGCATCGTCGTCGCCTTGTCGGGAGTGGAGCTGCAGCAGTTCCTGGTGGCGCTGTTCCTGCTGGGGGTGGGCTGGAACTTCCTGTTCACCGGCAGCACCACGCTTTCGCTCTCGGCCTACACCCCGGAGGAAAAGGACCGGGCCCAGGGCGCGCTCAACTTCTTCGTGTTCGCCACCCTGGCGCTGAGCTCGTTCTCCTCCGGCGTGCTGGTCACGACCCAGGGCTGGAACCTGCTCAACTACGGCTCGTTGCTGCCGGTGCTGCTGACGGCGGCCGCGCTGGTCTGGCTGGGTCTGCGAAGCGCGCGTCCAGCCACCGCCTGAGAGCTTCGTAGACCGGCACCGGATCGGGCTCGTGAAAGAGCTCGTGGAACAGGCTGCCGAAGCATTTCGTCGTGACCACCGCAGCCGGCGCAGCGGCTGCAAAGGCGCGGGCGCCCGCCGGCTCGACGATCCGGTCGTCGCCGGCGTAAATCAGCAGGGTTGGCACTTTCCACCCTGGCGCGCTGGCGACCGTGGCCGCTGCCGCGTCGGCGATGAAACGGCCCATCCGACCGGACACCCGGTCGTGCACCAGCGGGTCGCGCCGGTAGGCAGCCACCACCTGTGGGTCATGCGAAAGGAAGTCGGCGTCGAGCCCGTTGCTCACCGTGAGATTGGGCGCCACGTGCGGCAGCGTCGCCAGCAACAGTTTCTGCAACGGGCTCAGTCCGGGATCCAGCACCGGTGACGACATCACCAAGCCCTCGACCCGGCGCAGTCCCAGCGACACCAGTCGCCCGGCCACCAGCCCGCCCATGCTATGCCCCAGCAGGATCAGCGGGGCGCCCGACGGCATCCGAAGCCGGGTGCTGTCGATGATGTCGGCCAGGTCGTCGAGCAGCCGCGTCGGCGTGGGCAGCAAACCGCGCCCGCCGCCGGACTCGCCATGGCCGTACTGGTCGTAGCCACGCACCGCGAAGCCCCAGCTGTTCAGGCGCTTGGCCAGCGCGTCGTGGCGGCCGGCATGCTCTCCCAGGCCGTGCACGATGAGTACCATGCCGCGCAGCGCCAGGCCGTCCGGCAGCGGCCAGTCCTGCATGGCGATGTTGTCGCCATCGCTGGCGGTGTAGGTGGACAGCGTCGAGTCGCTGATGACGGGAATCATGGGCCAGGATGATTGCCTGCCGGCGCCGCCCGCGCAACGCGCAGCGGACCGGCGGCGGCAGCAGCGGGACCAGCGCGACCTCCCGCGGGATCGGCCGTCGCGACCGTGAAAAAGTCCCTCAGGGCAGTTGCGCGATGACTTCCGCCACGGCCGCCGTGAGCTTCTTCGCATATGGCACGTGCAGGAACTCGTTGGGCCCGTGCGCATTGCTCTTGGGCCCGAGCACGCCGCACACCATCATCTGCGCCTTCGGGAAGCCCTCGCTCAGCATGTTCATCAGCGGGATGGTGCCGCCCTGGCCGATGTAGCCGCACGATGTGCCGAAGTGCGCTTGCGAGGCACGATTGAGCGCCTGCTCGAACCAGGGCGCCGTGTCAGGCGCATTCCACCCGGTCGCGCCGCCATTGCTTTCGAACGTGACCCTGGCCTGGTAGGGCGCGTTGTCCTCCAGCAGGCTCTTGAGCTCCTGCACGGCCTGAGCCGCGTCGATCAGCGGCGGCAGGCGCAGCGACAGCTTGAACGCCGTGTACGGGCGCAGCACGTTGCCCGCGTCCTTGAGCGCCGGAAAGCCTTCGGCACCGGTGACGGACAGGGTCGGCGTCCAGGTGCGATTGAGCAGCGCCTGCACCGGGTCCGTCGTGGTCGGCAACGCGAACGCCGTCGAACCGCCGCAGTCGTAATGAGCCCAGGGGAAGCGCTTGTAGACCTCGTCGCCGAGAATGGTCGCCGTGGCCTTCGTCTGCACCAGCCGCTCCGCCGGCACTTCGCAGTGGAAACTCTGCGGCAGCAGCCGGCCGGTCTTGCTGTCCTCCAGCCGATCCAGCACCTGCCGCATGATCCGGAAGCTCGAGGGCACCAGGCCGGAAGCGTCGCCGGAGTGCACGCCTTCGGTCAGGATCTCGACCTTCAGCGTGCCGCTGGCCATGCCACGCAGCGAGGTCGTCAGCCAGAGCTGGTCGTAGTTGCCCGCACCGGAATCGAGGCAGATCACCAGCGAGACGTCGCCCAGCCGTGGCCGCAGCGCGTCGATGTACGGCAGCAGGTCATACGAGCCCGATTCCTCGCAGGTTTCGATCAGGCCGACGATGCGCGGATGGGGCGCGTTCTGCGCCTTGAGCGCCTGCACCGCCGCAATGCTGGCGTAGACGGCATAGCCGTCGTCGGCGCCACCGCGGCCGTACAGCTTGCCGTCCTCGTACTTGGGCGTCCACGGACCGAGATCACTGCGCCAGCCGGTGAACTCGGGCTGCTTGTCCAGATGGCCGTACATCAGCACCGTCTGGGCCGACATCGGCTTGGTGGCGGCGATCTCGAAGAACAGCACGGGCGTGCGACCGGGCAGGCGCACGATCTCCAGCGTCAGGCCCGCAACCTTCTGCGCCTCGACCCAGGTTGCGGCGTTGCGCAGCACGGTCTCGATGTGGCCGTGTTCGGCCCACTCCTTGTCGAAGCCGGGCGACTTGGCGGGAATCTGGATGTAGTCGGTGATCTGCCGGACGATGTCGCGGTCCCACTGCTCAGTGGCGTGGGCCAGCGCAGCGCCGGCATCGAGCGTGCCGGCCGGCATTTCGTGTTGGATCGGTTTGTTCATAGTGGTTCCGGGGACGAATCAAGCCCATGACTTTACGCCTGTGGCGGCGCCCGGGCTACCATGGCCGCCCACGGCAGAAGGTTGTTGACCGGGAAAGGAAACGACATGCAGGAAAATCGACTGGTGCGCGTCGGCATCGGCGGCTGGACCTACGAGCCCTGGCGCGACAATTTCTATCCCGCAGGCCTGGCCCACAGCAAGGAACTGGAATACGCCAGCCGCCAGCTGACGGCGATCGAAGTCAACGGGACCTACTACAGCACCTTCAAGCCGCCGACCTTCGCCCGCTGGCGCGACGAGACGCCCGACGGCTTCGTGTTCTCCCTCAAGGCCAATCGGTTCGCCACCAATCGCAAGCTGCTGGCAACGGCGGGCGAATCGATCGAGCGCTTCGTCGGCAGCGGCATCAGCGAACTCGGCGACAAGCTCGGCCCGATCGTCTGGCAGTTCATGCCGACCAAGGTGTTCGACCCGCAGGATTTCGAGGCCTTCCTGGCGCTGCTGCCGCGCTCGGTCGACAGCCGCGCCCTGCGCCACGTGCTCGACGTGCGGCACGAAAGTTTCAACACGCCTCTGTACCTGGCGCTGGCACGCAAGTACGGCTGCGTCACGGTCCATACCGACTCCCCGAAGTTTCCGGCGATCGTCGACCCCCAGGCGCCGTTCGCGTACATCCGGTTGATGCGCAGCGAAGCCTCAGTCCCGACCGGTTATCCGCCCAGTGAGATCGACCATTGGGCGCTCGGGGCAAATGCCTGGAGCGCAGGCTCGCAGCCGCGCGAAGCGTTCATCTTCTTCATCAACGGCGCGAAGGAACGCGCGCCGGCGGCCGCGCTGGCACTGATCGAACGCCTCAGCCCGGCCGGAGCATCTGTCCTGCGCCAGTAGGAGCGCACTGACACTTAATTCCGGCCTCTCCGGTCAACGCCGTTCACATGACAGGCGCCAAATCTCCCCGTGTGTGCAGTCACCAAGAAGAAAGGGAGATGACGCCATGGCATACGTATTCGAATCGGTCCCGGCGCAACGCGGTCGCATCGACATGACCAATCCGTCCGAGGTCGTGTACTGGAGCAAGCACTTTGGCTGCAACGAACAGCAATTGCGACAGGCGGTGGAGCAGGTCGGCGAGTCGTCGGCGATGGTCGAACAGTTGCTCGATGGCAAGGACCCGATCGCGCTCTGAGGCGCGAGCTCAAAGTTCGTAGTGAACCGGAATCTCGTCCAGCACAGACAGGTCGAGTGGCCGCACGGCTTCCATCCACATCGCGCGATCGCGGTGGTCCACCAGGTCGTTGCCGGTGAGGGGATGGACAAGCACAACCAGACCGTCCCGATGCAGCATCAGCCAGGGCACGACCTGCGCGAACTGCTCGGGCCGGAACGCCAGCTGGCAGCTCCAGTCCGGGTGCGGGCCCACCGGCCTCTCATGCATGCGGCCCAGCTTGACCGGGAAGGCCGCCGCAGCCTGCTCGCAGACGGCACGGGCCCGCGCGACCGTGCCGGCGTCGAAATAGACGTGGGCGTGGTAGCCCTGGATGACGGCAGTCATCCCTTGGGCTGCTTCTTCCATGCCTGCATCCAGCCGAGCCCGGCCGAAGTACCGCCCGGCTGCGTGCCGAGTGCCGGCCGGTATTCGCAGCCGACCCAGCCTTGCCAGCCGCACTGCGCCGCCACTTCGTCGATGACACCGAACAGGTAAGGGTGGTACAGCTCGCCAAGGTCGGGTTCGTGCCGTTGCGGCACGCCGGCGATCTGGAAGTGGCCGACCCGACCGGTGGGCAGGTACTGGCGGATCTTCATCGCCACGTCGCCTTCGACGATCTGGCAGTGGTACAGGTCGAACTGCACCTTGACGTTGCTGGCGCCGATCTCTTCGACCAGCCGGTGCGCTTCATCCTGGCGATTGAGAAAGAAGCCCGGGATGTCGCGGGTGTTGATCGGTTCCAGCAGCAGGTCCACGCCCTGCTTTGCCGCCACCGCTGCAGCCTTGCGCAGATTGGCGACGTAAGTGGCACGGACTGCTTCCCGCGTCGTGCCCGCTGGCACCAGGCCCGCCATCGCATGGATGCGCGGGCACTCCAGCGCCTGCGCGTACGACAGCGCCTGCTCGATCGCCTTCGCGAATTCCGCCTCACGTCCCGGGATGCAGGCCAACCCCCGTTCGCCGCCGTCCCAGTTGCCCGGCGCGGTGTTGAACAGCACCTGCTGCAGGCCGTTGCCGTTCAGCCGCGCCGCGATCTCGCGTGCCTCCCAGGCGTAGGGGAACAGGTACTCCACCGCTTCGAAGCCGTCTTTCGCGGCGGCCTCGAAGCGATCGAGAAAGTCCAGCTCCGGGTAGAGCATTGACAGATTGGCGGCAAAGCGTGGCATGGCCCCTCCCTTTAGCGAACCGGCAACTTCACGGCGCCGGGGTTCTCGCGGATGTAATCGCGCACCACGCTCTCGAAGTCCTTGTCCGGCTGCAAGCCCAGGGCGTTGGCGCGGGTGGAAGCGACATTGCCCGGCCAGGTCTTGACCAGTTTCTGCACGGCGGGGTCGGGCGTCCAGTCCAGCAAGCCAGTCGCCGCCTTGCCGCCAACCCGCTCCAGCGCGTCGGCCATCTCGCCGACGCTGGTGCACAGCGAAGGCAGGTTCACGGCGGTGAGCGGTCCCCATTCCTCGTCGGCCGCCTCGGCCGCGCGGATGATGCCGTCGACCGTCGTGCCCGGCGACGCCAACGCCACCGGCGTCTCGCGCGGCACCGGGCAGGCGCCCTTGAGGCCCGCCAGCGGCTCGCGGATCATGCCGCTCAAAAAGCCCGATGCGGCGCCGTTGGGCTTGCCGGGGCGCACGCTCACGGTCATCAGCCGCACACTGCGGCCGCGGATGAAGCCCTTGCGCGCGTAGTCGGCCACCAGTTGTTCAGACATGAACTTCTGGATGCCGTAGCTGCTTTGCGGGGTCGGGAGCGTGTCGTCCTCGATCAGTTCCGGCAGCGCCGTGCCCGGGGCGTTGCCGAACACCGCCAGCGAGCTGGAGAACACGAACGTGGGCCGGCTGCCCAATGCACGGCTGGCCTCCAGCAGGGCCCGCGTGGTGTCCAGGTTGCTGCGCATGCCCAGGTCGAAGTCGGCTTCGCATTCGCCGCTCACCGCGCCGGCCAGATGGAACACGAGGTCGGTGCCTGCCGCCGGCAAACTGCGGCTCTGCGCCAGTTCCAGCAGGTCGCCTTCGACGAAGACCACGCGGGGATTGGCGGCAAGATCGGCGGGCGGCGGCACGCGGTCCGTCAGCGTCAGGCGTTCGATCTGGCGCGCCGGCTCCCCGGCCAGCGACAAGGCGCCTTGTTTCAGCAGGGTGCGGGCAAGCCGGGTGCCAAGGAAGCCGCAGCCGCCGGTGATGAGGATGTTCATGGACGCTTGTCTTTCCGATAAGAACAGAGCGCACAGGATAACGCCGCGGCGCCGGTCCCGCCTCAGGCCAGGCCGGCCAGCCGCAGCAGCAGCCCGGCGACGGCGCAGCCGGCGATCACGCGGATCACGCCGACCTTGAACCGGAACAGCGCGAGCGCGGCCACGACGATCAATGCCAGGGCCACGACGTCAATGTCGCCGCCCGACCAGCCGAGGGCGCCTGGCCGCCGCACGATGTGGCCGATGAAGAACACCGCCAGGCTGGCAATCACGCCGACCACTGCAGCGGTGATGGCCGTGAGCGGGGCCGTGAACCGGAGCTGCCCGTGGGTGGATTCGACCAGCGGCCCGCCGGCCAGGATGAACACGAATGACGGCAGGAAGGTGAACCAGGTGACGACCAAAGCCGCCAGCGCCGCGCCCAGGAAGACCGCGTCGGGGCCTAGCACCTGGCGGGTCCAGCCGGCGACGAAGCCGACGAAGGTCACCACCATGATCAGCGGGCCCGGCGTGGTCTCGCCCAGTGCGAGGCCATCGATCATCTGCGGCCCGGTGAGCCAGTGGGATTGCTCCACTGCCCCCTGGTAGACATAAGGAAGGACCGCGTAGGCGCCGCCGAAGGTGAGCAGCGCCGCCTTGCTGAAGAACAGGCCCATTTGCGCCAGCGTCGAGTTCCAGCCCTGCGCCGCGACCAGCAGGGCCATCGGCAGGAGCCATAGCAACGCGCCCACACCCAGCACCTTGGCCAGCCCGCCGCGGCTGAACAGCGCGTGCGGCGGCGTTGGCGTACTGTCGTCGATCAGCGCGGGGCCATAGCTGCTGATCGCCTCGCCATGGCCGCTGGCGCCATCAAACTGGCGCGGCGCGACCCGCGCCCCGCCGAGCCCGGCCAGCCCCGCCGCCAGCACAACCCAGGGGAACGGCACGTGCAGCACGGCGATCGCAAGGAAGCTGGCCACGGTGATGGCCCACAACAGCGGCACCTGCGACGGCCTTTTCAACGTGCGGCTGCCGATGCGGTAGACCGCGTGCAGGACGATCGCCGCCACCGCAGGCTTGATGCCGTAAAACACGCCCGAGACCCAGGCCACCTCGCCGAAGGCCAGGTAGACCCAGCTCAACGCGATCAGGATGAACAGCGAGGGCAGCACGAACAGCCCGCCGGCGACGACACCGCCCCAGCCGCGGTGCATCAGCCAGCCGATGTAGGTGGCCAGTTGCTGCGCCTCGGGCCCCGGCAACAGCATGCAGTAGTTGAGGGCGTGCAGGAAGCGGCGCTCCGAGATCCAGCGCTTCTGTTCCACCAGCTCGCGATGCATGATCGCAATCTGGCCGGCCGGGCCGCCGAAGCTGATGAAGCCCAGCTTGAGCCAGAACTTCAGCGCTTCGGAGAACGAAACTGCTGCCGGCGCTTCGGCCGTCTCACGCGCCACCGTCACTGGGCCGCCCAGACCATGGCGGCCGGGTTCCAGCCGTGGCTTTCGCCCTGCGCCACCTGGCACCAGGCGTACAGCGCGTCGTACAGCGGCAGCGCCGCGGCAAGCATGGCATGGTCGTCCGCATACGTTCGGGACAAGCCGAGCGAGAGCGCCAGCAGGCCCGCCGATTGCGGCGCGAGATCCAGCCGGTCGGTATCCGCCCCGCGCACGATCCGCGCCAAGGTGGCCAGCGCCGGCTGGCGCAGGTCGAACGCCGCGAGCACCGCGTCGAAGCTGCACAAGTCGCCTTCGTGCGAGATCGGCGCGCCCGGGATGTCATAGGAAATGGCGCCGAGCCGTTCGGCCTCGGCCAGCACCTGAGCGGTCGGGACATACAGGAACTGCGCCTGCGGATCGATGAAGCGCAGCACCAGCCAGGGGCAGGCGATGCGGTCGATCTTCGGCCGCTCACGGGTGATCCAACGCGAGGGGCGCCGGAACTGGTGAAGGGAAAATGAATGCGATGCGGTGTCCATGGATCACTCCAGCTTGAGTTGCCAGCGCTTGGACGGGACACCGTCTTGGGACACCGGGAGGCTGAAATCCCGATGCCGGCATCCTACATCAGCAGCCGGGCCTGCCACGATTTCGGCCGTGTCGACGCGGTGTTTGCGCCGTTGACAGCGAAAGAAGGCCTCCACCAGCATCTGGCAGCGAAGAGCGACGGCAGGTGCACTTCGCCAACGATTACAAGGAGACAGGCAATGATCATTCAATCGCTGCGCACCGCCATCGTTGGCTGCGCGTTCGCCTGGGCCGCGGTGGCTGGGGCGCAGAACATTTCCATCGCCACCGGCGGCACCGGCGGCGTCTACTACCCGATGGGGGGCGGGCTGGCGGCAGTGCCGTCCAAGAACGTGCCTGGCATGCAGGCCACTGCCGAAGTCACGGGCGGCTCGGTCGACAACCTGAAGCTGATCGGTACCGACAAGCCCTACATCGGCTTCACGATGGCCGATGCCGGGCTCGACGCCTTCAAGGGCGAGGACAAGTTCAAGGGCCACAAGGTCCCGCTGCGCACGTTGATGGTGCTGTACCCGAATCGGATGCACATCGTGTCCACCGAAGGGCGTGGCGTCAACAATCTCGCCGACCTCAAGGGCAAACACATCTCCACCGGCTCGCCCGGCAGCGCCACCGAGGTGATGGCCTTCCGCATCCTTGAAGCGGCCGGCATCGACAAGGACAAGGACGTCAAGCGCGAGCGGCTCGGCGTGGCCGAGTCGGTCAACGCGATGAAGGACAACAAGATCGACGCCTTCTTCTGGGTCGGCGGTCTTCCGACGGCGGCCGTCGCCGACCTGGCCAACACGCCCGGCACCAAAATCAAGATGATCGACCACTCGGAAGTCGTGGCGAGGATGAACAAGAAGTACGGCGAACTGTACGTCGAAGACACCATTCCCAAGGCGGTCTACAAGGGCATGGACAGCGACAACAGGCAGGCGACCGTGATGAACCTGCTGGTGGCGCACGCCAACATGGACGACAAGACGGCCTACAACATCGTCAAGACCATCTTCGACAAGCGCACCGACCTGATCGCGGTGCACAAGGAGGCGGAGAACTTCAAGCTGGAGAACCAGCGGACCAACGCGACGCCGATTCCGTTCCATCCGGGCGCGGTCAAGTACTTCGCCGAAAAAGGCATCAAGCTCAACTGAGCGGTTTCCCGCCTGCACCCCGCCGCATGGCGGGGTTTTCGTTTGGGCCGCCCGGGCCCCCAGTTCGCGACAGGCCTTGTCCCCGCATCCACAGAGAGAGCGTGCCCCATGACTGAACAGGTCGTTCCGGATTCCCCGACCCAGGCCGCCGTCAGCGACGAGGCCATGCAGAAGGCGCAGTTGTACGTGGAGGAGGAGGAGGGCGCGCCAAACCGGCTGGGCGGCTGGCTGGCCGCCTGCATCACGCTGGTCGCGGTGGCGATGTCGGTCTTCCACCTGTACGCGGCCTACGCGATCGTGCCGACGCAGGTGCTGCGGCCAGTGCACGTCGCGCTGGTGCTGTTCCTCACCTTCCTGCTGTTTCCCATCGGCAAGCGGTTCCGGCACCGTGTCATGTGGTGGGACTGGGTTGCCGCACTGCTGGCGATTGCGGTCGTCGTCTATGTCATCGGGGGCTGCGACGACTTCACCGACCGCAACACCACGCCCGAGCCCTGGGACATTTTCTTCGGCGTCGCACTGATCGTGCTGGTGCTGGAGGCGATGCGCCGGACCGCCGGCTGGATCATGCCGGCGGTGACGGGACTGTTTGTGGTCTATGCGCTGTTCGGCGCCTGGCTGCCGGCGCCGTGGACCCACAAGGGCTACGACGTCGGAAGGCTGGTCGGGCACCTGTACATGACGTTCGAGGGCATCTTCGGCGTCGCCGTCGATGTGTCGTCGTCGCTGATCATCCTGTTCACCATCTTCGGCGCCTTCCTGCAGTATTCCGGCGCCGGCAAGTTCTACATCGACTTTTCGTTCTCGGCCATGGGTGGCAAGCCGACCGGCGCCGGCCGCACGGTGGTGCTCGCCTCCTTCCTGCTCGGCGGGCCTTCCGGTTCAGGTGTTGCGACCACGGTCACGCTGGGCTCGGTCGCCTGGCCGATGCTGCAGAAAGTAGGCTACGAAAAGAACGCCGCCGGCGGCCTGCTGGCCGCGGGCGGGCTCGGGGCCATCATCTCGCCTCCAGTGCTGGGCGCAGCGGCCTTCCTGATCGCGGAGTTCCTCAAGATCTCCTATCTCGACGTGTTGCTGATGGCGGTGATCCCGACGCTGCTGTTCTACCTCGCGCTGTTCCTGATGGTGGAGATCAACGCTCGCAAGTACGGCATGGGCAACACCGTATTCGAGAAGGTGGATTCGGTCTGGAACCTGACGCGAAAGTACTGGTTCCACTTCCTGTCGCTGATCTCGATCGTGGTCTTCATGCTGTGGGGCTTCTCGCCGGTGCTGTCGGTCTTCTGGGCCACGATCGTGGCGCTGGTGACCAGCATGCTGCGCCCGGACTGCGCGCTGATTCCCTACGACCTGTTGCGCGGCGGATCGGTGGTCCGGAAGTTCTGGAATTCGGCTTTCATGAAGGCGATGGAGGCCGGTTCGATCGGTGTGTTGAACGTGGCCGCGACCTGCGCCGGCGCCGGCATCATCGTCGGCGTCGTGACGTTGACCGGTCTTGGCCTGAAGTTCAGCTCGATCGTGATCGACCTGGCGGGCGGCTCGCTGTTGCCGACCGCGATCTATACGTCGCTGGTGGTCTGGATCGTGGGCCTGGCGGTGCCCGTTACGGCTTCGTACATCATCTGCGCGGTGATCGCGGCGCCGGCCCTGATCAAGCTGGGCGTGCCGGACTTCGCCGCCCACATGTTCATCTTCTACTAAGCCGTGCTGTCGGAGGTGTCGCCGCCGACGGCGCTGTCGCCGTTCGCCGTTGCCGCCATCACCGGCGGCGACCCTTACAAGACCACGATGCAGTGCTGGAAGTACACCGTGCCGGCGTTCCTGGTGCCGTTCATGTTCGTGCTGGATCCCAGCGGCCAGGGCCTACTGCTCATGAGGTCGTCCAAGGCGCTGGCCAATGCCAACTGGTGGTCGATCGCCGAGGTCACGTTCACCGCCGCGCTTGGCGTCGCCGCGCTGGCCGCGGGGTTCCAGGGCTGGGCGCTGAAAAAGGCGACGCCGCTGGAGCGCGTGATGCTGCTGGTGGCCGGATTCGCTTTGGTCTATTCCACCGTGGCAGCGGATCTTGTGGGCATCGCGCTGGTGGCGGCGGCGGCGCTGGCGCTGCAGTACCTGAGAGGACGTCCGGTGCCCGCCTGAGTCCGAGCCCGGCTCAGCCGCGTTCGAACTTGAACACCGCGGTTCCCGCTCTGGCGTTGGGGAGGAAGCGCACTTCGCGCCCCTCCTGCAAGCCGAACGCGTCCAGGATCGAGAGCCGGTTCTTGGTTGCGAGCACCTCGAAGTCCTTGTATGTGCCGACACGGATGTTGGGCGTGTCGTACCACTGGTAGGGCAGCCGTTTGGTCACAGGCATGCGCCCGCGGGCGATCGACAGCCGGTTGGGCCAGTGCGCGAAATTCGGGAAAGCGACGATGCCAACGCGCCCGACCCGCGCCGTCTCCACCAGCATGGTCTCGGCGTTGCGCAGGTGTTGCAACGTGTCGATCTGCAGCACCACGTCGAACGAGCTGTCGTCGAACATCGCCAGCCCCTCGTCCAGGTTCAACTGGATGACGTTGACGCCGCGCTTGACACAGGCCAACACGTTGTCATCGGCAATCTCGATGCCGTAGCCGTGGCAACCGCGCACGCGCTGGAGGTGGTCCAGCAAGGCGCCGTCACCGCAGCCCAGGTCCAGCACGTGGGAGCCTTGCGGCACTTGGCGGGCGATCGATTCCATGGTGAGGCGGTCGCTCATGAGGAAATGGCCCCCACGTTGGCGGCCAAAGCCGCTGCGCTGCCCCCCGAGGGGGCCTTCGCGCCTTGGGCCGGCCCGGCGGCGCTCACCTCAACCGCGACGCGTTCGAAGTACGCGCGCACGATCCCCAGGTAGCGCGGGTCCTCCAGCAGGAACGCGTCGTGGCCGTGCGGCGCGTCGATTTCCGCATAGCTGACGTCGCGCTGGTTGTCCAGCAAGGCCTTGACGATCTCGCGGCTGCGCCGCGGCGCGAACCGCCAATCGGTGCTGAAGCTCACGAGCAGGAACCGGGCCGAGGCCCGGGCCAGTGCCTTGGCCAGGTTGCCTTCGTACTTGAGCGCCGGGTCGAAGTAGTCCAGTGCCCGGGTGATCAGCAAATAAGTATTGGCGTCGAAATATTCGCTGAACTTGTCGCCCTGGTAACGCAGGTAGCTCTCGATCTGGAATTCGACGTCCTGTGTGGTGTAGCGCAGGTCGACCCCGTCCGGTGCGTCTGTGGACTGCGCGACCGCACTGCGCAGGCGCCGCCCGAACTTCTCGTTCATGACGTCGTCCGACAGGTAGGTGATGTGGCCGATCATGCGGGCGATGCGCAGCCCGCGCTTGGGCACGACGCCGTGCTCATAGAAGTTGCCGCCGTGGAAGTCCGGATCGGTCACGATCGCGCGGCGCGCGACCTCGTTGAAGGCGATGTTCTCCGCCGTGAGGTTGGGCGCACTGGCGATCACCACGCCGTGGCGCACGCGCTGGGGATATTGCAGCGTCCACGACAGCGCCTGCATGCCGCCGAGGCTGCCGCCCATGACGGCGGCCAGCCGGTCGATGCCCAGGCCGTCGAGGAGCCTGGCCTGGGCATTGACCCAGTCCTCTACCGTCATCACCGGGAAATCGGCGCCGTAGATCTTGCCGGTATCGGGATTCACGTGCATCGGCCCGGTGGAGCCGAAGCAGGAACCAAGATTGTTGACGCCGATGACGTAGAAGCGATCCGTGTCCACGGGCTTGCCGGGACCGATCATGGTGTCCCACCAGCCTTGCGAATCGGCTTGGCCGGCGTAGCTGCCCGCCACGTGGTGCGACGCGTTCAGCGCATGGCAGATCAGCACCGCGTTGCTCTTGTCGGCGTTGAGCGTGCCGTAGGTTTCGTAGGCCAGCGCGTAGTCGCGGATCATCGCGCCGCTGCGCAGGGCCAGCGGGTGGCTGAACGACATCGATTGGGGCGAAACGATCATGGCAAAGTTAAACCCGGCGTCGCTAAGGAAACGAGGCCGGGTTCGGGCTGTCGGTCTTTAGCTGAATTTATTGAGCGCCCGCAAGCTGTAGCAAATCGGCGCTGATCTAGTATACGTGCAGCCCATCACCCCGGGACTTGCATGACCGACCTCTTTGGATCCGATGCCTTCTCGCCCCAGGAAGTGGCCCGGCGGGTCCAGACCGTCGGCGTCGCCAAGGCCCGCATGCGAACTTTGCCGCTCTTGATGCTGGGCGTGCTGGCCGGCGCTTTCATCGGGCTGGGCAGCCTGTTCTTCGTGGTCGTCAAGTCAGATGCGAGCCTGGGCTTCGCCGCCGCGCAGGTGGGCGGCGGACTGGTCTTCTCGCTCGGACTGCTGCTGGTGGTGGTGGCGGGGGCCGAGCTATTCACGGGCAACAACCTGCTGGCAATGGCCTGGGCCGACGGCAGGATCAGCTCGGCCGACGTGCTGCGCAACTGGGTGCTGGTCTGCGCTGCCAACTTCGTGGGCGCGACCGGTCTCGCGCTGCTGGTGTTCGCCAGCGGCCATACCGACATGAACGGCGGCGCCGTCGGCCGCACCGTTGTCAGCATTGCCCTGGCCAAACAGGATCTCCTACCCTGGAGCGCTTTCTTTCGCGGCGTGTTGTGCAACGTGCTTGTCTGCCTGGCGGTGTGGATGGCGATGGCCGGCCGCAGCGTGGTGGACAAGGCCGTGGCCGTGATCTTCCCGATCAGCGCCTTCGTGGCCGCCGGCTTCGAGCACAGCATCGCGAACATGTACCTGATGCCGCTGGCGATGATGATCCAGTGGGCCGGGGGGGCCGGCGGGCCGGCCGTGACCTGGGCCGGCATGGCCGGCAACCTGCTGCCGGTCATCGCCGGCAACCTGGTCGGCGGCAGCTTGCTGGTGGGACTGACCTACCACCTCATCTACCGTAGCGGCGCCGCCGGTGACGCAGGTGAGCCGGCGCCTTAGCCCCATACCAGCGCCGCCACCCCCATGCCCGCGAAGATCGCGGCCGAGATGATGTGGACGACCCGCAGCGGTACGCTGCGCGTGATCCGATCGCCGAACCAGACCGCAGGAACGTTGGCCAGCATCATCCCCAGCGTCGTGCCCGCCACCACTGCGAACCACGCGTGATAGCGCGCGGCCAGCATCACCGTCGCAATCTGGGTCTTGTCACCCATTTCGGCCAGGAAGAAGGCGATCACGGTGGTGCCGAAGACGCCCAGGCGCGGCGCCGTGGCGGAGTCGCCCTCGTCCAGTTTGTCGGGGATCAGCATCCAGAGGGCCATCGCGATGAACGAGCCGCCAAGGACCCAACGCAGGACGTCGGGGCCCAGCAGAGTCGTGATCCAGGCGCCAGCGGCGCCGGCGAGTCCGTGATTGACCAGCGTCGCAACGAGGATGCCCAGGACAATCGGCAGGGGTTTGCGATAGCGCGCGGCCAGCACGAGCGAGAGCAGTTGCGTCTTGTCGCCCATTTCAGCGAGCGCGACGATGCCGGTAGAGACGAGAAAGGCTTCCATTGGGTGATCCAGGCCGGAATGAGCACACATTGACTGCGCAACATCCCCGGCCAAAAACGGAGGTTGCTCAGTCAAAGGTCTCGCCAAGCTCGTGAACCGCTTGCGCCATGGGCCGAAGGCCCAAGTCTGTTGACGCAAGCCCCTCTCCGATCCGGAGGGAGGCTACTCCCTAATGACAGCAGCTATTGTACCCCGCCCACACAGTCGCACGGTTCTGGCGCAGTTTTTGCTTCCTTGTGGTGCGTTTTGGCGGACTTCGCTCCGACCGCACCAATAACATGCAGATTCAACCAAAGAGGTTCGTATGGAAGCACTAAAACAGGGCTCAGACGCCTTGTTCATCCTGCTGGGCGGCGTCATGGTCCTGGCCATGCACGCCGGTTTCGCCTTTCTCGAGCTTGGGACGGTTCGCAAGAAGAACCAGGTCAATGCGCTGGTCAAGATCCTGGTCGACTTCTCGGTGTCCACCGTCATGTATTTCCTGATCGGCTACACCGTTGCCTACGGCACCAGTTTCTTCGTCGGCGCCGAGCAGCTCGCGGCGCGCAATGGCTACGAGTTGGTGAGATTCTTCTTCCTGCTCACATTCGCCGCCGCCATCCCGGCAATCATCTCTGGCGGCATCGCCGAGCGGGCCCGATTCGGGCCGCAATTGATCGCAACCGCAGTGATCGTCGGGCTGATCTATCCGCTGTTCGAGGGGGTGGCGTGGAACCACCACTTTGGCGTCCAGGACTGGATCAAGGGGCTGACCGGCGAAGAGTTCCATGACTTCGCGGGGTCGGTGGTGGTTCATGCCCTGGGCGGCTGGCTGGCGCTGCCGGCGGTGCTGCTGCTAGGCGCGCGCAGCAACCGCTACCGCAAGGACGGAGCAATCTCCGCCCATCCTCCATCGAACATTCCATTCCTGGCCCTGGGTGCGTGGATCCTGACGGTCGGCTGGTTCGGTTTCAACGTCATGAGCGCCCAGACCATCGACAAGATCTCGGGCCTGGTGGCCGTGAACTCGCTGATGGCCATGGTCGGCGGGACGCTGGCGGCGCTGGCCGTGGGCCGCAACGACCCCGGATTCGTGCACAACGGCCCGTTGGCCGGCCTGGTGGCGGTCTGCGCCGGGTCTGACGTCATGCATCCGCTGGGGGCGCTGGTCGTGGGTGGCATCGCCGGCGGCATGTTCGTCTCGATGTTCACGCTCACCCAGAACAAGTGGAAGATCGACGACGTCCTGGGCGTCTGGCCGCTGCACGGCCTGTGCGGCGCATGGGGCGGCGTGGCCGCCGGCATCTTCGGCAGCAAAGCGTTGGGCGGCCTGGGCAATGTGAGCGTCGGCGCCCAGCTCATTGGAACCGTGCTCGGCGTGGGCTGGGCTTTGCTGGCAGGCTTCGTGGTTTACGGGCTGATCAAGGCAGTGACCGGCTTGCGGCTATCGCAGGAAGAGGAATACGAGGGCGCGGACTTCTCCATCCACCGGATCGGGGCCACGCCCGACCGCGAAGTCAACTGGTGATTCGAGGTCGCGACTGTCTGCTTTACGCACGCCTTTGACCTTTTTTACCCAATGCGACGGATTTACCCCATAATGGCCCGGTGTTGTGGTCCTTGACCCAGCACAAGGTCTGCGGTGAATGGTCAGTTTCGCGTCTTCGAAGTGAAGTTTTTCGGTTTGTGATTGCGTGTCGGACTCCCCATCGCTTCGTGCGTATTTTTTTTGATGATGGAGTCCAACGATGGGCAACAAACTTTACGTGGGGAACCTTCCCTACTCTTACCGTGACAGCGACATGGAACAGGCTTTCAGCCAGTACGGTACCGTGTCGAGCGCCAAGGTCATGATGGAACGTGACACCGGCCGCTCCAAAGGCTTCGGTTTTGTCGAGATGTCCAACGATGCCGAGGCGCAAGCCGCAATCGCTGGCATGAACGGCCAACAAATCGGCGGCCGCGGTCTCGTGGTCAACGAAGCTCGCCCGATGGAAGCTCGCGCTCCCCGTAGCGGCGGCTTCGGCGGCGGCGGTGGCGGCGGCGGCTACGGTGGTGGTGGCGGCGGTGGCGGTTACGGCGGCGGTGGCGGCGGTGGCCGCAGCGGCGGCGGCGGCGGCTACGGCGGCGGCGGCGGTGGCCGCAGCAGCTACTAAGACTTACCTGTTTTCAGGTTAGCGAAAAGGGGCCCTCGGGCCCCTTTTTCATTGGCGGATCAGGGTTTTCGCGGTGCTCCTTGACCGGTTTTGCGCTTGCCTCAAAAGCAGACACCTGCGCCATAATGGAATTGCGTGGTCGCAGTTTTCCCACGCAGGATTGCGGTGATCAGGTCACTTTCGCGTCGCTGGCTCGGTTGAATGCGTTTTCGGGACTCCATCGCTCACGTCAATGTCTTTATAGGAGTCCCAGTCATGGGCAACAAACTGTACGTCGGCAACCTGCCGTATTCGGTGAGCGACAGTGACCTTGAACAGGCCTTCGGCCAATTTGGCGCCGTCACCAGCGCCAAGGTCATGATGGAACGCGAGACCGGTCGTTCCAAGGGCTTCGGGTTCGTTGAAATGGGCAGCGATGCGGAAGCGCAAGCCGCCATCAACGGCATGAATGGCCAGACCCTGGGTGGACGCAGCGTGGTCGTCAATGAAGCCAGGCCGATGGAAGCCAGGCCGCCGCGCAGCGGCGGGTACGGCGGCGGTGGTGGGGGCGGCTATGGCGGTGGTGGCGGCGGCGGCACTGGGAGTGGCGGTGGCGGCTACGGCGGGGGCGGCGGTGGGGGCCGCGACGGTGGATTCCGCAGCCCGTATGGCTCTGGCCCACGCGGGGGCGGACGTGATGGCGGTGGTGGGGGCCGCGGCGGCTACTGAACCCGGCTTGTGAAAAAGGCTCCTTCGGGAGCCTTTTTGCTGCCTGGTCGCATGCCAGGCCGGCGCAGCTCAGGCATCCTGCTGCCGCGGCTTGCGCGGCCGGCCGGCCAGCAGCCGGTCGAACAGTGGGTTGGGCAACAGGCGCAGCAACTTGGCAACGACGCCCATCTGCCACGGAATCACGCGATAGCTTGTACCGCTTTCGATGGCCCGGAAGGCCCGGACGGCAAAGTCGGCCGCGGTCAACAGGAACGGCATGCGGTAGCGGTTATTGCGCGTCAGCGGCGTGTCGATGTAACCCGGACAGAGGGTCACTACCCGCACACCACTGGACCGCAATTCGCCGCGCAGGCTTTCGCAATAACTGACGACTGCGGCCTTGCTGCCGCAATAGGCGCCGTGGCCGGGGAGGCCGCGGATCGCGGCGACACTGGCGATGCCAACCAAGCGGCCACTGCCACGGCGGATCATCGCAGTCACAAAGGGATGAAAGGTCGCGGCCAGCCCGACGGTGTTGGTGGCGAAGATTCGCGCCATCATGTCGAGGTCCTCGCGAACGGCGGTATCGACGCCGGCGCTGATGCCGGCATTGGCGATGACGACATCCGGCAGTCCTTGCCCGGCGATGCAGGCATGGCCGGCAGCCACGATGCTGTCGCTCTCGGCAACGTCCGCAGCGTAGACGGCATAACGCTCGGGATCGAATTGCTGTGCTTCGGCCCAGCGCTGGATTTCGCCGGCGCGCCTGGCCAACAGCGCCAGCTGCCATCCCGCCTCGTAGAAACGGATGGCCAGCGCTTGCCCGATCCCGCTGGACGCGCCAGTGATGAACACAAGCCTGGCCATGGCAGTCGTCTTGCCGCGCGTCAGGGCTTGCCCGCGGGAAGCAGCGTGCCGCGCACCCGCCCGTCGAGCTGCATAACGCGGCCGACATTGTCGAAGTCCAGGCTGTCCGCGGTGAACTTGTCCCCACCCCTGATCAGTGTCACCGGCTTGTGGGACTTCACCTGCTCAGTGTTCAGGAAGGCATGCAGGAACTCGCCGCGAAGCTCGAGCATCGGCGACTTGCGGCCTTCCGCGCCCTTGATTTCCTCGCGCGTCACGACCGCGTCGCCCAACAGCTGGACCTCGGAGCCATCGGCGTTGGTCAAGGCCCGGTTAGCCGTTGCGACGGTGAGCTCGCCCCGCGCGTTGAAGGATCGGATCCGCGGCCGATCGATTTCGAGCGTGTCGGTGTCAGGATAGTGGCGCGCCTCGCTGCCCAGCACTTCGCTTTTCAGACGGCCACTGGCGTCGAAAGTCTTCAGCGAAAACCCGCGCATGTAGTAGTCGGGGTCATGGCGCGCCGGCCTTGCCGCCTCAGGCAGGCTGAACACGGGCGTGTTGCGGGCCAGCCAGTAGGTGCCCAGCGCCATCAGCCCCATCAGGATGATCGGCAGGTAGATCGAGACCTGGTCCCAGGCCCCCCGGGCCAGCGCTCGGCCCTTGCGGGAAGGGGGCACCCGCAGCACGGCGCTCAAGCGTACGACTCCAGCAGACCCGCGTAGCGCCCACTCGCCACCAGCAGCAGGTCACAGAACTCCCGCGCGGCGCCGTTGCCGCCGGCGGCAGCCGTGACGTGATGGGCCACCGCCTTCACTTCGGCATGGGCATTGGCGGGAGCGACTGCGAGGGTGCACCGCCTGAGTACCGGCAGGTCGGGCCAATCGTCGCCGATGGCCGCGGCCTGGGCCCAGTCGAGACCGAGCGCTTGCAGGGTTTGTTCAGCCGCCGGCGCCTTGTCCTCGGTGCCGTAATGCACGTGCTCAACACCAAGTGCTGCCAGCCGCGCGCGCAACGGCCCGGAATCGCGGCCGGTGATCACGGCTGGCGTGATGCCGGCTCGCTGCAGCAGTTTGAGGCCCAGGCCGTCCAGGATGTGGAAGCGCTTGAGGCTCTCGCCCTGGTCGGACAGGTACAGCCCGCCGTCCGTCAGCACGCCGTCGACGTCGAAGAAGGCAACCCGGATACCCTGGGCCTGGAGCAGCAGTTCGGGCGCGAAGTTCAGTGCCGCCACTAGATCACCTTGGCGCGCATCAGGTCGTTGCTGTTGACCGCGCCGCACAAACGGCCAGCGGCATCCACCACCAGCACGCTGGTGATGCGGTGCTTTTCCATCAGTTCCGCCGCCTCCACCGCCAGCGCATCGTCGCGGATGGTGCGCGGCTGGGGGAACATGACTTCACGCGCAGTCACCGCGCGCAAGTCGACGCCTTTCTCCACCAGTCGGCGCAGGTCGCCATCGGTGAAGATGCCGAGGATGCGGTTGTCCTCGTCGGTGATCGCCGAGGCTCCGAGCCCTTTGGCGCTCATCTCGCGCATCAATGCGGGGAAGGGCGTGGCCGGGCCAACGCGCGGCACGGCGTCTCCGGTGCGCATGACATCGCCCAGGTGCGTGAGCAGCTTGCGCCCGAGCGCGCCGCCCGGATGGGAGCGCGCGAAGTCTTCGGTGCGAAAGCCGCGCGCGTCGAGCAGGGCCACCGCCAGCGCGTCGCCCAATGCGAGCTGCGCGGTGGTGCTCGCCGTCGGCGCGAGATTCAGGGGACAGGCCTCCTTCTCGACGCCACTGTCCAGCACCACATCGGCGTGTCGGCCCAGCGTGGACGCCGCGTTGCCCGTCATCGCCACCATCGGCACGCCGAGCCGCTTGAGCACCGGCAGGATGACCGTGATCTCCTCGCTTTCGCCGCCATTGGAGATGGCCAGAACCAGGTCCACCGGCTTGATCATCCCGAGGTCGCCATGGCTGGCTTCGGCTGGATGCACGAACATGGCCGGCGTGCCGGTCGAGGCGAGCGTCGCCGCCACTTTCCGCCCGATGTGGCCGCTCTTGCCCATGCCCATCACCACCACGCGGCCGCGCACATCGAGCATCATCTGGACCGCGCGGGCAAACGCCATGTCGGTACGGGCCTTCAGTCCCAGCACGGCGGCCGCTTCGATCTCGAAGGTCTCGTGGGCCAGGCGCAGGGCCCGTTGGGCGTCGAAAGTCATTCGGCGATTCTATGACCCGCCTAGTGGGCACGCTAGCATCGGGGCATGTCCGGCCTCGAACTCACGCTGCTTTACCTGCTGGCCGCCGTGATCGGCGTGGTGGCGAGCCGCTCGCTCAAGCTGCCGCCGATGCTGGGTTACCTGGTCGTCGGCGTCATCATCGGCCCGAACGCGCTGGCCCTGGGGAACAACGCGGATGGCGTGCGGCATCTGGGAGAATTCGGCGTCGTCTTCCTGATGTTCGTGATCGGGCTCGAGTTCAACCTGTCCAAGCTGCGTGCGATGCGCCGCCATGTGTTCGGGCTCGGGATGTTCCAGGTGATGCTCACCATCCTGCTGGCGACGATCGGTTCGCTGTTCCTTTCGGTGCTCGCACCGACCCTGTGGAAAATGAGCTGGCAGACGGCGTTGACGCTGTCGGGCGCGCTGGCCATGAGCAGCACCGCGATCGTCGTCAAGCTGATGGCCGAGCGGCTGGAACTGGAGAGCGAGCACGGCAAGCGCGTGATGGGCGTGCTGCTGTTCCAGGACCTGGCCGTGGTTCCGCTGCTGGTGCTGATTCCCGCCCTGGGCAGCCCGCCGGAACACCTGATGCTGGCGCTGGGCCTGGCGACGCTGAAGGCGGCGGCCTTGATCACGCTGCTGCTGGTGGGCGGCCAGCGCGTGATGCGCTGGTGGCTGACCCTTGTGGCGCGGCGCAAGAGCGAAGAGCTGTTCGTCCTGAACCTGCTGCTGGTCACGTTGTCGTTGGCCTGGCTGACCGAGCTGGCCGGACTCTCGCTGGCCCTTGGCGCCTTCATCGCCGGCATGCTGATCTCCGAAACCGAGTTCAAGCACCAGGTCGAGACCGACATCCGGCCATTCCACGACGTGCTGCTCGGCCTGTTCTTCATCAGCATCGGCATGCTGCTGGACTGGCGGCTGGTGGCGGAGCGGTGGGGCCTGGTGCTGTTGATGCTGACGGTGCCGGTGCTGTTCAAGTTGCTGCTGGTCACGGCGCCGGCACGGATGCTCGGTGCCTCGATGGGCATCTCGCTGCGCACCGGCCTGTACCTGGCCCAGGCCGGCGAATTCGGGTTCGTGCTGCTCACCCTGGGCCAACAAAACGGCCTGGTGCCGCCGCAGCTGCTCAACCCGATCCTGGCCAGCATGGTGCTGTCGATGGTAGCGACGCCGTTCATCATCATGTACAGCAACCGAATCGTGCTCAAGCTGGTCGCCGGCGAATGGCTGCAGCAGTCGCTGCAGATGACCAGCATCGCCCGCAAGTCCATCAACACCAGCAAGCACGTGATCATCTGCGGCTACGGCCGCTGCGGCCAGAACCTGGCCCGCATGCTGGAGCGCGAAGGCATCCCCTACCTGGCGCTGGACCTGGATCCGGACCGCGTGCGGCAGGCAACCGCCGCCGGGGATTCCGTGGTCTACGGGGATGCCGCGCGACTGCAGGCTCTGATGGCCGCCGGACTGGCGCGAGCCAGCGCCGTGGTCGTCACTTACCTGGACGTGAACAGCGGGTTCAAGGTGTTGAGCCACACCCGCGCCCACGCGCCGCAAGTGCCGGTCATCATCCGCACGCTGGACGACAGCAACCTGGAGCGGCTGCAGGCGGCCGGCGCCACCGAGGTCGTTCCTGAGACGCTGGAAGCCTCGTTGATGCTGGCCAGCCATGCGCTGGCGCTGGTGGGCGTGCCGATGCGGCGCGTGATCCGCATCGTGCAGGACCAGCGCGATGCCCGCTACAGCCTGTTGCGCGGCTACTTCCACGGTTCGGACGACGACACCGTCAACGAGCGAGAGCAGGAGCGCTTGTCGACCGTGACATTGCCGCCCGACGCCAGCGCGGTGGGCCGGCCGCTGTCCCAATTCGCGCTCAATGCGATGGGCGTGCGGATCGCGAGTTTGCGGCGCGCCAGCGGCCAGACCGTGTCTCTGGAGGGCCAGCCCATGCTGCTGGACGGCGATGCGCTGGTGCTCTCGGGCGTGCCCGAGTCGCTGGCCCTGGCCGAAGAGAAACTGCTTCGCGGCTGAAGGAGGCCTTGCGATGGACCAACACCTGAACGTCAACGACTACCTGCGCCACCATATCCGCACCGTGCCGGACTGGCCGGCGCCCGGCGTGCAGTTTCGCGACATCACGCCGCTGCTGCAAAACCCCAAGGTGTTCCGGGTGCTGATCGACGCTTTCGTGCACCGCTACATGGACCGGCGGCCGGACGTGGTGGCGGGGCTTGACGCACGCGGCTTCATCCTGGGCGCCGTCGTCGCATACGAGCTAAACGTCGGTTTCGTGCCAATCCGCAAGAAAGGCAAGTTGCCCTTCACCACGGTCGAAGAAACCTATGAGCTCGAATACGGCAGTGCGACGGTGGAACTGCACACTGATGCCGTGAAGGCCGGCGACCGGGTCCTGCTGATCGACGACCTGATTGCCACCGGCGGCACGATGATGGCCGGCAAGAAGTTGCTGGAAAAGCTCGGCGCGACGGTGATCGAAGGCGCCGCGATCGTCGACCTGCCGGAACTGGGCGGCTCCGCCCGGCTGCGCGAAAGTGGCCTGCAGCTGTTCACCCTGGTCGATTTCGCCGGGCACTGAGCCGGCGCCGCACGCTCAGCGAAGCTCGCCGTACTGGGTGCCGCTCAGCAGCGGCGCCTTCTGGTCGGCATCGGGCATCTCGGTGTCTTCGTACCCGGTCAGCAGCGTGTAGCTGCGCGGACCATGATGGCCGCCCTTGGCGTCGCCATGGCCGCGGTCGGCCGCAGGGGCGGCGGCCAGCGGAGCCGGCCTCGATCCGGCCACCAGCGCGCGCTTGAAGGCTTCGACCTCATCGGCCTGGATCGGCTCATAGGCCGGTCCACGCGCGCTGGGCGTGGCCAGCGGTACGGGCGCGGAATGCATGGGCGCCGGCTGCGAATCAAGCATCGGCTGCGAGTCGGGCGCGCGATGGTGGTGGCGCACGTCGGCGCGGCCGACGGCGACATGCTCGTTGATGCGCCAATAGACCGCGGTCACCAGGATCTCGTGGCGAGATTTGGCCGATTGGGCGATCAGCGCTTCGATCTCCGAGAGATTGTTGGCGTCGCCGCCCGCACCGCGCGCCAGGTCGATCATGACTAGGAACTGGCGGCCATCGGCATCCAGCGACAGCACCTTGAACTTGTAGCTGGCCGACAACACACCGGCGCGCACCATCGCTTCGCGCACGACCGCATAGAGCAACTCGCGACGCGCCGCCCGTTCGGTCTTGCGCCTGGCGGAATTGCTGCCGCCCCCAGCCGCATCACGCGACGACTTGCGCGGCGTGCCGGCGCTTCCGGTGGAAGGCGGGGCAGAGCGGGGACGCTTTCGGCTGGGAAAAAGCCAGCTCATGAGGGACATCGGTAGTCCTTTGTTATTTCGGAATGATTGTGACCCCCTTGTGGAAAAAAAGGAGCCTCGCCACGCGCGGCGCGCAAGCGGCTTCAGGTCACCGCCACCCGGCGCGGCTTGTTCATCAGCCGGCGCGAAACCAGGGAGCCAAGCCCCATGGCGATTTCAAGCGCGACCGCGGGCTGCCGGTTGGTCAGCTCGGTGAACCGGATCGGCGTCAGGCACCAGATCTTGGCGGCCGTCGCGGCCTGGACCGTGGCATTGCGCGGCAGGCGGGAAAAGAAGGCCCCTTCGCCGACCGCAGAGCCCGCCTCCACCATGGCCAAACGAACGCGCCCCTTGTCGTCCTCGTAATGGACGCTGAGCGTTCCGGCCTCGACCAGGTAGAGAGTTCGGTCGACCGCACCTTGTTCGATCAACTTCTGGCCCGCGGTCAGCCCGAACGGCTGCAGATAGCCTGCGAGCAGGTCCCACTGTTGCAGCGTGAGCGCTGGCGCGAACGCGTCGGTCGACTCGTTCTGCTTGATGACCTTGATCAGGGCCTGAATGTCGAACTTGATCGGCGATCGCAGGGGTACGTTCATAGTGGCTGAACAGTAACCAGCGCCCGGAATGGCCACAAGGCCTTTAACGCGCCCTTACACCTGATACCGAAGTTACAGCCAATCCGTTGCTACTTGCCAATGCAAAAGCTGGAGAAGATCACGCCGAGCAGGTCGTCCGGGCTGAATTCGCCGGTGATCTCATTGAGCGCGTTTTGCGCCAGCCGCAATTCCTCAGCCAGCAGGTCGAGCGCTTGGGCCTTGCGCGCCAGCAGCGCGGCCGCCTCCATGAGGTGCGAATCGACCCGCCGCAGCGCCTGCACGTGGCGCTCGCGCGCCATATAAACGCCCTCTGGCGCCGATTGCCAGCCAGCAACCTGCAGCAGCTTGCGGCGCAACGCGTCGAGCCCGGCGCCAGTCCTTGCGGACAGCAGGATGCTGTCATGCCCGGCGACCGGCGGCGCGCTGGCAGCTGGCGCCGCGTCCACCTTGTTCCACACGTCGATCACTGGCACGGCGGACGGCAAGCGGGTCGCAAGAGCAGCGGCCACGGCAGCGTCGCCGGCAACATAGTCGGGTGAGGTCGCGCGCGTCAGGTCGTGCAGGAACAGCACGGCGTCGGCCGCCTCGATCTGGCCCCAGGCCCGCTCGATGCCGATCTTCTCCACCGCGTCGTCGCTCTCGCGCAGGCCGGCGGTGTCGATCACGTGCAGCGGCACGCCCTCGATCTGGATGGTCTGGCTGACCACATCGCGCGTGGTTCCCGCCACCGGCGTGACGATCGCCAGCTCGGCGCCGGCCAGCGCGTTCAGCAGTGAGCTCTTGCCAGCGTTGGGCTGGCCGGCGATCACCACCTTGATTCCTTCGCGCAGCAGCGCGCCCTGCCGGGCCCGCTGCATTACGCGCGCCAACGTCTGCTGCAGCCGCTCGAGCTGACCCTGCGCATCCGCCTTCTGCAGGAAGTCGACCTCCTCCTCGGGGAAATCCAGCGTCGCCTCCACCAGCATTCGCAGGTGGATCAGCGCGTCACGCAGCGCATGCACCTCGCCCGAGAACTCGCCCGCGAGCGAGCGGCTGGCGCTGCGCGCTGCCGCTTCCGTGCTGGCGTCGATCAGGTCGGCGATCGCCTCAGCCTGCGCCAGGTCGATCTTGTCGTTGAGGAACGCGCGTTCGGTGAATTCGCCCGGTTCGGCGACCCTCATGCCAGTCGATTGGCCCGCCTCGAGGCACCGGGCCAGCAGCAACTGCAACACGACGGGGCCGCCGTGCGCCTGTAGTTCCAGCACGTCCTCGCCGGTGTAGGAATTCGGTGCCGGGAAGTGGATCGCCAGGCCCTGGTCGATCACGCCGCCGTCGGCACTTCGAAACGCAAGGTAGGTTGCCTCGCGCGGCTTCAGGCTGCGCCCGCACACAGCCTCCACCACGCTCGCCACCGAGGCACCCGACACCCGCACGATGCCGACCGCGCCGCGCCCGGGGGCGGTGGCGATCGCGGCGATCGGCTGGGTGTGGCGTGAAAGGTCCATTGCAACGGACAAGGGCCGCAAAGCGGCCCTTGATCAACGGTGTTTGCAGATCCCGTTTTTACCTGAACTTCGGCAGGTTGAACTGCGGCGGCACGCCCATTCGGGTGTTGATCAGCCATTGCTGGGCGATCGACAGCACGTTGTTGGTGATCCAGTACAGCACCAGGCCGGACGGGAAGAAGAAGAACATCACGCTGAAGGCCAGCGGCATGATCCACATCATCTTGGCCTGCATCGGGTCAGGCGGTGCCGGGTTGAGTGCGGTCTGCAGCATGGTGGTCAAGGTCATCACCACCGGCAGGATGTAGAAGGGGTCCGGCGCCGACAGGTCGTGGATCCAGCCCACCCAGGGCGCACCGCGCATCTCGACGCTGGACAGCAGCACCCAGTACAGCGCGATGAACACCGGGATCTGCACCATGATCGGAAGACAGCCGCCCATCGGGTTGACCTTCTCCTCCCGGTAGATCTTCATCATCTCCTGCTGCATCTGCTGCGGGTTGTCCTTGAAGCGCTCCCGCATGGCCATGACCTTGGGGTTGATCGCCTTCATCTTGGCCATGCTTTGATAGCCCTTGGCCTGCAACCAGTAGAACGCGATCTTGATCAGCAGCACCAGGCCCATGATCGACCAGCCCCAGTTGTGCAGCAGGCTGTGGATGTGGTCCAGCAGCCAGTACAGCGGCTTGGCCAGGATCGTCAGCCAGCCATAGTCCTTGACCAGCTCCAGGCCAGGGGTGATCTGCTCCAGCGTCTTTTCCAGCTGCGGGCCGGCGAAGAACTTGGCGTCCACGGCCTTGCTGGCGCCCGGGGCGATGGCATCCAGCGGCGCGATCATGCCCACTGCGTAAAGGTTGTTGTCGACCTTGCGCACGAACAGTTCGCGCTTGACGCCTTCGGGCAGGATCCAGGCGCTGGCGAAGTAGTGCTGGACCATCGCGACATAGCCGCTGGTCGACTCCTTGTCGATGTCGGCCTTGTTGTTCTCGATGTCCTTGAACTCCACCTTGTGGTACTTCTTGGCTTCGGTGTAGACCGCCGGGCCGGTGAAGGTGGAATAGAAGGAGGACTCGCCCGGCAGCTTGTTGCCGTCACGAACCAGTTGCATGTACAGCTGCGGCGAAACCGCAGCCGTGCCGGTGTTCACGACCTCGTGCTTGACGGCCACGTCGTAGGCGCCTCGCCTGAAGGTATAGGTCTTGACCAGTTTGACGCCGCCGACATCTTCCGATTCGAACCGGATGGCCAGCATGTTGGCTCCGTCCTTGAGCTCCCGTTCGCCGCTCACCGTCATCGGCGTCTTGTGCGTCGGGAAGGCGCCGCCGATCAGGCCGCTCTGCGCCACATAGACGCGGTTGGTGTTCTGTTCCAGCAGCACGAAGGTGCCGGTCTTGTCGTCACCGAGTTGCTTGAGGAATTCAGTCTTGACGATGGTGCCGCCTTCGGAGTCGAAGGTCAGGCGCAGCACGTCGGTGGTGACCGTGACCTGCTCGCGCGGCGCGGTGGCCGTGGCAGGGGCGGCAGTACCGGGCACGGAGGAGGCCGTCGCTGCGCCGGGAGCCGGCACGGCCGCTGTTGCGGGCACGCCGCTGGCGGCCGGGACGCTGGAGGCGGCAGGAGCTACCGCAGGAGCTGGTGCGCTCACGGATGCCTTTGTGCCAAGCAGGAAGGTTCCCTTCTGGCCGTTGTGGATCTGCCACTTGTCCCACAGCAACACCATGGAGAAACCAAAAATCACCCACAGGATGGTGCGGCGAATGTCGTTCATGAAGACTTCTTTTGTGAAAAGGGAGAGAGCATGCGGCTCAGGAAACGCGGAGACCGGACCTGGTCGGGCACGGGGTCATGCCCGCCCTGGCACCAGGGATGGCAGCGCCCGAGGCGCGCCAAGGTGAGATAGGTGCCGGCGGCAGCGCCATGCTGCTCCAGCGCCTGGATCGAATACACGGAGCACGTGGGCGTGAAGCGGCAGGCCGACCCGATCCAGGGAGAGAGCAGCAGCCGGTAGCCTTTGACCAGGCAGATGAGGGCCGCGCGGATCATTGCGCCGCCCGGGCGAACAACTGCTGCAGCTCGCTACGCACCGCCTGCTTGAGCGCGTCGGAGCTGGCGCTGGGAAATTTCGCGCGATCGAAAGCGCTGCGCAGCCGCACCACATGGGCGGCCTGCGTCAACGTCGGCTCGAGATCGTTGCTCACGGCGTAGATCTGGCGCTTGATCGCATTGCGCGTCACAGCCCGCTTGGCCCAGCGCTTGGGAATCAGGGCGCCGAGCCACGGCTGCGCCACGGCAAACAGGGCCTTGGGTCCTGCGGACCCCGGCCCTGTCGTTGCTGATGCGGGCGGCTGCGTATCGAGGCCGGTCCGGTGCAAGGCGAAGTGCGCGGTTCTGGAAACCGTGGTGCCTGCCAGGACAGCCTGGAACTGCGCCCGGGTCTTGAGCCGCTGCACTGGAAGACCGCGTGGCTGCGGCAGTGGCTTCAGACAGCCAGGCGCTTGCGGCCCTTGGCGCGGCGTGCGTTGATGACGGCACGGCCGCCGCGGGTCTTCATGCGGACCAGGAAGCCGTGGGTGCGTGCGCGGCGCACTTTGGAGGGTTGGTAGGTGCGTTTCATGTTGGTTCTCAGGGAAACCCACGATTATCGCGGAAAACTCCAATCCCGGCAAGACATAGCCGATTCCAAAGGTCTTTCACGCCGCCCAGGGGAAGGCTTGGCCCCAACAGCCCATTGGGTCCGCCGCGGTTGTGGATAAGGCCTTGATAAATTAGAATGGACTGTTTGGCGCAATGAACAATATCCACAGAGGCGACAGCCAACAATGAGTGAGGGGCAGCACAAGATCGTGGCCACCAACCTGGCCCTGAGTGCGGGTGAAAGCCTGTGGCAAGCATGCATCGAGCAGCTGGCACAGGAACTCCCGGAACAGCAATTCAACACCTGGATCAAGCCCCTGCTGGCCCAAGTGTCAGATGATTTCTCGCGCGTGACCTTGTTTGTGGCCAACCGCTTCAAGCTCGACTGGGTCCGCGCACAGTACTCACACCGCATTGCCATCATGCTGGAGAAGCTGTATGGGCAACCCGTACACCTTGAGTTAGCACTTGCTCCGCGCGAAGCGCAACCGCGTTCTTACGCAACGCCGGCGTCCGCTGAAATCGGTTCGGTGGCAGAGCCGGTGGAGTTGGCCGACGACAGCGCGTCCGCCGCTTTCAAGAACCGGCTGAACACAGCGTTGACCTTCGATACTTTGGTAGAGGGTACGGCCAATCGCATGGCGCGCGCCGCCGCTATGCACGTTTCAGGGATGCCTGGCCAGCTCTACAACCCGCTTTTCATTTACGGTGGCGTCGGCCTGGGGAAAACCCACTTGATGCACGCCGTCGGCAATAAGCTGCTGGCCGACCGGCCGGGCAGCAAAGTGCTCTACATCCACGCCGAACAATTCGTCTCTGATGTGGTCAAGGCGTACCAGCGCAAGACCTTCGACGAGTTCAAGGACAAGTACCACTCGCTTGATCTCTTGCTGATCGACGACGTGCAGTTCTTCGCCAACAAGGACCGCACGCAGGAAGAATTCTTCAACGCCTTCGAGGCCCTGCTGGCCAAGAAGTCGCACATCGTGATGACCTCGGACACCTACCCCAAGGGCCTGGCCGACATCCATGAGCGGCTCGTGTCGCGCTTCGATTCCGGCCTGACGGTCGCCATCGAGCCGCCCGAGCTGGAGATGCGCGTCGCCATCCTGATCAACAAGGCGCGCGCCGAGAGCGCCGAGATGCCGGAAGAAGTGGCCTTCTTCGTGGCCAAGAACGTGCGCTCCAACGTGCGCGAGCTCGAAGGGGCATTGCGCAAGATCCTGGCCTATTCGCGCTTCAACCAGAAAGAGATCTCGATCATGCTGGCGCGGGAGGCGCTGAGGGACCTGCTGTCGATCCAGAACCGGCAGATCTCGGTAGAGAACATCCAGAAGACGGTGGCCGACTATTACAAGATCAAGGTCGCCGACATGTACTCCAAGAAGCGGCCGGCCTCGATCGCCCGGCCGCGCCAGATCGCGATGTACCTGGCCAAGGAACTGACGCAAAAGAGCCTGCCCGAGATCGGCGAGCTATTCGGCGGCCGCGACCACACCACGGTGCTGCACGCGGTGCGCAAGATCTCCGGCGAGCGCCAGCAGCTGACCGAATTGAACCAGCAGCTGCACGTGCTGGAACAGACGCTGAAAGGGTGAAAATGGTGTCTGCTGCGTCTGAAACGAAGAAATCAAACCACAAAGAGGAGTCCGCATGATCGTCCTGAAGGCAACTCAAGACAAAGTGCTCGCGGTGCTGCAATCGGTTGCGGGCATCGTCGAGCGCAGGCACACGTTGCCGATCCTGGCCAACGTCCTGATCCGCAAGACCGGCAGCTCGGTGCAGCTGACCACCAGCGACCTGGAAATCCAAATCCGCACCACGGCCGAACTGGACGGCGATGCCGGCAATTTCACCACCACCGTTGGCGCCCGCAAGCTGATCGACATCCTGCGCACCATGCCGGCGGACCAGACGGTCAGCCTGGAAAGCAGCCAGAACAAGCTGGTGCTCAAGGGCGGCAAGAGCCGCTTCACGTTACAGACCCTGCCGGCCGAGGATTTCCCGCTGGTGCAGGAGGCGGCCAGCTTCGGTCCCGTGTTCAGCGTGCCGCAAAAGACGCTGAAAGATCTGCTGAACCAGGTTTCCTTCGCGATGGCGGTGCACGACATCCGCTACTACCTCAATGGCATCCTGTTCGTCGCCGAGGGCAAGCAGCTCTCGTTGGTGGCGACGGACGGCCACCGCCTGGCTTTTGCCAATGCGACCCTGGATGTCGAGGTGCCGCGCCAGGAAGTGATCCTGCCGCGCAAGACGGTGCTGGAGATGCAGCGCCTGCTGTCGGACGCAGAAGGCGCGATCGAGATGCAGTTCGCCAGCAACCAGGCCAAATTCAGTTTCGGCGGCATGGAGTTCGTCACCAAGCTGGTGGAGGGCAAGTTCCCCGACTACAACCGCGTGATCCCCAAGAACCACAAGAACTCCGTGACGCTGGGCCGGGTGCCGCTGCTGGCCAGCCTGCAGCGCACCGCGATCCTGACCAGCGAGAAGTTCAAGGGCGTGCGCCTGAACATCGAACCGGGCACGTTGCGGGTGGCCAGCAACAACGCCGAACAGGAAGAAGCGGTGGACGAGCTGGACATCGATTACGGCGGCGACGCCATTGAGATCGGCTTCAACGTCACCTACCTGATCGACGCCTTGTCCAACATGGACCAGGAGATGGTCAAGATGGAGCTGGCCGACTCCAACAGTTCGGCGCTGCTGACCATTCCGGACAACGCGACGTTCAAGTACGTGGTGATGCCGATGCGAATCTAGAGCGTCATCCCCGCGAAGGCGGGGTCCCAGGGCGCCCGCCTTTGTGCCCTGGATTCCCGCCTTCGCGGGAATGACAAGAGAAAAGCCGACCCGCCCAAAGGCGGGTTCCGTGTTTCAAGAGTTTGAGAGAAGTTGTCTATGTCTGAAGAAAACAAGCCCGATGAGTCCGTCCACGTTGGGGCCGGCGGCGAAGAAAGCTCCAATTTCCAGCCCCTGATCGACACCAACCAGGCCGGCGCGAGCGCGGCCTACGGTGAAGGCTCGATCCAGATCCTGGAAGGCCTGGAAGCGGTGCGCAAGCGCCCTGGCATGTACATCGGCGACACCTCGGACGGCACCGGCCTGCACCACCTGGTGTTCGAGGTGGTCGACAACTCGATCGACGAGGCGCTGGCCGGCCACTGTGACGACATCATGGTGACCATCCACACCGACAACTCGATCAGCGTGACGGATAACGGCCGCGGCATCCCCACCGGCATCAAGATGGACGACAAGCACGAGCCCAAGCGCTCGGCGGCCGAAATCGCGCTGACGGAATTGCACGCCGGCGGCAAGTTCAACCAGAACAGCTACAAGGTTTCGGGCGGCCTGCACGGCGTGGGCGTGAGTTGCGTCAACGCGCTTTCCAAGATGCTGCGCCTCACGGTGCGGCGCGAGGGCAAGGTCCACGTGCTGGAGTTCAGCCGCGGCTTCGTGCAGAACCGGATCATCGAGACGGTCAACGGCGTCGAAGTCTCGCCGATGCAGATCCTGGGCGACACCGACAAGCGGGGCACCGAGGTGCACTTCCTGCCGGACAACACCGAGATCTTCAAGGAGAACAACGATTTCCACTACGAGATCCTCTCCAAGCGCCTGCGCGAACTCTCTTTCCTGAACAACGGCGTGCGCATCCGCCTGCTGGACGAGCGCAGCGGCAAGGAAGATGATTTTTCGGGCGCCGGCGGCGTCAAGGGCTTCGTCGCCTTCATCAACAAGGGCAAGCAGGTGCTGCACCCCAACGTGTTCCACGCCATCGGCGATCGCCAGAGCGACCAGAACACCAACATCGGCGTCGAAGTGGCGATGCAGTGGAACAGCGGCTACAACGAGCAGGTGCTCTGTTTCACCAACAACATCCCGCAGCGTGACGGTGGCACCCACCTGACGGGCCTGCGCGCCGCGATGACGCGGGTGATCAACAAATACATCGACGACTCCGAGATGGCCAAGAAGGCCAAGGTCGAAGTGACGGGCGACGACATGCGCGAGGGCCTGACCTGCGTGCTGAGCGTGAAGGTGCCCGAGCCCAAGTTCTCCAGCCAGACCAAGGACAAGCTGGTTTCCAGCGAAGTGCGCGGCCCGATCGAAGACGTGGTCGCCCGCACCCTGGGCGACTACCTGCAGGAACGGCCCAACGACGCCAAGATCATCGTCGGCAAGATCATCGAAGCGGCCCGTGCGCGGGAAGCGGCACGCAAGGCCCGCGAGATGACGCGGCGCAAGGGCGTGCTGGACGGCATGGGCCTGCCCGGCAAGCTGGCCGACTGCCAGGAGAAAGACCCGGCGATGTGCGAGATCTACATCGTCGAGGGCGACTCCGCCGGCGGCTCCGCCAAGCAGGGCCGCGACCGGAAGTTCCAGGCCATCCTGCCTCTGCGCGGCAAGATCCTGAACGTGGAGAAGGCGCGCTACGAGAAGCTGCTGACCAGCAATGAAATCCTGACGCTGATCACGGCGCTGGGCACCGGCATCGGCAAGGCCGGCGGCAGCATGAACGCGAATGGCCAGACAGCCACCGGCGCCGACGACTTCAACGTCGCCAAGCTGCGCTACCACCGGATCATCATCATGACCGACGCCGACGTCGACGGCGCGCACATCCGCACGCTGCTGCTGACGTTCTTCTACCGCCAGATGCCCGAGCTGGTGGAGCGCGGCCACATCTACATCGCGCAGCCGCCGCTGTACAAGGTGAAGGCCGGCAAGGAGGAGTTGTACCTGCAGGGATCGTCCGAGCTGGACAGCTTCCTGCTGCGCATCGCATTGAACGGAGCGGCGGTGCACACTGGCGGCGAGAACAGCACCCCCATCGCCGGCGAGACGCTGGCCGAACTGGCGCGCAAGCACCAGGTGGCGCAATCCGTGATCAACCGCCTCTCCGGCTTCATGGATGCCGAGGCGCTGCGCGCGATCGCCGACGGCGTGAGCCTGAACCTGGACACGGTGCCCGATGCCGAGGCCGCGGCCATCGCGCTGCAGGCCCGCCTGCAGGAGATGGACGGCGCCACCAGCGCCAGCCCCGCCGAAGTGGCCGGCGAGTTCGACGTGCGCACCGACAAGCCGATCCTGCGCATCAGCCGCCGGCACCACGGCAACATCAAGAGCAGCGTGATCACCCAGGACTTCGTCCACGGCGCCGACTATGCCGCGCTGGCCGAGGCCGCCAACACCTTCCGCGGCCTCCTCAGCGAGGGCGCCAGGGTGACGCGCGGCGAGGGCGAGCGGCAGAAGGAAGAGAAGGTCGGCGACTTCCGCCAGGCCATGAGCTGGCTGATCGCCGAAGCCGAGCGCGCCACCAGCCGCCAGCGCTACAAGGGCCTGGGAGAGATGAACCCGCAGCAGCTGTGGGAAACCACCATGGACCCGACCGTGCGGCGCCTGCTGCGCGTGCAGATCGACGATGCGATCGAGGCGGATCGCGTGTTCACGATGCTGATGGGCGATGAGGTCGAGCCGCGGCGCGAGTTCATTGAGACCAACGCGCTGCGGGCGGCGAATATCGACGTCTAGCGGCCGGCCGGCTCTCTCACAAGCCCGCAAAGCATGTCGCAACCAATCCCGCAAGGATTGAAGAAAGTGCCTGCCAAGTCGCAAGAAATCCGGCTGCTCGACAAACGAGCGCCGGTTGGTAGTTGATTGGTCGCGCGAACAAGTCGAGGCCATCGGCGCCGACTACCTTCGGTAAAGTCGCGCCCCTGCTGGCATGTTCTTCTTCTTAACAGCCTCGCTGCGGGAGCAGCTCAGCTGGTAGAGCGCAACCTTGCCAAGGTTGAGGTCGAGAGTTCGAGACCTTCTTCCGCTCCATGGATTGAGTCAGGCCGCCAGACTCAGTTCCCGGATCGAGTCCGGGCTGACGGGTCTCTCAGCGAAGCAACGAAGCGTTGGCTGCGGTGTCAGCGACAGCCATCTTCTGCTCAACACCCTTCACCTGCACCGCCGCCACATAGGTGGGATGCATCTCGGCGGCCAGCAGCGGCCGGATGCCGCGCCCGGGTTGCGGATCGATGACGGTGCCGCCGATGATGCGAACGTTCCCCTTGGCGGAACGTTCGTAGCGCAGGCCGACCAGCACCACGGCATGCCCCAGGGCGCCGATCAACAGCGGATTGCCCGTCGCGAGTTCGGCCAGCACCTTCTGGTTGCTGACCTGATATTGCCGGGCCAGCGCGTCCGAAGCATAGGCCTTGCCCTGGAACGGACGGTCATGCTCGTCGACCCACGCCCGTGACAGCGCGTTCGTCATGGCCTGGCCCGAAGGGGCCGGTAGATTGACGGCAACGCCATAGCCGTCCTTGACAATGTCTGCCTGCCGCACGGTATAGCCATGATGGGCAAAGATCATCGAGATGCTCGCGGCCCAGCACCACTGCGGCTGCTCCTGCACCACAGCCAGTGCGCGCACGCGCTCGGCCGCCAGACCGGCGCGGCATTGGCTCACGCCATCGCTGTCTGGGGTGGTGCACTTCTGTTCGGCCTGCGCCGGGAGCGCCAGGGCCAGCATCGCAAAGGCTGCCAGGGCCGAAAGGCGGATGGGCAGGGACGAACGGCAGCGCATGGACTGAATCGTGAACTTTTTCGCTCTTGCACAGTGTTACCAATGGCTTCCAGGGCCTAGGGATTTTCCTTGCTCTGGACGGAGTAGCCGCAACATTTACCGCAGCTGCCAGCGCCCTGGAAACCCTGGGGACAATTCCGGCACAACTCGGCAGTTATCCACAGAAAACGCTGGCGGCACGGAGTTGTTCATGTTTGGGCGACAGCTGCGAAGCATGGGTGCGCACAGCCGCGGGCCAGCAGCAAGTGGTTGACGCGAAACGGGAAAAGACCGTTGTCCACAGAAACGGGCGGCCCTTATCTACTACTACTACCTTGAATAAGAAGAAATAAGACAAGACAAGAACAACCGTACCCCGGGGAACCTGGCGCCTCGAATGTCAGTTGTGAATTTCAGAATCGCACCAGCCCGAGCCGGCTGTGAAAGCCAAACCACTGGTGCAAATATTCTTTCCCACCGTTCGCGCACAGGCACATGGACCCGTATCCACAAAGTTGTGAGCCCGGAAAGTCGTTGCGGGCCAAGGAAAAAGGCTAGTTGTCCACAGATGATGAAAAGCACTTCAAATCCTTGGACAAGTAGTCGCCAGAGTCGGTATTTGGGCGTTTCGGGCTCGCCGCGGAGGCCCTCCCGCCCCATAATCGCGCCTCCACCAACCGGAGGAGAGCCGCATGGCAGTCCTGATCCTGGGTCTCGTCCTTTTCCTGGGCGTGCACTCCACCCGCATCGTTGCCGACGGCTGGCGCACTGCCACCATCGCCCGCATTGGCGAAAAACCCTGGAAGGGGCTGTACGCCCTGGCCTCCATCGCCGGCTTCGTGCTGATCGTCTGGGGCTTCGGCCTGGCACGGCGCAACCCGGTGTACCTCTGGGAAGCGCCGATGGGCATGCGGCACCTGGCAGGCACTCTGCTGTTGATCGCTTTCGTCCTGCTGGTCGCCACCTACGTGCCGCGCAACTCGATCAAGGCCAGGCTGCACCACCCGATGGTGCTGGCGGTCATGGTCTGGGCGCTGGCCCACCTGCTGGCCAACGGTAACCTGGCCGACGTGGTGCTGTTTGGGTCGTTCCTAGTCTGGGCGGTGTTCAGCTTTCTTGCTGCTCGCCAGCGCGATCGGGTAGCGGGCACGGTGTACCTCGCCGGCACGATGGCTGCGACAGCGATCACGGTGGTGGTGGGTCTTGCCTTCTGGGCCTTGTTCGCGTTCTGGGCCCATGGTTACCTGTTCGGCGTCCGGCCGTTCGGCTGATCGATGGCCATGCAAGTCCATGTCCTGCGCCTGGCTCCCGGCGACGACCTGCGCGCGTCGCTCGAATTCGCCTTTGCCGAACTGGCCAGGCAGCATGGCATCCAGGCGGCCTGCATTGTGTCGGCGGTAGGCAGCCTGTCGCGGGCCGTGCTGCGATATGCCGACAAGCCGTCGGGCAGCGACATCAACGCGCCGCTGGAACTTCTGATGCTCTCAGGCACGCTCAGCTCGGATGGCGCCCACCTCCATGCCAGCGTGGCCGACGAGCATGGCGAGGTGAAAGGCGGGCACCTGATGCCCGGCTGCATCGTGCGCACGACCGCCGAGGTGGTGATCGCGCTGTTGCCCGGATGGCAGTTCAGGCGCGAGCTGGATGAGGCCACCGGCACCAACGAGTTGACCGTCCGCAGCCGATAGACTTCTGTCCTTGACCACTGTCGCCGTCATCGACTTCGAGACCACCGGCCTGTCGCCCGCGATGGGCGATCGGGCCACCGAGATCGCCATCGTGATGCTGGAAGGCGACAAGGTGGTGGACCGCTACCAGAGCCTGATGAATGCCGGAGTACGGATCTCGTCCTTCATTGAGGCGTACACCGGCATCAGCAACGAGATGATTGCCGGCGCGCCGCCAGCGGCGCAGGTGATGTCCGAGGCCAGCCGCTTCGTTGCCGGCCGGCCGATGGCGGCGCACAACGCCTCGTTCGACCGCCGCTTCTGGACCGCGGAGCTGGAGCGCATCGGCCAGGAGGCGCCGCAACCCTTCGCCTGCACGCTGCTGCTGTCGCGCCGGCTTTATCCGCTGGCGCCCAATTACCGGCTCGGCTCTCTGGCCTCGTTCCATGCCCTGCCGACCTCCGGCCGGGCGCACCGGGCCATGGCCGATGCCGAGGTGGCGGCGGCGCTGCTGGGGCGCATCCGCAGCGATCTGCGGATCCAGTTCAAGGTGCCCGACCCGCGGCATGACTTGCTGATGAAGCTGCAGGCCTGCACCCGCAAGGCCGTGCCCAAGGCAATTGAAAAGCATCTGGCCGGTGCCTGAGGCCGGCGTGCCGCAGTGGTCGCTGTACAGTGCGGCTCCATGAAAAAACTCCTGCGCCGGTCGCTGGTCCTGATGCTGGGTGGTGCCCTGTTCTTCGCCGTCGTGGCCCTGGCGGTGAGCTGGGCCCCGGACAAACCGCTCGAGGCGCTCAAGGCGCGCTGGGCGCCACCGCCGTCCCGGTTCGTCGAGGTCGGCGGCATGCAGGTGCACTTGCGTGACGAAGGGCCGCGCGATGATCCGGCGCCCATCGTGCTGCTGCACGGCACCTCAGCCAGCCTCCATACCTGGGAAGGCTGGGCGCAGGCACTGCGTGGCCAGCGGCGGGTGATCCGGTTCGACCTGCCCGGCTTCGCCCTGACCGGTCCCAACCCGCAGCAGGATTACTCCACCGAGACCTACGTGCGCTTCGTCGGGGACGTGATGACCCGGCTCGGAGTGCCGCGCTTCGTGATCGGCGGCAATTCACTGGGCGGCCAGATCGCCTGGTCGGTGGCGGCGGCCTTGCCGGAGCGGGTCGACCGGCTGATCCTGGTGGACAGCAGCGGCTACCCGCCCGAAAGCATGGTGTCGCAGCAATCCGTGCCACTGGGCTTTCGCATCGCCAGGACGCCGGCATTGCGGCCGTTGATGCGGAATCTGTTGCCGCGCGGCGTGGTACAGGCGAGTGTGGACAGCGTCTACGGCGACCCTTCGAAGGTGACACCGGAACTGGTGGACCTGTACATGGACATGGCGCTGCGCGAGGGCAACCGCCAGGCGCTGGGCCAGCGCCTGGACCAGGGCTACACCGCCGACACTTCGCGCCTGGCCACGCTCAAGCTGCCGACCCTGATCCTCTGGGGCGGGCGTGACCGGCTGGTGCCGCCCGAGTTCGGCCAGTGGTTCCACCGTGACATCCGGGGCAGCCAGCTGGTGGTTTTCCCCGCGCTCGGGCATGTGCCGCAGGAGGAAGATCCGGTCCGCACGGTCGCCGAAGTCAGGAAGTTTCTCGGGCTGTAGCGATTCTGTCTGACAGCAATCGCGGGGCCCGGCTTCCAGAATGGGCTTCATCCCTGAAGGAGCGACCCATGACCAAGCAGCAGAATCCGGCCGACAAGCAGGCGCCCCACACCGGCAAGGTCGAGAACGACCACAACAAGCAAGGCGACCAGGAGCCGACCCAGAAGAACGAGGCCAAGCGCACGCCCGACAGCCGCAGCGACCGCGAGTCGAACATCGGCGGCACCAACCAGCACCAGTCGCGCAAGGGAACCACCGGGCATTGAACGCAAAAAGCCGCCCCATGGGGCGGCCTGGCTGGTGGCCGGGTTGCCCCGGTCACTGCATTACTGGGCGTTGCGTTGCGGCAGGCCGGCCAGCGTGGTGCCGGTATTGCGCACGCGGTATTGCGCCAGGTAGGCCGATCCGCTGTCTTCGCTGTTGAAAGCGGCGACCTGGATGCGCGAAGCGAGGTACTGAGCCGTCACGTCGGCGCGGCTGGTGTCGCTCGTGAATTTGGCCAGCGGGTTGTACTGCATCGACCACGGGCTGGTGCCGGCGCGCTTGAACTGGCCCAGTTCGGCCTGCACTTCGGCGCGGGTCTTCGAGGAAACGAAGGGCGTGGTGTCGATCGTGATGTCGTCGGCGAAGGCATTGCCGGCGACGGCAGCGGCGGCCAGGACGAGAGCGGTAGCGAGTTTGCGGTTCATGATGAAGAATCTTTCAGGTCAAGGTTGAAGACAAATCCGGGCATGGCGGCGTCTAGGGCGTCCGTCTGTTTCCAGCCTCGGTGAGTCGTCGCTTTGGTTGCTTGGCGGCCCATCGATGAAGAACAGATGGTCCGGATCGGCCCGCGGACAAGCCGCGCTTTCGTGCACAAGCTGTTTCGCGGATGGAAACAATGCCCCGGCGATTGGCTTGCTACAGTGGGCCCATGACCCGCTACCTTCTTACCTACGCCGCCACCTTCGTCACCCTGGCCGCGTTAGACGCTGCCTGGCTGGGGGTTGTGGCCAAGACGCTTTACCGCGACGCCATGGGCCAGCTGCTCGCGCCCACTGTGAACATCGGCGCGGCGGCGGCCTTCTACCTGCTGTACCCGATCGGGCTGGTGGTGTTCGCGGTGCTCCCCTCGGGCGGCGACTGGCTGCGCGCCCTGGTGCTGGGCGCGTTGTTCGGCTTGTTCTGTTACGGCACCTACGACCTCACCAACCTGGCCATCCTGAAGGACTGGCCGCTGGCATTGACGTTCGTCGATATTGCCTGGGGCGCCGTGGTGAGCGCCGCGGGGGCCCTGGCCGGCGCCTGGGTGCTGCGCTGGCTCGCGGCCTGACGCAGCTAGGACAGCACGCCGATGCGGCGTGTGAACAGTTCCTTGTCCAGCGTCGCCAGCATCTTGTTCCAGCCGTTCTTCGTCTGCTCCTCGAACTGGCGGGCGTAGCGGCTGTCGCCCATGTCGTGGCGCAGCGTGAGCTCGCAGGCGCCCATGCCTTGCGGCACGATGTCGATGGCGACGCGGGTGGGATCGTCCGAATAGGGCGGCACGCTGAAGTCGAACACCAGCCGGCGCGGCCGGTCGATTTCGATGTACGTGCCGCGGTGCTCGGCGTCGAACACGCTTTCATCGCCGTCCGAGTGCGGGCGGCGGTCCGTCACGTTGAACGAGCCGCCGACCTCGGCCTCGATTTCGCAGCGCAGGATGTTGCCGGTGCGGGTGGCGAAGAAAAAACGGCTGGCCAGCGAAGGAGTCAGCCAGGCATCGAAAACACGCTCCGCCGGGACATTGAACCGGTGCGTGACCTGGACGATGAGGGGAGCGCTCATAGGGCTGTTATCCCCGGCCAGCGCTGCGCTGTCAAGGACCAGGTCATTACCTGGCATCGGGAAGCTCGATTTTGACCTCCAGCACTTCGAGGTTGTCCTGGCGCTCGAGGTGGACCTTGATGTCGTCGGGATTGATCTTGATGTAGCGCGAAATCACCGCCACCAGGTCGCGCTGCAGGGCCGGCAGGTAGTCCGGCTCGGCGGCGTTGCGGCCGCTGCGCTCGTGCGCCAGGATGATCTGCAGGCGCTCCTTGGCGACGCTGGCGGTCTTTTTCTTCTCGCCCAGCAGGAAGGACAGGAATGAGCCCATGGGTCACCTGCCCCCGAAGATGCGCCGCAGGAAGCCCTGCTTCTGGGCGTCGACGAAGCGCATCGGCTTGTCCGCGCCCAGGAAGCGCTCCACCACGTCCTTGTAGGCCTCGGAGACGTCGCTGCCCTTCATGTGGACTGCCGGCGTGCCCTGGTTGGAGGCCTGCAGCACCGATTCGCTCTCGGGAATCACGCCGATCAGCGGGATCCGCAGGATGTCCTGGATGTCCTCGAGCGACAGCATCTGGCCCTGGTCGACCCGGCTGGGGTTGTAGCGGGTGATCAGCAGGTGTTCCTTGATCGATTCCTTGCCCTCGATCGCCCGTTTCGTCTTGCTGGCCAGCATGCCCAGGATGCGGTCCGAGTCACGCACGCTGGAGACCTCCGGGTTGGTGACGACCAGCGCCTCGTCGGCGAAGTGCATCGCCATCAGGGCGCCGGTCTCGATGCCGGCCGGCGAGTCGCAGACGATGTACTCGAAGCCCATCGACGCCAGGTCGGTGAGCACCTTCTCCACGCCGTCCTTGGTCAGGGCATCCTTGTCGCGTGTCTGCGAAGCGGCCAGCACGAACAGGTTGTCGCACTGCTTGTCCTTGATCAGCGCCTGGTTCAGGTTGGCCTCGCCCTGGATCACGTTGATCAGGTCGTACACCACGCGGCGCTCGCAGCCCATGATCAGGTCGAGGTTGCGCAGGCCGACGTCGAAGTCGATCACCGCGGTCTTGTGGCCGGCCAGCGCCAGGCCCGATGCGAAGCTGGCGCTGGTGGTGGTCTTGCCGACCCCGCCCTTGCCGGAGGTGACGACGATGATTCTTGCCATGGGGAGGGGGTCCTTGAAGGGGTCAGGTTTTGAGGGCGTCCATCACCAGCTTGCCTTGTGCGCCGCCGACCAGGCGCACCTGGGTCGGCCGCGACAGCACGTCGGCCGGCAGCGGCACTTCGCTGGTGCGGTAGACGCCGGCGATGGAAACGAGTTCGGGTTCGAGGCACAGCGAGAAGATCCGCGCCTCGGTGTTGCCGCGGGCGCCGGCGATCGCCTTGCCGCGCAGCGGCGCGTAGACGTGGATGTGGCCGTCGGCGATCACCTCGGCGCCGGGGTTGACCATGGCCATCACCACCAGGTCGCGACCGCGGGCGTAGACCTGCTGGCCGGAGCGCAGCGGCTTGTCGATGACCATGGCGCCGGAAGCGGCCGGCTCGGCCAGGGGCGCTACGTGCGAAGTCCGTTCGGACTGAGCCTGTCGAAGCCCCGCCGTCGCCTCCGTCGCCGCCGCAAGTCCGGCGGCCAGCGCCGCCTTCATTTGCTCATCGCTCCCACCCTTCACCGCGACCGGCAGCACCCGGTACGGCCGCAGCAGCTGCAGCAGCGCCGCGAAGTCGATGGCGGCCTCGCCCTGCGCCTGCAGCGGCGCCAGGTCGATCACCAGCGGGTCATGGTCGAAGAAGTCGGGGATGTCGCCGAAGCGAACAGCCAGTTCGCGGGCCAGCTCGGCCAGGTCGGCGGATTTGAGCAGCAGGGCCACCAGGGGCAGGTTGGCGCTCTTGATCTCGAAGGTGGAGGGGGTGCGTCCGGCGACGGCGACGGTCATTGATGGGTACTACGGGAGGCCAGGGGACACAGGGGGAAAACGCGGCGAATCTTAACAGCCGATGCGTAAAGCCAGCGCAGTCCTACACATTCTGTTGCCGATTGGGGCTAGGGCATTTCCCGGGCCGGTCCACACTGGCGGCGCGGGTCGCAACCCAAAGGAGATTTCCATGCGCTTCAACCATCGTTCCCCGTTCCACTGGCT
Source organism: Burkholderiales bacterium (assembly GCA_038244915.1). Taxonomy (GTDB): domain Bacteria; phylum Pseudomonadota; class Gammaproteobacteria; order Burkholderiales; family Burkholderiaceae_C; genus Ramlibacter. Next base: position 8,729 of record JBBRSZ010000008.1, on the reverse strand, counting down.
CGTGGTGGCCGTGGTCGCCATCGTCGCCCTGTTCACGTTCGGCCACGCGCGTGGCCAGACCGGCAACGCCGCGGCGTCGTTCGAGGGGCGACCGGCCATGGCCGGAGCGCAGGGCGGGCTCGGCGCGCAGGCGGGCATGCCCCAGGGCGGCATCGGCGTGCAGGGCAACCAGGCGGCGCAGCGGCAATTGAACCTGCGCAAGCCCAGCGGGCTGGATAGCGCGCCGGCGACAGCGGGTGCCGTACCGGCCACCGCGTCGGTGGCAGCGCGCTCGGACGTGACCCTGGTGCCGAAGAAGGACGAGGTCGGCAAGGACGTGCGCAGCCCCGCGCGCAAGGTGAAGAAGGCCGCCAGGCGCACGCTGGAGCGTTCACGCACGGGGGTCGGGGGCATCGACGCCGGCAAGAGCACCCCCAACTGAATGGGACTACAGTCACCCATGCAAGACACCACACTGAGCAATGTCGTGCGCGCCTATTTCGGCGCCTACGAGAGCGAGAACCGGGACGCCGCCGAGAAGCTGCTGTCCAAGGATTTCACCTTCACCAGCCCCAACGACGACAACATCGACCGCGCGACCTACTTCGAGCGTTGCTGGCCGCAAGGCGACGCCGCCCGCGACCAGACCATCGAAAAGATCGTGGTCGAAGGCGACAAGGCCTTCGTCACCTACACCTGCGCCACCGGCAATGGCAAGAGCTTTCGCAACACCGAGTTCTTCACCTTCAGCGGTGAGCAGATTGCCAGCGTCGACGTCTATTTCGGCGCCGCCTACCAGGACGGCGTGATCGTCTGATCAGCCGGCTTTGCGTCCGCCGAAGATGCCGCGATAGCCCGCCAGCAGGAATGCGTCGTCCGGATGCGGCACGTGCGGTGGCGCATCGGCCACGCCGGGGCCGAATTCCAGCCGCTCGCTGGCCGGCGTCCAGCGGACGCTGCGCTCAGGCGTGAGGATGGCCCAGCGCTGCTGGGCGAAGCGCCGCACGAACCAGGGCGCCGCCGCTTCCAGGATGTGGTGGCTGGGCTCGAACCAGCCCAGGTGCAACGGCGCGTCGCCGTGCCTCCCATCCTCCAGCGGCCGCAAGCGCAGGAAGGCCTTGATCTTGTGCAGGTCGCGCCGCACGGCCTGACCCATCTGCTGGGCGGTCAACATGTCGGCGTCGATCGGGTCGCTGCGCAACCCGGGCTCGTGCACCAGCCGCCAGAGCAGCCGGTAGAGCAGCGCAAAGCGTTCCGGGTCCCGGTGTAACACCACGATCTCGCACAGGCGCAGGAAGGATGCCGGCACGATGGCCATCGCCGCCCGCGGCACGTGGCGTGACCCCTTGGCGTCCGGCGGCACGACCTCGGCGAACTGGTCGGCGTTGTGGGCGGTGAGCCAGTCCACCTGGTCCGGCGGCACCTGGTGCGCCAGCAGCGTGCGGGCTTCCGCGCGGAAGCCCGCCAAGTCGGTTTCGCTGGCGAGCCGGGCCAGCATCTCAGTTCGCCGCTTTCAGCGCACCAGTGTTGAGCGATCCGCGCTTGGCCCGCAGTTCGAACACCGCGTACATGGCGGCGGCGATCAGGCTCGGCACGATGTAATAGAGCGCGCGGTAGCCCAGCAGCGCTGCCAGCAGCCGGCTCTCCTGGACCTGGTGGGCCAGCAGCGCGACGAAGACGAACTCGAACACGCCCAGCCCCGCCGGCACGTGGGCGACCACGCCCGCGATAGCGCCCACCAGCAGCACGGTGAGCACGTCGGTATAGGCGACCTTCTCTCCCAGCAGCACATAGACGATGCCGGCCATCAGCATCCAGTTCAGGCAGGAGACGCCCATCTGCAGCAGCGCCATCCGCCAGGGCGGCAGGTAGAGCTCATGGCCGCGTACCACCCAGCGGCGGTCGCCCATGCGCACGCAGGCGACGATGTATGCGCCCGAGATCGCCACCAGCAAGGCGCCGACCCACTGCAGGCCGTGGTTGCCCATGTGCCAGGCCGGCGGCAGCACCAACGGATGGAAGATGAACAGCAGGCCGGCCAGCAGCTTGTAGCCCAGCCAGTTGGTCAGCATGCTCATCGAGACGATGCGCGTGATGACGCCCTTGTCCAGCCCGGCCTGAGAATAGAGCCGGTAGCGAAAGCCGACGCCCCCCACCAGCGAGCCGATGGTCAGGTTGAACGCATAGCTGATGAAATTGATCGTCATCACGATCGGGGTCGGCAGGGTATGACCGGTATAGCGGCGCCCCAGCAGGTCGAAGCAGCTGTACAGAAGATGGCTGGCCGCGGCCAGGCCGATCGCGAGCAGCAGTGCCGGCCGCGGCGTCTCCTTGAGCGAGGACCAGACGTCTTCCCAGTCCACGTGCTGGGCGTAGCGCCACAGCAGCGCCACCACCGCCGCGAAGAAGGCCAGCGTGAGACCGCGCTTGGCCCAGGGCCACCAGCTGCGTTGCGACCATCTGGCGCGGGGCACGGGCTCGTGCGCGCGGCCCGGCGCTGCCACGCCTGCGTTGCCGAGGACACGCGCGTTCATTGCGCCTGTGGGGTCTGCGGCGGCTGGGCGGCCAAGACCAGCGGGTCCAGGTGGGCGGGATGCAGGCGCGGCATGTGGCGCGGCAGCCAGAGCGCCCAGCGGTGGTAGCGCCGGATCATGTGAAACGCCACGTAGCTGCGTGCGACGTGCCAGAAGCTGGGGTCGCCCACGTCCTGCTGCTGGATCAAGGTGCAGCTGTTGCGCATCAGGCCTTCCAGCCGCCCGGTCAGCTGCTGGTTGAAGCCACGATCGCGGATCACGACATTCGCCTCGAGGTTCAACGACAGGCTGAGCGGGTCCAGGTTGCTCGAGCCGACCGTGGCCCATTCGTCGTCGGCGACCGCCACCTTGCCATGCAGCGGCCGGTCGTTGTATTCGTAGACCTTGACGCCGCCCTTGATCAGGTGGTGATACAGCATGCTGGCGGCGGTCTTGACGATCTGCATGTCCGGCATGCCCTGCAGGATCAGGTTGATCTCGACGCCGCGACGGGCCGCCTTGCGCAGTTCCTTGATCAAGCGGTAGCCCGGGAAGAAGTAGGCGTTGGCGATGATGACCCGCTGGCGGGCGGCCCGGATCGCGATCCGGTAGTGGCGCTCGATGTCGTTGAGGTGGTCGCCGTTGTCGCGCGTCACGAAGATGCACTCGGCGCTGCCGGCGGGCGGCAGGTCCTGCGGCGTCGTGCGCAACTGCTTGCGGCTGCGCCACCACTGGCGCTGTCTCTGGTGCCGCATTCCGGTGGCCAGCGCAGTGTGGGTGAAGCGATGGATCTCGGCCACCAGCGGACCGTGGATCTCGATCGAAAAGTCCTGCTTGGCCTCGGGCCCGAAGTCGCCCAGGTGGTCGGCCGAATAGTTGATGCCGCCGACGAAGGCGACCTCGGCATCGACCACCACGATCTTGCGGTGCAGGCGGCGCAGCAGGTTGACCCGCTTGCCGAACAGCCGCTTGCCGGGCTCGAACACGTGCAGCCGCACGCCGGCCTCGCACAGGCTGGAGATGAATGGCGGCGACAGGTCGGGCGAACCGAAGCCGTCGATCGTCACGTCCACCTGGACCCCGCGCCGCGCCGCGGCCAGGAGCTCTGCATGAAGTTGCAGGCCGACCTTGTCCTCGAACAGGATGAAGGTCTCCAGCACCACCTCGCGTTTGGCGTCGGCAATGCAGGCGAACACGCGCGGAAAGAATTCCTCGCCGTTTTCCAGCAGGCGGATGTCGTTGCCCTCGACCCATTTGCCGCTCATAGGTGGATCTCCGCGACCAGCGGCGCGTGGTCGGACAGATGGGACCAGGGCTTGCGCGGCAGCACCACCGGCAGGTGCACCGATGCGTTGCGCACGAAGATCCGGTCGAGCGAGAGGATCGGGAAGCGGGCGGGGAAGGTCTTGGCCGACTCGCCATAGGCCGTCACGAACACTTCGCGCAGGCCGACCTCGCGTTCCAGCAGGGGGTGGGCCAGGCGGCGCCAGTCGTTGAAGTCGCCGGCCACGATCAGCGGCGCATCGTCGGGCACCTCGCTGCGCACGATCTGGCACAGCAGGTCGAGTTGCTGCTGGCGATGGCTTTCGGCCAGTCCCAGGTGGGCGCAGATCGCGTGGACCTCGTGGGCCTGTCCCGGCACCGCGATCACGCAGTGCAGCAGGCCGCGCTTTTCCGGGCCGGCGATCGAGACGTCGTGGTTCTGGTAGTGGACGATCGGGAATTTGGACATCACCGCATTGCCGTGGTCGTTGCCCTTGGGATAGACCATGTTGCGGCCGTAGGCGAACTGCGGCCAGATTTCGTCGGCCAGGAACTCGTAGTGCGGCGTGTCGGGATGGTGATGGCCCTTGCGACCGTTGCGGTCGATCTCGCCCATCACCTCCTGCAGGAACACCAGGTCGGCGCCGACCTTGCGCACGGCTTCGCGCAGTTCGGGCAGGATGAACTTGCGGTTGAAGGTCGTGAAGCCCTTGTGGATGTTCACTGTCATCACGGTCAGCGGTGGCGTGGCCACGGTCTGGGTCATGGGGTCCTGGCGGTTTTTTTGGGGGATACTTTTTGTACTGCCGGGGTCTGCGAGGGGGTGTAGGACGCGGCGCAGAGTTCTTGTCTGCCTGCGGTTGCACAGTGGCGCACTCTTTACCGAGGGGAGTGCGCCCTGTAGGACGTCATCCATTTGTCGGGCGCTGCGACTGTCCTGCTGCCCCAAGACGCGCCGACGTGAGCAAACTGCGCACGATGCGAACCAGACAGTTGCACTTGCCTAAGCTTGCGTTGCTCGCCGTCGCCTGTACGGTCGTCCTGCCAGCCGCGGCGCAGGCGCTGCGGCCGGCCGGTTTTTTCGTCCAGGTCGGTGCCGCCGACTTCGGGGCCCTGGACGCCAGCGTCGGGCTCACCTGGCCGTGGATGTGGAAGTCGAGCCTGCTGGGGACCGAGGTCGGTGGCCACACCGAGGGCTACATCGCCCACTGGGACGGCCGCTCGCACACCGGCCGGCGTGGCTTCACCCAGGTGGGGCTGGTCCCGGTGTTTCGCTTTCGCCCCGACCAGGGTCGCTCGCCGTGGTTCGGCGAGGCCGGCGTCGGCGTCTCGTTGACGGACCAGTTGTTCGTGTCGGAAGTCAAGCAGTTCACCACGACGTTCAACTTCGTCGACGTGGTCGGTATCGGCCTCAGCTTCGGTGCCGATCGCCGCCAGGAGATCGGCCTGCGGCTGCAGCATGTCTCCAATGCCGGCATCCGCGTGCCCAACCCGGGGCAGAACTTCGTGCAATTGCGCTACGCCGCACGCTTCTGAGGCGGGCGCCTCACTTGGGCCGCGGCGCCCGCAGGTCGTCGCCGGGATGGCTCAATGTGCCGGCCCGCAGCTGCGCCACCGCGTCGGCGACGGCCCAGGCGACATTGCGGACCTCGGCCTGCACGGCCTTGTCCGCGTCGAGCGTGTCGTGGCTGGTGGCGTACGGTTCGTAATAGCCGATGAAGCGGTCCAGCCGCGCCTTCGGGCCGGCATCGATCATCCCCATCCAGTCCAGCCAGTCGCACAGCGCGCGGCGCACGCCCTCGATGCCGGCGACGTCGCCATGCACCACCACGCCGTAGGCGCGGCCCGCGAGGTGCTTGGGATAGTCCCAGCCCTTGAGTTCCAGCGCCTTGGCTTGTTCGGGGTTCTTGCCGTGGGTGGTGGTGGGGTCCGGATTGCCGCCGTCGGCGCAGACCAGCCGGTCGATCATCAGCTTGAGCGGGCTGGCCACCTGGTACCAGTACACCGGCGTCATCAGGAGCACGCCGTGGGCACTGACCCAGCGCTCGTAGATCTCGGCCATCCAGTCGCCGGTCTGGCGTTCGGAGTGGTTGGGATAGCAGCTGCAGGGCCAGTGGCACAGCGGCATCGCAGTGGAGACGCAGCCCTTGCAGGGGTGGATGTGCAGGTCGTAGCTGGAGGTGAGCAGGCTCAGGTCCAGCACGTCGACCTCGATCGCCGCCGCCTCGAACACCTCGCGCGCCAGCTGCACCAGCCGGAAGGTCTTGGAGATTTCACCCGGGCAGCTGCCATCGTTGCGGGATGAGCCGCACACCAGCAACACGCGCGAAGGCGTGTCCGGTTCACCCCAGCGCTGCTGGGCGGCGACCAGCTTGTCGCGGGTGGCGCGCCACTCGACCGACAGGTCGTAGTCGGGATCGGCGAACTCCGGCCCGGCCTTGTCGGTGATGGGGGCCTTGCGCCCTTCGGTATAGGCCTGGAAGGCAATTTCCTCGAGCCGGGCCAGCGCGTCTTTCTCTGCCCGGTAGGCCGGATCGTAGAACGATCGCATGAAGCGCAGGTGGAATTCATTGCGCGCGAGGGGGGCCGGCGCCTGGCCTTTTCTGACAGTGCTCATCCGGCCAGTGTAGGAAGCGGCGTGCCTGCCGTGCACAGCGTTTTCCAGCTCGGGCTGCCGTCCTACAGGGCGCCCGGCGGACGTCCGATCACCGGCGACCGGCGACGGCCTAGATTGGGTGCATCGGCTGTCACACCGGAGAGACCCCATGGGGACGCAATTGCCTTCAGGAATGTCGCTGCTGTTGGCCGGCCTGGCCGCCGCCCATGAAAAAAGCCTGCGCTTTGGCGCAGGCTTTTTGTCGTTCGGCTGGCAATGGCGGGATTCAACCGCCGTGGTGACCGTGATGGCCGCCACGGCCTCCCTCATGCTCGCCGCGCTGGCCACGGCGCGCCGTTTCCAGGTCGAACACGCGCTTCTGGATCGGGTTGAGCGTCGCGTAGAAAACCTTGGTCGCTTCGGCGCGCTTGTCCATCATGGCCATGCGCTCGGTCCGCATGGCGCGCATGCGATCGATTCGCTCGGGCGTGGCCAGGCGTTCGAACTCGGACCGGTCCGGCCGCTGCCAGTTGGCAGGTGGCTGCATCGACGTGGTCCACGCGGTCCAGGTGCCTTCCTGCGCCGGCGTGATCTGCAGCGTTTCCTTCAAGCGCGCCATTTTCTGGGTGCGGCGCTGCTGCATGAATTGCTGCATGCGGGCTGGGTCGTGGTGCTCCATCCGGTCCTGCCGGCCTGGGCCGCCCGGCGGCGGGCCGGGCGGGGTCTGGGCGGCGGCAGCCAGGCCCAGCGCGGCCAGCACGGCCGCGGCGATGAATTGCTTGGGAGAGTGTTTCATGATTTCCTTCCTTGGGGATCGACAGGCCCGGGTCGGGTTCAGGCTCAGGCTGGGATCGACTGTGGTCGCCCGATGTATCGGCGCCATGGCTCGGCGGTAGCAGTTGTGTAAAGCTCCGGCGCGTCCACGGGCGCTGGCGGCGAGATCGCGCCCTTCAGCTCAGGAGCCGGGCCAGCAATTCGGGATGCAGCTTCCAGCCGGCGAGCCCGGCGATTCCCATCACGGTGCCGAACGCCGCCGGCAGCATCGCCAGCCCATACAGCCACCAGCGCTGCGTCAGTGACGCCACTGCCAGCAGCGAGATGGCGATCGCGATGGCGGCGTCGGACAGGTCGAACTGGTCGTCGCGATAGTTGAGGGCGTCGTAGTTCTGCTGGTCCGACAAGGCGGCCTGGCGCTGCTCGTCCTTCTTCTGCGCCTGGTCGGCGGCCAGTTTCTCGTACTGCCCGATGGCGGCGTCGTAGTCGCTGCGCTGCTTGCCGCTGGTCGCGACCGCCTGCAGCCGCAACTGCACCAGTGTGGCCTTCGCCACTTCCTCGCGCAGGTTGCGCGCCTGGTAGAACGACCAGTGATCGAGCTTGTCGGCCTGTGCCTGCTGCATGGCCTGCACGATGTTGTCGTCCTTGACCTTGCAGACACCCATCACGGTGCTGAGCAGGGCCACCGAGATGGCGACAGCGGCATTGAGCCGCGAGGAGCTGGCTTCGGCGGTGTCCAAGGAATTGGTCTCCATGACGGTTGCGGTGCAAGTGGGCGGGCGGGGCCACGCATCATGCCTGCCTTCGGCCCCGCCGGCCGGGCCGGCCAACCCTGAGTCCTGCCTGACCAACTCGCTAGGTAGAAGCCACTGGGACGCAGGTCAGCGTCGGCTCAGAATGCACTCTTCCGATTGCTACATCGAGGAGATGACAGGTGAATATCAAAAGCCAGAAGGATTTCTTCTCCGGGCTCATGTTCATTGCGATCGGGGTCGCGTTCGCCTGGGGGGCGACGACCTACAACGTGGGAGAAGGCGCCCGCATGGGCCCGGGCTACTTCCCGTTGATGTTGGGCATCGTGCTGGCGCTGATCGGCGCCGTCGTGCTGTTCACCTCGCTGGTGGTGGAGACCGAAGGCGGCGACCGGATCGGCAAGTGGGCCTGGCGCCCGCTGTTCTTCATCATCACGGCCAACCTGGCGTTCGGCGTGCTGCTTGGCGGCCTGCCTTCGATCGGCATTCCGGCGATGGGCCTGATTGCCGCGATCTACGGCCTGACCATCATCTCGAGCCTGGCCGACGGCCACTTCCATACCCGTGACACCCTGATCCTGGCGACGGTGCTGGCCATCGGCAGCTACCTGGCGTTCATCGTTCTGCTCAAACTGCAGATCCAGGTGTGGCCTTCCTTCATCACCGGCTGAGGACACCACCATGGACCTGCTTTCCAACCTTGCCATCGGTTTCGGCGTCGCCTTCACGCCGATCAACCTGCTGTACGCCTTCATCGGCTGCATGCTGGGCACGCTGATCGGCGTGCTGCCCGGCATCGGCCCGGTCGCGACCATCGCGATGCTGCTGCCGGCCACCTATGCGCTGCCGCCG
>JBBRSZ010000007.1:0-127443 GCA_038244915.1 Burkholderiales bacterium | reverse complement strand
CCCGGGCCCTGGCGCATCATCGCCAGCAACGAACGCAGCACGGCCGAGACGGCGGCGTGTTCTTCGTGAATGATTGCGGCGGCGAGATGGGACATGGCGTGACTCCTGTGAGCGACTATAGGCACGCCGATCCGCCGCAAGCTTGACCAACATCAAGTGCCGGCGCGGTGAACGGGGCGGCGGTGCTGCTGCCCTGAGCGCTCAGGCGCCGACCGTCTCGGGCTGCGGGCGCACCAGCAGCACCGGCACCGGGCTGTGGCGCACCACCTGCTCGGCGTCGCTGCCCATGGTCAGCCGGGCCAGGCCCCGCCGGCCGTGGGTGCCGATCACGATCAGGTCGCAATGGTGCTGGCCGGCCTGCTCGACGATGACGTCGGCCACCCGTTTTCCGGTGACCTCGCGCATCAGCGTCTCGCAGTGCACCGAGCCCTGCTCGGCTTCCTGCTTGGCGCGGGCCAGCACGTCCAGGCCGGCATGGCGCAAGTCCTTGAGCATCGCGTCCAGGCTGCCCTGCGACGTCACCTGCTGCAGCATCGGGTAGTCGTCCAGCACATGCAGGAACAGCAACCTGGCCTCCTGCGTGCGGGCCAGCCGGATCGCCTCCTGCACGCCGCGTCCGGCGGCCCCGCTGCCGTCCACGGGAACGAGGATTCGTTGGTACATATGGGCTCCTTGCAGGCCGGTCCAGCCGATGCGCCTCCCGCCGGCCCGGGGGAGGACGGCTCCATTGTTCCGCCCGCGGCGGCGCGCCATCTTGAGCAAGCGCAACTGCGACCCACGCGGCGCCGGCAAGATGGCGCCATGCACAGCACGGATCCCATCAGCCGGGCGCGGGCCCTGGTCGAGGCACTGGCCCGCTCGCTGCCGGCGCGGCTGGTGGAGACCCACATCTCCTGGGTGCTGCTGGGCGAGGGCACCGCCTGGAAGATCAAGAAGCCGCTGCGCCTGTCCTTCGTCGACTACAGCACGCTGGAGCGGCGCCGCCACTTCTGCGAGGAGGAGCTGCGGCTGAACCGCCGGCTCGCGCCCTCCCTCTACCTCGGCGTGGCGCGCATCACCGGCAGCCCCGCAGCGCCGACACTGGACGGCCCGGGCGAGGCGCTGGAGTACGCGGTGCGGATGCGGCGCTTTGCCGACGGTGCCTTGTTCGGCGAGCAGCTGGCGGCGGCAACGCTGACGGCGCAAGACGTCGACCGCCTCGCCTGGCTGGTGGCCGGCTGGCAGCAGCGCGCGCCGCCAGCCGAGGCCGCCGCCGGCTTCGCGCTGCCGCAGCAACGCCTGCAGGTCGCGCTGGCCGCGCTGGCCGGCGCCGCCACCGCGGCGACCGGAACCGGGCAATCGCACCTGCGGCAATGGCTGCAGGCCAGCGCGGCCGAACTGGCGCCGCTCTGGGCGCGGCGCCGGGAAGGCGGCGCCGTCCGCGAGGGCCACGGCGACCTGCACCTGGACAACGTGGTGCGCCTGGACGACAGCGTCGAGGCCTTCGACTGCATCGAGTTCGACCCGGCGCTGCGCTGGATCGACGTGCTGGACGAGATCGCCTTTCCCGTGATGGACTTCAGCGCCCGCGGCCGCGGCGACTTCGCCTTCCGGCTGCTGAACCTGTGGCTGGACCTCACCGGCGAGCATGGCGCGCTGCCCGCGCTGCGCTTCGCGGTGGTCTACCGCGCGTTGGTGCGGGCCCAGGTCGAGCACCTGCGCCACCCCGACGACGACGCCGCGGCCGGGCGCTACCTGCAGACCGCGCTGGCCTGGACCAAGTCCGCGCCGCCGCAACTGGCCATCACCCACGGCCTGCCCGCCTCGGGCAAGACCGTGGCATCGCAGCAGTGGCTGCAGCGTGAAGGCGCGATCCGGCTGCGCTCGGACGTGGAGCGCAAACGGCTGTTCGGGCTGGCGATGCTGGAACGCTCCAGCGACCAAGGCCTGGACCTGTACGGCGCAGACGCCACCGAGCGGACCTACCAGCGGCTGTTCACGCTGGCGCGCACAATCCTGCAGGCCGGCTATCCGGTGATCCTCGACGCCGCCTTCCTGCAGCAGGACGAACGCATGCAGGCCCTGGCGCTGGCGCGCGAACTCGGCGTGCCGTTCTGGATCCTGCATTGCGAGGCACCCGAGGAGGTGCTGCGCCAGCGGCTGCTGGCCCGACGCGGCGACGCCTCGGAGGCCGACACCACGGTACTCGCGCAGCTGCGCGACGTGGCCCAGCCGCTGACGCAGGAAGAGAGCGGATTCGTGCTGCCTGCGCCCTGACCCGTTTCAGGACGGGCCGGATTCGGGTTCGATCTTCAGGTCGGTCGTCAGCGCCTTCAGCGCGGCTTCGTCCAGCGTCTCGTTGGCCAGCAGCGCGCGGGCGCAACGCTCCAGCAGCTCGCGCCGCTGCTGCAACAGTCTGGTGGTCCGCGCGAAGGCATCCATCACGATGGCGCGCACCGCATCGTCGATGCGCTGCTGGGTCGCGGGGCTGGTGCGGCTGCCGGCCATGGATTCGGCGGGCAGGTCCAGAAAGCGCGCCGGCGGCGCCTCGTAGGCCACGTAGCCCAGGCCCTCGTCCATGCCGTAGCGGGTCACCATGTCGCGCGCGATGTCGGTCACCTTGGCCAGGTCGTCGGCGGCGCCGGTGGAGAGCTGGCCGAACACCAGCTTCTCGGCGGCGCGGCCGCCGAGCAACACCATGATCTTGCGGACCAGCTCCTCGCGCGTCATCAGGAAGCGGTCCTCGGTCGGTCGCTGGATGGTGTAGCCCAGCGCGCCGATGCCGCGCGGGATGATCGACACCTTGTGCACCTGGTCGGTCCCCGGCAGCGACAGCGCCACCAGCGCATGGCCCATCTCGTGACAGGCCACCACCTCGCGCTCGCGCGGATTGAGCACCCGGTTCTTCTTCTCGAGGCCGGCGACGATGCGCTCGATCGCGCTGGTGAAGTCAGCCAGCGTCACGTCCTGCCCACCGCGCCGGGTGGCGGCCAGCGCGGCCTCGTTGCACAGATTGGCCAGGTCGGCGCCCGAGAAGCCCGTGGTCAGCGCCGCCACCTGGTCCAGGTCGAGCCCGGCGGCCAGCCGGATCCTGCGCACGTGGACCTGCAGGATCTGCACCCGGCCAGCCTTGTCGGGACGGTCGACCAGCACCTGGCGGTCGAACCGGCCAGCCCGCAGCAGGGCCGGGTCCAGGATCTCGGGCCGGTTGGTCGCCGCCAGCAGCACCACGCCGGCCGAGGTGTCGAAACCGTCGAGCTCGACCAGCAACTGGTTCAGCGTCTGCTCGCGCTCGTCGTGACCGCCGATCATGCCGCCGGCGCCGCGCGCCCGGCCCAGGGCGTCGAGCTCGTCGATGAAGATGATCGCCGGCGCCCGGGCCCGGGCCTGCTCGAACAGGTCGCGCACCCGCGCCGCGCCGACACCGACGAACATCTCGACGAACTCGCTGCCCGAGATGCTGAAGAACGGCACGCCGGCCTCGCCGGCCACGGCCTTGGCCAGCAGCGTCTTGCCGGTGCCGGTCGGCCCCACCAGCAGGATTCCCTTGGGCATCCGCGCGCCCAGGCGGCCATAGTCGCCCGGGTTCTTCAGGAACGAGACGATCTCCTGCAGTTCGGCCTTGGCCTCGTCGACGCCGGCGACGTCCTGGAAGCTCACTCCGGTGTCGGTTTCCAGGTACACCTTGGCCCGGCTCTTGCCGATGCTCATGAAGCCGCCCAGGCCGCCACCCTGCTTTTCCAGCAGCCGGCGGAACACGAAGAACCACAGGCCGAAGAACACCGCCGCCGGCGCCACCCAGGACAGCAGCTCGCGCAGGAAGGTGCTCTCCACCATGCGCGTGTACGGCACGTCGTACTTCGACAGCCGCTCGGCCAGCGCCGGTTCCACCCGGGTGGCCACGATCACGCTCTTGCCGTTGGCCTCCGGTGTCTTGAGCCGGCCGGTGATCGTCGTGTCGCCGATCGTCACGTCGGCGACGCGGCCGTCGGCCAGCGCCTTTTCGAACTGGCTGTAGGGCACGGGCTCGATGGTGCGCGAGGCCTGCCAGACGCTCTGGATCCACAGCAGCACCAGAGCCGCCACCACCCAGTAGCCGACATTCCAGCGCAGCTTCGGATCCGGATTCATCCGCGTGCCGCTGTCAGAACGTTTCGGCCGGCTCGCCCATGGCATGGCCGGCACCCTCCTTCCTGGGCAGGTTGGCGATCATGCAGTCCACGGTCAGGATCAGGCTGGCGATCGAGCCGGCGTTCTGCAACGCAAGGCGGGTCACCTTGGCCGGGTCGATCACGCCCATCTCCAGCATGTCGCCGTACGCCCGGGTCGCGGCGTTGTAGCCGAAGCTGCGTTCGCCCGACGCCTGCACCCGGTCCAGCACGATCGACGGCTCCTCGGCCGCGTTGCTGACGATCCGGCGCAGCGGCTCCTCCAGCGCACGCGCCACGATCCTGAGCCCGCAGTCCTGGTCCAGCGGCGTCAGCGTCATTGCGTCCAGCACCTTGCGCGCGCGCAACAGCGCCACCCCGCCGCCGGGAACGATGCCCTCCTCGACCGCGGCCCGGGTCGCGTGCAGCGCGTCTTCCACCCGCAGCTTGCGCTCCTTGAGCTCGGTCTCGGTGGCGGCGCCGACCTTGATCACGGCCACGCCGCCGGCCAGCCGGGCGATCCGCTCGTCGAGCTGCTTGCGGTCGTATTCGCTGGCCAGGCCCTCGCGCTCCTTCTTCAGCGACGCGACGCGCTCCTTGATGCGTGCGGCGTCACCGGCGCCGCCGACCACCGTGGTGCTGTCCTTGTCGACCTCGACCCGGCGCGCCCGCCCCAGGTGTTCGAAAGCGGCCTTCTCCAGCGTCAGGCCGGCCTCGGCGCTGATCACCTGGCCACCGGTCAGCAGGGCCAGGTCCTGCAGCGTGGCCTTGCGCCGGTCGCCGAAGCCGGGCGCCCTGACCGCGCAGGTCTTGATCACGCCGCGGATGCTGTTGACCACCAGCGTGGCCAGCGCATCGGCCTCGACGTCTTCAGCGATGACCAGCAGCGGCGTGCCGGCCTTGGCCACCGATTCGAGCAGCGGCACCAGCTCCTGCAGGCCGCTGAGCTTCTGGTCGTACAGCAGGATGGCGACGTCTTCCAGCACGGCGGACTGGCGTTCGGCGTTGTTGACGAAATAGGCCGACAGATAGCCGCGGTCGAACTGCAGGCCCTCGACCACCTCCAGCTCGCTGGCCATGCCGGAGCCGTCCTCGATCGAGACCGCGCCCTCGCGGCCGACCTTCTCCATGGCCCGGGCCACCAGCTCGCCGATCGAGCGGTCGTTGTTGGCCGAGATGGCGGCGACGTGCGCGATCTCGCGCGAAGTGCCGCAGGGCTGCGCGATCTTCGCCAGCTCGGCCACCACCGCCTCGATCGCGCTGTTGATGCCGCGCTTGAGGTCCATCGGGTTCATGCCGGCGGCCAGGTATTTCAGCCCTTCCTGGATCATCCCGTGCGCCAGCACCGTCGCCGTGGTGGTGCCGTCGCCCGCCATCTCGCTGGTGCGGGCCGCCACCTCGCGCAGCAGTTGCGCGCCCATGTTCTCGAACCGGTCCTCCAGCTCGATCGCCCGGGCCACGACAACACCCGAGTTCACGATCTGCGGTGGACCGAAATCACGGTCCAGGATCACCGTGCGGCCGCGCGGCCCGAGTGTCACCCGGACCGCCTCGGCCAGCGTATCGACGCCCCGCCGCAACTTGTCGCGGGCGTCCTGCCCGAACAGGATCTGTTTGGCTGCCATGGCAATACCTCCTGCCACACGGTAGAACGGCGCACCCGCCGCCGTCTTGACCTTGCGCAATGGCCGGCCCACTTTGCGCCGCCCTTTGCGCTAGCTCAAGCGGCGCGGCGCCGCCTTGCTCCATCGTTCACGCGTCAGGAGCAAGCCCGCCATGTCCACCGTTGCGCAGAGCGCCGAACACTTCGCCGAAGTCGCGCACGAACTGCGGCAGCTGGTCACGCGCCAGGCCATCGATGCCGGCCGCGGCGGCGCGGCCGCCGCCGGCGCGGTACTTCAGGCACAGACGGTCCGCGCCGGCCGGCCGGTCCAGCGGCGCGCGCACGCTCACGGTGTAGCCGCCACGCCGGTCGGGGCAAAGCACGGCATGCGCACGCTGCGGCGAGCGCGCCGCCAGCGCATTGGCGAAAGCGCCGTGCGCCCGGCGCGCCCAGGCCGCATCGGGCAGCAGGTAGAGGCTGCCGGCAGGCAGGCTGAACGCCGGCTGGACGGTCCTGGCCAGGGCCATGTCCTGGCGCCGGCCGTCGGCGAGCAGGCGTGCGACCGGATCGGCGCCGATGAAGTCGAAGGGGCTCGGGTAGCGGTGCAGCGACCGGTAGAGGCTGGCCGGCGCGACCAGCAGGTCGGATTCGCTGTCGCCATAGGCGTTGTAGTTGAGGGCCTCGCCCAGCTCGCGCAGCCGCTCCACTTCGGGCGCACCCAGCCCGCACGCCTGCGCCAGCGAGCGCGCCGTGGCAGCCAGGTTGTCGCCGAAGGCGGCGACCACGGCCCAGGGACGGTAGCGGCCTTGCAGCTGCGCGTCCACCAGCACGCTCGTGCAAACCCAGGGCGCCGGATCGAGGTGCGGCGTGAAGCCCGGGTGCGCCGGAATCGCGCCGGCGAAGTGATGGTCGAAGTACTCCACTGCCACGCCCCGCGCCAGCAATCCCAGCAGCGCCGCGCGGTTACGGTCCAGCGAAATGTCCAGCACCGTGACACTGTCGCCGGCCTGGGCCCCGACGCGTTCGAGCAGACCGATGTCGCGCTTGACGCCGGTGACCAGGGTCGATTCGCGCGGCTGCGCCAGCCGCAACTGGTGCAGTGCGCAGATGCCGTCGGCATCGCCGTTGAAAACATCGAAGTGGCTCATGGCCGCATGCTGAAAGGACAATCATGAACGAGAACGCACCCTGCCTGTTCGCCCTGCGCACCAGCCGCGAGGTCGGGGAACGGATCGCCGCGCACCTGGGCCTGACGCTCAGCCCGCACGAGGAACGCGCCTTCGAGGACGGCGAGCACAAGGCGCGCTCGCTCGCCAATGTCCGCGGCCGCGATGTGTTCGTCGTGGAGTCGCTGTACGGCGACAGCGAGCAGAGCGTGAACGACAAGCTGTGCCGCCTGCTGTTCTTCATCGGTGCGCTCAAGGACGCCTCGGCCGCCAGCGTGACGGCGGTCGTTCCCTACCTCGCCTACGCGCGCAAGGACCAGAAGTCCAAGAGCCGCGACCCGGTCACCACCCGCTACGTGGCCGCCATGTTCGAAGCCGTCGGCACCGACCGCGTGCTGACGCTGGACGTCCACAACCTGGCCGCCTTCCAGAACGCCTTCCGCTGCCGCACCGACCACCTGCAAGCCCAGGGCTTGTTCGCCGCCCACTTCGCAGGCCTGCTGGGAGCGCGCGAGGCTGTGGTCGTTTCGCCCGACGCCGGCGGCATCAAGCGGGCCGACCGGTTCCGCCAGCGCCTGACGCAGGTGCTCGGCCGGCCGGTGGCCGCCGCCTTCGCAGAGAAGCACCGCAGCGAGGGCTCGCTGCGCGGCGAATTGATCGTCGGCGACGTGAAGGGCCGCTGCGCCATCATCATCGACGACCTGATCGGCACCGGCTCCACTATCGCCCGCACGGTCACGGCCTGCCGGTCGCTGGGCGCCACGGCCGTGTATGCCGCCGCCTCGCATGGCCTGTTCGTCGGCGACGCCGACCGCATCCTGGCCGACGACGCGCTGACCGGGATCGTGGTGACCGACTCGGTGCCGCCGTTGCGGCTGGGCCCGGGCAAGACCCGCGACAAGCTGGTCGTCCTGGACAGCACCGGCCTGTTCGCGCAAGCGCTCCAGCGCATCCATCGCGGCGGCTCCATCACGGAGCTGCTGGAGGAATAGCAGCCAGCGCCGGCTCGCATTGCCGCATGTGCAGCCCGGCCAGCCGCAGGTACTGCCGGGCCCGCGCCGGCCATTTCGGCGAGTCGCGGTACTGCGCCTCGCGCAGGTGCCGGATGGCGAGCCGGCCGCGGATGCAGGCCCGCAGGCACTGGTAGAAATGGACCAGGGCGTCGCCGGCGTCGTCGGCCGCGCATTCCCGGTAGGTGTCGAGCAGGACGCCGCCGAGTTCGGGCGCGCCGAGGCGCTGGCATTCGAGGGCCAGGTAAGCCACCTCGTCGATGGCATCGAGCGTGCGCAATTCCATCGAGAATTCCAGCCGGTCGATGATGGCCGGCGGCGTGCCCAGGTAGACGTGCTCCGGGCGCAGGTCACCATGGCCTTCGACGATCCGGCCGGCCTGCACGCGCGCATCGAACAGGGCGGGACAGCGCTGCAACACGGAGCGCATCCGCGCGCACAGTCCGCGGGCGCCGTCCGCATCCAGGCCGAAGGCCGGTTCGCACAGCTCGCGTTCGCATTCGCCGATGGAACGCTCCAGGCGGTCCCGGTACTCGCCCGGGTCGATCGCCACGGGCTCCAGCTGGCCGTAGAACCCTGCGAGGCGCCGGCCCAATGCGCGCAGATCCTCCTGACCTGCCCTGTCTTCTTCCAGCATCCTGTCCAGCATCAACTGCGCGGGAAGGCGACGCATCCGGACCAGCCAGTCGACCACCGTGCCGGGCCCGCCGAGCCTGAGCGCGCCGGCGTCATCGGCCATGAGCGCGACGACATCGAGGTACACGCCGCCAGCCAGTGGCCGGTTCAGGCGAAGTTCTTCCATGCAATAGAAATGTCTTGCTTCGAGCGACCTGAAATCCAGCTCCGGGCTGCTCACCGGCTTCTTCAGCTTGTAGACCATCTCGCCGGCGAGAAAGACCCAGGACATGTGGGTCTCGATGACCTCGACCGCCGGCTGGCCGGGATAGGCTGCCGGCTGGCGCAGGACGTCGACCTTGGCCTGGACGCCGGGAGCCTGCCTGCCCATCGCTCGCAGACCGTTACCGGGGCGATGCAACGCCGTCGGCGGCCGGCGCGCCGGCCGCGCGCAGGCAGAGGATCGCCTCTTCGTCGCCGACCTGGCCGAACGAGCGGTAGAACTGGCCGACCGCCTGAAACTCCGGCGGTGCATGCAGGCACACGACCTCGTCGGCGTAGGGCCGCACCAGCTCGATGCTGTCCGGCGCGCCGACGGGCACGGCGCAGACCAGCCTGGCCGGCCCGCGCGAGCGCACGGTGTGCAGGGCGGCGATCATGGTCGCGCCGGTAGCGAGGCCGTCATCGACCACGATCGCGATGCGCCCGGCCGGGTCGATCGCCCGGCGGCCGGGCGTATAGCGCGCGCGGCGCTCCCTCAGCACGGCCAGCTCGGCCTGCTTTTCCCTTTCGATGTAGGCGTCGGTGGCGCCGGCCGCGTGAGCGTGGGCAGCCAGGTAGACCCAGCCGCTTTCGTCGATCGAGCCAATCGCGAATTCCGGCGACCACGGCGCCTTCAGTTTCCTGACCAGCACGACGTCGAGTTCCCCGCCCAGCCGCTCGGCCACCACACGACCCATCGGCAGCGCGCCGCGCGGGATCGCCAGCACCAGCGGATTGCGTCCGCGATAAGGGCTCAGGGCTGTGGACAGCTGCTCGGCAGCGTCGAGGCGATCGGCGAACAGCATGGTGGGGAGAGAAAAAAAAGGCCACCGCGTGTCAGGCTCCGCTGGAGTCCGCCTGCATCACGGGTAACGGCCGGGACGCGCGGGCGTCGCGGAAAGTCGGGCCGGAGGGCCGGCCCTGTTTCGTCACCCTGCCCGCAGCGACAGCATCGTCGTTCACGCAGTGGCTAGCTTTCACTCTAGTCGACGCTGCCCGCCCGGTTCTGATCCAGATCAAGCCGCTTGCTCAAAGCCGGCGCACGCACTTGTCGTACAGGTGGGCGGCCCGGCCCTGCGGGTCGTACCGGTGCTTGAGCCGCTCGTAGTCGTCCATGCCGTAGGCTGCGGCGAACTCCTCGGGCGTGAAGAAACTGTCCGAGTAGAGCGACTTGACGCCGCCCAGACGGATCACCTCCTGCTCGATCATCCGGTTGAAGTGGCCGGGCTCGTGCACCACCGGCGTCTCGATGGCGTCCCAGAAGCCGAAGTTGATGTACAGCCGGGCGGCGCCCAGCCGGTAGAGGGGGAAGCGCCGGCCAGGCACTTCGCCGCGCACGGGACAGATCCACACCGGCAGGATGCCGATCTCGCGCAGCAGGAAGTCCAGGAACTGCGGCGCCTGCGCCAGCGGGATGTCGACATCCTGGATCACGCTTTCACGGCCGTGGCCGCGCCAGCGCGCCAGCCGCTGCGCCACTTGCCAGCGCGAGCCCAGCCGCATCCAGCGGCCATAGGTGCGCGAGTTCAGCCACCGGCGCCCGAGCAGCAGCCGCAGCAGCGGCTGCTGGGCGCCGAAGTTCTTCGAGCACCAGAACCAGTCGGTGTCCCAGCGCCACAGGTAGTCCGCGGTGCCGAGGTAATCCTCGCTGCGCTCCTGCAGCGAGCGGTAGTAGATGTTGCGGTACGAGTAGTCGCTGCGCCACAGCGCGTCGCGGGTGAAGCGCGCCGTGCTCAGCACCAGGTCGCGGCCGCCGAACACCACGCCGTCGACGAAATCGGCGTCGCCGGCGCACTGCGCCGCCATCGCGGCGAAGAAGGCGTCGGGATGCGGGAAGCGATGGTGCTCGACCCGCACCATCGGCTGCACCGGCTGCGTCGCCAGCCGCAGGCGCAGGGCGTAGCCGAGCGTGCCGTAGGAGTTGGGAAATCCGAAGAACAGGTCGCGGTGCTGGTTGTCGGGCGTGCAGGTGACCAGTCCGCCGTCGGGCAGCAGCACCTCGATCTCCAGCAGCGTGTCGTGGACCAGCCCGTGGCGGAACGAGGTGGCTTCGATGCCCACACCGGCGGCGGCGCCGCCCGCGGTGATGGTCTTGAGCTGGGGCACCACGGCCGGCATGAAGCCGCGCGGCAGCGTCCAGGCCACCATGTCCTCGTAAGTGGCCAGACCCTCCACGTCCATCCAGCCGGCGGCCGGGTCGGCACCGATGACGTGGTGCAGCGCGCCCAGGTCCAGCCGGCGCTGCCGGTCGGCGACGTCCCGAAACAGGTTGGAGGTGCGCTTGCGCAATCCCGGCCTGATCCCATCGGACAGCGCGGCCCGCAGCGCCGCGGCGGCCTGCTCGGCGCGCTCGGCATGGGTGAGCGTCCCATCGGCGATCATGACAGCCGGTCCCGGCTCATCGGATAGCTGGCGGCGCTGACGTTGCCCTTGCTCACGACAACCTGGAACAGGTGGGTCTGGCCGCCGGCGCTGCGGAACATCTCGGCGCAGCCGACCAGGTAGGCGGTCCAGATGCGGCGGAAGCGCTCGTCGAAGCGCACCGGGTCCAGCGCCTGGATGGCGGGCCAGCTGGCGGCGAAGCGTTGCGCCCAGGCCTCCAGCGTCGGCACATAGTGGCGGCGCAGGTTCTCGACATCGACCACCTCCAGCCCGCAGCCCTCCATCTCGACCAGCGCGTCGGCCAGGCTCGGGATCCAGCCGCCGGGAAAGACATGCTTGCGGATGAACAGCTCGGTGTCGCGCCGTCCCACATGGCCGATGAAATGCAGCAGCCCGAGGCCGCCGGGCTTGAGGAACGCCGCGTGGGCTCGGATCACCTCGGCCAGCTGGTCGCGGCCGGCATGTTCGAGCACGCCGATCGACACCACCTTGTCGTACTGCGCATCGACGTCGCGGAAATCCGCCTCCCGCACGCGCAGCCGCTCTTGCAGTCCACGGCGCCGGATCTCCGCATCCAGCCATTGCACCTGCTCGGTGGTGGTGTTGACGCCGGTGCCGGTCGCGCCGGTCGTCTCCGCGGCCCGAAACATGAAGCCGCCGAAACCACAGCCGATGTCGACGAAGCGCTCGCCCGGCGCCAGCCGGATCTTGCGGCAGACATGGTCGATCTTGTTGCGCTGGGCCTGTTCCAGGCTGGCCGTGCCCTCGGGCCAGTAGCCGCAGGTGTACATCTTGAGCGGTTCGTCCAGCCAGAGCCGGTAGAACGGCTCGCCCAGCCCGTAGTGGGCGCGCGCATTGGCCTTGGCCTGCTCCGCACTGCGGTTGGCGCTGCGCCATTCGAGCAGGTTGTTTTCCACGCTGTTGACGGCGGCCAAGCGCAGGTCGAAGCCCGAATTCATCCCGGCGGCCATCGCCGCGCCGAAGTCTCCCAGCACGTCGACCTGCTGGTCGAAGTAGGCCTCCAGCAGGCCGATGTGGCCGCGCAGGAAGGTCGCTGCCACGGCGCTGTCCGTGCGCAAGGCCACGGTGAAGGCCGGCTCGCCGCTGCCGCAGCGATAGCGCACGCCGCCCGGCATCTCGACCGCGAACGACGCCCCCGAGCGCTGCCCGAGCGAATCGATCAGGCTGCGGAGCGACAGGTCCATGGCCTTCGCTCCACCATCGGCTCAGTGCGGCGAGGTTTCGTGGGCGATCCGGTGATCGAGCTCCACCAGGCCGACGCTGGTCAGGTCGACGTCGTGGGTGCCCTTGAGCAAGGCGCTGGCCGCCGTGCCCAGCTGCGCCTTGAGCTCGCCCAGGAACGGGCTGGATGCGAACAGGGCCAATGAATGGAAGCTGCCCTGGTGCGCCTGGGTTTCCAGGTACTCGGCCAGCTCGCGCGCGAAGCGCAGGTGCTCCTTTTCCTTGGCGACGACGCGCGGCGGGTAGGAGGTGCCACCGAAGCTGTGGTCGGTCTTGCCCTGGCCGGCACGGTCATCGGCGAGGTCGCTGGTCTTGCTGCGGCCTTGCGGGTGTTCGAAGCTGTGGACCACCACCAGCGGGCAGCCCAGTTCACGTTGCACCAGTCGGGCGCGGGTGGCATTGGCGATCAGGATCCAGTCGGGTTTCATCACATCTCCAGGAGGGAATGCATTGACTGTAGGCAGGGCGCGCCGCCACTTGTTGACGCGCATCAAGGCCGGCTCATGCGGCCGGCGCGTGGGCGCGCACCAGCAGCACCGGAACGCTCGCATGGCGCACGATCTGCTCCGCGGTGCTGCCCAGCAACAGCCGGTCGACACCGTACCGGCCCTGGGTGCCGGCCACGATCAGGTCGGCGCCCCAGCGGCTGGCCTCGTCGGCCACGTTGTCGCTGGCGCGGCCGGCCGACTGGATCACCAGTTCGCTCTCGGCCTGGACGTCGGCGGTGATGGCGCGGGACAGCCCGCGCGCCAGCAGGTCCTCACCCGCCTTGCGCATCCGCGGCAGCACGTCCTCGAAATAGGCCCGGGCCGACTCGAAGCCGTTGACCCATTGCAGTTCGTCCATCACGTGGACCAGCCGCAACCGCGCGCCCTGCGCCTGCGCCAGCCGGATCGCTTCGTCCAGGGCGAGCTCGGAGCACGCGCTGCCGTCCAGGGCGACCAGGATCCGGCGGAATCGGGACATGGCGGCGCTCTGTTCAGTGCATCCGCAGTTCGAGGGCGCGCGACAGCGCCGCCATGTCGGTGATGCGAATGTGGCGCTTGTCGACTTCCAGCAGCTGCTGGTGCTGGAAGGCGGAGAAGGTGCGACTCACGGTTTCCAGCGTCATGCCCAGGTAGCTGCCGATCTCGGCGCGCGACATGCGCAGGTGGAACTCGGTGGGCGAATAACCCCGCGCCTTGAGCCGCTGCGACAGGTTCAGCAGGAAGGCCGACAGCCGCTCCTCGGCGTTCATGCTGCCCAGCAGCAGCATCAGGCTGTGCTCGCGCACGATCTCGCGGCTCATCAGGCGACTGACGATGTGCTGCATGCCGCTGTTGGCGGCCGACAGCTCGCTCAGGTGGACATAGGGGATGCTGCAGACCTCGGTGTCTTCCAGCGCGGTGGCGCTGCTGGCGTGGACGCCCTGCGCCAGCCCGTCCAGCCCCATCAGTTCGCCGGCCATGTAGAAGCCGCTGACCTGCTCACGGCCGTCCGACAGCGTCAGGCTGGTCTTGAAGGTGCCGCTGCGCACCGCGTAGATGAACTGAAAGCGGTCGCCTTCGCGGTAGATCACCTGGCCGGCCTTGACCCGCCGGCGGCTGAAACTCATGGCGTCCAGCCGCTCGATGTCGCTGCCGGTCATGCCGCAGGGCAGGCACAGCTCGCGCAGATGGCAGGCCGAGCACTTGGTTTTGAGCGCAGGCAACGTTGCCGTGGGGCGAACCGGAAGGTCCGGGACGACCGCAATGACCCGGGGGTTGCGCAGGGGCGCTTCGAGCGTGGCGATGGACATGGTGAATTCCTCTCCTGGATGCTGTTAGGAAGTCGCGCCGGGGCAGCTGTTGGCCACCGCCAGCGCGAGCTGGTCGAATTCGGTGCTCTTGTCGAAGAAACCGGCGGCTCCCTGCGACAGGTAGCGTTTGCGGTAGGCCGGGGCGGCGCTGTTGCTGAACACGATGACGGCGATCTCCGGGGCGGCGCTGCGCACCGCGCGCAGCACTTCCAGCCCGGTGCCGCCTTCGAGCTGGACGTCCAGCACCACCACGTTCGGCCGAACGGACAGGATGCCTTCGATCGACGCGGCGGGCGTGCTGGCCTCGCCGACCACCACCATGTGCGCGGCGGCCAGCAGCATGGCGACCCGGTCGCGGATCAGGCGCGAGTCGTCGGCGATGAACACCTTGAGCGGGTTTTGCGGGCTGCGAACCATGCGGCAAGTGTCTGCCGCCGGACGGCCCCGCAACATCAGCCGAAACTGAGTCCGGCCCTCAGCGGAATCCGGTTTGCGGCCTCAGCACCGCTGATGTCGCCTAGGAATAGTCCTAGGCTGACCCAGATTCAGGCCCGCGCGTAGAAGAATTTCTTGGCGACCTCGGCGGCCGCCACATAGGCCAGCGTCAGCGCGATCATGGCCAGCATCAGCGGCGCCGGCAGCGGCACGAAGCCGAACACCGAGATCCCCGGCAGGTAGGGCAGCGCCAGGGTCAACCCGACCACGCCGGCGGTGCTGGCCAGCAGCAGCCGGCCCGGGCGGCTGCGCCAGAACGGGCCGCGGGTGCGCACCACCAGCGCGATCACCAGCTCGGTCAGCAATGATTCGATGAACCAGCCGGTGCGGAACTCCTCGGGCGCGGCCTGGAACAGCCACAGCAGCACGCCGAAGGTCAGGAAGTCGAACACCGAGCTGACCAGCCCGAACAGCACCATGTAATTGCGGATGAACACGGTGTCCCACCGGCGCGGCTGAGCCACCCATTGCGCATCGACGTTGTCGCTGGCGATGGCGGCGCCCGGGATGTCCGACAGGAAGTTGTTCAACAGGATCTGCGAGGCCAGCAGCGGCAGGAACGGCAGGAACACCGAAGCCACAGCCATGCTGAACATGTTGCCGAAGTTGGCGCTGATGGTGGTCAGGATGTACTTGAGCGTGTTGGCGAAGGTCGTGCGGCCCTCGGCAACGCCCTGCAGCAGGATGCCCAGGTCCTTGCGCAGCAGCACGAAGTCGGCGGCGTCCTTGGCCACGTCCACTGCGGTGTCCACCGAAATGCCGACGTCCGCGGTGTGCAGCGCCGGCGCATCGTTGATGCCGTCGCCCATGTAGCCGACCACGTGCCCGGTCTTGCGCAGCGCCAGGATGATCCGCTCCTTCTGGTTCGGGTCCACCTCCGAGAACACGGTGGCGTGCTGGGCGGCGTGCAGCAGCGCCTCGTCGCTCATGCCGTTGAGCTCGCGCCCGGTCAGCGTGACCGCCACCGGCAGGTTCACCGCCAGCGCCACATGGCGCGCCACCTTGCGGTTATCGCCGGTGATCATCTTCAACTGGACGCCGCGCTCGGCCAGGTCGGCGATGGTCTGGCGCGCGTCGGCCTTGGGCGGATCCAGGAACAGCAGGAAGCCGGCGAAGCACAGGCCGCATTCGTCGGCCCGCGTGTAGGAGCCGCCGCGCTGGTCGACCACGCGCGAGGCGACGCCCAGCACGCGAAAGCCCTCGCCGCTCCAGCTGTCGTAGCGCGCCTCGATCTGCGCCCGCGCCGCGGCGTCCAGCGGCGCCGGCCCCGCCGCCGTCTGCACGCTGGCGCACATCGCCAGCACGTTGTCCAGCGCTCCCTTGGTCACCAGCGTGCGCACCCCCGCGTCCGCCGCCACCACGGACATCGCCTTGCGCGCGAAGTCGTAGGGAATCTCGTCGACCTTGCTCGCGCCGGCCAGGTCGACGCCGGCCTGGCCCGCCGCCGCGCTCACGGCCTGGTCCAGTTCGTTGGCCATGCCGGTCTGGAACCGCGCGTTGAGGGTCGCCAGCCGCAGCACCGCCGCGCTGGGCTGGCCCTGCAAGTCGACCGCGCCATCGAGCTGCACCACGCCGGCCGTCAGCGTGCCGGTCTTGTCGGTGCACAGCACGTCCATGCTGCCCAGGTTTTCGATCGAGTTGAGCCGGCGCACGATCACGCCCAGCTTCGCCATCCGCTTGGCGCCGTGCGACAGGGTGATGCTGATGATGGCCGGCAGCAGCTCCGGCGTCAGCCCGACGGCCAGTGCCAGGGCGAACAGCAGCGAGGCGATCGGCGGCCTGGCCATGAAGATGTTGATGGCCAGCACCACCATCACCATCACCACCATGATCCGCGTCAGCAGGTAGCCAAAGTGCTGGATCCCGCGCTCGAAGTCGGTCAGCGGCGGGCGCAGGGCCAGCTTGCCGGCGATCTGGCCGAACACCGTGGCCTTGCCGGTGGTCGCGACCAGCGCGCGGGCGGTGCCGCTGCGCACGCTGGTGCCCATGAAGACGCAGTTGACGCGCTCGGTCAATCCCGCCTGCGCGGGCGCAACGCCCGGCAGCTTCTCGACCGGGAAGGTCTCGCCGGTGAGCACCGCCTGGGTGACGAAGAAGTCCCTGGCCTCCAGCACCACCGCGTCGGCCGGCACCAGGCTGCCGGCGGCCAGCAGCACCACGTCGCCGGGCACCACCTGCGCCGACGGCAGCGTCAGCGCCGCGCCGCCGCGCAGCACCGTGGAGTTGATCACCACCTGTGAGCGCAGCTCCTCGATCGCGTTGCTGGCGATGTACTCCTGGGCGAAACCCAGGATGGTGCTGCCGAACACCACCACCAGCACCACGGCCGCGTCCACCCATTCCGAGGCGAGCAGCGAGACCGCCGAGGCGACGATCAGGATCAGCACCAGCGGGCTCTTGAACTGGTTGGCGTACAGGCCCAGCACGCCGGCCCGCCGGGCGCGGTCGAAGGCGTTGGGGCCGTAGCGCTGCAGCCGCGCCGCCGCCTCGGCCGCGCTCAGGCCGCCGGCGTCGGCATGCAGTTGCGCCAGCAGCTGCTCGCGCGGCAGGCTCCAGTAGGCATCGGCGGGAACGGCCGGAGGCGTCAACTGCGTCGCTCCCGGTGGCGGCGCGCGAGCACCGGCTGCGCCGCCGCCACCAGCCGGCCCAGCAGCGCGTTCCACACGACCACCGCGGCCAGCATCGCCAGCGCCGCGACCAGCGTCGGCACCGATGGCAGTTCGAACCCCATGATGGCGCGCAGCCACGGCAGCCCCAGCACCAGGGCCAGCACCGCCGCCACCGCCAGCAGCAGGCGCGGCAGCCAGGGATTACCAGCCAGCGTGGCCACTCCGCGGCGGCCCCGGTACGCCAGCACCAGCAGGAAGACGCCGGCCACCAGCGCCAGGAACACCGTCGTGCGCACTGCATGCGGCGGCCAGGCTCGCTGCACCATGAGCGCGGCGCCCACCAGCAGGATGACCGCCAGCCCCACGCCCTGCAGCACGCCGTGCGCGAGGTTGGGCAGCGCGAACGGCGAGTCCGTCGCCGGCCGGGGCGGCCGCTCCATCACGCCGGCCAGCGCCGGCTCGGCCTCGAACAGGACCGAGCACGCCGGGTCGATGATCAGCTGCAGCACCACGATCTGCGCCGGCAGCAGCAGCACCGGCCAGTGCAGCAGCACCGGCACCAGCGCCAGCGCGATCACCGGCACGTGCACCGCGAACACGAAGCGCATCGCGTTGCGCAGGTTGTCGTCGATCTGCCGGCCCTGGCGGATCGCCGCCGTGATGCTGGCGAAGCTGTCGTCCAGCAGCACGATGGCGGCCGCTTCCCGCGCCACGTCGGTGCCGCGCTCGCCCATCGCGATGCCGACGTCGGCGGCCTTCAGGGCCGGCGCATCGTTGACGCCGTCGCCGGTCATGCCGACGCTCTCGCCGGCGGCCTGCAGCGCCCGCACCAGCCGCAGTTTCTGCGCCGGCGCCAGCCGGGCGCAGATGGCGACACCGGCCAGCCGCTGCCGCAGCGCGGCGTCGTCCAGCAAGTCGATCTGGGCGCCGGTCAGCACCGGCGCGCGTTCGGCCAGGCCGACCTGGCGCGCGATCGCCTGCGCCGTCGCCGGGTGGTCACCCGTCATCATGATCACGCGGATGCCGGCGCGCGCGCACGCTGCCACCGCAGCCGCGGCCTGCGGCCGTGGCGGGTCCAGCAAGCCGACCAGCCCGAGGAAGCGGAAGCTGAAGTCGTGCTGGCTGGCCGGCCACTGGCTGCCGTCCCAATGGCCCTTGGCAACGCCCAGCACCCGCAGGCCCCGCCCCGCCATGGCGTCGACCTGGAGCCGGATCGCCGCAATGGCGGCCGCGTCCAGATGGCACAGGTCGGCCACGGCTTCGGGCGCGCCCTTGGTGGCCAGCAGGTGGGCCTGCGGCCGGTCGAGGGCGAACACGCGGGTCATCGCCAGGATCTCGGCGGTCAGCGGATATTGCTGCTCCGGCTGCCAGCCGGCATGCACATGCTCGGTGCCGCGCAGGTGCCGCAGGCCGAACTCGCGGATCGCCTTTTCCATCGGGTCGAACGGGTCGGGCGGCGTCGCCAGCAGCGCGAATTCGGCGGCCTCGTGGAACTCCTCGGCCAGCGGCGCGCCGTTGTCGTCGCGAAAGCCCTGGTCCGGCACCCACAGCTCGGCCACCTCCATCCGGTTCTGGGTCAGGGTGCCGGTCTTGTCGACCGCCAGCACCGTGATCGCCCCCAGCGCTTCCACCGCCGCCACCCGGCGGGTCAGCACCTGCTGGCGCGACAGCCGCCAGGCGCCGAGCGCCAGGAACACCGTCAGCACCACCGGAATCTCCTCGGGCAGGATGGCCATCGCCAGCGCAATCCCCAGCAGCAGGCTGTCCAGCAGGCTGCGGCCGTCCCACAGCCAGCCCAGCAACACCAGCG
This sequence comes from Burkholderiales bacterium, assembly GCA_038244915.1. Taxonomy (GTDB): domain Bacteria; phylum Pseudomonadota; class Gammaproteobacteria; order Burkholderiales; family Burkholderiaceae_C; genus Ramlibacter. The sequence goes on along the minus strand of JBBRSZ010000007.1, from coordinate 108,346 downwards.
CCACCGCCAGCGCCAGGCCGATCGAAGCGAGCAGCCGCACGATCCGGCGCGACCCGAGCTGCAGGCGGGAGCTGCCTTCGCGCGTGCTTGCCAGCGCCACGCCGATGCGGCCGATGGCGGAGCGCGAGCCGGTGGCCTGCACCCGGGCGATGCCGACGCCCTTGGTCACCACGGTGCCGGCGAACAGGAAGGGCGATGCCTCGGCGCCGCCCGGCTCGCCCATCGGTAGCGCCGGATCGCCGGCCAGCTTGTCCTGCGGCGCGGCTTCGCCGGTCAGCAGCGATTCGTCGGTGCGCAGCTGGCCCTGCACCAGCACCGCGTCGGCGGCGATGCGGTCGCCCTCGTGCAGCACCAGCACGTCGCCGCGGACCACCTCCCGGCTGGCGATGCGCAGCTCGGCGCCCTCGCGGATCACCAGCGCGCGCGGGGCCGACAGGTCGCGCAGCGCTTCCAGCGCGCGCTGCGTCTTGCGCTCCTGCGCCAGTGCCAGCCCCACCACCGCGAACACCGAGCCGAGCAGGAAGGCCGCTTCCGCCGGGTCGCCCAAAGCCAGGTAGATGCTGCCGGCGGCCAGCAGCATCAGGAACATCGGTTCGCGCACCACGCCGCCGGCGATCCGCAGCAGCGAGCGCGGCTCGCTGCCCGGCAGGGCGTTGGGACCGTCCTGCGCCAGCGCGCGCGCCGCCTCGCCGCCGCCCAGGCCCGGCGGCAGCGCAGGCACGCGATCGCCGGTCAATGGGCCATGAGCACCGGCAGCGTCATCGACCGCAGCACTGTGCGCGAGGCGCCGCCCAGCACCCACTCACGGGCCCGGTTGTGGCCATAGCACCCCATCACCATGAGGTCGGCCTCGAGGTCGAAGACGCGCGACAGCAGCAGTTCGCCGACGTCCTCGGGCTCGTCGCCCTGGCTGTGCCAGTGCGCCGTCACGCCGTGCCGTTGCAGGTAGCCCGGCAGGTCGAGGCGGCTGCCGGTCACGGCTTCGTCCGGCGCGGTCCACGACACGATGTGGACGCGGCGCGCCTGCTGCAGCAGCGGCAGCGCCGCGGCGACGGCGCGGGCCGCTTCGCGCGACGGCTTCCAGGCGATCGCGATGGTCTCGCCGATGCGCGCCGGCGTGGCGGCGTACGGCAGGATCAGCGCCGGCCTGCCGCTGGCGGCCATCACCGATTCGGCGAAGTCGGGCGGCACCCCGCTGGCGGTCAGGTCGCCCGGCTGGTACTGGCCCAGCACCATCAGGTCGGCATACAGCGCCTGCTGCGAAAACACCGGCAGGATGGGGTCGTCCCGCAGCTCGGCCCACGAGGGCTTGACCCCGGCGGCGGCGGCCACCAGCTCGAAGCGCTCATGCGCCGCCTTGCGCCGCTCGTCGTCGATGTCGCGCAACGGCGCCACGATGGCGCCGCCGCCTTCCGGCGAGAACGGCATCACGGCCAGCGCGGAGGTGACCGCGTACAGGGCCGTGACGGCCGCACCGTGCGCCTGCGCCAGCCGGCAGGCCGCCTCCAGCCGGCGCGGCGCCTGCGCCGTCGCATCCATGTGGACCAGCAACTGGGTCAGTGAAGTCGTCATGCGTTACTCCTGTTCGGATTGCAGTCAGGTAACCTTAGGGCCGAAGCGCGGGTCGCGGCTTGACCCACCTCAAACGCCGGTGCCCGGGCTCAGCCGGGGCCGCGCTGCGGCTCCAGCGGCACCAGCACCTCGACCCGGGTGCCCTGCCCCGGCGCGCTGACGATGGTGACGCTGCCGTTGACCAGCTCGGCGCGCTCCTTCAGCCCCATCAGGCCGAGCGACTCGGGCTTGCGCGGCGCCAGCGGGTCGAAGCCGCGGCCGTTGTCCTGCACCGTCACCTGGATCGCCCAGCCGACGTCCTCGACAGCGACCTCGACCCGCGACGCGGCGGCATGCTTGCCGACGTTGGCCAGCGATTCCTGGACGATGCGGAACAGCGCCGTGGCGTAGGGCTCCTGCAGTTCGAGCTCGTCGCTGGCCAGCACCTGGCACGGCACGCCATAGCGCGTGCTGAAGTTGCCGGCCAGCCATTCGATCGCCGGCAGCAGGCCCAGGTCGTCCAGCATCAGCGGCCGCAGGTCGGCGGCGATCCGGCGGGTGGCGGCGATCGTGCCGTCCAGCATCGCGCTCATCTCGTCGAGCTTGGCGGCGACGGCGGCCGGATCGCCGGAACCGTTGTCGCGCACCCAGTTGGTGTCCATCTTCAGCGCCGTGAGCGATTGCGCCAGCTCGTCGTGCAGTTCGCGCGCGACCCGGGTCTTCTCCTCCTCGCGGATCGCGTTGGCGGCGGCGGCGAAGGCGCTGCGTTCCTCCTGGGCCCGCACCCGCTCGGTCACGTCGCGCAGGATCACGGTGAACAGTTTGCCCTCGGGCGTCTGCAGCTGGGAGATCGAGGCGTCCATCGGGAACTCCTCGCCGTTGGCGCGCAGGCCGTAGACCACGGTGCCGTCGCCCATCCGGCGCGAGGTGACGCCGGTCTCGGCGAAGCGGCGCACGTGGCGGCCGTGCTCGCCCCGGAACCGCTGGGGCATGAGTCGCTCGAGCGACTGGCCCAGCACCTGCCCGCTCGGCCAGCCGAAGATCTTCTCGGCGGCGCGGTTGTACAGCACGATGTGCTGCGACTCGTCGACCGTGATGATGGCGTCCATCGCCGAATCGAGCAGCCCGCTCAGCCGGGCCGCCAGCCGCGCGTGGTCCTCTTCGGCGTGCAGCCGCTCGGTGATGTCGCGCAGGATCACCGTGAACAGCTTGCCGCCGGGCGTATCCATGTGCGAAATCGACGCGTCCAGCGGAAACTCCTCGCCGTTGGCGCGCAGGCCGTGGACCACCGTGCGGGCGCCCATGCGGCGGGACGTGGCACCGGTGTGGCCGAAGCGCTCGACATGCTCGGCGTGCCCGGACCGGAACCGCTCCGGGATCAGCCGGCCCAGCGGCTGGCCCAGGATCTCCTGGCGCGGCCAGCCGAAAATCCTTTCCGCCGCGGCGTTGTACAGCACGATCGTCTGCTGCTCGTCCACCGTGATGATGGCGTCCATGGCCGAATCCATCACCCCGGCCAGCAACGCGGCCGCGTTGCCTCCGCTGTTGTCGAGAGAACCGGGATGGAGGCTGTTGAGGAATTGAAACGGCACGAGGCGGGGCAACAGGCTGAAAACCTGAATTTAACCCACCCGGCCAGGAGCCGCCCTTAGCGCAACAGCAAGGCACCCGCGGCCTCGCCCCCCGGCTGCAGCGGACCGAGAGGATTGCGTTGCTGCTCCACCCGGTCGACCTGCGGCTGGCCCGCCGTGTTGCGGAACAGCACGGTGCCGTCGCTGGTCACCACCAGGGCGTCGAACTTCCAGCCCCTGATGACGGTGGTGCGGCGGAAATTCAGGAAGTCGCCCCAGAAGCCACCGGTGCGCTGGCGGTCCTGACGCTCGAAATGGAACAGGTAGCCGCGGCAGTTGGCCTGGGCCTCGATGCACATACGCACGCCCGGGTCCAGCGCCGACAACGGCAGCGCCGGATAGGGCGCCAGCCGGGCCGCGATGTCCGGATAGGGGATCAGAGTGACGTTGGTACCGCCCGCGGGATCGAAGCCCAGGCCCTTGAGTTCGGCCACCCGGGTACGCAGAGGCACGATCCGGTCGGCCGCAGCTTGCGCCGCCTCGAACGAATCGAAGCCGCTGGGCGTGTCGGTGCTGGCTTTCGGCAGCAGGTGCGAACAGGCGGAAAGGGCCGCGCAACACAGCACGGAGGTCGCAAGCAGTTTCATACTCTGAACTGTGGCCGCAGCGGCCCGGGAGCACCTTGACCGGCGTCAATCGCGGGCTTGATGCAGGTCAAGCCCGGTCGCCGGCGGCGCGCCCAAACTCGATCCATCGATCGCAACAGGAGCCGGTCATGTACAAGCGAATCATCGTTCCCGTCGATGGCAGCCCCACCGCCACCAAGGCGCTGGTCGCCGCGCTGCAGCTGGCGCGCGACGGCGGCGGCCGGGTGCGGCTGATCCACGTGGTGGAGGAACTGGCCTTCGTCGACGGCTACGACATGTACGGCGGCCAGACCGGCGAACTGCTGCAGGTGATGCGCGAAGCCGGTGACAAGGTGCTGGACGCGGCGCTGGAAATCGCCCGGTCATCCGGCGTGGAAGCCGACAAGCAGCTGTTCGACCGCTTCGGCGAGCGGCTGGGCGAAGTGGTCGCCAACGCCGCCCGCGAGTGGAACGCCGACCTGATCGTGCTGGGCACCCATGGCCGGCGCGGCATCGGGCGCGTGCTGCTTGGCAGCGGCGCCGAACAGATCATCCGGCTGGCGCCGACCCCGGTGCTGGTGATCCGCTCAGGCGACGAAACCACGCCCCGGCCCGCCTGACCCCCCCCATCCCCAAGGAGCACACCATGAACGACCCCACCAATTCCCTCAAGAAGAGCCAGGCCCGGCTGGCCCACGAGTTCAACGCCGTGCTGGACGACGCGCAGGACCTGCTACACCACACGGCGGGCGAGGCCAGCAAGGACTACGCCGAGGTCCGCGACCGGCTCCAGAACAGCGTCAAGAGCGCACGCGACCGCGTCGGCTCGATCGAACAGGCCGTGATCGACAGCGCCCGCCAGGCCGGCAAGAGTGCCGACGGCTACGTGCGCAGCCATGCCTGGGAGTCGATCGCCATCGGCGCCGGCGTCGGCCTGCTGCTGGGTCTGCTCATCGCCCGACGCTGAACGCGGTCTGGCGCAGTTCCCCTGGGTGGCCACCCAGGCTCAAGGGGATCGACACGAATGCCGTGAAGATCACCGGCAGCAGCGTTGCCGCGACAACACCGAGAAACTGGAGCGCGAAGGCTGGAAGCTGGCGGTTCATGTGGGTTCCTCCTAATGATGGGCTCATGGTGGCCGCCGCAGCTTAAGGATGTCTGAGCAGCGGCGCGGCGCGCTGTTAAGGATTCGATAAGACCGTGGCGCGACGATGGCAACCCAGGAGTTGCCATGAACCATTCGCCCCCCGCCCCATCCCGCCGACGGCACAGCGCCGCATCGCTGCTGGCCCTCGGCTGCCTGCTGGCCGCAACCGCAGCCGGCGCAGCCACCGCGCCTGAGCTGCTGGCCGGCTACACGGCCCAGGCCGGCGCGCCGTCCGTGTCCGCCCGCGGCCAGCAGTTCTTCACCACGTCCCACGGGCGCGACTGGAGTTGCTCCTCCTGCCACGGCCCGCTGCCGGTGCAGTCCGGCAAGCACGCAGCCACCGGCCAGGCCATCGGGGCGCTGGCGCCGGCGTTCAACCCCGGGCGTTTCACGGATCCGGCCAAGGCCGAGAAATGGTTTCGCCGCAATTGCAACGACGTCGTCGGCCGCGAATGCACGGCGGCGGAGAAGGCCGATGTGCTGGGCTGGCTGCTCACGCTCAAGCCATGAAGGCGTTGACAATGCGCGCCCTGATCGTCCTGTGCGGCGCGGTCCTGTGCCAGCAGGCCATTGCCGACAACGACCGCCGTGCGCCGGCCGCCCCCCTGCTGGCCAAGTACCGGCAGGAATGCGCCGCCTGCCATCTGCCCTATCCGCCCGCAATGCTGCCGGCCGCCTCGTGGCAGCGCCTGGTGAACAACCTGCCGAACCACTTCGGCACCGATGCATCGCTCGACGCGCCGACGCTCAGGGAACTGGCCGGCTGGCTGGCCGCCAATGCGGGGACCTCCCGCCGCGGCGGCGAACAACCGCCCCAGGACCGGATCACGCGCTCGGCGTGGTTCCTGCGCAAACACGACGAGGTCGCTGCCGCCACCTGGAAGCTGCCGGCCGTCAATCGTCCCGCCAACTGCAGCGCCTGCCACCCGCAGGCCGACCAAGGAGACTTCAATGAACACCGTGTCCGCATCCCCCGTTGAACCCGTCACCGGCGCCGGCAACGAGCGCCCCATCCTGGTCTGGGACGCGCCGGTGCGCGTCTTCCACTGGCTGATGGTGCTGAGCTTCGCCGGCGCCTACCTGAGCGCGGAAAGCGAGCGCTGGCGGCTGCTGCACGTGACGCTGGGCTACACCATGGCCGGCCTGGTCGCCTTCCGCATCCTGTGGGGGCTGCTGGGCACGCGCCATGCCCGCTTCGCCAGCTTCGTGCGTGGACCGGGCGCGGTGGGCCGGTACCTGAGGTCGCTGTCGCAGCGCCGGCCCGAACACCACACCGGGCACAACCCGGCCGGGGCGCTGGCCATCCTGGCACTGCTGCTCCTGACGCTGGGCGTCACCGCCGCCGGCTGGGCGACCTACCAGGACGTCGGCGGCAAATGGCTGGAAGAGGCACACGAAGTGCTGGCCAACCTGATGCTGGCAGTGGTCGGACTTCACGTGGCCGGCGTGGTGATGGGCAGCAGGCTGCACCGGGAGAACCTGGTGGCCGCCATGGTCACGGGGCACAAGGCCGGCCCGCCGCAGGACGCCGTCCGCGGCGCCTGGCGCAGCGTGGCCGCGCTGATGCTGGTCGCGGTCCTGGGCTTCTGGTGGCTGCAATGGCAAGGCGCGCCGGCGACCGCGGCGGCGGGCGGCGGCACCACCGCGGCGGCCAAGGCTGCGCGCCACGGCGACGACGACTGAGCCGCTCGCCAGTCACAATCGCACCCATGCGCATCCTGCTGGCCGAAGACGATCCGCTGCTCGGCGACGGCCTGCGGGCCGGCTTGCGGCAGCTCGGCTTCCAGGTCGACTGGGTGCGCAACGGCGAGGCCGCCGAGCGTGAATTGCGCGACCAGCCCTACGCGGCAGCGGTGCTCGACCTCGGACTGCCGCAAAAGGACGGCATGGAGGTGCTGGCTGCCGTCCGTCGTGCCGGCATCACGCTGCCGGTGCTGGTGCTGACGGCCCGTGACGCGGTGACCGACCGCATCCGCGGCCTCGACGTCGGCGCCGACGATTACGTCGTCAAGCCGGTGGACCTGAACGAACTGGCGGCGCGACTGCGCGCCCTGGTGCGACGCGCCCACGGCCAGCCGCAGGAGCTGCTGTCGGCCCAGGATGTCGAGCTCGATCCGGCCGGACGCAGCGTGCGCAAGGCCGGCACGCCGGTGGTTCTGTCGACGCGCGAATTCGACCTGCTGCAGGCGCTGATGCTCAACGCCGGCCGGGTGCTGTCGCGCGAGCAGCTCGAGCAGCATCTCTATAGCTGGGGCCAGGAGGTGGAGAGCAACGCGGTGGAAGTGCATATCCACCACCTGCGGCGCAAGCTGGGCTCCGCGCTGATCCAGACCGTGCGCGGTGTCGGCTACGTGCTGCTGCGGGAGCCGGCGTGACGGCGCGCTTGCCGCGCTCGCTGCAAGCCCGGCTGCTGGTGCTGGTGCTGGGCCTGGTGGCGCTGGTGTGGGTCGCCACGGCGGTAACGACCTGGGTCGACGCCCGCCACGAACTGGACGAATTGCTCGACAGCCACCTGGCGCAGGCCGCCGCGATCCTGGTGGCGCAGGTCCACGAGGTGGAAGACGAGCACGGCGTCGACGCGCCGGTCCTGCATCGCTATGCATCGAAAGTGGCCTTCCAGGTGTTCCACGAGGGCCGGCTGGTGCTGCGCTCAGCCGGCGCGCCGGCAGCGCCGATGGCGGCGGCGGGCCGCGGCCCCCAAAGCGGGTTCAGCACGGTGCAGATCGGCGGCAGCGCATGGCGGGTCTTCGCGACCCACGGCGCCGAGCGCGACGTGCAGGTCTACGTCGGCGAGCAGGCCGCCTCGCGCGACTCGATCCTGTGGGCCGTCCTGCGCAGCACGCTGTGGCCGGTGCTGGTCGCCCTGCCGCTGCTGGGACTGGCGGCATGGTGGGCGGTCTACCGTGGCGTGGCGCCGCTGCGCCGGCTCGGACTTACGCTGGCGCAGCGGCAAGCACAGGACCTGGAACCGGTGCGCCTGGACGACGCGCCGGCCGAGATGGCGCCGATGATCGATGCGCTCAACGGCCTGTTTGGCCGGATCGGCACCCTGCTCGACTCGGAACGCCGCTTCACGGCCGACGCCGCGCACGAACTGCGCACCCCGATCGCGGCGATCCGCGCCCAGGCCCAGGTAGCGCGGGGAGAAGCCGACGAGGCGCTGCGCCGGCGCGCCCTGCGGCAGACGCTGGAGGGCTGCGATCGGGCCGCGCGACTGGTCGACCAGCTGCTGACCCTGTCCAGGCTCGACGCCGTCGCGCCCGGCGCGACGACGTCGGTCGACCTGGCAGCGGTCGCGCGGCAGGTCGTGGCCGAGATCGCGCCCCGGGCCCTTGCCAACAGGCAGTCGATCGCCCTCGACGGCGGGCCGCACTGCCAGGTGGACGGGGACGAGACCTTGCTGGCCGTGCTGGTGCGCAACCTGGTGGACAACGCAGTGCGCTACAGCCCCGCGCTGGCTCAGGTTGCAGTGCGGGTCGAGCGGCAGTCCGGCCAGGTGGTGCTGACCGTCGACGACAGTGGAGCCGGGCTGCCGCCGGCGCAACTGGCCCGCCTGGGCGAGCGCTTCTTTCGGGTCGCCGGCAGCGACCAGGGCGGCAGCGGTCTCGGCTGGTCGATCGCGCAGCGCATCGCCGCCGTGCACGGCGCCACTGTCCAGGCCTCGCATTCGGTCCTGCTGGGCGGCCTGGCCGTGCGCGTCGCCTTCGACGCCGTCCGCGGCGCTTGAGGTAAGTCAACGGCGGCCGGCCGGCTTGTCCCTTAAGCTCCAACCATCCATCAAGCACAGGAGACAAGCGAATGTACCAACGCATCCTCGTTCCCACCGACGGCTCGCCGCTGTCGAAGAAGGCGGTCAAAAGCGCGATCGAGCAGGCCGCATTCAGTGGCGCCGAGCTGATCGCGCTGTACGTGGTTCCGCGCTATCCGATCAGCTACTTCGAGGGCGGCATCTCGGTGCCCGATGCGGAAGTCGCGCGCACGGAAAAGCAATGGGCCGAAAAAGGCCAGGCTGTGGTGGATGCGGTGGCCAAGGCGGCCGCGGCCGAGGGCGTCAAGGCCAGGGGCGTGCTGGCGCGCTCGGACCTGGTCGCCGAGTCGGTGATCTCGGCCGCCAAGAAGCACAAGTGCGACCTGATCGTGATGGCCTCGCACGGCCGCAAGGGCATCAAGCGCATCCTGCTGGGCAGCGAGACCCAGCACGTGCTCACCCACAGCAAGCTGCCGGTGCTGGTGCTGCGATGAAGATCCTGCTCGCCGCCGACGGCAGCCCGTACACGAAAAAGGCCCTGGCCTTCCTGGTCACCCACGAAGGGCTGGCCGGGCCCAACGACGAACTGGTGGTGCTGAACGTGCAGCCGCCAGTGCCCCCGCGCGTCAAGACCATGGTCGGCGCCGCCGCCGTGGCCGACTATCACCGCCAGGAAGCGGACAAGGTGATCGAGCCGATCAACGCCTTCCTGGCGAACCACAGCATCCCGTTCCGCTGCAGCACGGTGATCGGCCCGCCGGCCGACGAGATCGTGCGCCACGCGGCCTCGGAGAAAGCCCAGATGATCGTGATGGGCACCCACGGCTACGGCCTGGTGGGCCGCTTCTTCATGGGCAGCATCGCCCAGCAGGTGGTGGCGCAGGCCGAGGTGCCGGTACTGCTGGTCAAGTAGGCGCGCGGCTCAGGACCCGCGCCGGGTGATCAGCACCGGCGCGCCGCCCAGCCGTTCTTTGGTCCGGACCGCGGCGATGCCCGCGTCCATCACCTGCACGTGCTCCGGCAGCCAGCGCACCAGTTCCGCCACCAGCCGCGCCACCATGCCGGCGGGCGGCGCCGGCTGGTCCAGCGCCGCCCGCACTTCACCCAGCGACTGCAGCACCGCCGCGTGCTCGTCCAGGTGGCAGGTGGCGTTGGCGTCGCCGAGCTTGCGCAACTCGGCGTCCTCGCGCTCGAAGTGCAGCGACGCGTGCGCCTTCAGCGCGTCGAGCGCCGCCGGCACCTGGGCCGGCGCGGCCTGTCGCAAGGCATCGATCAGGCGCTGCAGTTCGGCGTGCTCCTGGTCCAGAGCCGGGTCGCCGAGAGTCAGGGAAATGCTGGTGGTCAAGCGGGTCACTCCAGTGAGGTTCAGATCGCGCCGGCGGCACGCAGCGCGGCGATGTCGGCGTCGCTTCGGCCCAGCGCACGCAGGATGGCTTCGCTGTGCTCACCGATCGCCGGGATCGGGTCCATCCGGTAGTCGAAGCTGCTGTTGGCGGCCGGCGGCAGCAGCGCGCTGATGGGGCCGGCGGGCGAGCCGACAGTGCGAAAGCGGTCCCGCGCGCGCAACTGCGGATGGGCCCAGACGGCGGCCATGTCGTTGACGTGCGCGTTGGCGATCTGCGCCTGGTCCAGCCGCCCGATCACCTGCTGCGCCGTCAGTGCCGCGAAGGCGTCGACGATCACTGCGCGCAGCGCATCGCGGTGCTCGTGGCGTTGCGCGTTGCTGGCGAAGCGCGGGTCGGCGGCCAGCACCGGTTGCTGCAGCACCGCGCCGCAGAACACCTTCCATTCGCGCTCGTTCTGCAGCCCCAGCATCACGGTCTTGCCATCGCCGGCCTCGAACGGGCCATACGGATAGATGGTTGCGTGCGACGCCCCGCTGCGTTGCGGCGGCGGCGCGCCTTCATATGCGTAGTACAGCGGAAACCCCATCCATTCGGCCAGCGCCTCCAGCATCGAGACGTCGATGTGCGAGCCCTTGCCGGTCCTGTGCCGCTGCATCAGCGCCGCCAGGATGCCGGTGTACGCGTACATGCCGGCGGCGATGTCGGCGATCGAATTGCCCGCCTTGCAGGGTTCGTCCGGCGTGCCGGTGACCGACAGGAAACCGGCTTCGCTCTGGATCAGGAGGTCGTAGGCCTTCTTGTCGCGGTATGGGCCGTCGTCGCCGTAGCCGGAGATGTCGCAGACGATCAAGCGCGGATGGCTGGCGCTCAAAACGTCCCAGCCCAGGCCCATGCGGGCGGCCGCGCCCGGCGCGAGGTTCTGCACCAGCACGTCGGCGGTCGACACCAGTTCCTTGAGCGCCGCCAGCGCCAGCGGTTGCTTCAGGTCCAGCGTCAGGCTTTCCTTGGAGCGATTGACCGAGACGAAGTGGGATGCCAGCCCTTGCGTGCGGTGGTCGTAGTCGCGCGCGAAGTCGCCGCTGCCGGGCCGCTCCACCTTGATCACGCGGGCGCCCAGGTCGGCCAGCTGGCGGGTGCAAAACGGCGCGGCGATCGCGTGTTCCAGCGACACGACGGTGATGTCATCGAGCGGAAGGGGCATCAGAAAGACCTCGGCAGACCCAGCACGTGCTCGGCGACATAGGAATAGATCAAATTGGTGGAGATCGGCGCGACCTGGTACAGCCGGGTCTCGCGGAACTTGCGCTCGACATCGTATTCGTGGGCGAAGCCGAAGCCCCCATGGGTCTGCAGGCAGGTGTTGGCCGCTTCCCACGAGGCCTTGGCCGCGAGGTACTTGGCCATGTTGGCCTCGGCGCCGCAGGGCTGGCCCGCGTCGAACAGGGCGCAGGCCTTGAAGCGCATCAGGTTGGCGGCCTCGGTCTCGATGTAGGCATCGGCGATCGGGAACTGCACGCCCTGGTTCTGGCCGATCGGCCGGTTGAACACCACCCGCTGCGACGCGTAGCGGCGGGCCTTGTCGACGAACCAGTACGCATCGCCGATGCATTCGGCCGCGATCAGGGTCCGCTCCGCGTTCAGGCCGTCCAGGATGTAGCGAAAGCCCTGCCCCTCCTGGCCGATCAGGTTGCGTTCAGGAATCTCCAGGTCGTCGAAGAACACTTCGTTGGTCTCGTGGTTGACCATGTTGCCGATCGGCCGCACGTCCATGCCGTGGCCGATCGCCTGCCGCAGGTCGACCAGGAAGATGCTCATGCCCTCGCTCTTGCGCTTGACCGCGGCCAGCGGCGTGGTGCGGGCCAGCAGGATCATCAGGTCCGAATGCTGGATCCGCGAGATCCAGACCTTCTGGCCGTTGACGACGTAGCGGTCGCCCTTGCGCACCGCGGTGGTCTTGAGCTGGGTGGTGTCGGTGCCGGTGCCCGGCTCGGTCACGGCCATCGACTGCAGCCGCAGCTTGCCGCTGGCGATATCGGGCAGGTACTGGCGCTTTTGCGCCTGCGAGCCGTGCCGCAGCAGCGTTCCCATGTTGTACATCTGGCCGTGGCAGGAGCCGGCATTGCCGCCGGAGAAGTTGATCTCCTCCATGATCACGGATGCCTGCGCCAGCCCCAGGCCCGAGCCGCCGTACTCTTGGGGAATCAGCGCGGCCAGCCAGCCGGCCTGTGTCAGCGCCGTGACAAATTCCTCAGGGTAGCCGCGTTCATGGTCGATCCGCTGCCAATAGGATGAATCGAAGGTGGCGCACAGCGCACGCAACGCCTCGCGCAATTCCTGATGCGAATCCGCGGTCGGGATACTGGTTTTCATCACCCCATTTTCCCGCAATGAACCGCTGACGCCACACTTGGCCCGCCCTGGGCCCCCGGCGATTTACAGCGGCTGGGCAATCGGCGATGATTCCTGCAAACCGCCCGGCAGCCGCGCCGGCGGCAAGCTTTCAATCATTTTCTTTCTTTCTAATCCATGGCCGCAGTCGATCCCGCTGTCTCCGACGCCCCAGCCGTTGCCTTGCCTGGCCTCGCCCGCGCGCTGGTGTCGGCAGGCAAACTGGGCCAGAAGGCGGCGGAAGACGTCCACCGCAAGGCCCAGAGCAACCGCACGCGTTTCATCGCGGAGCTGACCGGCTCCGGCGCCGTCTCCGCGTCCGACCTGGCGCACACCATGTCCACCGCGTTCGGCGCCCCGTTGCTGGACCTGGAAGCGATCGACCTGGCGCGCCTGCCCAAGGGCTTGCTGGACACCAAGATCTGCCAGGACTACCGGGTGGTGGTGCTGAGCAAGCGCAACAACCGGCTGATCGTCGCCACGGCCGATCCGTCGGACAGCCAGGCCGCCGAGAAGATCAAGTTCGCGACCCAGATGGGCGTCGACTGGATCATTGCCGAATACGACAAGCTGTCCAAGATGGTGGAGGCGCATGCCACCACCACCAGCCAGGAGATGGACAGCATCATCGGCGACGACTTCGAGTTCGACGACGCCTCGATGGAATCGGCGGTGGTGGACGAGAACGAGGGCGCCGTCTCCGAGGTCGAAGACGCCCCGGTCGTCAAGTTCCTGCACAAGATGCTGCTGGATGCGTTCACGATGCGCGCATCCGACCTGCACTTCGAACCCTACGAAACGACGTATCGCGTGCGGTTCCGGGTCGACGGCGAATTGCGCGAGATCGCCTCGCCGCCGGTGGCGATCAAGGACAAGCTGGCCTCGCGGATCAAGGTGATCTCGCGGATGGACATCTCGGAGAAGCGGGTGCCGCAGGACGGCCGGATGAAGCTCAAGGTCGGTCCCGACCGGGTGATCGATTTCCGGGTCAGCACCTTGCCCACGCTGTTCGGCGAGAAGATCGTGATCCGGATCCTGGACCCGAGCAGCGCCCGCCTGGGCGTGGACGCGCTGGGTTACGACCCGGTGGAAAAGGAAAGGCTGCTCAAGGCGGTGCAACGGCCCTACGGCATGGTGCTGGTGACGGGGCCGACCGGTTCCGGCAAGACGGTGTCGCTCTACACCTGCCTGAACCTGCTGAACAAGCCGGGCGTGAACATCTCCACCGCCGAAGACCCGTCCGAAATCAACATGCCGGGCGTGAACCAGGTCAACGTCAACGAGAAGGCGGGCCTGACCTTCGCGGCAGCCCTGAAGTCCTTCCTGCGGCAGGACCCGGACGTGATCATGGTCGGCGAAATCCGCGATCTGGAAACGGCCGACATCGCGATCAAGGCCGCGCAGACTGGCCACCTGGTGCTGTCCACGCTGCACACGAATGACGCGCCCACCACCCTGACGCGGATGCGCAACATGGGCATCGCGCCGTTCAACATCGCATCCAGCGTGATATTGATCACGGCTCAACGGCTGGCGCGCCGGCTTTGCCCCAATTGCAAGGCTCCCGCCGACATTCCGCATGAGACATTGCTGGACGCGGGGTTCAAGGAAGAAGACGTTGACGGCTCCTGGACCCCGTACCGCCCGGTCGGGTGCAGCATGTGCAACAACGGCTACAAGGGGCGGGTCGGCATCTACCAGGTGATGCCGATCACCGACGAGCTCCAGCGGATCATCCTCAAGGATGGGAGCGCGCTGGAGATCGCCGAGCAGGCGAAGACGGAAGGCGTCAACAGCCTGCGCGTGTCGGGATTGAACAAGGTGAGGATGGGCATCACTTCGCTGGAAGAAGTCCTGGGCTGCACCAATGAATAAAACGGGCAATCAAGAGGGGTACGTCTTACATGGCCACTGCAGCAACCAAAGTCGTTGAGTTTGTCTTCGAGTGGGAAGGCCGCGACCGCAACGGCAAGCAGGTGCGGGGCGAAACGCGCGCCGCTGGCGAGAACCAGGTCACCGCTTCGCTGCGGCGCCAGGGCGTCTCGCCGACCAAGGTCAAGAAGCGGCGGATGCGACGGGGCCAGAGCATCAAGCCCAAGGACATCGCCATCTTCACCCGCCAGCTGGCCACCATGATGAAAGCCGGCGTGCCGCTGCTGCAGGCCTTCGACATCGTCGGCCGCGGCAACGCCAACGGCAGCGTCACCAAGCTGCTCAACGACGTGCGCACCGACGTGGAAACCGGCACCTCGCTGTCGGCGGCGTTCCGCAAGTACCCGCTGTACTTCGACAACCTGTACTGCAACCTGGTGGAAGCCGGCGAACAGGCCGGTATCCTGGAAGCCCTGCTGGACCGGCTGGCGGTCTACATGGAAAAGACCGAGGCCATCAAGTCCAAGATCAAGTCGGCCTTGATGTACCCGATCTCGGTGGTGGTGGTCGCCTTCGTGGTGGTGGCCGTGATCATGATCTTCGTGATCCCGGCGTTCAAGGAGGTGTTCAGCTCGTTCGGCGCCGACCTGCCGGCCCCGACGCTGTTTGTGATCGCGTTGAGCGAATTCTTCGTCAAGTACTGGTGGCTGATCTTCGGCGGCATCGGCGGCGGCCTCTACTTCTTCATGCAGGCCTGGAAGCGCAGCGAGAAAGTGCAGGCCTTCATGGACCGCGTCCTGCTGAAGATCCCGGTGTTCGGCTCGTTGATCTACAAGTCGGTGATCGCCCGCTGGACCCGCACGCTGTCCACCATGTTCGCCGCCGGCGTGCCGCTGGTGGAAGCGCTGGACTCGGTCGGCGGCGCCTCGGGCAACTCGGTGTTCGCCAAGGCGACCGAAAAGATCCAGCAGGAAGTGTCCACCGGCACCAGCCTGACGGCGGCCATGACCAACGTCAACCTGTTCCCCAGCATGGTGCTGCAGATGTGTTCCATCGGTGAGGAATCGGGCTCGGTCGACCACATGCTGGCGAAGGCGGCCGACTTCTTCGAGGCCGAGGTCGACGACATGGTGGCCGGCCTGTCCAGCCTGATGGAACCGATCATCATCGTGTTCCTGGGCACGCTGATCGGCGGCATCGTGGTCGCCATGTACCTGCCGATCTTCAAGCTGGGCCAGGTCGTCTGATGTTCGGCGAGACGATGATCGATGCCGGCGTCGTCGGCATCCTGGGCCTGCTCGTGGGCAGCTTCCTCAATGTCGTGATCTACCGCCTGCCCAAGATGATGGAGCGGCAGTGGGCGGCCGAGTGCGCCGAGTTCACCGGCGCGCCGCCGGCCGAAGCGCCGGTCTTCAACCTGATGACGCCGCGCTCGCGCTGCAGCCACTGCGGCCACCAGATCCGCTGGTACGAAAACATCCCTGTGTTCAGCTGGCTGGCGCTGCGCGGCAAATGCTCGGCCTGCCGCAAGCCGATCTCGATCCGCTACCCACTGGTGGAACTGGCCACCGGCGCGCTGTTCTTCTATTGCATCCAGCGCTGGGGCGGCACCGCGACCGGGCTGGCCTGGTGCGGCTTTTCCGCCGCCATCGTGGCGCTGGCGCTGATCGACTGGGACACCACCCTGCTGCCCGACGACATCACACTGCCGCTGCTGTGGGCCGGGCTGATCTGCGCCGCGCTGCGCTGGACCAACGTGCCGCTGACGCAGGCGGTCTGGGGCGCGGTGGCCGGCTACCTGTCGCTGTGGCTGGTCTACCAGGGCTTCAAGCTGCTGACCGGCAAGGAAGGCATGGGCTTCGGCGACTTCAAGCTGTTCGCGGCGCTGGGGGTGTGGTTCGGCCCGACGGCGCTGGTGCCGATCATCCTGATGGCGTCGGTGATCGGCGCCATCGTCGGCATCACGCTGAAGTTCACCAGCGGCCTGCGCGAGGGCGGCCATGTCCCGTTCGGGCCGTTCCTGGCCGGCGCCGGCCTGACCGCCATGGTCTTCGGCCCCGACTCGATCCTGCGCGCCATCGGTCTCTGAGGTCCTGAATGAGCCGCCCAATGAGCGCCCTTCGCGTCGGGCTCACCGGTGGCATCGGCAGCGGCAAGAGCACCGTGCTGCAGATGTTCGCCGCCCTCGGCGCGGCCGTGATCGATGCGGATGCGATCTCGCGCAGCGTGACGGCGGCCGGCGGCGCCGCCCTGCCTGAAATCGCGCGCCAGTTCGGCCAGCGCTTCATCGGCGCCGACGGTGCGCTGGACCGGGCCGTGATGCGCGAGCATGCGTACGCCGATCCGCAGGCCCGACTCCAGCTCGAAGCCATCATCCATCCGCTGGTCGGCGCCGAGAGCGAGCGCCAGGTGCAGGCGGCGCTCGACGGCGGCAGCCGGTGCATCGTGTTCGACATTCCGCTGCTGGTCGAATCCGGCCGCTGGCGCCAGCGGGTCGACCAGGTCGTGGTGGTCGATTGCGAAGTCGCGACGCAGGTCGCGCGGGTCGTCGCGCGCAGCGCGCTCACGCCGCCGCAGGTGGAGGCGATCATCGCCGCGCAGGCGCCTCGAGCGCTGCGACTGGCCGCGGCCGACGTCGTGATCTGCAACGAGCAACTCACGCTGATGCAGCTGCAGGCGCAGGTGGCGGCGGCCGCGCGACGCTTCGGGCTATGATGGCGGCCTTGCCGGAACCCCAAGCAGCGTGATCCTCTACGAATATCCTTTCAACGAACGTATCCGCACCTACCTTCGCCTGGAGCACCTGTTCCGACGGCTGAGCCTGCTGGTCCCGCGCGACCACCCTGTCGATCACCACTACGCACTGGCGACCATCTTCGAAGTGATGGACGTCGGCGCCCGCGCCGACCTCAAGTCCGACGTGATGAAGGACCTGGACAAGCAGAAGCTGGCGCTCAACGCCTACCGCGGAAATCCGGCGATCGCGGAAAAGGTGCTGGACGACATCGTCGCCAAGCTCGACGGCTGCTTCGCCAGCCTGAACAACCTGCCGGGCAAGGCCGGCCAGACGCTGACCGAGAACGACTGGCTGATGAGCATCCGCAGCCGGATCAGCATTCCCGGCGGCACGTCCGAATTCGACCTGCCGGCCTACTACGCCTGGCAGCACCGCGAACCGGCCGCCCGCCGCATCGACCTCGAGCGCTGGGCCGGGGCGCTGGCGCCGCTGGCCGAATCGATCCACATGCTGCTGCGCCTGCTGCGCGAGGCGGGCATGCCGCAGAAAGTGATGGCCAGCGCCGGCCAGTTCCAGCAGAACCTGCCGACCGGCCGCACCTTCCAGCTCTTGCGGCTGCGGATCGACCCGGCCCTGGGCCTGGTGCCGGAAATCAGCGGCAACCGGCTGATGGTCTCGGTGCGGCTGATGCATGAAGAGGCCGGCGACCGGCTGCAACCGAGCAGCGACAACGCCACGTTTGAACTCACGCTCTGTTCCTGAGTCGCAGGGGTCATGAGCGAAAACACTCCACCGGGCGCGAAGCCGCGCATCGTCCGCTGCCCGGCTTGCGGCGGCGACAGCGTGTACGCGCCGGCCAATCCGTTCCGGCCGTTTTGCAGCGAGCGCTGCAAGAGCATGGACTTCGGCGCCTGGGCCAGCGAGAACTTCCGCGTCGCCAGCGAAGCGTCGCCGGACGACCAGCCGTTCGGCGACGCCAAGCTGCAGTGAGCGCCTCAGCCAGCGCCTGAGTGGATGGCGCCCGCGAACTGGCGCTCGGCCGCGAACCATTGCAGCACCGGCACCGTGCCGGGCAGCACCGGCTGCACCTGCACCGGCAGGCCCTGCCAGGCGAAGGCCTGGCCCTCGTGCATCTGCAGCTCGCCCTGCCACTCGAACACCTTGCAGAAGTTCAGGCGCACCAGCGCGTGCGGGTAGTCGACCCGCTCGACCTTCCAGGGATGGACGGCGCCGATGGTGATGCCGATCTCTTCGTGCAGCTCGCGGCGCAGGGCCTGCTCGACGGTCTCGCCGGGCTCGACCTTGCCACCGGGAAATTCCCAGTAGCCCTCATAGACCTTGCCGGGCGGGCGCGATGTCAGCAGGAATGAACCATCGGCGCGCAACAGCACGCCGACGGCGACCTCCACTTCCTTGCGATCGGGCCCGCCTTCGCGCGGCCGCTCACCGTGCGCGACAAGGACCGGCTTGCTCATGAGGGTCGGGCGCCGCCGGGCCGCCCCAAGGCCACATTTCTTCCGGCATAGTCGCGGGCGAACTGGTAGGCCACCCGGCCGCTGCGCGAGCCGCGCTCCAACGCCCACACCAGCGACTCGGCGCGGGCGGCCTCGATGTTGGCCGGCGTCACGCCGAACGAAGACAGCCACTGCGCCGTGATGGCGAGGTATTCGTCCTGGGTGAAGGGATAGAAGCTCACCCACAGGCCGAAGCGCTCGGACAGCGAGATCTTTTCTTCCACCACCTCGCCCGGGTGCACCTCGCCGTCGTCGGTGTGGGTGTAGCTGAGGTTTTCCTTCATGTACTCGGGCAGCAGGTGGCGCCGGTTGCTGGTCGCGTAGATCAGCACGTTGGGCGTCGAGGCCGCCACCGAGCCGTCCAGGATCGACTTGAGCGCCTTGTAACCGGGCTCGCCTTCCTCGAAGCTCAGGTCGTCGCAGAACACGATGAACTTCTCGGCGCGGCCGGCCACCACGTCGACGATGTCTGGCAGGTCGGTGAGGTCGGCCTTGTCGACCTCGATCAGCCGCAGGCCTTGCGGCGCGTACTGGTTCAGGCAGGCCTTGATCAGCGACGACTTGCCGGTGCCGCGGGCTCCCGTCAGCAGCACGTTGTTGGCCGGCTGGCCCTGCACGAACTGCAGCGTGTTGCGCTGGATCTTTTCCTTCTGCGGCTCGATTTCCTTGAGGTTGTCGAGCCGGATTTGCGCAACGTGGCGCACCGGCTCCAGCGTGCCGTGGCCCGACGACCGCTTGCGGTAACGCCAGGCGATCGACTGGCTCCAGTCGGGGGACGTCAGCGGTTGCGGCAGCACCGCCTCGATGCGCGCCAGCAGCTGCATTGCGCGCTCGATCAGTTGCTCGAATCTGTCGTTCATGAGCGGTAGTCGGCGTTGATGGTGACGTAGTCGTGGCTGAGGTCGCAGGTCCAGACCGTGTCTGCGACCTTGCCGCGGCCCAGAACCACCCGCACAGTGATCTCGCTTTGCTTCATCACGCGCTGGCCGTCCTCCTCGCGGTAGGCGGGATTGCGGCCACCGTTGACGGCCACATGGACGTCGTCCAGGTACAGATCGATCTTCTCCTGGTCCAGGTCCGCGATGCCGGCGTAACCCACGGCCGCCAGGATGCGCCCGAGGTTGGGATCGCTGGCGAAGAACGCGGTCTTGACCAGCGGCGAATGGGAAATCGCATAGGCGACCTTGAGGCATTCCTCAGTGCTGGCGCCGCCCTCGACCCGCACAGTGATGAACTTGGTCGCGCCCTCGCCGTCGCGCACGATGGCCTGCGCCAGCTTGCGCGCCACCTCCAGCATCGCGGCCTTCAGGGCCTTGCCAGCGGCGCTGTCCAGCGAGGTGACTTCGGCATGCGCGGCCTTGTTGGTGGCGATGACCACGAACGAATCGTTGGTCGAGGTGTCGCCGTCCACCGTCACGCGATTGAAGGAGCCGTCGGCCAGTTCCCGTGCCAGCTGCTGCATCAGGCCCGGCGCGACCCTGGCGTCGGTGGCCATGAAACCCAGCATGGTCGCCATGTTGGGCCGGATCATGCCGGCGCCCTTGCTGATGCCGGTGATCGTGATGCGCGCGCCGTCCACGCTCAGCTGCGTGCTGAAGGCCTTGGGCAGCGTGTCGGTGGTCATGATGCCTTCGGCGGCGCGCAGCCAGTGGTCCGGCTTCGCATCGGCGATCGCGGCCGGCAGGCCGGCCTCGATGCGGTCCACCGGCAGCGATTCCATGATCACGCCGGTGGAAAACGGCAGCACCTGCTCGGGCGCCAGCTTCAGTTTCCCGGCCAGCGCGACGCAGGTGGCGCGCGCACGGGCCAGGCCGTCCTGGCCGGTGCCGGCGTTGGCGTTGCCGGTATTGATCACCATCGCGCGGATGTTGCCGCGCTGCAGGTGCTCGCGGCAGACCTGCACGGGAGCGGCGCAGAAGCGGTTCTGGGTGAACACGCCGGCGACCGACGATCCTTCGTCGATCAGGACCACCGTGAGGTCCTTGCGATTGGCCTTGCGGATGCCCGCTTCGGCGACGCCGATGCGCACGCCGTCCACGGGATGCAGGTCGGCGGCCTGCGGCGCAGGCAGATTGACAGCCATTGATATCTTCTCGGGTTGGATTGAAAAAGGCAGCCCGGGCTTCAGCCCTGGCGCCACGGCAGGCCATGGAAGCGCCAGCCGCCCCGGTGGCCGCGGTGGCCATGCTCGTCGGCATCGCCTTCGAAACCCTCGAGGATGTTGTAGGCCTCCAGGCCGAGTTCGGTTGCCCGCTTGGCGGCGGCGATCGAGCGCACGCCGCTGCGGCATAGCAGCACCACTTTCATCCCGGCCGGAACGGCTTCCTTGATCGCCTCATCGAAGGCGTGGTTCATGACCATGCCGGGCCACTGCTTCCACGCCAGTGCCACCGCTCCGGGGACGAAGCCGACCCAGTCGCGCTCTGCGTCGGAGCGCACGTCGACCAGCACGGCATCGCCCTGCTGCCACCACTGGCAGGCCAGTTGCGGCGCCACGTCGCCCGCATAGCCTTCGGCGGGCCTGGCCTCGAGCGCGGGGCCTGATGTCGGATTCTGGTGTTGCATGGCCCGATTCTGCCAGCCCCGACAGCATCGGGAGCCCGGGCAACAGCCGCCGTCAGACGATCTTGACGCTCAGGTTGGGCAGGCCGTCGATGTGCATTTCGATCACGTCGCCGCGCACCACCGGGCCGACGTTTGCCGGCGTGCCCGAATAGATGATGTCGCCGGGGAACAGCTCGAAGGCTTCCGACAGCTTGCTGACCTGCTCGGCCACCGACCAGATCATCTGGTTCAGATTGGCGTTCTGTTTGAGCTGGCCGTTGACCTTGAGCCAGATCGCGCCCTGGGTGAAGTGGCCGGTCTGGGCCACCTTGTGGATCGGGCCGAGCGGCGCCGAGTGGTCGAAGCTCTTGCCGATTTCCCAGGGCTTCTTCTCGTTGCCCATGGCCTGTTGCAGATCGCGCCGGGTCATGTCCAGGCCCAGCGTGTAGCCCCAGACGTGCTCCAGCGCCGTGGCGATCGGGATGTTGCGCCCGCCCTTGCCGAGCGCGGCAACCAGTTCGGCCTCGTAGTGGTAGTTCTTGGTCAGCGGCGGATAGGGGTGGTCGGGCATGGTGCCGACCGCCACGTTCTGGACTGCATCGGACGGTTTCTGAAAGAAGAACGGCGGCTCGCGCGTCGGGTCGGAGCCCATCTCGCGCGAATGGGCGGCGTAGTTGCGGCCGATGCAGTAGATCCGGCGCACCGGGTACATCTCGTCGGAGCCGACCACCGGGATATAGGTTGCCGGCACCGCGAACGGTGTGCGGGCCGCGCCCTGCATCCCGCCCATCGGCGCCGCGCAGCCGGCCACGGCGCCAGTGACGGCCGCAACCGCCGTCCCCTGGAAAAAATTCCTTCTGTCCATGCCTGTCTCCTTGTGTCGCCGAGTGGACCTTGGATCGGCAGGCGGCGCGTTGGTGAAAACCCTCTTCCTGAGCGGCACCTGACCGCCCAAAGATGGCGTGCTAACGATTATTCATTAACCCCAGGAGACAAGCATGAGCCAGAGCCAATCCCCGCGCCGCCGCAACCTGCTCAAGGGGGCCGCTGTTGCAGCCGCAATGACAGCACCCATGGTTGCAAAGGCGCAAACCGGCCCGATTTCGATGCGCTGGCAGAGCACCTGGCCCTCCAAGGACATCTTTCATGAGTACGCCCTCGACTACGCCAAGAAGGTGAACGACATGACGGGTGGCGACCTGAAGATCGAGGTGCTACCCGCTGGCGCCGTGGTGCCGGCATTCGGACTGCTGGAAGCGGTATCCAAGGGCACGCTGGATGGCGGCCACGGCGTGCTGGGCTATCACTACGGCAAGCAGAACGCGCTTGCGCTGTGGAACTCGGGACCGGCCTTCGGCATGGACGCCAACATGCTGCTGGCCTGGCACAAGTACGGCGGTGGCGCGGACTTGCTGGCGAAGCTCTACGCCTCCATCGGCGGCAATGTCCAATCGTTCCTGTACGGCCCCATGGCCACCCAGCCGCTAGGCTGGTTCAAGAAGCCGATCACCAAGAGCGCCGATTTCAAGGGCCTGAAGTTCCGCACCAACGGCCTGGCGATCGACCTGTTCACGGCGATGGGCGCCGCGGTCAATGCCCTCCCGGGCGGCGAGATCGTGCCGGCGATGGACCGCGGCCTGCTGGACGGGGCCGAGTTCAACAACGCCACCTCGGACCGCCTGCTGGGCTTCCCGGACGTCTCCAAGGTCTGCATGCTGCAAAGCTACCACCAGAGCGCCGAGACCTTCGAGATCATGTTCAACAAGACCAAGTACGACGCGTTGCCGCCCAAGATGAAGGCCATCATCGCGGGCGCCATCGAGGCGGCCTCCGCCGACATGTCCTGGAAAGCCATCGACCGCTACTCCAAGGATTACATCGAGTTGCAGACCAAGGACAAGGTCAAGTTCTACAAGACGCCCGATTCGATCCTGCAGGACCAGCTCAGGCTGTGGGATGAAATCATCGAGAAGAAGTCGGCCGAAAACCCGCTGTTCAAGGAAATCGTCGCTTCGCAGAAGGCATTCGCCGAGCGGGTCGTGAAGTGGGACCAGGACACCTACGTCAGCCGTCGCATGGCCGTGAGCCACTTCTTCGGAGCCAAGCCGGCAACGCCCAAGAAGGCCTGAGGGAGCCCCGGAGTCAGCACCGGCCATCCGGCGTTGCCCGGGTGGCTTTTTTTTGATGGGCCCAGACATGCAGAAATTGCTCTTGACGATCGACCGGATCAGCACCTTCGTCGGCCAGTTTTTTTCCTGGCTGATCGTGGCACTGACGCTGATGATCTCCTGGGAGGTGTTCTCCCGCTACGCGCTGGACCACCCGCACTCCTGGGCCTTCGACGTGATGATCATCATGTACGGAACACTGTTCATGATGGCCGGCGCGTACACGCTGGCCAAGGCCGGCCATGTGCGCGGCGACGTGCTGTACGGGTTCTTCGCGCCGCGCACCCAGGCCACCATCGACCTGATCCTGTACATCTTGTTCTTCATCCCCGGCGTGTTCGCGCTCACCTATGCCGGCTTTTTCTACGCGGCGGACTCGTGGGCCATTCGCGAGGCCTCCAACATCACGGCCGAAGGCCCGCCGATCTACCCGTTCAAGACCATGTTGCCGCTGGCCGGCGCCTTCCTGCTGCTGCAGGGCATCGTGGAGATCATCCGCTGCATCATCTGCATCAGGCAGGGCGAATGGCCCTCGCGCGCGCAGGACGTGCAGGAAGTCGACGTCGACAAGTTGAAGCAGATGGTGCATGTCAAGGATGAAGACATCGCCAAGCTCGATCAGTTCGTCGCGCCGCACGGGAGCACGAAATGAAAATCCGCAAGGAACTGTGGTTCGGCTTCGCGCTGATGGCGATCATCCTTGTCACGGTGGTGATCTACACGCCGTGGTCGAATTTCGCCGATGGCCACCTGAGCCGGGCCGACCTGGGGTCGCTCGGGCTGCTGATGCTGGCGCTGATCGTCGTCGCGATCATGCTCGGCTTTCCGACCGCGTTCACGCTGATGGGCATGGGCGTGCTGTTCGGCTGGCTCGCCTACTGGAGTGTCAACCCGGCCATTGCCACGCAGCAGATCCTCGACCTGATGGTGCAGCGCGCGTATTCCGTCATGTCCAACGACGTGCTGATCGCGATCCCCCTGTTCGTCTTCATGGGCTACCTGGTCGAGCGGGCCAACCTGATCGAGAAACTGTTCAAGAGCCTGCACCTGTCGCTGGCGCGCGTGCCTGGCGCGCTGGCGGTCGCGACCATCGTCACGTGCGCGATCTTCGCCACGGCCACCGGAATCGTCGGTGCCGTCGTCACGCTGATGGGCCTGCTGGCGCTGCCGGCGATGCTGCGTGCCGGCTACAACATCAAGGTCGCGGCCGGAGCGATTACCGCGGGAGGCTGCCTCGGCATCCTGATTCCGCCGTCCGTGCTGCTGATCGTCTACGGCGCCACCGCGGGCGTCTCGGTGGTCAAGCTCTACGCCGGCGCGTTCTTTCCGGGCATCATGCTGGCTGGCCTGTACGTGGCCTATGTCATCGTGCTGGCCAAGTGGAAGCCGCACCTGGCGCCACCGCTGTCGGCCAGCGAGCGGGTGGTCGTCCTGCCGCCGCTGTCGCAGGCCCTGAGCTCGCGCAGCCGCAATGCAGTGACGGGCCTGTTCGGCGGCATGCGCGATCCGGCGTTGCCCAGGCGGCAGGTCTCGACGCAACTGTTCGTGTCGCTGCTGCCGGCGATTTTCATCGCCGCCTTGCTGGTGCTGATGTACGGCGCGGCAACCGCCCCGCCGCCCGCTGTGGACACAACCGGCCTGGTGCAGTCGGGCGGCGCGATCTCGGCCACCGACGACAAGCCAGCCGAATCCACCGGGCTGGCCGAGCCCCCCAAGGACGACACCGGGCTGCAGGAGCCGCCCAAGGAAAGCGCCGACCTCAAGGAGCCGCCCGCAGCAACGGCAACGACCGCGCCGCCCACCATCGTTGCCAGCGAGGCGGCGGCTCCGGCAGCGGCCGTACCGGCCGAGCGGGTCGCCGTTCCCCTGTGGTACTGGATCGTGCTGGGCGCGGGCCTCGGCAGCCTGGTCCTCATCAGCTGGCTGATGAACTGGCAGCGGCTGGAGATCTTCAAGATGCTGCTGGCCTCATTCTTTCCGCTGGCCGTCCTCATCATCGCGGTGCTCGGCTCGATCGTGTTCGGCCTGGCGACGCCCACGGAGGCGGCGGCCGTGGGGGCGTTCGGCGGCATCCTGCTGGCCGGCATCTACCGCTATGTCGCGGCCAGGAAGTCCAAACCGGACAACGCCGTGACCGCCACGCTGAAGGACCTCGGCGGCATCATTAGGGAATCGTCGTTCCTGACCGCCAAGACCAGCGCCATGGTGTGCTGGCTGTTCGTCGGCTCGTCGATCTTCTCCGCTTCTTTCGCCCTCCTGGGCGGCCAGGAAATCATCGAGCGCTGGGTGCTGTCGCTGGGACTGAACACGCTGCAGTTCATGCTGCTGAGCCAGTTCATCATCTTCATCCTGGGCTGGCCGCTGGAGTGGACCGAGATCATCGTGATCTTCATGCCGATCTTCATTCCCCTGCTGCCCAAGTTCGGCGTGGACCCGCTGTTCTTCGGGCTGCTGGTGGCGTTGAATCTGCAGACCGCCTTCCTGTCGCCGCCAGTGGCCATGGCCGCCTTCTACCTGAAAGGGGTCTCACCACCGCACGTGACGCTGAACCAGATCTTCGCCGGCATGTTGCCGTTCATGGGCATCCAGCTCATCGCGCTGGCCCTGCTCTATGCGTTCCCCGCGATCGGGCTGTGGCTGCCGGGCCTGCTCTACAAGTGAGCGCGCGCCCGCTGGCTCGGGGTCGCGGAGCGCGAAATCAATGACTGCCGCCGAGGTACGCCGCCTTCACGGCGGGGTCGTTGCGCAGGCTCGCCGCGTCGCCATGAATCGAGATGCGGCCGTTTTCCAGGACATAGCCGTAGTCCGCCACCTGCAACGCCGCCGCGGCGAACTGTTCCACCAGCAGCATGGTCACGCCCTCGGAGCGCAGCCGTTCGATGATGCGGAACACCTCCTGCACGAGGATCGGCGCCAGCCCCATCGACGGCTCGTCCAGCAGCACGACGTCAGGGTTGAGCATCATCGCCCGCGCCATGGCGAGCATCTGCTGCTCACCGCCGGACAGGGTTCCGGCCAACTGGGTGCGGCGCTCCTTGAGCCGCGGGAAATACTCCATCGCCCGTTCCAGGTCGGCCGCGACGTCGCCGCGCGGCCGTGAGCCCGTGAAGCGCGGAAAGGCACCGAGCAGCAGGTTGTCGGTCACGCTCATGGTCGCGAATACCCGCCGGCCTTCCGGCGAATGCGCCAGGCCCAGCTTGGCGACGTGATACGGCTCCAGCCCGGTGACGTCCTTGCCGCCGAGCGTGACCCGGCCCTGGGTCGGCGCGATCATTCCGCAGACGGCGCGCATGGTGGTGGTCTTGCCGGCCCCGTTGCTGCCGATCAGCGTGACGACCTTGCCCTTGGGCACCTCCAGCGAGATGCCGTGCAGCACCTCGACCTTTCCGTAGCCGGCGTGCAGGTTGGATATTGAAAGCATCGTGAGTTCCGGCGGTTGCTCAGGCGGGCGCCACGTCGGCGCTGCCCAGATAGGCTTCGACCACTTTGGGATCGGACTGGACCGCGGCGGGACCGCCTTCGGCGATCTTCTGGCCGAAATCGAGCACCGTGACCGTGTCGCAGATCGACATGACCACGTCCATGTGGTGTTCGATCAGGATCACCGTGATCCCGTGCTCGCGGATCTTGCGAACGATCGCGACCAGTTCGACGATGTCGGGCGCTGTCAGGCCGGCAGCAGGCTCGTCGAGCAACAGCAGCTGCGGACTGAGCGCCAGCGCCCGGGCGATCTCGAGCACGCGCTGCTTGCCGTACGGCAGGTTGCGCGCTTCCTCCCCGCCCAGGGCGTCGAGCCCTACGAACTCCAGCAGCGCATGCGCGCGCGCCGCCGCCTGAGCTTCCTCGCGCCGGTAGCGCGGCATGTGCAGCGCCACGTCCAGCAGGTTGCTGCGGTAGCTGTGGTGCAGGCCTACCAGCACGTTCTGCAGCGCCGTCATCTCGCCGAACAGCTGTACGTTCTGGAAGGTCCGCGCGATGCCCGACAGCGCGATCTGCGCGGAAGTGCGGCCGACCACCGACTGGCCCTGGAATGTGATCGTTCCTGCCGTCGGGACGTAGATGCCGGTCAGCACATTCATCATCGTGCTCTTGCCCGAGCCGTTGGGTCCGATCAGGCCGTGGATGGTGCCGCGGCGCACCTTCAGGTCCACGTTATTGAGCGCCTTCAGGCCGCCGAACTGCATCAGGATCGCGCTGGCATCGAGCATCTCGGCCGGCGTGTCGGCGCTGGCGCGGGAGATGCCGTCCTCGACCCTGGGCAGATCGCGCGCGGCTTCCGCGTCGGTGCGCGCGTGGCCCTTCATGTTCAGCATGCCGCGCACGAAACCGATGATGCCGTCCTGCAGGTAATAGACCACCAGCAGCGTGATCAGGCCGAAGATCGACAGCCGCCAGTCGGTCATGGTGTCGAGCATGAACGACAGCGCGGCCAGCGCGATGCTGCCGGCCACCGGAATGGCGACCCGCGCCAGCGTGGCCCGCTTGCGCGCGACGAACACGGCGGCGCCGACCGTCACCACCAGCGCCAGCGCCACCGACACGTAGCGGAACATCTCGATGTCATCCAGCAGCTTGGGCAGCATCACGATGATCGCGGCGCCCAGCAGCGCGCCGCTGCGGGTCTTGCGCCCGCCCATGATGATCGCCAGCAGGAACAACACGGTGAGCTCGAAGTTGTAGGTGTTGGGCGAGATGTATTGCTCGGAGAACGCGTAGAGCGAGCCGGCCAGCCCCGCCATGCCGGCGCTGATCACGAAGGCGTAGACCTTGTAGCGGTAGACCGAGACGCCCATGCAGTCGGAGGCGACCGGGCTGCCGCGCAGGGCCTCGAAGGCGCGTCCCAGGTGCGAGCGCAGGATGCGGTCGACCACGATCAGCGACGCCACCAGCAGCACCGCGACCAGCCAGAAGAACTCGCGCTCGTCGAGCTTGTGGCCCAGCAGCAGCGGCTTGGCCAGCTTGATGCCCATCGGGCCTTCGGTGAGGAAGGTCATCTCGTTGATCAGGATCTGGATGATCGTGCCGAAGGCCAGCGTCACCATCGCCAGGTACGGCCCGGTCACTCGCAGCGCCGGCAGCGCCAGCAGCGCGCCGAAGAAGGCGGTCACGCCGATCGCGGCGATCAGCGTGACCAGCAGCGGCGCGCCGAGCTTCACGACGAACACCCCCGCCGTGTAGGCGCCGATGCCGAACAGGCCGGCATGGCCCAGCGAAACCTGGCCGGTGTAGCCGACCACAATGTCCAGCCCGAACAGCAGGATCGCGTAGATCATGATGGTCTCGAGCAGGTGGATGTAATACGGGTTGTCGATCGCCAGCGGGAAGGCGACCAGCAAGGCCAACCCGACGACGCCGAGCAGCAGGGGCGAGCGCTTCATGCTGTCAGACTTTCTTGATCACGGTCTTGCCGAACAGGCCGGCGGGCTTGACCGCCAGCACGATCAGCAGCAGCACCAGGCCGGGCACGTCCTTGTAGCCGGTCGACAGGTAGTAGCCGGTCGTGGTTTCGGCCACGCCCAGGATGATGCCGCCGACGATGATGCCCATGCCGCTGGTCAGCCCGCCGATGATCGCCACGGCGAAGGCCTTCAGGCCCAGCACCGAGCCCATGGTGGCGCCGGTCAGCGTCAGCGGCGCGATCAGCACGCCGGCAAAGGCTGCCGTCAAAGACGACAGCGAATACGAAAACGTGATGACCAGGCCGGTGTTGATGCCCATCAGCTTGGCGGCATCGCGGTCGTTGAAGGTCGCGACCACGGCCTTGCCGTAAATCGAGCGCCGGTTGAAGATTTCGACCGCCGCCATCATCAGCAGCGCGCCGACCACCACCAGGATTTCCATCGGCAGGATGTTGGCGCCGAGGAACTTGATCGGCGACTCCGGCAGCGGCGACGGGAACTTGAGGTCGTCGCGGCCCCATACGTTCTCGGCCACGTTCTTGAAGATGATGCCCAGCGCGATGGTGGACATGATCCAGCCGAACTCGCTCTTGATCTTGATCGCCGGCCGCACGCCGATGCGCTCGACCACTGCGCCCTGCACCACGCCGAACAGGCAGACCAGCGGAATCATCAGCCAGTAGTTGACGCCCATGCCCACCAGGCTCAGTCCGACCAGTGCGCCGAGCATCAGGGCGTCGCCCTGGCCGAAGTTCAAGGTGTCCGAGGTGGCGAACGTCAGCTGGTAGCCGAACGCGATCACCGCGTAGATCATCCCCAGCGCAATTCCGCTGTAGATAAGCTGTGTCAGGATTTGCATGATTGCGGCGCCATCGGGGACCGCGCGGCGCGGTCAGGTTCACAAGAAAACGCCGCCACGGGAAGCACCCCGGGGCGGCGCAGGATCGTCGTGGTTACTTCTTGACCGGAGCGAGCGCACCCTTGGCGTTCACGTCTTTCATGCGCACTTCGGACGCCTTCTTCTGGTCATCGGGATAAGCATAGACCACGCGCTGGCCCTTGACCTCGCCGAACACCGGAATGTTGGCGGTAATGGCTTCGTGGTCCGTCTTGGAGAAGGGCTTGTTGTAGGTCGTCACGACACCGTCGACCGGCGTCTTGAGGTCTTCCAGTGCGGCCTTGACCTTGGGGCCGTCGGTGCTGCCGGCCTGCTTGATGGCGGCCGCCAGCAGGTAGATCGAGTCATAGCCCTGCGCCGCCGACACCGGCGAGTCGATCCGGCTGTTCTTGGGCTTGAATTCCTTCAGGTAGGCGACGATGAACGACTGGCGCTTGGGCGTCGTCGGTTCCTGGATGAAGGTCTGCGGCATGCGCGCGCCCTCACCGCCGGGACCGGCGTTGTCGATGTAGTTGGCCATCGACAGCGTCCAGCTGCCGACCATCGGGACTTTCCAGCCCAGCTTGGTCATGCCGTTGGCAATCTGCGCCAGTTCCGGGCCGATGCCGTAGGTCAGCACCGCCTGGGCGCCGGCTTCCTTGGCCTTGAGCAGCTGCGCGGTCATGTCCACATCCTTGATGTTGAATTTCTCCACGGCCACCGGCGTGATGCCCTTGAGCTTGAGCGCTTTCTCCAGGTCTTCGCGTCCGAGCTGGCCGTAGTTGGTGGAGTCGGCCAGGATGGCGACCTTCTTGTAGCCCCGGCGCGTGATCGCTTCTTCCACGATCATCGGCGCCTGGATGCTGTCGTGCGCGGCGTTGCGGAAGATGTAGTTCTCGCTCTGGTCGTCGAACTGGTGGGTGACCAGCGAGCCGGTCGCCACGTTGTTCATCACCGGGATCTTGGCTTCCTGGAAGAAGCGCTGCGAAGCCAGGGCGACACCGGTGTTGATGTAGCCGACGGTAGCCGCCACCTTTTCCTTGTTGATCAGTTCCTGGGCGATCTGCACACCGCGTTCGTTCTTGGCTTCGTCGTCACGCTCGACCAGCACGATCTTGCGGCCCAGCACGCCGCCAGCCTTGTTGATCTCTTCGGTGGCGAGCCGGACGCCATCGCGCATGCTCACGCCCATCGAGGAGGAGCCGCCAGTGAAGGGACCGGAGACACCGATCTTGATCGGGTCGGCCGCCAGGGCCATGCCGGCGGAAAGCAACATGGCCGACAAGGCAGCCAGCTTGAGGGAGGGAATCATCATTTAGTCTCCATGGGATATCAGGCAAGCCCGGGACAGCCGGGGACGGAAAGGCATGCAACAGTTTGAGCATGCTAACCATCCTCGATGGTATGGGGACCACGCTGACGAGACCCTGTCGGCGAACACTAAGGTTTACCCGAACCATGCGGGTTTTCCCGCATTTGCCGGTCACCATACGATCATCGGTTTCGAAGGAGCATCCATGTCATCCAGAGCGAGCAAGGGCGACCGGGAAGTGGCCACACGGCTCGCGCCCTGGCAGCCGGGCGGCAAGCCCGGCAAGGCGGTCTCGCTGTCGAAGTTCGACCCCGCCGCCAAGCCTTTCTCGAGCGGCGACAAGGCCAGGGACAAGGCGGCGGTCGACCAGCTGGCGGTCGAGATCGACACCCTGCAGGACATGCTGTTGGCCGACCGGCGCTTCAAGCTGCTGGTGGTGCTGCAGGGCCTCGACGCCGCCGG
The DNA here is from genome assembly GCA_038244915.1 of Burkholderiales bacterium. Lineage (GTDB taxonomy): Bacteria > Pseudomonadota > Gammaproteobacteria > Burkholderiales > Burkholderiaceae_C > Ramlibacter. The sequence continues at coordinate 77,084 of JBBRSZ010000007.1, read as the reverse complement.
CAAGGACGGCACGATCCGCGGCGTCTTCGCCCGCGTCAGCCCGCTGGGCACGCACGCCATCGGCTGGAAGGCGCCGACCGGCGAGGAGCTGGCCCATGACTTTCTCTGGCGCATCCACCAGCAGGTGCCGGGCGCCGGCGAGCTTTGCATCTTCAACCGCAGCCACTACGAAGACGTGCTGGTGCCGGTGGTGCTCGGCACGCTGTCGGCGGAGCAGACGCAGCAGCGCTTTCGCCAGATCAACGACTTCGAGCGGCTGCTGGTGGAGTCCGGCACCGTGATCCTGAAGTTCATGCTGCACGTCAGCCCGGACGAACAGCGCCAGCGGCTGCAGGAACGTATCGACGACCCGGCCAAGGCCTGGAAATTCATGCCCGGCGACCTCGAAGTTCGCAAGCACTGGACCGATTACATGGCCGCCTACGGCGCGCTGCTGGGCGCCACCAGCACCGAGCTCGCGCCCTGGACCATCGTGCCGGCCGACTCCAAGACCCACCGCAACCTGATGGTCGCCACGCTGGTGCGCGACAAGCTGCTGTCGCTGGGGCTGCGTTACCCGCCGCCGGACCCGGCGATCCAGGGCGTCAAGGTGGTCTGAGAGGTCCGCCGCGAGTTGACGTTTACGTCAACGTCAAGTAAGGTCGCTGTTTAAGATCGCATACAGCCGCCCTGCCGGGCCGGCGCGCCTCCGGAGACTCCCATGACCGACCTGTCCGCCGAATTCAAGGCGCTCGCGAACTACCGCCCCACGCACAAGGTGCGCTTCGTCACGGCCGCCAGCCTGTTCGACGGCCACGACGCGGCGATCAACATCATGCGGCGCATCCTCCAAGGCATGGGCGCCGAGGTGATCCACCTCGGACACAACCGCAGCGTCGACGAGGTCGTGACGGCGGCGCTGCAGGAAGACGTGCAGGGCATCGCCATCAGTTCCTACCAGGGCGGCCACGTCGAATACTTCAAGTACATGGTGGACCTGTTGCGCCAGCGCGGCGGCGAGCACATCCAGGTGTTCGGCGGCGGCGGCGGGGTGATCGTGCCGCCGGAGATCCGCGAGTTGCACGACTACGGCGTGGCCCGCATCTACAGCCCAGAAGACGGGCAACGCATGGGCCTGGCCGGAATGATCGGCGAGATGGTGATGCGCTGCGACAAGGACCTGGGCGCCTACTCGAAGCAGGACCTGGCGGCGCTGCAGGGCAACGGCGAGATGAACTGGCGGGCGCTGGCGCAGTTCATCACCGCGATCGAGAACGAGACCCTGCGGCCGGCGGTGGTCGAGGAGTTGCGCGCGCAGTCCGCGACGCGCCATGTGGCCGTGCTGGGCATCACCGGCACCGGCGGCGCCGGCAAGTCGTCCCTCACCGACGAACTGATCCGACGCCTGCGGCTGGACCAGGACGACAGCCTGCGGGTGGCCGTGATTTCGATCGATCCCTCGCGCCGCAAGAGCGGCGGCGCGCTGCTGGGCGATCGCATCCGCATGAACGCCATCGGCCCGTGGAGCGATGGTCCCAAGGTGTTCATGCGCTCGCTGGCCACCCGCGACTTCGGCAGCGAGATCTCCGCCGCCCTGCCGGACGTGATTGCGGCCTGCAAGGTCGCCGGCTTCGACCTGATCGTGGTGGAGACCTCCGGCATCGGCCAGGGCGACGCCGCCATCGTGCCGCACGTCGACATCCCGATGTACGTGATGACGCCGGAATTCGGCGCCGCCAGCCAGCTGGAAAAGATCGACATGCTGGACTTCGCCGAGTTCGTGGCGATCAACAAGTTCGACCGCAAGGGTTCGCTGGACGCGCTGCGCGACGTCGCCAAGCAGGTCCAGCGCAACAAGGAAGCCTGGGGCAAGACGCCCGACCAGATGCCGGTGTTCGGCACCATGGCGGCCCGCTTCAACGACGACGGCGTCACGGCGCTGTACCAGGCGCTCAAGCCGCGGCTGGCCGAGCTCGGCGTGCCGCTCAAGGAAGGCCGGCTGCCGGTGGTGGACGTGCGCCACAGCACCAACCAGACGCCGGTGATTCCGGCGGCTCGCACGCGCTACCTGGCCGAGATCAGCGACACGGTGCGCAGCTACAAGCAGCGGGCGCGCGAGCAGGCCACGCTTGCCCGCGAGATCCAGCAGCTGCGCGCCGCCGCCGCCATGCTCAAGGTCGGCAAGCCGGACAAGGCGCGTGCCGCCGAGGCCGCCGAAGACCTTGCGGTGCAACGCGAGCAGGTCCAGCAGCCCGCTGCGAAGAAGCTGCTCGCCCAGTGGCCGCAGATGCAGCAGGCCTATTCCGGTGACGAATACGTGGTGAAGATCCGCGACAAGGAGATCCGCACCGCGCTGACCACCAAGTCGCTCTCGGGCACGACGATCCGCAAGGTCTGTCTGCCGACCTATGAGGACCACGGCGAAATCCTCAAGTGGCTGATGCTGGACAACGTGCCGGGCAGCTACCCGTACACGGCCGGCACTTTCGCCTTCAAGCGCGAGGGCGAGGACCCAACCCGGATGTTCGCCGGTGAAGGCGACGCCTTCCGCACCAACACACGCTTCAAGCTGCTGAGTTCCGGCATGGTGGCCAAGCGCCTGTCCACCGCCTTCGATTCGGTCACCCTGTACGGCAACGATCCCGACCCGCGGCCCGACATCTACGGCAAGGTGGGCAACTCGGGCGTCTCGATCGCCACCCTGGACGACATGAAGGTGCTGTATTCGGGCTTCGACCTGTGCAGCCCCTCGACCTCGGTGTCGATGACCATCAACGGGCCGGCGCCCACCATCCTGGCGATGTTCATGAACACCGCCATCGACCAGAACCTGGAGAAGTTCAAGGCCGACAACGGCCGGGAGCCGACCGACACCGAGGCGGCCAAGATCCGCGAGTGGGTGCTGGCGAATGTCCGCGGGACGGTGCAGGCCGACATCCTGAAGGAAGACCAGGGCCAGAACACCTGCATCTTCTCCACCGAGTTCAGCCTGAAGGTGATGGGCGACATCGCCCAGTACTTCGTGCACCACAACGTGCGCAATTTCTATTCGGTCTCGATCTCGGGCTACCACATCGCCGAAGCCGGGGCCAACCCGATCAGCCAGCTGGCCTTCACGCTGTCCAACGGCTTCACCTTCGTCGAGGCCTATCTGGCCCGCGGCATGCACATCGACGACTTCGCGCCCAACCTGTCGTTCTTCTTCTCCAACGGCATGGACCCGGAATACACGGTGATGGGCCGCGTCGCCCGCCGGATCTGGGCAGTAGCCATGAAGGAAAAGTACGGCGCGAATGAGCGCAGCCAGAAGCTCAAGTACCACATCCAGACCTCGGGCCGCAGCCTGCACGCGCAGGAAATCCAGTTCAACGACATCCGCACCACGCTGCAGGCGCTGATCGCGATCTATGACAACTGCAACTCGCTGCACACCAACGCCTTCGACGAGGCGATCACCACCCCGACCGAGGACAGCGTGCGGCGCGCGATGGCGATCCAGCTGATCATCAACCGCGAGTGGGGCCTGGCGAAAAACGAAAACCCGAGCCAAGGCGCTTTCATCATCGAGGAGCTGACCCAGCTGGTCGAAGAAGCGGTGCTCACCGAGTTCGAGCGCATCGCCGAACGCGGCGGCGTGCTGGGCGCGATGGAGACCGGCTACCAGCGCGGCCGGATCCAGGACGAATCGATGCACTACGAGATGCTCAAGCACACCGGCGAGCTGCCGATCGTGGGGGTGAACACCTTCCGCAATCCCCACGGCGACGCGGTGCAGGACAAGCTCGAACTGGCCCGTTCCACCGACGATGAAAAGCAGAGCCAACTCAAGCGGCTGGCGCAATTCCAGCAGCGCAACGAACGCCTTTCCCGTCCGATGCTGAGTCGGCTGCAGCAGGCCGTGATCGACAACGACAACGTGTTCGAAGTGCTGATGGACGCCGTGCGGGTCTGCTCGCTGGGGCAGATCACCCACGCGCTGTTCGAAGTCGGCGGGCAATACCGGCGCAACATGTGAGCGACAAACTGCGCGTCAGGCTTCTGACAGCATGGCCGGCCGGCCGCGTCGAGCCGGTGGGCCGGCGGGCGGCACGCAAAACTACCTAGGGCTTTACCCACTATCGCACTGCAACAACCGTCCCTAGGATTCGCCATCTTTGCCCGGACTGCCGGGCCCATGGAGTTCGATGCCGCAGGAGCGTGATTTGCCAGCTGAGTTCATCCTCGAGACGAAAGGCCTGACCAAGGAATTCAAGGGCTTCGTCGCGGTCAACAACGTCGACCTCAAGGTGCGCCGCGGCCACATCCATGCGCTGATCGGCCCGAACGGCGCCGGCAAGACCACTTTTTTCAACCTGCTGACCAAGTTTCTCCACCCCACCTCTGGAACCATCGCCTACAACGGGGCGGACATCACGCACGAGCGGCCGGCTCAGACCGCGCGCCGCGGCATCGTCCGCTCGTTCCAGATCTCGGCGGTGTTTCCGCACATGACGGTGCTGGAAAACGTGCGGGCCGCGCTGCAGCGCAACCTGGGCAATTCGTTCCATTTCTGGAAGTCCGAGGACACGCTGGCGCCGTTGCATCAGCGGGCCCGCGATCTGCTGGCTACCGTGGGACTGCAGGACTTCGCCGACGAGATGACCGTGAACCTGCCCTATGGCCGCAAGCGCGCGCTGGAACTGGCCACCACCATGGCGCTCGAGCCGGAGCTGATGCTGCTGGACGAGCCGACCCAGGGCATGGGCCACGAGGACGTCAGCCGCGTCACCGATTTGATCAAGAAGGTCTCGGCCGGCCGCACCATCCTGATGGTGGAGCACAACATGAACGTGGTGTCCTCCATCGCCGACCGGATCACGGTGCTGCAGCGCGGCGCCATCATCGCCGACGGGCCCTACACCGAAGTGTCGGCCAATCCGCAGGTGATCGAGGCCTACATGGGCACGACCGACGCCGCCCTGCAGGGAGCGCATTGAGATGACGAAGGAACTTCTTCGCATCGAAGGCCTGAACGCCTGGTACGGCGAATCGCACATCCTGCACGGCGTCGACCTGACCGTGAACGAAGGCGAAGTGGTCTGCCTGCTGGGACGCAACGGCGCCGGCCGCACCACCACCATGCGCGCCATCGTCGGCCTTACCGGCGCGCGCAAGGGCTCGATCCGCATCAACGGCGAGGAAGCGATCAAGCTGGCCCCGCACAAGGTGGCGCGGCTGGGCGTGGGCTACTGCCCGGAAGAGCGCGGCATCTTCGCCAGCCTGTCGGCGCAGGAGAACCTGATGCTGCCGCCGGTGATCGCCGCGGGCGGCATGAGCGTCGACGAGATCTACGCCATGTTCCCGAACCTCAAGGAGCGCGCCAACAGCCCCGGCACCCGCCTGTCCGGGGGCGAGCAGCAGATGCTGGCCGTGGCCCGCATCCTGCGCACCGGTGCCCGCCTGCTGCTGCTGGACGAGATCTCCGAAGGCCTGGCCCCTGTGATCGTGCAGAAACTGGGCGAGATGATCCGCATGCTCAAGGCCAAGGGCTACACCATCGTTCTGGTGGAACAGAATTTCCGCTTTGCGGCGCCGCTGGCCGACCGCTTCTACGTGATGGAACACGGCCGCATCGTCCAGCAGTTCGAGCAGCGCGAACTCGCCGACAAGACAGCGATGCTGCACGAATTCCTCGGCGTCTAGCGCCTCGCCCCTTAAATTTTCACTCAGGAGACATCGATGAAACTCAAGACCCTCGTTGCAGCACTGGCCGTCGGCCTCGGCAGCTATGCCGCCGTCGCCCAGACCCAGACCGGCCCGGTACGGATCGGCTTCATCACCGACATGGCGAGCCTGTACGCCGACATCGACGGCCCCGCCGGCGCCGAGATGATCAGGTGGGCGGTGCAGGACTACGGCGGCAAGGTGCTGGGACGCCCGGTCGAAGTGGTTTCCGCCGACCACCAGAACAAGGCCGACGTGGCCAGTTCCAAGGCCCGCGAGTGGATCGACAAGGACAACCTGGCGCTGCTGATTGGCGGCACCAGTTCCGGCACCAACCTGGCGATGGCCACCGTCACCAAGGAAAAGAAGCGTCCCTTCATCTCGATCGGCGCCGGCTCGGCCCGCCTGTCCAATGAGGATTGCTCGCCCTACACCATCCATTACGCCTACGACACGGTGGCGCTGGCCAAGGTGGCCGGCAACGCGCTGGTCAAGGCCGGCAACAAGAGCTGGTTCTTCCTGACGGCAGACTACGCCTTCGGCTACTCGCTGGAAGGCGACGCCGCCAACGTGGTCAAGGCCAACGGCGGCACCGTGGTGGGCACCGTGCGCCATCCGCTGAACGCTTCGGACTTCTCGTCGTTCCTGTTGCAGGCGCAGGGCTCCAAGGCCCAGATCCTGGGCCTTGCCAACGCCGGCGGCGACTTCACCAACGCGATGAAGGCCGCCAAGGAATTCGGCATCACCAAGACCATGAAGGTCGCCGGCCTGCTGGTGTTCATCAACGACGTCCACAGCCTGGGCCTGGCCAACACCGAGGGCCTGCAGCTGGCCGACAGCTGGTACTGGAACCAGGACGACGCCTCGCGCAAGTTCGCCAAGCGCTTCTTCGACAAGTACAAGCGCATGCCGTCCAGCCTGCAGGCAGCGGACTACTCGGCCGCGATGAACTACCTCAAGGCAGTGCAAAAAGTCGGCACCACAGACGGCGAGAAAGTGATGGCAGAGCTGAAGTCGATGAAGTACGACGACTTCTACAGCAAGGGTTCGGTGCGCGCCGACGGCCGCATGATCCACGACATGTACCTGTTCCAGGTCAAGTCGCAGAAGGAATCGACCACGCCGTGGGACTACTACAAGCTGATCGCGAAGGTCCCGGGCGACCAGGCCTTCACGACAGTTGCCGAGAGCAAGTGCTCGCTGCTGAAGAAGTAAGACGACCCCGGGCCACCCGCGGCCGGCCCGGTGCCGGCTGCCTTCCTGCCTAACCTGCGGACCCAATGGAAATCTTCGGCATTCCCCTCCAGGCGTTTCTCGGCCAGCTGATGCTGGGGCTGGTCAATGGCGCGTTCTACGCCATGCTCAGCCTCGGGCTGGCGGTGATCTTCGGCCTGCTGGACATCGTGAACTTCGCGCATGGCGCCCTGTACATGGTGGGCGCCTTCGCGGCGTGGATCATGCTGGACAAGTTCGGCATCAATTTCTGGTTCGCCCTGGTGCTGGCTCCCCTCATCGTCGGCGCGCTCGGCGTGGTCATCGAGCGGGCCTTTCTCAAGCGGCTGTACGGGCTGGACCCGCTGTACGGCCTGCTGCTCACATTCGGCCTGTCGCTGATCCTGGAGGGCGTGTTCCGCGACCAGTACGGCGTCTCGGGCCAGTCGTATCCGGTGCCGGAACTGCTGTCCGGCGCCACCAACCTCGGCTTCATGGTGCTGCCCAACTACCGGGCGTTCGTGGTGCTGGCCTCGCTGCTGGTCTGCCTTGGCACCTGGTTCCTGATCGAGCGCACGCGCCTGGGCGCCTACCTGCGCGCCGGCACCGAGAACGCGAAGCTGGTGCAGGCCTTCGGCGTCAACGTCCCGCTGATGGTGATGCTCACCTACGGCGCCGGCGCCGGCCTGGCCGCGATGGCCGGTGTGCTGGCTGCGCCCATCATCCAGGTGACACCGCTGATGGGGTCGAACCTGATCATCGTGGTGTTCGCCGTGGTGGTGATCGGCGGCATGGGCTCGATCCTCGGCTCGGTCGTCACCGGCCTGGGCCTGGGCGTGATCGAGGGCCTGACCCGTGTTTTCTATCCGGAGGCCTCCAGCGTGGTGGTCTTCGTCGTCATGGTGATCGTGCTGATCCTGCGGCCGGCCGGGCTGTTCGGCAAGGAGGCCTGAAGGATGTCCGCCATGAACAACAACATCGGCAAGCTGGCTCGCGTCACGTCTTTCGTCCTGCTGGCCCTGGTGCTCGTCGCGCCACTGATCGGCCTGTACCCGGTGTTCGTGATGAAGCTGCTGTGCTTCGCGCTGTTCGCCTGCGCCTTCAACCTGCTGCTCGGGTTCACCGGCCTGCTGTCGTTCGGCCATGCCGCCTTTTTCGGCAGCGGCGCCTACGCGGCCGGCTGGCTGATCAAGTCTCAGGGCTTCACGCCGGAGATCGCACTCGTGTTCGCCGCGCTGGCCGCCGGCCTGCTCGGGCTGCTGTTCGGCGTGGTGGCGATCCGTCGCCAGGGCATCTACTTCGCGATGATCACGCTGGCGATGGCGCAGATGGTGTACTTCATCTGCCTGCAGGCGCCTTTCACCGGCGGCGAGGACGGCCTGCAGGCCGTGTCGCGCGGCAAGCTGTTCGGCCTGCTCTCGCTGGAGCCGGACATCACGCTGTATTACCTGATCGTTGCCATCTTCGTGGCCTGCTTTCTGGCGATTTCGCGCATCGTGACCTCGCCGTTCGGCCAGGTGCTCAAGATGATCCGCGAGAACGAGCCGCGCGCCATTTCACTGGGCTACGAGGTCGACCGCTACAAGCTGCTGGCGTTCGTTCTGTCGGCGGCGCTGGCCGGGCTGGCAGGCGGCCTCAAGACCCTGGTGATGGGCTTCGCCACCCTGACCGACGCGCACTGGCAGATGTCCGGCGAAGTGATCCTGATGAGCCTGCTGGGCGGCGTCGGCACCTTGTTCGGTCCGGTGCTCGGCGCCGGCATCGTGATCACGTTGCAGGAACAGCTGGCGGACAAGGTCGGCTCCTGGGTCAACGTGATCATCGGCGTGATCTTCGTGGTCTGCGTGCTGGCCTTCCGCAAGGGCGTGGTCGGCGAACTGCAGGCCTGGCTCGATCGGCGCCGCGCCCGCGCCGCAGCGCCGGCCGGCAACTAGCGCCCCACCGCCGCGTACAGCTGCGACGCCGGAACCATCCGGCCGTGCAGCGGCAGGATGCGCTCGACGTCCAGCTTCAGCCGCTCGATGTTGTTCACCAGGTTCAGGTTGTTCGCATTGACCTGCGCCGGCGGCGGCGCATTCGGGGGGCCGGGCGTGAAGGCGTCCGCCTCGATCAGCAGCCGCTCGCGCGGCAGCCAGACCATCATGAAGCCACGGGCGTGCAGGCTGTCATCGACCATGTGGACGCGCACCGTGCGCTCGCCATCGGTGAAAGTGCGCTCCGTTGAGACGCCGGTGATCACCGCCTTGCGGCCCGACGACGCCATCGCATCCGGCCGGATGTTGTTGGGGTTGGCCAGCACCTGTTCGAACCAGCCGCGCGACTGTTCGCTGGTGACCAGCGTGGCCCCCTGGGCCACCGCGGTGCGCAGGCCGCCGGAATGGTCGAAGTGGTGGTGCGAATTGATGACGTAACGCAAGGGCTTGCCGGGCGCCAGCGTCCTGACCTCCGCCAGCACGGCCTGGGCGCGGCCGTCCCACAGCGGGCTTTCCACCAGGATCAGGTGGTCCTTCATCTCGATCAGCACGCTGTTGTGCGAGCCGCCCGACAGGAACCAGACGCCGTCCGCCGCCTTTTCCACCGCCACCCGTTCGGTGGCCGACTGCACGGCCGCCGGCACCGCGATCGCCACCGGGGCATTGGGCTGCACTTGCGACACGTCCAGTTCCAGCACCGGGAAGCCGCCCTGCTCCTGCTCGATGCGGGTTGGGAACATGACGCCGCCGAAGTCGCGGTACGCCAGGTAGCGCGTCACGACCCGGGTGTCGCCCAGCACCGGATTGGGCAGCACCGACTCCACCCGCTCGACCAGGCCGGCGGCATTGATCCAGGCCACGGCGCGGAAACGGCCGCGCTCGCTGAACGTGACCACCGACAGCGGGCCTTCGCTGCGAACCGTCGCCCGGTTGCGTAGCGCCGCCTTCACCACCCCGTGCGGCGTGATCCACAAATCGTGCATGCGGTCCGTCACGGCCAGCGGCGCCGCGGTGGCCGACGTGCCGGCCATGTTCCATGCGGACTCCCCGCGCACCAGGGCGACACTGCGCTGGTCACCCGTTCCCATCAGGGGAACGGCGCCGCCGCCAGACGGTTCCGCCCGGTTGCGCGCGAACTCCTCGCGCATGGCGCCGTTGTCGTAGTCGATCTCGCGCGCGAAGCTGGGGTAGTTCAGCCGCGGCCAGGCGAATCCGGCCTGCCAGGCCTGGCCGAAGGTGGCACCGGTGCCGCTGCCGGCGTAGCGCAGCGTCCGCAGCTGGGCCCCGCCCATGGCCTGCTCGGAGCGCAACAGCACCGGCTGGGCGTCCTGCTCCGTCGTTGCGCACGCGGCCAGCAGCAGTGCCGCCGCGCCGCTGAGGGTGAAGACACGGCGACTGCGATTGAATTCCATGATGGCAAGCTTTCGGTGGTGGGGCCGCAAGAATACTAGGCGCTGCGGGCCGCGCTGTCATTCAGGTGATTGCCAACCCGGGCCGCGGCGCTACGCTGGTGGCCTTTCATCCAGGAGCGCACCATGAAAGACCTCTTCTCGCTGCAGGGCCGCACCGCGCTCGTCACCGGCGGCTCGCGCGGCATCGGCCGCATGATCGCAACAGGGCTGCTCAGCCACGGCGCGCGGGTCTACATTTCCTCGCGCAAGGCCGAGGCCTGCGACCAGGCCGCCCGCGAGCTGTCGGCGCTGGGGCCGTGCTTCTCGCTGCCGGCAGACGTGTCCACCGTCGAAGGGGCCAGGGGCCTGGCCGCGGCCTTCGCCGCGCGCGAGCCGGCGCTGGACATCCTGGTGAACAACGCCGGCGCCGCCTGGGGCGAGAGCTTCGATACCTTTCCCGAGAAGGGCTGGGACAAGGTGATGGACCTGAACCTGAAGTCGCCGTTCTTCCTCACGCAGGCGTTGCACGACCAGCTCAAGGCCGCGGCGAAGCTCAGGCCGGCCAAGGTCATCAACGTCGCCTCCATCGACGGCGTCTCGGTCAATCCGCAGGAGACTTATTCGTACGCGGCCAGCAAGGCCGGCCTGATCCACCTGATCAAGCGCATGTCGCTGCGACTGGTGCAGGACAACATCGTGGTCAGCGGCATCGCGCCGGGAGCCTTCGCCTCGGAGATGAACAGGATCGCGCGCGACCACGAGGAGGAAACAGCCAAGCGGATACCGGCCGGCCGCATCGGCATCGACGAGGACATGGCCGGAGTGGCGATCTACCTGGCCTCGCGCGCCGGCGACTACGTGGTCGGCCAGACCATCGTCGTCGACGGCGGCGTGACGCTGGCGCGGGGCTAGCGGCAATATCAGTTGGGGACAGAGCTGAAGGTCTGTCCCACAAAGTCGTTCGAAGGACAGAGCTGAAGGTCTGTCCCACAAAGTTTCAGAACTTCAGCGCGCCCAGTTCGTAGTTCTGCGGGCCGCGGCTGGCGATCTTGATGGCGCCGACCTGGTTGCCCAGCGCCGCGCAGCGCGGCAGGTCCCAGCCCTGCTCCAGGCCGTACAGCAGCGCGCCGCGCCAGGCGTCGCCGCAGCCAGTGGGATCGACGACGTCCTTCGCCTTCACCTGCGGCACCACGGTCTTTTCACCGCCGACCCAGACTTCGCAGCCTTCAGCCCCCAGCGTGACCACCAGGCCCTGCACGCGGCTGGAGATCTCGGCGTTGGTCAGGCCGGTGCGGTCGCACAGCATCTTGCCTTCGTAGTCGTTGACGGTGACCCAGGTGGCCTGGTCGATGAACGCGGCCAGCTCGGCGCCGTCGAACATCGGCAGGCCCTGGCCCGGATCGAACACGAAGGGGATGTCGGCGGCCTGGAACTGCGACGCGTGTTGAAGCATCGCATCGCGGCCGTCAGGGGAAATGATGCCCAGCCGGATGTCGCTGCGCGCGGCGATCTTGGTGCCGTGCGCCTGCATCATCGCGCCGGGATGGAAGGCCGTGATCTGATTGTTGTCGCGGTCCGTCATGATCATCGCCTGCGCCGTGTAGGTGTCCTGCACCTGCCGCACGAACTCGGTGCTGATGCCCTGGCCCTTGAGCCGCTCCAGGTAGTCGGCGCCGTCGCTGCCCAGCGTCGCCATCGGCAGCGGCCGGCCGCCCAGCAGCTTCAGGGCGTAGGCGATGTTGCCGGCGCAGCCGCCGAAGTCGCGCCGCAGCGCCGGCACCAGGAACGACACGTTCAGGATGTGAAGCTGGTCCGGCAGGATCTGCTCGGAAAAGCGGCCCTCGAACGTCATGATGGTGTCGAAGGCCAGAGAGCCACAAATCACAGCTGCCATAGGGGAAGAAACCTCGGGAAAAATTTGGGGTCAGGGATAAAAGGCGAGCAGTCTGTAGCCGGCGATGCGGCCGGTGCTGCCGTTGGCCGCCACCGACACGGCGACCGACGTGGTCGACTCGCCGGCGGCGGGCAGCACCGCGGCGGCGCCGACATCGCGCGGCGCCAGCACGCTACGGACCACCGGCTGGTCCTGCGAGTCGGTCAGCGTGAGCTCGATCGAAGGCATGGCGACCAGCATGTCTGCCTGGTTGCGCAAGCTGAAACTCAGGCGGTAGGCATCGCTGCGCAAGCGGTTGAAGGAGGAACTGTCGATCACGACGGCGTCGATCTGGCGCGGCGGCTGGATCTCGCACCGCAGCTGGGCGCACAGCACCTGCAACCAGGGCCGCAGGGCCGGTTGCGTCACGGCCAGCTTGTCGCGCTCCTGCACCGCATACTGCAGGGCCAGCAGACCGGCCAGCAGCAGCATCACGAGCAGCAGCAAAGCGCGCACCAGCGGCCGGCGCCACAAGGCCTTGCGCCGTGCATGGCGCACGAACGAGACGCTGTCCAGGTCCGGTTCTTCCTCCTCGGTCCGCGATTCGCGCTGCAGTTGCGAATCCTGGACCTCGGACGGGAACCACGGATACAGCGGCGGCGCGGCGATGCTGTCGGGACTGTCGGATGCGGAGCCAGGAGCGGGAGCGGGAGCGGCTGGCTGCACCGCGGCTGCAGCAGACACGGGAGCGACGACGGGGGCAACAACCGGGGCGACTGGCGCCGACGTGAACACCGGGACCGGCGACGCCGCCGGCGTCGGGAGGGGCGCCGGTGCTGGCGCCGCGGTGGCCTCTGGCTCCTGCAGGTTGGCCGTGGCGTCGAAAATCTCGGCGCACTGGCCACAGCGCACCCAGCCTTCGGAAATCCGGAGTTGGTCAGGAACGACTTTGAACATCGTCCCGCAAGCGGGGCACCGGGTGATCAGGCTCATGAGCGGCAGATTGTAGCTAGCGCGCCCCGGCGCAAGGCTCAGAGACGGGCCGTCATCAGCACCCAGCCGTCCTCGGTGTCGGAAACCTCGAGCGTCGCGTAAGGCGCGTACGCCTGCTTGAGCTCCCCGGTCTGCCGCTCCAGGATGCCGGCCAGAACCAGCGAGCCGCCCGGCGCCACATGGGCGCAGAGCAGCGGCGCCAGGACTTTCAGCGGCGACGCCAGGATGTTGGCCAGCACCGTCTGGTAGCGGCCTTGTGCGCGATCGGGCAAGCCGGCATGCAACACGGCATCGTTGGCCAGGGCATTGGCCTGCGTGGCGTGGACGGCAGCTTCGTCGATGTCGACAGCGTCGACCTCCGTGGCCCCGAACCTGGCCGCGCCGATCGCCAGGATTCCGGAGCCACAGCCGTAATCGAGCACGCGTTGTCCGGCCGGCGGGTTGCGCGCGATCCACCTCAGGCACATACGGGTGGTCGGATGGGTACCCGTACCGAAGGCGAGCCCGGGATCGAGCCGGATCACCTGGCTGGCCTGCGCCGGCGGCTGGTGCCAGGTCGGGACGATCCAGAACTGGGGCGTGATCTCCACCGGGGCGAACTGCGACTGCGTCAGACGAACCCAGTCCTGCTCAGGCACTTCGCCGACGCCGACGACGGCGCAGCCGTCGAAGAAATCCTGGGCCTGCAGCAGCGCGGCGGCGCCGTTGGCCCCGGCCTCGGCGGCGAACAAGGCGCTCACCCGCGAGCGGTTCCAGCCACCGCGCGGCGGCGGCATGCCCGGCTCGCCGAACAGCGCCTGTTCGGCGTCGGTCTGGGCGTCGGCGTCTTCCACCGACACGCTCAGCGCGTCGAGCGCGTCCAGCGCGTCGGACAGGGCTTCGACCCGTTCTTCCGGGGCCAGCAGGCGCAGCTCGAACATCCCGCTCAGACCTTCAGGGCCTTATGGCGCGACAGCCACTCTTCCAGGTAGTGGATGTTGGTGCCGCCGGCCATGAACTTGGCGTCCACCATCAGCTCCCGGTGCAACGGGATGTTGGTGTTGATGCCCTCGATCACCGTCTCCAGCAGCGCCGTGCGCATGCGCGCCAGCGCCTCGTCGCGGGTGTCGCCGTGCACGATGATCTTGCCGATCATCGAATCGTAGTTCGGCGGCACGAAATAGTTGGTATAGATATGGGAATCGACGCGCACGCCCGGCCCGCCCGGCGCGTGCCACATCGTGATGCGGCCCGGCGAGGGCACGAACTTGTATGGATCCTCAGCGTTGATCCGGCATTCGATCGCGTGGCCACGCAAGGCGATGTCACGCTGGGTGAACGGCAGCTTCTCGCCGGCGGCAACCATGATCTGGGTCTTGACGATGTCGATCCCGGTGATCAGCTCGGTCACCGGGTGCTCCACCTGGACCCGCGTGTTCATCTCGATGAAGTAGAACTCGCCGTCTTCATAGAGGAATTCGAAGGTGCCGGCGCCGCGGTAGCCGATCTTCTTGCAGGCCGCCACGCAGCGCTCGCCGACCTTCTCGATCAGCTTGCGCGGGATGCCCGGCGCCGGTGCCTCCTCGATCACCTTCTGGTGGCGCCGCTGCATCGAGCAGTCGCGCTCGCCCAGGTAGACGCCGTTCTTGTGCTTGTCGCACAGGATCTGGATCTCGATGTGGCGCGGGTTCTGCAGGTATTTCTCCATGTAGACGGCCGGATTGCCGAACGCCGCGCCGGCCTCGGCCTTGGTCATCTGCACCGCGTTGATCAGCGCCGCTTCGGTGTGGACCACCCGCATGCCGCGGCCACCGCCACCGCCGGCCGCCTTGATGATGACGGGGTAGCCGACGGCCTTGGCCGTGCGGCGGATCACCACCGGGTCGTCCGGCAGTTCGCCCTCCGAGCCGGGCACGCAGGGCACGCCGGCCTTGATCATGGCCTGCTTGGCCGAGACCTTGTCGCCCATGGTGCGGATGTTCTCGGGCGTCGGGCCGATGAACTGGAACCCGCTCTTTTCCACCCGTTCGGCGAAATCGGCGTTCTCGCTCAGGAAACCGTAGCCCGGGTGGATCGCCTCGGCGTCGGTGACTTCGGCGGCCGAGATGATGGCCGGCATGTTCAGGTAGCTTTGCGGTGACGGCGCCGGGCCGATGCACACCGCTTCTTCGGCCAGCTTGACGTACTTGGCGTCGCGGTCGGCTTCGGAATACACCATCACCGCCTTGACGCCGAGTTCGCGGCAGGCCCGCTGGATCCGTAATGCAATCTCGCCGCGGTTAGCGACCAGGATTTTCTTGAACATGGGCCTGGCTTATTCGATCACGACCAGCGCCTGGCCGTACTCCACGGCCTGGCCGTTCTGACACAGTATCTGGGTGACGGTGCCCGCCTTGTCGGCCTCGATTTCGTTGAGGATCTTCATGGCCTCGATGATGCAGATGGTCTCGCCTTCCTTGACCTGGCTGCCGACCTCGATGAACGGCTTGGCGCCCGGACTGGCCGACCGGTAGAAGGTTCCAACCATGGGAGACTTGACGATGTGGCCGGCCGGCGCTTCGGGAACCGCCGGTGCGGCGACAGCGGGTGCCGGCGCCGGGGCGGCGTGCAGTGGGGGCGCCGCGAACGCCTGAACCGGCATCGCATGGCCGGCTGCCCCACCACCCTTGACGATCCGCACCTTGCCCTCGGCTTCGGTGATTTCGAGTTCGGAGACGTTGGACTCCGACACCAGGTCGATCAACGTCTTCAGCTTGCGCAAATCCATGTGCTCTCCAGCGGATGCAACAAAAGGAACGCGAATTTACTCCAATTCACGCTTACTTTTTGTTTCTTCCGTTATTTCTCATGATTTTATTTTTCGATGCATCGGCTCGAGAGGAGCGGGCGGAGCTTGTCGGCGCTGTCAGGACAGTTTGGACCAGTCTGCCAGGTCGGCTTGCGACAAGCGGCCGATTTTACGGTGGAGCAGTTCACCCTGGGCCGAAACGACCACGCTGAACGGCAGGCTGCCATCGGAGTTGCCCATCGCCTTGCCAAGCTCCGTGCCACCGAGACCCGCCAGGCCGACCGGGAAGCTGACCGGCGCGCGCGCCAGGAAGGCCCTCACCGCACTGGGTTGGTCGATTGCCAATCCGACGACTTGCCAGTTTTTAGAAGCATTTTGTCGGTAAAAGGCGTCGATCAGCGGCAACTCCTCGACGCAGGGCGGACACCATGTGGCCCAGAAGTTGATCAGCAAGGGCTTGCCGCGAAAGGCCGCCATCGGCAGGGACGCGCCCTGCGGAGTGTCGAAACTACCGGCCCACAGCGAGGCGAGCGCCTGTGCCGACGACTCACCCGGCGTGTTGCGCCACCAGGCCAAGCCGGCACCGGCAACCGCTGCGGCCGCAGCCACGCCGCCATAGAGAAAGAGGCGACGGCTGGCGGTCGTTCGGCTCTGGCTGGGTGCGGCTGCGGAGGTGTCCATCGCCCTATTGTCCCAGCAACGCCCGGACCGCAGCCAGATCCCCCCGCGGCGTGCGGCCCTTTGCATCGGCCCGCAGCGCGCCGCGGACGTCGTCGTGGTCGTAGATCAGGAGGTGCACGCCGACCGTCTCGCCGAGTTCCGGGCTCAGGCTGGACAGGCTCAGCGCCTCCACCGATTCGCCATTGAAGCCGGTGACCGTGCGCGCTTGGTAGTCGACGTTGTGGTCGATCAGTGCGATTTCGGCCGACTTCGGGTCGTCGCAGAACAGCTGGAGATAGATGTCGGAGAGCCGGGTCGCCGTGCCGTGCCAGACGGCGCCGCCCAGGTAGGGCCTGAACACAGCCAGCCGCTCCATCCAGGTGACGGCCAGCCGGCGCAGCGCCTCGAGTTCCTGCGGCTGGGTGTCGGCGCAGAACAGCTCGATGTACTCGCGCACCGAGTCCTCCACCAGATCGTTGTCTGGCAGCGCCGTGCGGCCGGGCAGGCCCAGCTGGCGCACCGCGCGCCGCTTGGCGGGCCCGTATTCGAGCCCCTCCTCCACCACCATCCGCGCGGCCGTGGCCGCGATCTCTACTTTCACGTTGTCCATCAGGGTTGATTCTGCCGGCATCGGGCGATGCCGGACGTAAAGTGACCGGGCCAACCAGGAGACCGCATGCAAAGCACGATGATGAACGTCCCGCTGTCGCTCAACCACCTGCTGGAGCGCGCGGGCCAGCTGTTCGCCGGCAACGAGGTCGTCTCGCGGCTGCCGGACAAGAGCCTGCGCCGGCACAGCTTCGGCGAGTATTACCGGCGCACCCGATCGCTGGCGTCTGCGCTGAAGAAGCTGGGGATGAAGAAGGGCGACCGGGTTGCGACGCTGTGCTGGAACCATCACGCCCACCTGGAGTGCTACTTCGGCATCCCGGCCGCCGGCGGCGTCATGCACACGCTGAACCTGCGGCTGTCGCCTGACGAGATCGGCTGGATCGCCGGCGATGCGCAAGACCGCTTCCTGGTGATCGACGACGTGCTGCTGCCGCTGTACCGGCAGTTCGCCGCGTTCCACAAGTTCGAGCGGGTCATCGTGTTCCCGTTCTCCGGCGCGCCGGTGCCGCCGGAGTTTCTCGACTACGAGGACCTGCTGGCCGATGCGGATCCCGACGGCTTCCAGTACCAGCCGCACGACGAGAACGATCCGGTGGCCATGTGCTACACCTCCGGCACCACCGGCCGCCCCAAGGGCGTCGTGTACTCGCACCGCTCCACGGTGCTGCACACGCTGGTGGCCAGCCTCGGCGATTTCTGGGGCCTGCGCGGTACCGACGTGGTGTTGCCGGTGACGCCGATGTTCCATGCCAACAGCTGGGGCATGCCGTACGGCGCCATCATGATGGGCGTCAAGCTGGTGTTTCCCGGGCCGCACCTGCATCCCGACGACCTGCTGGACCTGATGCAGCTGGAGCCACCGACGCTGTCGCTGGGCGTGCCGACCATCTGGATGAGCCTGATCCAGGCCTTCGATGCGGCGCAGGCCGAAGGCTCGCCCAACCACGGCCGCTGGAAGCTCCCCACGGGCATGCGCTCGCTGGTGGGCGGCGCCGCGGTGCCGGAGGCGCTGATCCGCGCCTTCGACCGGCACGGCATCTGGATCCTGCAGGGCTGGGGCATGACCGAGACCTCGCCGGTCTGCACCATCGCCTATCCGCGCGCCGAGCTGCGCGACGCGCCCCAGGATGAGAAATACCGGCGCGCCGCAATGGCGGGCGTGCCGGTGCCGCTGGTGGACCTGCGGGTGCGTGGCGACGCAGGCGGGGACCAGCCCTGGGACGGCACGAGCGTGGGCGAGATCCAGGTGCGCGGCCCGTTCATCACCGGCAGCTACCACCAGGTGCCGGTGGCAGCCGACAAGTTCACCGCCGACGGCTGGCTGCGCACCGGCGACGTGGCATCGGTCGACAGCCTGGGCTTCGTGAAAATCTCGGACCGGACCAAGGACCTGATCAAGTCCGGCGGCGAATGGATCAGCTCGGTCGACCTGGAGAACGCCATCATGGCCCACCCCGCCGTGGCCGAAGCCGCGGTGATCGCGATCCCCGACCTGAAATGGAGCGAGCGGCCACTGGCCTGCGTGGTGCTCAAGCCAGGCCAGACCGCGACGCCGCAGGAGTTCAACGCCCACCTGCTGAAGCACAGCTTCGCGAAATGGCAGCTGCCGGACCGCTATGAATTCATCGACGCCGTGCCGCGCACCTCCACCGGCAAGTTCTGGAAGATTAAGTTACGGGAGCGGTTTGTTAGAGGATCAGATCCCCCAGGGTCGCCCACTTCGTGAGATCCCTGCCCCCAGGGGCTTGCGCGCCGTGGGGCGGCCCGGCGGCGCGCAGATAATCCCCGCCCATGCACATTCATATTCTGGGGATCTGCGGCACGTTCATGGGAGGCGTCGCCGCGCTGGCTCGGGAAGCGGGACACAAGGTCACTGGCTGCGACACGGGGGTCTATCCGCCGATGAGCGACCAGCTGCGGGCGCTGGGCATCGAACTGATCGAAGGCTACGGCGCTGAGCAGATGGCTTTCAAGCCCGACGTCTGGGTGGTGGGAAACGTGGTCTCGCGCGCCCGCAATGCCGACGGCCAGCCGCGCTATCCGCTGATGGAGGCCATCCTGGACGCCGGCGACCGCTACACCAGCGGGCCTCAGTGGCTGGCCGAGAACCTGCTGCACGGCCGCCACGTGCTGGCGGTGGCCGGCACCCACGGCAAGACCACGACGACCTCGATGCTGGCCTGGATCCTGGAGCACGCCGGCCGCCAGCCCGGCTTCCTGGTCGGCGGCGTGCCGCTGAATTTCGGCATCTCGGCGCGGACCGGGACCGGCCCGGCCTTCGTGATCGAGGCCGACGAGTACGACACCGCCTTCTTCGACAAGCGAAGCAAGTTCGTGCACTACCGGCCGCGCACGGCGGTGCTGAACAACCTGGAGTTCGACCACGCCGACATCTTCGACGACCTGGCGGCGATCGAGCGCCAGTTCCACCACCTGGTGCGCACCGTGCCCTCGACCGGCCGGGTGGTGGTGAACGGGCTTGAGGAAAGCCTGGCCCGCGTGCTGCACCAGGGCTGCTGGAGCGAGGTGCGCAGCTTCGGCGCCGCTGTGAGCGACTTCAGCGCCCAGGGCGAGGCCGATGCGTTCGAGGTGCTGGAGCGGGGCCGGCCGGTCGGCAAAGTGGCGTGGCAACTCAGTGGCGTGCACAACCAGCTCAATGCGCTGGCCGCCATCGCGGCCGCGCAGCATGTGGGCGTTGCGCCGCAAGCCAGCGCGGCGGCCCTTTGCGAGTTCAGGAACGCCAAGCGCCGGATGGAAATGCTCGGGGTCGTGAGGGGCGTCACCGTCTATGACGACTTCGCCCACCACCCGAGCGCCATCCGCACCACGGTCGACGGGCTGCGGCGCAAGATCGGCGCGCAACGCATCCTGGCCGTGTTCGAGCCGCGCAGCAACACGATGAAGCTCGGCACGATGAAGTCACAGCTGCCGTGGAGCCTGGAGCAGGCCGATCTGGCCTTCTGCAATGGCGGCGGGCTGGGATGGGACCCGCGCGAACCGCTGGCGGCGATGGGGCAACGCGCGAGTGTCGCGGCGTCAGTGGACGAACTGCTGCAGCAGGTGCTGCAGGCGGCGCGTCCAGGTGACCACGTGCTGTGCATGAGCAATGGCGGCTTCGACGGTTTTCACGCCCGCCTGCTGGCCGCCCTCGGGGAAAGCGCTCAGTAGCGCCGCACCAGCGGCATCGGCAGCGTGAAGTCGGCCAGGCTGTGGCGCATGCCCGGCCGTATGCCCGGCTGGGTGGCGGGGATCGACTCGGCGTCCAGTCCCGACGGAACGACGCTGTGCTGCAGGCCCTGACTGGGTTCGACTTCGTCAGGGTTCGACGCGGTTCGGATCACCGTGGCGCGCTTGGGATTGGACGTGATCGTGCCCACCAGGTACAGGGCCGCCAGCACCTTGGCCATGGGCGCGGCGGCAATGCCGGTGCGCTGCTGCAGGTCGGCAAAAGTGCCGGCGGAGGCCGACAGTTCCCGCATCAGCAACATATGGGCGTCCGACATCAGCCGCTGCGGCAGCCGCGGGGGACGCCTGAAATAGAGCATGCCGCTGCGGTAGCGCTTGGGCAGGACGTCGCGGGTGGTCCGGATCGCGTATTGCCACATCAGTTCGGACAGCGAGGTGCGGAAGAACGAATCCGGCATCTCGGTCTTCTCCGGCTGGCGCACCCACATGGCGTCGTCGAAGTCCGCCGGGCCGGCGCTGGGGAACACGCCGATGTCGCCCTTCATGTCCACCACCGCCAGCAGCCGGCCATTGAGCATCACGTGGTACATGGCCGAGCCCAGCACGGTTTCCTGTTCAATGATGCGGGCGGCCAGCGAAAACTGGGCGGCCACCGGCTGCAGCCAGCCCTCGAATTTTTCCAGCACGGCGTTGATGCTCGACACGGACGCCGGATCGAAGGTGTAGTTGGGTTCGGCCGGGATGAAAGCCAGCGGCACGGAAAAACCGATGGGTCGATCGACTTGCGGCATGTCCAGCTGGAGCGAACGCTCGGTCGGAATGGACGGCAGGATCCGGATCGTGTCGTCGGTGACGCGCTGGGTTCGCGCGCCATTGAGCCACCAGGCGTCGGCGTCGCTGAAATGACCGATCTGCCAGACGTGCCGGCCCGGCGCCGACCGCCGGAGCATGGCGTCCAGCTCTGCGACCTGCTGGGCGGCAAAGCCGGCCAGGCCTAGGCGGAGTACCGGGAGTTCGATCGACATGTTGCGTCCTTCACAGGGAGGTCCTGCCCACAGGAATTAGCAACAAATGTAATCTAAGAGTTACTAGTTGTAAACAGAATAATTCACGGATTGGAAGATTTCTGCCGCCGTGCCGCCACCGCCCCCGAGAGGAGCGCCAAGGCTTCAAGCGAATCAGGCCAGCCCAGGCAGGCATCGGTAATGCTTTTTCCGTACTCCAGATCGGTGGCCTGGTCCTTGCCCGGCGTGAACTTCTGGGCGCCCGGATTCAGGTGGCTCTCGATCATCAGGCCGAACACGCTGCGCGAGCCGCCGGCAATCTGGTTGGCGATGTCGCGCGTCACGTCGAGTTGCTTTTCGTGCTGCTTGCTGCTGTTGGCGTGGCTGCAGTCGACCATCAGCCGGGGCGGCAGCTTCGCCGCTTCCAGGTCCTTGCAGGCTGCGGCAACGCTGGCGCGGTCGTAGTTGGGCGCCTTGCCGCCGCGCAAGATCACGTGGCAGTCCTTGTTGCCGTTGGTCTGGACGATCGCCACCTGGCCGTTCTTGTGGACGGACAGGAAGTGGTGCCCGCGCGCAGCCGCCTGGATGGCGTCGGTCGCGATCCTGATGTTGCCGTCGGTGCCGTTCTTGAAGCCGATCGGCGCCGACAGGCCGGAGGCCAGCTCGCGGTGCACCTGACTCTCGGTGGTGCGGGCGCCGATGGCGCCCCAGGCAATCAGGTCGCCGATGTACTGGGGCGAGATCACGTCCAGGAACTCGCTGCCGGCCGGCAGGCCCAGCCGGTTGATCTCGATCAGCAACTGGCGGGCGATGCGCAGGCCCTCGTCGATGCGGAAGCTCTCGTCGAGGTAGGGGTCGTTGATCAGGCCCTTCCAGCCGACCGTCGTGCGCGGCTTCTCGAAGTAGACCCGCATCACGATCTCCAGCGTGTCCTGGTGCCTGGCCCGCACCTCCTTGAGCCGGCGGGCGTATTCCAGCGCCGCGACCGGGTCGTGGATCGAGCAGGGTCCGATCACCACCAGCAGCCGGTCGTCGCTGCCTTCCATGATGTTGTGGATGTTCCGGCGGGTGGCAGTGATCAGGTGTTCCACCGCTGTGCCGCGAATCGGGAAGAACCGGATCAGGTGTTCTGGAGGGGGCAGCACGGTGATGTCCTTGATGCGTTCGTCGTCGGTCTCGCTGGTCTTGTCGACGGGATACGCTTGCCAGTGACGGGCGGCGGGGGACTGGTCGTTCATCGCGGTGCTCCTAGGTTCAGATGCAAAAAGGCATAAAAAAACCGCCGGGGTTGCCGGCGGTTTTGGGAGTTCGGTGCGTGGGTTGCAGGTACGCTCAGATCTCTCTACCGCCGGGGGCGCTCGAGAACCAGAAGTAGCCAAAAAAATAAGAGCGGGTCGCACGCATGGGATTCAATGTATCACAGGCGCAACTTCTTCCACCACTGGATCGCGCGTTCCACCTGCGGTTCGGACAGTGCGGCCAGGCCCGACTGGGGCTCCCCCTGCTGTTCGCGCTCCACCGACTGCTCGTACACGTCGATCAGCAGCATGCCGTCGGCCAGCGTGCGCCAGGCCAACAGTTCGAAGTCCTCGGCGTTGAGCAGCAGCTCGGTGCTGCGCGGCCCGCCTTCCAGCAGCCACTGGCCGATCAGCACCCGCAGATGATTGAGCGCCTGCAGGTAGCTGGCGTATTCGTACAGGCCGCGCCACGGCAGACCGAGGCCGACCACCATGTGCCGGTGGGCCCGCAGCACGGTCAGCAGGTCCACCAGCATCGGGGCGACGGTGGTACGCATCTTGTCTTGCCGCAAGCTGCCGACGATGGCTTCCACGTGGGTGGCCAGCACCGACATGCTCTCGCTGACGCGCCGACTGTCCTCGTCGGCGATCGAGCCGCGCAGGAAGTTGCTCAGCTGACCGAAATTGCCGCTGCTCGGACGCTGGGTCGACGAGTTGGGCGGCAGGCGGGAGCTCGGTGGCATGGCGGTCTCGCGGTGCGTCCGGGCAGCGGCTCAGGCGGTGCCGCCTACAGTCAGGCCATCGATGCGCAGCGTCGGCTGGCCGACGCCCACCGGGACGCTCT
The DNA here is from genome assembly GCA_038244915.1 of Burkholderiales bacterium. Lineage (GTDB taxonomy): Bacteria > Pseudomonadota > Gammaproteobacteria > Burkholderiales > Burkholderiaceae_C > Ramlibacter. The sequence goes on along the minus strand of JBBRSZ010000007.1, from coordinate 53,649 downwards.
GGCCTTCCTTGCCGCAGGTGCCGACGCCGGTGTCGAGCTTCATGTCGTTGCCGATCATGGTGACTCGGGTCAGCGCGTCCGGGCCATTGCCGACGATGGTCGCGCCCTTGACCGGGTACTGGATCTTGCCGTTCTCGACCCAGAACGCCTCGCTGGCGGAGAACACGAACTTGCCGGACGTGATGTCCACCTGGCCGCCGCCGAAGTTGGTGGCATACAGCCCCTTCGTGATGCTGGCGACGATCTCTGCCGGCTCCTTGTCGCCGCCCAGCATGTAGGTGTTGGTCATGCGCGGCATCGGCACGTGCGCATAGCTCTCGCGCCGGCCGTTGCCGGTCGGCTTGACGCCCATCAGGCGGGCATTGAGCGAATCCTGGATATAACCGCGCAGGATACCGTCCTCGATCAGCACGTTGCGCTGGCTGGCATTGCCCTCGTCGTCGACGTTCAGGGACCCGCGGCGATCGGCGATGGTGCCGTCGTCCAGCACCGTCACGCCCTTGGCCGCGACCCGCTTGCCGATCCGGCCGGAGAACGCGCTGGAGCCCTTGCGGTTGAAGTCGCCTTCCAGGCCGTGGCCGATCGCCTCGTGCAGCAGGATGCCGGGCCAGCCGGGGCCGAGCACCACGGTCATCTCGCCGGCCGGGGCCGGGCGCGAATCGAGGTTGGTGATCGCGGCCTTCACGGCGTCGTTGACGTAGCTCTCGATCTGCGCATCGTCGAAATAGGCCAGGCCGAAGCGCCCGCCGCCCCCGCCGGAGCCCATCTCGCGGCGCCCGTTCTGTTCGGCGATCACGGTGACGGACAGCCGCACCAGCGGCCGGACGTCGGCGGCCAGCGTGCCGTCGGCGCGCGCCACCATCACCACGTCCCATTCGGCGGCCAGGCCCGCCATCACCTGCTTGACGCGCGGATCCTTCTTGCGGGCCAGCTGCTCGGTCTTTTCCAGCAGCTTGACCTTGGCCGTGCTGTCAAGCGTGCCGATCGGGTCGATGCCGTCGTACAGCGAGCGGCCCGGCGCCACCTTGCGGGCCGCCACCTTGGTCCGGCCGGACCGCGTCGTCGAGGAGATCGAGCGCACCGTGCGCGCCGCGTCGAGCAGGGATGCCTCGGAGATGTCGTCGGAATAGGCGAACGCCGTTTTCTCGCCGCTCACCGCGCGCACGCCGACGCCCTGGTCGATGCTGAAGCTGCCGGTCTTGACGATGCCCTCTTCCAGGCTCCAGCCTTCGCTGCGGGTGTACTGGAAATAGAGGTCGGCGTCGTCGACCTTGTGCGCCGTGATTTCGGCCAGCGCGCGCGACAGGTGGGATTCGTTCAGGCCGAAGGGTTCGAGCAGCAGCCGCTGGGCGGTGGCCAGGCGTTCGATGGTGGGTTCGCGGGAGATCATGCGGGCATTCTAGGCTTGCAATGCCGTCCGGGAAGCCTCCAGGGTCAGCCGCCCGGGCCCGGCGGCGGCTGGCGAAACAGCTGGAGCACGGCGCCGTCGTCCAGGCCGGCCAGCCCCTGTTCGCAGGCACGGGCGAACACCGCGTGCGCGGCGGCTCCAAGCGGCCCCTGGAAGCCGGCCGCGGCCGCCGCCTGCAGGGCGAGGCGCGTGTCCTTTTCCAGCAGGGTCATGTGGGCCCTCGGCTCGAAGTCGCCGGCGATGGCGCGCCGCATCCGGTCGGAGCCGATCCAGCTCTGGCCGCTGGACTGCTCGATCACCGCCAGCGCCTGCTCTGGCGCCAGGCCCAGCCGCTCGGCCAGGGCGATGGCTTCCGCCGCGCCGACCAGGTTGATGCCGGCCAGCAGGTTGTTCACGAGCTTGGTGCGGGCGCCGTCGCCGGGCTTCGCGCTGATGCGCAAGGCCTTGCTGCTCAATGCCTCGATCAGTTCGCGCTGCCGATCGAGCACGACTTCGGCGCCGGCCAGCATCAGGCTCATCGCGCCGGCGCGGGCCCGGGCCGGGCCGCCGGACATCGGCGCATCGATCAGGTCCACGCCGCGCTGCTGCAAGCGCGCGGCAAACTGCTCGGTGTCCTGGGGCGCGATGGTCGGGCACAGCAGCACGTCCTGTCCCGGCTGCAGCACGGTGGCGGCGCCGGCCGGACCGAACAGCACGGCCTCGATCTGCGGCGAGTCGACCACGCAGACGATCAAGGCGGCGACGCCGTCGGCGCACTGGGCCGGCGTGTGGCGCATCTGCGCGCCCTGCAACTCGAGCGCGCGAACCCGGCGCAGGTCGATGTCGCAGACCTGCACCGGCCAGCCGGCCTCCAGCAGCCGGGCGGCCATCGCGCCACCCATGTTGCCGACGCCGACGATCCCGACCGGGCGCATCGCCATGGCCTCAGCTTTGCACCAGCCGCCTGGCCTTGGAGATCGACATCAGGATGCCCAGCCCCATGCCCAGCGTCACCATGGCGGTGCCGCCGTAGCTGATGAACGGCAGCGGCACGCCCACCACCGGCAGGATGCCGCTCACCATGCCCATGTTGACGAAGGCATAGGTGAAGAAGATCAGCGTGACCGCCCCGGCCAGCAAGCGGGAAAAGAGGTTCGAGGCTTCCAGCGCGATGGCCAGCCCGCGCAGGATCAGGAAGATGAACGAGGCGATCAGGCACAGGTTGCCCAGCAGGCCGAATTCTTCGGAGTAGGCGGCGAAGATGAAGTCCGTGGTGCGCTCGGGGATGAACTCCAGGTGGGTCTGGGTGCCCTGCATGAAGCCCTTGCCGAACACGCCGCCGGAGCCGATGGCGATCATGCCCTGGATGATGTGGAAGCCCTTGCCCAGCGGATCGCGGCTGGGATCCAGCAGCGTGCAGATGCGCTGCTGCTGGTAGTCGTGCAGCAGCGGCCAGCTGACGCCATCGGCGCACAGCCGCGGTTCGAACACCACCAGCATCACGGCGGCGGCCAGCCCGAGCACCAGCGGCGGCGCGATCAGCTTCCAGGACAGGCCGGCGAAGAAGATCACGCCCATGCCCGCCGACAACACCAGGATCGCGGTGCCCAGGTCCGGCTGCTTGACGATCAGCCCGACGGGAATCGCCAGCAGCAGGCCGGCGACGATGAAGTCCAGCGGCCGCAGCTGCCCCTCGCGCTTCTGGAACCACCAGGCCAGCATCAGCGGCATGGCGATCTTCAGGATCTCGCTGGGCTGGATCACCACGCCGATATTGAGCCAGCGCCTGGCCCCCTTCTTGGTCACGCCGAACAGCGCGACAGCGATCAGCAGCCCGACCCCCAGCACGTACAGCGGCACGGCGAAACTCATGAGCCGCTGCGGCGGGATCTGCGCCACCACGAACATGATGAAGCCGGCCAGCAGCATGTTGCGCCCGTGGTCGATGAAGCGGCTGCCGTGGTCGTAGCCGGAGGAATACATGGTCAGCAGGCCGGCGCAGGCCAGCAGGAAGACCGCGAATGCCAGCGGCCCGTCGAAGCCCCGGAACATCGGCGCGGCGCGTTGCCGCAGGGAGGGTCGGTCGAATACAGCTGCCATGGGGCTGGATTATCGGTCCTGTGTCCATGCATGCCGGCCGCCGCCGCGCCTCCCCCAAAAGTGAGATTGACACTGCCTGAGCCAGGCCTTAGCTTCAATTCGATCCAGGTCACACATGACAGCAGCCCTGCCCGCCCCTGCCAGGAGCGCACCCGATGCGGAGGTGGACCTGCGTTTCCTGGAACTGCTGGCCGAGCAGAGCCGGCGGGTTCCGGTGGCGGTTTCCTGCCTGCTGGTGGTGATGGCGCTGATGGCCGCCAACCGGCTGCCCCACTGGATCCCGGCCACCTGGTTCGCCGTCGCCGTGACCATCCTGCTGGTGCGCCGGCGCTGGCTCAGCGTCCTGCCCAAACGCGCCGACCTGCCGCTGGCGCTGCGGCTGCGGATCGCCACGGCACTGAGTTTCGTCAATGGCGCCGCCCATGGCATGAGCCTGGCGGCGTTCCCGTTTCTGGACGAAACGGAACGCGCCTTCTTCTCGGTGCTGTTGCTCGGGCTGTGCACCGGCGCCGTCGGCACCACCACCGGCCATCGCAACGTCTACCTGGCCTATGCCATCCCGGCGTTCCTGCCGCTGCCGCTGCTGTGGGCCTGGAGCCCCGGCCCCCACGCGCGCGGCTGGAGCGAGTACTCGCTGGCCCTGCTGATCGCCTTGTACTTCTGGCTGCTGGTGGGGCTGGCCCGCAACGCCTGGAAGACCTTCGAGGAATCGGTGCAGATCCGGTTCCAGGAAAGCGACCTGAACGCCCAGCTACAGGCAGCCCTGGCCCGGGCCACCGAGGCCAGCCAGGCCAAGACCCGGTTCCTCGCGGCCGCCAGCCACGACCTGCGCCAGCCGCTGCACACCATCGGCCTGCTGGTGGCGGCGCTGTCACTGCGGCCGATGGCCGGGCGCGACAAGGAAATCATCAACCTGCTTAGCCAGGTCACGATGGCGCTGTCCGAGCAGCTGGACGAACTGCTGGACATCTCGCGGCTGGACGCCGGCGTGGTCCAGATCGAGCGCCGGCTGGTCCGGCTGGACGAACTGGTGCGCCGCCACCATGCGGAGATGCGCGGCGCGATCGAGGAGAAGGGCCTGCAAGCCATCCTCCGGTGCGAGCAGCCCATCCACGCCTACACCGACCCGGCCCTGCTGCTGCGGATCCTGCGCAACCTGACCGACAACGCCATCAAGTTCACCGACACCGGGTTCATCGCCTTCGATGTCGTCGCCGACGGCGACCAAGCCTGCATCTCGATCGCCGACAGCGGCCGCGGCATCGTGGCGGACGAGCAGCAAAAGGTGTTCGAGGAGTTCTACCAGGTCGGCAATCCGGAACGGGACCGGGCGCGCGGCCTTGGGCTGGGCCTGTCGATCGTGCGGCGGCTGGCCAAGCTGCTGGCCATCGACATGACGATGCGCTCGCAGCCGGCAGAAGGCACGCGCTTCGAGCTGCGCCTGCCGCTGACCTTCGCCCAGCCCCAGCCGGCAGCGCCGATCGCCTCCTCGCGCAGCGCGCTCAATGTGCGGGTGCTGGTGCTGGACGATGAGCGGGCCGTGCGCCAGGGTGTGCGGCTGCTGCTGGAGGAACTGGGCTGCGTCTGCAGCGAGGCCGGCAGCACCGTAGAGGCGCTGGCATCGGTGCGGCAGGCCCGCCCCGACATCGTGCTGGCGGACATGCGCCTGCGCGGGGGCGACGGCGGCATCGCGGCCGTGCGCGCGATTCGGGACGCGGTCGGCCCCATCCCGGCCTTGCTGGTCAGCGGCGACACCGCCCCGGACCGGCTGCAGGAAGCGTCGCGCGCGGGCATCCGGCTGTTGCACAAGCCGGTGTCGATGGACGTGCTGCGCAGCGCGATCGAAGAAGCCACCGCCACCAAGGGAACGCCATGACAGCAACCATCGCAACCCGCTGGATCTCCCGTGATCTATCCCACCTCTACGCCCTGGCGCCGGAGGCCGGGGAGACGCTGCGCTTCGACGTGGTCATCGTCGGCAGCGGCTACGGCGGCGCGATGGCGGCCGCCGAACTGGCCGGCCGGCAGGACGGCTCCGGCCGCCCGATCCGCGTGCTGGTGCTCGAACGCGGCAAGGAATACGTGCCCGGCATGTTTCCGTCCAGCCTGCAGGAAATGCCCACCCACGTGCGGGTGCATCGCTGCCAGTCGGGGGAGACCACCGGCTGGCTCGATGGCCTGTTCGACGTGCGCATCGGGCCGGACGTCTGCGCGCTGGTGGGCAACGGGCTGGGCGGCGGCTCGCTGATCAACGCCGGCGTGATGGAACTGCCGGACTGGGGCTCGGTCGACAGGCTGCCCGCCACGCTGGCCAGCGCCCTGACGCCGGCGGCGCTGCACCGCGTCGCGGAGCGGCTCGGCGCCCGCACCGATGGCAGGGACAACACCATTCCCGGCAACGGCACGGCCAAGACGAGGGCGCTGCGGTCGCTCGATCCGGGCCATTTCCGCAAGGCGGCGATCACCGTGGAATTCGATTCCGGCGCCCAGGGTTCGCCCCACATGCCCTGCACAATGTGCGGCGACTGCATGACCGGCTGCAACGTCGGCGCCAAGAAGTCGCTGGACACCACCTTGCTGCTGGAAGCGGCGGGCCTCGGCGCGCAGATCTTCACCAGCGCCAGCGTCGTCGGCCTGCAGCGCGCGGCCGATCCCGGCCCCTGGGAACTGTCGGTGGTCTTTACCGGCGAGTCGCTGCGCCGCCGCCACCAGCCGCTGCGGCTGCTGGCCGACAGGCTGATCCTGGCGGCGGGAACGCTGGGCAGCCCGGAAATCCTGATGCGCTCGCAAAGCCGGGCGCTACGCTTTTCGCCGCGCCTGGGGCAACAGTTCTCCTGCAACGGCGACAACATCCTGGCCGTGCAGGAAACCGGCGAGCCGACCCACACCGTGGCGCACGAGGACACGCCGCTGGACCGGCGCGAGGTTGGGCCGACGATCACCGGGATCGTCGACGTCGACCGGGTGGACACCGGCCCGCGCTTCCTGATCCAGGAATTTGCCGTGCCGGCGGCCCTGAAGCGGGTGTTCGACGAGATCGTGACGACCTTCAACATGCTGCACGTGCTGCCCACGCCGGACCGCGAGCAACATGTCGGCGATGCCAAGGGGGAAGACCCGCTGGCCGTCCATCCCGGCAAGATGGGACAGGCGCTGCTGCTCGGGCTGATCGGGCACGACGAGAGTTGCGGGCAGCTCACGCTGCCGGCGGTGGAGCCGCTGGACGACAACCGCACGGTCGAAGGCCGGATCCACATCGCCTGGCCCGGCGCCCGGAAATCGCCGTTGGTCGACGACGCCTACGCGCGCGCCGAGGACCTGATCCGCCGCCGCTGGGCGGGCGCGCCGGTGCTGCCCAATCCCTTGTGGCGGATGCTGCCGGAAGACCTCGATTTCGTGTTCCGCGCGGAACGAGGACCGCTGCTCACGGTGCATCCGCTCGGCGGCTGCCCGATCGGCACGGACCGGGACCAGGGCGTGGTCGACGAATGGGGCCGGGTCTACGACTTCTCGTCGAAGAAGGGCGCGACCGAGACCCATCCCGGCCTGTGGGTTCTCGACGGATCGATCCTGCCCTCCTCGCTGGGGGTCAACCCGGCGCTGACGATCGCCGCAGTGGCCGAGCGCGCGGCCGCACGAATCGCGGTCGATGCCGGATGGGTCCGGGCCACCGCTGCCGTAGCCGCCGCTGCGCGCCCGCGCTCGCGCCAGCTGCTGGAATGCACGCCGCCCAAGCCGGTCCAGACCCAGGTCGAACTGATCGAGAAGCTGTGCGGACCGGTGCGCCTGGCCGGTGGCGACTACATGGCGGAACTGACGCTGCGTTATGTCCCGCGCGCCCTGGACAGCCTGTCGACCAACATGCACCGGGAACTGGTGGTGACCGACACCGGGGCGACGTCCAGCCTGCGGGTCTACAGCCGACAGGTCTGGAACGAGAAGGGGATCCGATTCCTGGACGAGCCGTTGCGCTCGCGGCACGCGGAGCTGGTGGCGCCAGTGACGGGGACCCTGTCGCTGCTGCAGCGGGAGCCGTCCAGCCGCTGGTGGCGGATCCTGCGCGGCGCCTGGGCCTACCTGTGGAACCGCGGGTGGCGCGACCTCTGGTCGTCGTGGAAGGAGATCTGGCGCCACCGCGGCCAGGTCGACCGGCTGCTGGCGCTGGCCTCGCGCGCCGGCGAGGTGCGCCGCTTCGACTACGCCCTGCAGATCGGCAAGCCGCAAGGCAAGAACACACAACTGCTGCAGCTGGCCCGCGACAACCCGCGGTTCAAGGGCAGCAAGCGCTTCACCTACAGCCTCCATGGCAACCCCTGGCGCCAGCTGATGGAGTTGCGCCTCTCGGGCTTCCTCGGCTCCGCCCGGCCGATGCTGGAACTGGACGGCCGGTTCATGGCGCGGCAAGCGGTGCCGCTGGCGCGGATCGTCTCCCAGCAGACCCAGGTCCACGCGCTGGCCGAGACCGCCTCGTTCGCGCTCTACTGCCTGCGCCTGTGCGTCAACATCCACGTCTGGAGCTTCCGGGCGCCGGACCTGATGCCGCCGCGCCAGCCCAAGCTGCTGCCGGCCGCCATCCAGGGCCTGCCCGAGCCCGAGGTGATGGAAATCGAACTGGAGCCGCCGCGCCATGGCATCGCGGTGCGCGTGCGGCTGACCCGCTACAAGGGCAGCCATGCCGACGACCCGTCCGACGCCAGGGTGCCGCTGGTCATGATCCACGGTTACAGCGCCAGCGGAACCACCTTCACCCATGAAGACATCCCGGACCCGATGGCCCGCTACTTCTGGGAGCAGGGCCGCGACATCTGGATCCTCGATCTGCGCACCAGCGCCGGCATGCCGTCGGCCGTGCTGCCCTGGAATTTCGAGGATGCGGCGCTGGCGGATATTCCGGTGGCGATCGCTCGCGTCCGGGAGCTGAGCCGCAAGGAGCAGGTCGACGTGTTCGCCCATTGCATCGGCGCCGTGATGCTGAGCATGGCCCTGTTGACCGACGGCAGCCCCGAGCAACTGGCGCAGATCAACGACGTGGATTGCGCCGACGGCATCCGCCCGCGGCGCTACCTCGAGCTGGTCGAGGCCCTCCCCGCATCGATCCGCCGGATCGTCCTGAGCCAGAAGGGGCCCGCCCTGGTCTACAGCGACGGCAACGTCCTGCGCGCCTACCTGATGCGGCTGCTACGCCGCCTGGTCCTGCCGCAAAACTACCAGTTCCGCGTGCCGCCACAGCAGGCCTTGGCGGGCCAGGCGCTGGACCGGTTGCTGTCCTCGCTGCCCTATCCGGACCATGAACTGGCGCGGGAGAACCCCTGGTGGCCCTGCGCGAAGACGCCGTGGGTGGGCTTTCGTCACCGGATGGACGCGCTGTATGCGCGTGACTTCAGTCTGAAGAACATTTCCGACCAGACCCTCGGCGCGCTTGAGGACCTGTTCGGGCCGCTCAACCTGGACACGGTGGCGCAGGCCGTGCACTTCGCCCGCTATAACCGCATCACCAACGGCGCCGGCCGCAACTGCTTCGTCACCGTCACGCGGATGCAGGCCCGCTGGCCGACGGGCGGGACGCTGTCCATCCACGGCGAGGAAAACGGCCTGGCCGACCTGCGCACGCTGACCGAGATGCAGAACCTGATGAGCGAAGCGGAACACGCCGGCAACTTCAAGTCGCTGCCGATCCCGGGACTGGGCCACCAGGATTGCCTGATCGGAACCAGCGCGCGCGACAAGGTGTTCATCCACATCGAGGAGTTCCTGCAATGAGCAAGCTGTACTGGCAGTTTCCGTGGGCGGGCCCGATGCGCACCGACAGTCCGGCCCCCGAATGGGCCGTCCTGCCGTCGCCGGGCATGGGCGATGCGAAAGCCGTTTGCATCCCGGTCACCGTGCAGGACAGCGTGGTCCTGCTGGCCGTGGCGGACCGCAACCAGCCGATCGCGCTGGTGCCGGCGCCGCTGGGCGTCTGGACCCGCGTCGCGGGCGATCCCGGCAAGGGCAGCGGCTTTCTTTGCCTGCTGGGCTATGACCAGCCGGAGGGCGGGCTGGGCGAAAACTATGTCGTCGCCTCTGGCCTGGAAGTCTTGCCGGCAGACGTCGACGTGGCGCTGCGCAAGCTGCACGATCAACTGGGCGACAAGCTGGCGCAGCGGGTGCTGGAGGCGCCCGCGGCGCCGGTGGGCGGGGCGCAGCCGGCCCGGGCCGCCCTGGCGCCAACGGGCCAGGTCGAACGCAGCGAAGCTGTGCCCGGCGCCACCACTGCGCCGCCGCCGGTCTCGGTCACGCTCGCCTTTGCCAGTTGCCAATACGCGTCGGGCCTGATGGACGGCATCCCGGCGCAGGCCTCGCTGCAACGGCTGGCCGAGCTGCTGCGGCGCAAGGACCAGCGCCGTCCCGAGCGTCTGCTGATGCTGGGAGACCAGATCTATGCGGATGCCACCGCCGGCCTGCTGGACCCGATCCGGCTGGATGACCGCTACCGTGTTCCGTACGAAGAGTTGATGCGCATCGAGCCGCTCGGCGACATCACCGCGAAAATCCACTCCTCCTGGATGCTGGACGACCATGAGATCGTCGACAACTGGGAGCCGGACCTGCAGGACAGCCAGGCGGACCTGCTGCAGCGGGGCCTGGCGGGCTACTGGACCCACCAGCGGCAATCTGCGCCGCTGCCGCAAACCTGGTACCACCTCGAACACGACGGCTGGCACCTGTTCATGGTCGATACGCGCACGCTGCGCCAACTGCGCAACGTCGCCACGTTCGAAACCGCGAGCATGCTCGGGCCGCGGCAAACCCAGGAGCTTGAACAATGGCTGCTGCAGCGCCCGCCCGAGGACCTGAAGCTGGTAGCCGGTCCCGCGATGCTGCTGCCGCGGCTGATCGAGCACCTCGAGGAACCGCTGCACCTGGATGGCTGGCAGGGCTATCCGGCCTCACAGCACCGGCTGCTGGCCTTCCTGTGCGATCACGGCATCGAGAACGCCTGCTTCCTGTCCGGCGATGCCCACCTGGGCTGCGACGTCGCCATCACGCTCACCGGCCCGGACGGCAAGGTGGTGACGACCCGTTCGATCCACACGCCGGCCCTGTACGCGCCGCTGCCGTTCGCCAACGAGCAGCCTTGGAACCTAAAGCTGCCCGACCGGTTCGCGTTCCCGGGACCGCGCGGAACCTATCAGTGCGAGGTCCAGGGCAAGGTCTTCCTGCCGCACCAGGACGGCTGCTGCCTGCTGGAAGCCGACCGCGCCGGAACCCACTGGCGGCTGGCGGCCCGGGTGCTGGGCGACCTCAGCTGATCTTCACCCCGTGCTTGGCGGCCACATACAGCGCCTCGGTGCGCGACTGGACGTCGAGCTCGCGGAAGACCGCGCTCAGGTGGGTCTTCACGGTGCCGTCGGAGATGCCCAGCTCGCGCGCGATCAGCTTGTTGGGCAGGCCGCGCAACGCGGAGCGCAGCACGTCGGCCTGGCGCTCGGTGAGATTGGGGAAGGCCTGCCGCACGTCGCGCGGAGCGACAGCGGGCGGCTCCTTCCAGAGTCCCTCGTCGCTGTCGGCGTGGCCGTGGCCGGCCAGCACGGTCCCGGGCAGGTAAACGCCGCCGCTGGCGATGGTGCGTAGCGCCAGCATCAGCACCTCGGGTGAAGCATCCTTGGGAATGAAGCCGACCGCGCCCAGGTCGATCACGCTGCGCACCAGCGCGGCGCTGCGGTCGCCCGACAGCACCACGAGCCGGGCGAACGGCGCCACTTCGCGGAACGCCAGCAGCGCCGGAGCGCCCGCCAGGCCGTCCATGTGCCAGTCCATCAGCACCAGGTCGAACGGCACGTGAGCCGCCTCCTGCACGCCCTTTTCGCAGCTGCCGGTCAGCGAAACATCGATCGAATCGTCCAGCCGCTGCAGCAGCAGCCGCAGCCCCTCCCGGAACAGCGCGTGGTCGTCACACACCAGAACTCGCATGGTCGTCGCCTTGGTTGAGCCTGCCCACTCTATCCCCCGTACGCGCAGGGTCAAGCCCCCGTCCACGCTGGGGCCCTCAGTGCGCCGCCCACTCGAGGCTGTCGACCGGCTTGCGCCGGCCCTCGCCCCCGACCATGTACAGCTTGCCGCGCAGCACTTCGAAGGCGCCGCATTCGGGCTGGCTGCGGTAGCCGGGATCGAAATTCAGGCAGACCCGGTCGCCGTCGATCTGCCAGTCACGCCCGACGTTGTCACCGCCGGGCGTGCCGCCTTCGAGCTTGCCGTCGCCATGGAATTGCGCGACGAAGCCGGGCCCGTTGTCGGTGCCGGCCCGGTCGGCCAGCACCATCCGGGTGGTGCGACCGGGGCGGAACAGCTTGCGGCGCAGGTCGCTTGCGCCGAGCGCGCCGTCAGGCGCGCACGACGGCCAGCTCGAATCCTGCGCCGGATCGATGCACGCCGGCGCGGCGGCGATCTGCAGCACCGCGTTGCAGCAGGACAAGGTGATCAGCGCGCCGTAGTTCAGGGCAGAGGTCAAAGTGGTCATGGTCCAACTCCTTCGATGCCGTTGAGATTAGGTGCGCGTCGCCTCGAATGCTTCGCCCATTCGGTCTAGTCTCTATGCGGTAGTTGCGCGCGCTACGATGGCGCGATGGCAATTTCTCACACGGTTTATCTGCACGGGTTCCGTTCCTCGCCGCAATCGACCAAGGCGCGGCAATTCGCGCAGCGCGTCGCGCAGCAACACCCGTCGGTGACCTGGTGGTGCCCGCAATTGCCGCCCTCTCCACGCGAGGCGATGGAGATGCTGATCGCACGGATCGCCTCGTGGCCGCGCGAGACGATGGCGGTGGTCGGCTCGTCGCTCGGCGGCTTCTACGCCACCCACATCGCCGAGGCCACGGGCTGCAAGGCCGTCGTGCTCAATCCCGCAGTGCACGCGGCGCGCGACCTGGCGCAATACGTCGGCGAGCACAGCGCCTGGCACGACCCGCGCGAGCGCTTCGTGTTCAAGCCGCAATACGTCGACGAACTGAAGGCGCTGGAATGCGGGCCGCTCGGCAATCCCGCGAACTATCTCGCCGTGATCGCCAAGGGCGACGAAGTGCTGGATTGGCGCGAGATGACGGCCCGCTACGCCGGCGCGCGCATCCGGCTGCTGGAAGGCAGCGACCACGCGCTGAGCGACTTCGACCAGCACATCGACGAGGTGTTCGCCTTCCTGGACCTGCAGACCTAGGGCGACCGGGTGACCATGGGACAATCGCGCCCATGTTTGCATTGTTTGAAGAAGCCGGGAAGTTCCAGGCCGGCCGGGTGTTGTCAGAGGCGGATGCGTCCAGCCAGATCGAGCTGGACAGCGGCAAGCGGGTCAAGGTCAAGGCCGCCAATGTGCTGCTCAAGTTCGAGAAACCCGCACCGTCCGACCTGATCCGGCAGGCCCAGGCGCTGGCCGAGGGCATCGAGCTGGAACTGGCCTGGGAATTCGCGCCCGAGGAGGAGTTCGGCTTCGCCGAACTGGCGCGCGACTATTTCAGCGAGCAGGCGACGCTGGAGCAGCAGGCCGCGGCCCTGTTCCGCCTGTTCGAGGCGCCGCATTACTTCCGCCGCGCCGGCAAAGGCCGGTTCCGCAAGGCGCCGGCCGAGATCCTGCAGCAGGCGCTGCTGGCGATCGAAAAGAAAAAGCAGGTGCAGCAGCAGATCTCGCAATGGGCCGCGGAGCTGGCCGCCGGCAGCTGCCCGCAGCCGATCCGCGAGCAGCTGTTCAAGATCCTGTTCAAGCCGGACAAGAACGCGCCCGAATACAAGGCGGTGGTGGAAGCATCGCGGGCCACCCACATGGCGCCGCTGGATCTGCTGCAGCGCTCCGGCGCGATCGCGTCGCCCTACCAGTTCCACTGGAAGCGCTTCCTGTTCGACAACTTCCCCAAGGGCATGGCCTTCCCGCCGCTGCCGGCGCCGCCGATCCAGGACGACTTGCCGCTGGCCAACGTGCAGGCGTTCTCGGTCGACGACTCGCAGACCACCGAGATCGACGACGCGCTGTCGGTGCAGGGGCTGGGCAGCGGCACGATCACCGTCGGCATCCACATCGCGGCGCCCGGGCTGGCCTTGCAGCCGGGGGCACCGATCGACCAGGTCGCGCGCCAGCGGCTGTCGACGGTCTACATGCCGGGCTACAAGATCACCATGCTCCCCGACGACGTGGTGCAGGCCTACACCCTGATGGAGGGGCGCGACTGCCCCGCAATCTCGCTGTACGTCAGCTTCGACGAAGCCACGCTGGAGATGAAGTCTTCGGAGACGAAGATCGAACGGGTGCCGATCGTGGCCAACCTGCGCCACGACCAGCTCGATGCGGTGGTGACGACGCAGTGGCTGGAAGACCCGGCCTTCGAGCACCAGGGCGACGCGGGGCCGGCCAGCCGCCTGCGCGAGCCTTTGAGCTTCCTGTACCGCCTCGCCAGGCACCTGAAGGCGCAGCGCGAAATCGTGCGCGGCAAGCCGGAGAACTTCAACCGGCCCGACTACAACTTCAAGCTGGTGGGCAACAACGGCGCCGAACCGACCGGCGACGAGGAAGTGCGGATCACGATCCGCCAGCGCGGCTCGCCGCTGGACCTGATGGTGGCCGAGGCCATGATCCTGGCCAACAGCACCTGGGGCAGCTGGCTGTCGGAGCTGGGCGTGCCCGGCATCTACCGCAGCCAGGCCAGCATGGCGCCGGGCGTGAAGGTGCGCATGGGCACCAAGGCCTTGCCGCACGCCGGCATTGGCGTCAAGAGCTACGCGTGGAGCACTTCGCCCCTGCGCCGCTACACCGACCTGGTCAACCAGTGGCAGATCATCGCCGCCGCCCGCCACGGCCGCACAGCGGCGCTGGCCGCGCCGTTCAAGCCCAAGGACGCGGAGCTGTTCTCCATCATCTCCGGCTTCGACGCCGCCTACTCCGCCTACAACGGCTACCAGGCCGGCATGGAGCGCTTCTGGACATTGAAGTACCTGGAGCAGCAGGGCATCACCGAGCTGGTGGGAACGGTGTTCCGCGAAGGGCTGGTGCGCGCCGACGACCTCCCGCTGGTGCTGGGCGTGATGGGCGGCAACGACCTGCCGCGCGGGGCCAAGGTGCGGGTGCAGCTGGGCGAGATCGACGAGATCACGCTGGACGTGCACGGCACCGTGATCGAGCGGCTGGACCTCGAAGACGAGCCGCTGGTTGCGGAAGAAGAGACAGAAGAGGAACCGGCGGCTGGCCCGATCACGATCGCGGTGGATGTCTCCGAAGCGCAAAGCGATAATCCAGCTCCGTGAACCTGCGTTCCTTCAGTACCCTGCAGATCGCGCTCGGCGCCTCGTTCGCCGTCCATGCGGTCCTGCTGACGGTCCGCTTCGTCGACCCCGAGGGCTTCAACCGCGTGTTCCAGGACACGCCACTCGAAGTCATCCTGGTCAACGCCCGCAGCAACGAGAAACCGGAAAAGGCCCAGGCGATCGCCCAGGCCGCGATGGCCGGCGGCGGCGAAGCGGCCAAGGGCCGCGCCACCTCGCCGCTGCCGCCCTCGGCCTTCACCGAACTCGGTGACGCCGCCGAGGAGGCGCAAAAGAAGATCGACTCGATGCAGGACCAGCAGATGGTCATGCTGGCCCAGATGCGCCGGATGCTGGCCGCGATGCCGCCGCCCGACCCGCAGCAGGACAAGAAGAATCCCGAGGCCGTGGCGCGCGAGGACAAACGCCGCCAGCTGGTCAAGCTGCTGGCCGAGATCGAGCGCCGCATCAACGAGGAAAACGCCCGGCCGAAGAAGCGCTACATCAGCCCCGCCACCCGCGAGGAGGTCTACGCGATCTACTACGACGGGCTGCGCCGCAAGATCGAGGACCGGGGCACGCAGAACTTCCCCGAGCTGGCCGGCCGCAAGCTGTACGGCGAGCTCACCATGATCGTCACCGTCAACTTCGACGGCAAGGTGCTGGGCACCGAGGTGGTGGAAACCTCGGGCAACTTGACGCTGGACCGCCGCGCCCAGGCGATCGCCCGCGCCGCCGGCCCGTTCGGCAAGTTCAGCGACGCGATGCGGCAAAAGGCCGACCAGATCGTGGTGGTCTCGCGCTTTCGCTTCACGCGCGACGAGACGCTCGAAACCAGACTCACCAGCCGCTGACCGCGGCGACCACGCAATGGACCAGTACTGCGTTCTCGGCAATCCGGTGGAGCACAGCAAGTCGCCGTGGATCCATGCGCGCTTTGCCCAGCTCACCGGGCAGGACATGGCTTACGGCAAGCGGCTGGTGCCGCTGGACGGCTTCGCCCAGGGGATCCAGGCGTTCCGGGCCGCGGGCGGCAAGGGCTGCAACATCACCGTGCCGTTCAAGTTCGAGGCGGCGCCGCTGGCCACCACGCTGACGCACCGGGCCAGGCTGGCGCAGGCCTGCAACACGCTGCGCTTCGACGGCAAGCACGAAGTGTTTGCCGACAACACCGACGGCCTCGGGCTGGTCGACGACATCCAGGGCAACGCCGGCGTGGCGATCGCCGGGCGCGAGCTGCTGCTGATCGGCGCCGGCGGCGCGGCGGCCGGCGTGCTAGGCCCGTTGATCGAAGCAGGGCCGCGCCGCATCGTCGTCACCAACCGGACGGCCGACAAGGCGCAGGCGCTGGTGGAACGCCATGCGGCGCTGGCGCAGGAGCATGGCGTGGTGCTGGCCGCGGTTCCGCTGGACGCGGTGGAAGGCGCGTTCGACATCATCGTCAACGCCAGCGCCAGCAGCCTGAGCGGCAGCGGCGTTCCCGTTGCCGACAGCGTGCTCAAGCCCGGCGCGCTGGCGGTGGACATGATGTACGGGCCGGCGGCCGACGGCTTCATGGCCTGGGCGCGCGCGCACGGCGCGGTCCCGCGCGACGGCCTGGGCATGCTGGTGGAACAGGCCGCCGAGGCCTTCCTGGTCTTTCGCGGCGTGCGACCGCCCTCCGCCCAGGTGCTGGCCGAACTGCGCGCCAGCCTGGCCTGAGACGCCATGAAGGGTTTGCTGCGCTGGATGCTGCTGGTGCTGGTCGCCGCGCTCGCGCTGGAGTTGTTCTTCGTGGTCCGCGTCGCCACCATGGCCGTGATTGCGCCGCAGTCCACCGCCTTCCAGCGCTCCGAAGCATGGCGCATCGCCGCCGAGAAACACCAGCTGCGCTGGCGCCAGCAGTGGGTGCCCTATGCACGCATCAGCGACAACCTCAAGCGGGCGGTGATCGCCTCGGAAGACGGCAGCTTCACCAGCCACGACGGGATCGATTGGGAGGCGCTGGAGAAAGCCTGGGAGCGCAACGCCAAGGCGCAGGAACGGGCGGCGCTGCAGAACGCGCAGCAGGCCGCGCGCCGGCCCGCCAGCCGGCCCGGCGCGTCGGGGCCGGCGCCGCGCCCGGCCAAGGCGCCCAAGATCGTCGGCGGTTCCACCATCACCCAGCAACTGGCCAAGAACCTGCTGCTCTCGGGCGAGCGCACGCTGGTGCGCAAGGGCCAGGAGCTGATGCTCACCTTCCTGCTGGAGCGGATGCTGAGCAAGGAACGGATCCTGGAGATCTACCTCAACAGCGTCGAGTGGGGCGAAGGCGTGTTCGGCGCCGAAGCCGCCGCCCAGCACTACTACCGCAAGAGCGCGTCGCAGCTGTCGGCGTACGAGTCGGCCCGGCTGGCGGTGATGCTGCCGCGGCCGCGCTACTTCGAGAAACTGCCCAACTCCGGCTACCTCGCCAGCCGCGCCGCGACCATCGCCGCGCGTATGCGGGACGCCGAACTGCCCTGACATCCAAACCCTCACCGGAGCCCCCATGGCCGCATCCATCATCGATTCGAAAATCTTCGGCGACATGTTCAGCGACGCGGCGATGCGCCACGTCTGGTCGGACGAGAACCGCACCGCCAAGTACCTGGACATCGAGCGGGCGCTGGCCAGGGTGCAGGGCCGGCTGGGCCTGATCCCGCAGGAAGCGGCCGACGAGATCGTGCGCAACTGCGAGCTGTCGCAGATCGACTGGGCCAAGCTCAAGGCCAAGACCGAGCAGATCGGCTACCCGATCATCGCGGTGGTCAACCAGATCAACGCCAACTGCAAGGACAAGCTGGGCGAGTTCTGCCACTGGGGCGCGACCACCCAGGACATCACCGACACGGCGACCGTGCTGCAGATGCGCGAAGGGCTGGCGCTGGTGGAGCGGGACCTGGCCGACATCTCCGCCTCGCTCGCGGCGCTGGCCCGCAAGTACCGCGACACGCCCATCATCGGCCGCTCCAACCTGCAGCAGGCAACGCCGATCACGTTCGGCTACAAGATGGCCAGCATCCTGGCCGGCATCGAGCGCCACCGCGAGCGCCTGCAGCAGCTCAAGCCCCGCGTGCTGATGGGCGAATTCGGCGGCGCCTCCGGCACCCTGTCCTCGCTGGAGAAAGGCGCGATGGAAACGCAGGCCGGCCTGATGCAGGAGCTGGGCCTGGCGCAGCCGCTGATCTCCTGGCACACCGTGCGCGACACCATCGCGGAAGTGGGGGCGTTCCTGGGCATCGTCGGCGGCTCGCTGGGCAAGATCGCCATGGACGTGAAGCTGCTGATGCAGACCGAGGTGGCCGAGGTGTTCGAGCCCTACGCGCCCGGCCGCGGCTCGTCGTCGACCATGCCGCAGAAGCGCAACCCGATTTCCTGCCTGTACATCCACGCCAACATCTCGGTGGTGCGCCAGCACGCGGCGGCGCTGATGGACGCGATGGTGGCCGACCATGAGCGCTCCACCGGCCCCTGGGAAATCGAATGGGTGGTGCTGCCGGAGATCTTCTGCCTGCTATCGGGTGCGCTCAAGCAGACCAGGTTCATCCTGGCCGGCCTGGAGGTCGACGCCGAACGCATGCGCGCCAACATCGACATGACCAACGGCCTGGTGATGTCGGAGGCCGTGATGATGGGCCTGGGCCCCTACATCGGGCGCGAATACGCGCACGACCTGGTGTACGACCTGTGCCGCGAGGCGATCCGGGACAACCGCCAGCTGGTCGACGTGCTGGCCGCCCATCCCGAGATCGGCAGGCACGTCACGCGCGCGCAGCTGGAAGGTTTCTGCGACCCCGCGAACTCACTGGGCCAGGCCGGCGTGATGGTCGACCGGGTGCTGGCGTCGCTCAAGTCCTAGGCGTATTCCGTCCGCAGGATCTTCGCCGCTTCCACCATCGCCTTGAGCTTGCCCTGCGCGACCTCGCGCGGCAGGTACTTCATGCCGCAGTCGGGCGCCAGGATCACGCGCTCCTTCGCGACATAAGGCAGCGCGCGGCGCACGCGCGCGGCGATGATCTCAGGCGACTCGACGGCCATGTCCGAGAGGTCGATGCAGCCGACCATCACCTGCTTGCCATCGAGCTGCTCCAGCACGCTGCAATCGAGATGCGACTGCGCGGTTTCGATCGACACCTGCTGGCAGCCGCACTGGGCCAGCTCGGGCAGGAACGAATAGCCGGTCGGCCGCTCGTGGATGATGGCCGCGTAGCCGAAGCAGATGTGGACCGCCGTCGTGCCGGTGATGCCGTCCAGCGCGCGGTTCAATGCGGCCAGTCCGTACTTGCGTGCCTTCTCCGGCCGGGCCTGCATGTACGGCTCGTCGATCTGCACGACGTTGGCACCGGCGGCGAACAGGTCGCGGATCTCGGCGTTGACGGCTGCCGCATAGTCCATCGCCGCTTCTTCCTCGCTGGCGTAGAAATCGTTCTGCGCCTGCTGCAGCATGGTGAAGGGGCCCGGCACCGTGATCTTGGTCTTGCGGTCGGTGTTGGCGCGCAGGAACTTGATGTCCTCCACTTCCACAGCATGCTTGCGCCGGATCTTGCCGACGATGCGCGGCACCGGGTTGGGGTGGCCGGAGCGATCGAGCCCGGTGCCGGGGTTGTCCAGGTCCACGCCTTCCAGCGCGGTGGCGAAGCGGTTCGAATAGCTTTCGCGCCGGATCTCGCCGTCGCTGACGATGTCCAGCCCCGCCTCTTCCTGCGCCCGGATTGCGAGCAGCGTGGCGTCGTTCCAGGCCTCTTCCAGGTACGGCGGGGCGACGCGCCACAGTTCCTTCGCGCGGACCCGCGGCGGGAAACGGCCGGCGAGCTTCTCGCGGTCGATCAGCCAGTCGGGCTGCGGATAGCTGCCGACGATGGTGGTGGGGAACAGCATGTCTCGCTCCTGAGGTCGTTGGCGCAGTTTAGCGGGGGCGCCCGTGTGCAGGCGATGGTGAAGCCGGGGCGATCCCTTACGATGGCCGGTCCGTCATCTCCAGGGGCCACCATGCCAACCGCCAGCAGCACCCGCTTCATTTCGTCCCTGCGCTGGGGCGCGGCCGCCCTTGGCCTGCTGCTGGCCGGCTGCGCCATGCCTTTGTCGTCCGACCGGGTCGCAGCCATCGTCGCCAGCCCGGATCGCAGCGCCGCCGATCGCACCAACGACATCCGGCGCAAGCCCGCCGAAGTCCTCGCCTTCATCGGAGTGCAGCCGGGTTGGGTCGCGCTCGATGTCAGCGCGGGACGCGGTTACACCTCGGAGCTGATCGCCCGCGCGGTCGGGCCGCAGGGCAAGGTCTACGCCCAGACGCAGGCGCCGACCCCGGCCGCACTGGCAGAACGCACCCGCAACCCGGCGAGCTCGAACATCGTGCCGGTGGTGCGGCCGGTCGGTGACCCGGTGCCGCCCGAGGTGGCCCATGGCGCGCTCGACCTGGTCACGCTGATGTTCAACTACCACGACCTCGGCCACATGGGCGTCGATCGCGCGCGCATGAACCTGGCGATCTTCAACGGCCTCAAGCGCGGCGGCGCCTACGTGATCGCGGACCACTCGGGCCGCAACGGCACCGGCATCTCGGAATCCGGCACGCTGCACCGGGTGGAGGAGGCGTTCCTGATCGCCGAGGTGCAGGCGGCCGGCTTCCGGCTGGCGGCCAGCGGCAACTTCCTGCGCAACCCGGCCGACCCGCGCGACCGCGAAACGCCCGTACCGGCCATGCCCAAGGACGAATTCGTGCTGAAGTTCGTCAAGCCGTGAGGGACGTGGGCCAATGAGCATCGCCAGCGGCCTGCTGCGCGTGCGTCCGCGGCGCGAGCAATCGCCGGGGGAAGAAATCGCCAACAGCATCAGCCACGGCGCCGGGCTGCTGGCGGCGAGCGTCGGCATCCCGGTGCTGATCGTCCAGGCGGCACGGCACGGGGACGCGGCTTTCATTGCCGCCTGCAGCCTGTTCTCGCTGACCATCGTCCTGATGTACCTGGCATCGACGCTGTACCACGCGCTGCCGGTCGGCAAGGCGAAACGGGTGTTCAAGGTCCTCGACCATTCCTCCATCTACCTGTTGATCGCCGGCACCTATGCGCCGTTCACGCTCGGCGTGCTGCGCGGCGGCTGGGGCTGGACGTTGTTCGGGATCGTCTGGGGCCTGGCCGTTGCCGGGGTCGCCCTGAAGGCATCGGGCAAGGCCTCCAACCCGATCCTCTCGACGGCCGTCTACCTGCTGATGGGATGGGTGGTGGTGATTGCGGCGGACCCGCTGTTGACCCGCGTGCCGACGGCGGGCTTGCTGTGGCTGCTGGCCGGTGGCCTGTGCTACACCGGCGGCGTGGTCTTCTTCGCCACCGATTCGCAACTGCGCTATGGGCACCTGGCCTGGCACCTGTTCGTGCTGGCCGGCACTGTCTGCCATTACTTCGCGGTGCTCTGGTACGCGGCCTGAGCCGCAGGCTCTGCCCGCTTAGCGCGCACCGCGGCGCGGATGCTCCAGGAAGAAGCGCAGCATTTCCGCGCTCGCGTCCGGTCCCTGCGCATCGGTGTAGGAGCCGCGGGCGCTTCCGCCCGCCCACGCGTGCGCGGCGCCATGCACCAGCCAGTGCTCGGCCAGCACCTGGCCGCCGGCATCCCGGTGCACGCTGCGCGTGCTGCGGCGCTTGCCGGCCGGCTGGTGCTGCTGGACGTCCGGTCCACCGGCGCCCGGTGAACTCGCTGTCGCCACCTGCTCGCCGTTGCGCGGGTGCACCGTCGCGTCGGCATCGCCGTGGAAGACGATGGTGGGCACATGGCGGGCGCTGACCCTGGGCCGCACCCCGTTGCCCTGCATCGCCGCCATCGCGGACGGCAGGTCGGACGCGGCGCCGGCTGCCAGCCCGGAATGCACGCCGACGGCGGCGTACAGGTCCGGATAGGTGTCGCCCAGGATCGCCGCCATGGCGCCGCCCGCCGACAGCCCCGCCACGTAGACCCGCGCCGGGTCGATCCGGTGCTGCTCCATCACCTGCCGCGTCATGCCAGATAGCAGCGCCGGCTCGCCGCGCCCGCGCTGCTGGTGGCTGTGCTTGAACCAGTTCCAGCAACGCTGCGGATTGGCCTGCTGCGACTGCGCCGGATAGAGCACGTAGCAGCCCTGCGCCTGCGCCAGTTCGTTCATCGCTGTGCCGGCCGCGAAGTCGTCCGGCGTCTGGGTGCAGCCGTGCAGCATCACCACCAGCGGCAGCGGCTTGCTGCCGGCGCCGGCGGGAATGAACAGCTTGTAGTCGCGGCCGCCGGAGGTGGTGGCAAAGCTGCCAGCGATGAATTGCGACGAGGCGTTGGCCTTGCCCGGCGCCGCAGCCGCGACAGGCAACTCGCGCGCTGCGACGTCGATGACGTCGCCATCGTTGCCGGCCGCAGCTGGCGCCGGCGTGCCGGCCATGCCCAGTGCCGAGTGGATGGCGGCGGTCGCGGCCCGCAGGTCGCCGGACTGCGTGAGGCGGGTCGCCTCGTGCATCAATTTCTGGAAGTCGAGAGTCATGTGGGTTCTTTCCAGGCTCAGCCCATGCGGTCTCGCAGGGCGGCCTTGACGGCCGGGCTCGCATGCAACGCGCCCAGCACGGTGAGGGATTCGATGGTGGCCAGCGCCAGCTTGGGCGTGACATCGTCGGCGATGGATGCCAGCCCCAGCACCCGGATCCGCAGCGATTCGCCGGCGTCCTTCACGGCCTGCAGGTCGGCCGCGGTGTAGTGCTGGATGCCCAGCACGAGGGTCTTGCGCGACACGACGTCGCGCACCGCATCTCCGTGGGTGGTGAGCTGGTTGCGGATCGCCGTGCGGATCAGGTCGGTGCGGTTGGCGTAGAAGCCTTCCTGAACCAGCAGGTCGATCTGGCCGAGGTCGACGCAGCCGATGTTGATCGTGATCTTCTCGTCCACCGGACGGGTGGCTGGGGCAAGGGTGCTTCTGGCAGGCATGTCCCATCTTATCACCATCCAAGTGGATGGCAAATGGATGGCAGTTGGAACCTGGCGTTCGACTGACTGTACGGCTGGCGGACATCATTTCGACGAACCGGGCGCAGCAACGCGCAGCCCGGTTCCACCTGTGAAGAGGATCCGGCTTTGCCGGTCCTCTTCGCACTGATCAGCCACTGAACAAATCGCTCCAGCGATTTTTCAGTGTCTAGTCAACCTTCATGCCCGACTCCCGCACGATCGGGCCCCACTTCTCCGACTCGGAGCGGGTCAGCGCCAGCAGTTCGGCCGGCCCGACTTTCATCGGCGTGGCGCCCTGGGCCGCAACGAAAGTCTCCATGTCCGGCATCGCCTGCACCTTGGCGATGGCCTCGCGCATCTGGCTGACCGCCTCACGCGGCGTGCCCTTGGGCGCATAGACCGCCACCCACAGTTCGCCCACCATGCCCGGCACGGTGTCGTTGGCCAGCGGCACGTTCGGCAGCACGCTGGAGCGCGCCAGCGACAGCACGGCGATCGGCTTGACCTGCCCGCTCTTGATGAAGGGCAGCGCCGCCGGCAAGGTGCTGATCACGTAGCTGATCTGCCCGCCGATCAGGTCCGTGAGCGCCGGCGCCACGCCCTTGTACGGTACGTGGGTGAGCTGCACCTTCTGCGAATGCTTCATGGACTCCATCAGCAGGTGCGAGAAAGTGCCGTTGCCGGCGGTGCCGAAGCTGTACTTGCCCGGCTCCTTGCGCGCCAGCGCCAGCAGGTCCGCCATCGAATTGGCCGGCACGTTGTTGTTGGCCAGCAGCACGTGGGGCACGACTGCGATGCCCGAGACCGGCTCGAAGTCGGCGATCGGATCGAAGCCCGGCTTGCTGTACAGGACCGGGTTCACGGTCTGCGTGCTGTTGACTGTCACCAGCCAGACACTGCCGTCCCTGGGCGCCGACTTGGCCACCCAGGCCGAACCGATGTTGCCACCGGCGCCCTGCCGGTTCTCCACCACCACCGCCGAGTCGATGACCTTGGGCAAGCGGGCGCCGAGCGCCCGCGCGAACACGTCGTTGGAGCCGCCGGCCGCCTGCGGCACCACCAGCGTGATCGTCCTGGGCAGCGCGTTCTGCGCCAGGGCGCCGAAACATGCCAGCAGCGGCGCGGCGGCCAGGGCGATGGCCAGTCGGCGCCGGCGGGAGGAATGGAACGTCATTGTTGTCTCCGGGTTGTTGTCTGTTCTGTGATGTCCTGGTGCTCGCCCAGCTGCGGCGCCGGCGTGCGGATGCTGCCGGGCGTGCGCGACAGCCGGGGAAAGACGTTGTGCATGGTGACGCTGCCCAATTGCGCATCGGGCACGTCCACCAACACCTGGCGTTCGGTGACGTGCGCATCGCGCATCAGCTGGTCGACGCTCAGCACCGGGCCGACGGTGACGTCCAGCGCGCCGAAGTGCGCCAGGTTTTCTTCCAGCGTGTGCTGCTGGACGAAGCCGCCGATCACGCGATCGAGTTCGTCGATGTTGGCCAGCCGCGCCGCGTTGTCGGCAAAGCGCGGGTCGTCGATCAGTTCAGGCGCGCCAACCGCCTTCAGGATCCGCGCCGCCATCCGCTGCGTTGAGCCGGACATCACCATCCAGCGGCCGTCGCTGCACAGGTAGGCATTGCGCGGCGCCGCCACTTCGGCGCGGTTGCCCATGCGCCGCGGCAGCTGGCCGGTGTGCTGGTAGATGCCGGCGTCGGGCCCGAGGATGCCCAGCATCGGCTCCAGCAGCGACAGATCCACCACCTGGCCGAGGCCGCCGTTGACTTCCACCTCGCGCACCGCCGCCAGCGTGGCGAACGCGCCGGAAAGCCCCGCGATCATGTCCGCCAGGCCCAGGTTGGGCAGCGCCGGCGGCTTGTCGGGGAAGCAGTTCTTCTCGGCGAAACCGGAGAAGGCTTCCACCAGCGTGCCGAACCCCGGCCGCGCGGCATAGGGCCCGGTCTGGCCCCAGCCGGAGATGCGCACGATGACCAGTTTCGGATTGGCCCGGTGCAGCACGTCGGGCGCGAGGCCGTAGCTTTCCAGCCCGCCGCTCTTGAAGCTTTCCACCAGCACCTGGGCCTGCGGCACCAGCGCCAGCAACTTGTCCACGTCGTCGCGGTTTTTCAGGTCCAGGCAGATGCTGCGCTTGTTGCGGGCGTAGACCTTCCACCAGATCGACTTGCCGCCGTTCTTCCAGTCGCGCAGCGTGTCGCCCTGCGCGCTCTCCACCTTGATCACGTCGGCGCCGAAATCGGCCAGCTGCAAGGTGAGCATGTTGCCCGCCATCAGGCGCGACAGGTCGAGCACGCGGATGCCGGCCAGCGGCAGGGAGCTTGCCTCGCTCATGCCTGGCGCTCCTTCAGCGCGGCCTGGCGGGCCAGCCGCGCGTTGCGCCGCTGCAGGAACAGCCGGGCCCGGTTGGCGATCGGCACGTCGATCATCTTGCCGTCCAGCGCGATCGCGCCCTTGCCCTGCGCGATGCCGGCGTCGAAGGCCGCCAGCAGCCGCTCGGCTGCAGCGGCCTCTTCACCGGTGCCGCCGAACACGTCGTTGAGCACCTGCACCTGCGCCGGATGGATGCAGACCGCGCCGCGGATGCCGATCCGCTTCGCATGCACGGCCAGCGCCTGGTAAGCCTCGGGATTGCTGAAATCGCCGACGGTGCCGGGCAGGCCCAGCGGCTCAATGCCGGCAGCGGCAGCGGCGAGCGCCACGGCCTGGGCCGGCCAGCTCATGCCTTCGGTGAGCGGGTCGATCCCCATCGCGGTGGAGAAATCCTCGGCGCCGAAGCACATCGCCACCAGCCGGGGCGAGGCGCGCGCGATCGCCGGCGCCTGCACCACGCCCTGCGGCGTCTCGATCAGGACGATCAGGCGCACCGCGTGCTGCGGGCGGTGCGCGAAGTGCTCTTCCCGCGCCAGGTCGGCGTCGAGCTCCTCGAGTTGCAGCGGCGACTCCACCTTCGGCATCACGATGCCGTCGGCGCCGCTGGCCACTGCCGCCGCCACGTCACCGGGCAGCAGCAGGGGCTCGTTGTTGACGCGCACGTAGACGATGGCACCGCCGGCATGGAGCTGCTTCACGGCAGCCGGCAGCGCGGCCCGGGCCTTGTCCTTGGCGGACGGGGCGACGCCGTCCTCCAGGTCCAGGATGATCACGTCGGCGCCACGCCCGGCGCCCTTGGCGATGAAGCGCTCGGCATCGGCCGGAATGAACAGCAGCGAGCGGGCGTCGAAATCGGCGGTGTGGGCCATGGGAGGTTCCTGCGGGAGTTGGTACAGCTGTGGGCCGCGCGCGGATGATTCTATGGCCGTACCATGGCGCAGGACTCGCAGCAGGACGACCGATGCAACAACTCACCGACGAACGCCGCCTGATCAAGGAAGCGGCCCACGAATTCACCATGAAGCGGGTGCTGCCGCTGGCCAACAAGCTGGACCCGGAAAAGGGCCTGATCCCGCGCGAGCTGATCGACGAGATGGCCGAACTCGGCTACTTCGCGATCCTGATCCCGGAAGAGTATGGGGGCCTGGGACTGGGCGCCTATGAATACTGCCTGGTGGCCGAGGAGCTGTCGCGCGGCTGGATGAGCGTGGCCAGCCTGATCGCACGCGGCAACGGCTTGATCGGCGCGCTCGACGGCCTGACGCCGGCGCAGAAGGCCGTCTACCTGCCGAAGATGGCCCGGGGCGAGTGCCTGGGCGCCTTCTCGCTGTCCGAACCCAATGCCGGCTCGGACGTGGCGAACGTCAGCTGCCGCGCGGTGCAGGTCGGCGACGCGTGGGAGATCACCGGCAACAAGTACTGGTGCACCTTCGCCGACCAGGCGGACTTCATCCTGGTGTTCGCCCGCACGGAGCCGATGCAGCCGCAGGCGCGGCATCGCGGCCTGACGGCCTTCCTGGTGGAAAAGCCGCGCGGCGAGTTGCCGGCCAACGTGCAGGGCAGCCCGATCCCGAAGATCGGCTATTACGGCTGGACGACGTGGGAGCTGGCCTTCGACCGCTGCCGGGTGCCGGCTTCGCAGGTGGTGGGCGAAGTCGGGCGCGGTTTCTACCTCGCGGTGACCGGGCTGGAGACGGCGCGCGCCCACACGGCGGCGCGCTCGATCGGGTTGGCGCAGGGCGCGCTGGAAGACGCGCTGGCCTACGCGAAGGAGCGCAACCAGTTCGGCGAGCCGATCGGCAACTTCCAGGCGATCCGCTTCAAGCTGGCCGACATGGCGACGCAGATCGAGGCGGCGCGCGCCCTGCTCTATTCGGTCTGCGCCAAGATCGACAGCAACGTGCGCTGCGACACCGAAGCGGCGATGGCCAAGCTGTTCGCCAGCGAGATGTCGGAGGTGGTGACCAGCGAGGGCCTGCAGATCCACGGCGGCGCCGGCTACACCACCCACTTCGCGGCCGAACGCTACTGGCGCGACGCCCGGCTGACCAAGATCTTCGAGGGCACGTCGGAAATCCAGAAGCGGATCATCTCGGACGCGCTGCTGGGCAAGATCGTCAAGCCGTAGCGAACAGCCGGCCGAACCCCGGCGCCGACGCATCGAGCCCGGCGGCGCGCATCGCATCCCAGAAGCCGGCCGGTGAACTGGAAGTGACGGCAATCCCCAGCCGCGCCTCCAGCGGCGCGTGCAGGCCCAGCGTGTGCAGCCCGCCGCAGGAAAACAGCAAGCCCTGTGCCCCGCCGCCTTCGGCCAACACCCGCTCGGCCAGCGCCGTCAGCGCGGCTTCGGGCACCTCGCCGACGGCTTCCACGCCCGTCATGTCCAGCCCGCGGATGGCGGTGACCTCGATGTCCTGGCTGGCGAGATAGGCCACCAGAGCCTGGTTGAGCGTCTCGATGTAAGCGGTCGCCACCGCCACCCGTCGCAGCCCCAGCGCCCGCATGCTGGCGACGATGGCGTGGCTCATGGTGGTGCAGGGCACGCCGGTGGCCTGCTGCATGCGCTCGCGCAGGCTCTCGGTGAAGGCGGCGCCGCGATAGAAACTCAGCGAGGTTCCCATCAGGGAAACCGCCTGGGCACCGGCGTCGCGCAGCGACAGCGCCTCCGACACGATGCGGTCGGCCACGTCGTCGAAGCCTGCGGGCGAAATCGACTGCAACGCCAGCCCGCGCGCGATGAAGTGCACCGGACGGCCGCCATACAACTGCGCGCCGTCGGGCGGCACCTGGCCGGCGGCGGGCGGGACGATCATGCCGATGGTGGCAGCTGCGGGAATCATACGATCTCTCACGGTGGGGTTGCGCCCATTATCCCCACCGCAACGGGCCGCTTATCATCGGCCCATGCAGTTCCCGCCGGCCACCACCGCCTTCCATGCGCATCCTCGGCATTGACCCCGGGCTGCGGACCACCGGCTTCGGCGTGGTCGATGTCGACGGCCACTCCCTGAGCTACGTCGCCAGCGGCACCATCAGCACCATCCATCTCGACACCGGCAACCTGCCGGCCCGGCTGAAGGTGCTGTTCGACGGCATCAACGAGGTGAAAGAGCGCTATGCACCGGACGTCGCCTGCGTGGAGATCGTGTTCGTCAACGTCAACCCGCAGGCCACGCTGCTGCTGGGACAGGCCCGCGGCGCCTGCGTGACGGCGCTGGTCTCCTGCCAGCTCGCCGTGGCCGAATACACCGCGCTGCAGATGAAGCAGGCCGTGGCCGGCTCGGGCCGGGCCGGCAAGGCCGACGTCCAGGAGATGGTCAGGCGGCTGCTCAAGCTGCCCGGCCTGCCCGGCAAGGACGCCGCCGACGCCCTGGGAATGGCGATCACGCATGCCCACGTGGGCCAGTCGATGGCCCGCATCGCGGAAGCGACGCACCTGACGCGCCGCACCAGCGGCATGTACAAGGCCGGCCGCAGTTATTGATCGACCTTGGGGACAGATCTTCAGCTCTGCCCCCAACTGATTGACGTCTGCTGTGTTTGCGCCGAGAGCGCCCCAGGCGTAAGCTCGATCGCATCGGCATACGCCGCCCCACGGAGCACAGCCATGAGCGACAAGACCATCCTGGATCACATCACCGACCTGGTCCACGAGGAGCAGCGGCTGCGCACCGATGGCAGCAAGACCGTCGACCCGGCGCGCATCCGCGACCTCGAGCAGCAGTTGGACCAGTGCTGGGACCTGCTGCGCCAGCGCAGGGCGCGGCGCGAATTCGGCGAAGACCCGGAGCAGGCCGAGGTGCGCGACCCGCAAACCGTCGAGAACTACCGCGGCTAAAGGGCGCGGCCGCTACCAGGCGCGGGCCGGCACCGCGAAACCCGCGGGCGCCTGCTTCTCGTCCTCGAAGGTGACGATTTCGTAGGCGTCGGGGCGCGCCAGCAGGGCCCGCAGCAGCTTGTTGTTCAGCGCGTGGCCGGACCGGAACGCGCTGTATTCGGCCAGCAGCGGCTTGCCGACGAGGTACAGGTCGCCCATCGCGTCCAGGATCTTGTGCTTGACGAACTCGTCGTCGTACCGCAGGCCGTCGGTGTTGAGCACCTTGTAGTCGTCCATCACGACCGCGTTGTCCAGCCCACCCCCCAGCGCCAGGCCGTTGGCCCGCATCATCTCCAGGTCCTTGGTGAAGCCGAAGGTGCGGGCCCGCGCGATGTCGCGCATGTAAGAGCCGGTGCCCAGGTCGAACTCCACCCGCTGGCCGGTGGAGTCGACCACGCGGTGGGCGAAGTCGATCTCGAAACTGAGCTTGAAGCCGTGGTACGGCGACAGCCGCGCCCACTTGAGGTTCTCGCCCTCGCCTTCGCGCACTTCGACCGTGTCGGTGACGCGGATGAAGCGGCGCGGCGCCTTCTGCAGCTCGATGCCGGCGCTCTGCAGCAGGAACACGAACGACGCCGATGAGCCGTCCAGGATCGGCACTTCTTCGGCCGTGATGTCGACGACCATGTTGTCGATGCCCAGGCCGGCGCAGGCCGACATCAGGTGTTCGACCGTCAGGACCTTGACGCCGCCGTTGGAAATCGTGGAGGCCATCCGGGTGTCGGTCACGGCCTGGGCCGAGATCGGGATGTCCACCGGCTGCGGCAGGTCGACCCGGCGGAACACGATGCCGGTGTCCGGCTGCGCCGGCCGCAGGGTGAGCTCCACCCGCTGGCCGCTGTGCAGCCCAACGCCGACCGCCTTGGTCAGGGACTTGAGGGTTCTCTGCTGCAGCATCATGGGATTTTAACTTTCGGCCCCTGCGAGGGCCAGTTGGCGCTGGCGATGGCCCCGATCGGGAAAGCCCAATAAAAAGGGGTGGGCCTGGACAGCACCCACCCCGAAGGACTACCCCTTGGGAGAACTTCTAATCGGTGGTCAATCCGCCTGCTTGCGCAGGAAGGCCGGGATCTCGAAATCGTCCATCCCGCCGCTGGACAAAGCGTCGACCTTGGCCGCGGCCTGGGTGCGGTTGGTGCGCCAGACGCTGGGCACGGCCATGCCGCCGTAATCGGGCTGCGAGCCCGGGCCGTTGCTGGTGATGATCACGCCGGGCGCGCCGACCACGTTGCTGACGGTGGGCACGTTGAACGGCACGTTGTCGGTGCCGGTGCGCAGCACCTGCAGCGGCGGGGCCGTGCGGCGCTGGCCCTGGCGCGACAGGCCGGTGGCGACCACCGTGACGCGCACCTCGTCGCCGAGGTTGTCGTCGTAGGCCGTGCCGTAGATCACATGGGCATCGGCCGAAGCGTAGGCGCGGATGGTGTTCATCGCCAGCTTCGACTCGGACAGCTTGAGCGAGCCCTTGGCCGCGGTGATCAGCACCAGCACGCCCTTGGCGCCGGACAGGTCGATGCCTTCCAGCAGCGGGCAGGCCACGGCCTGCTCCGCGGCGATGCGGGCGCGGTCCGGGCCCGACGCGACGGCCGTTCCCATCATCGCCTTGCCCGGCTCGCCCATCACGGTGCGCACGTCTTCGAAGTCGACGTTCACATGGCCGGGCACGTTGATGATCTCCGCGATGCCGCCGACGGCGTTCTTGAGCACGTCGTTGGCATGGGCGAAGGCTTCATCCTGCGTGATGTCGTCGCCCAGCACGTCGAGCAGCTTTTCGTTGAGCACCACGATCAGCGAGTCGACATTGGCCTCCAGCTCCGACAGGCCGTTGTCGGCGTTGGTCATGCGGCGGCCGCCTTCCCAGTCGAACGGCTTGGTGACCACGCCGACGGTGAGAATGCCCATCTCCTTGGCCACCCGGGCGATCACCGGCGCGGCGCCGGTGCCGGTGCCGCCGCCCATGCCGGCCGTGATGAACAGCATGTGGGCGCCGGCGATCGCCGTGCGGATGTCGTCCACCGCCAGTTCCGCCGCTTCGCGGCCCTTCTCCGGCTTGCTGCCGGCGCCCAGGCCGCTGGAGCCGAGCTGGATGGTCTTGTGCGCCGGGCTGCGCGACAGCGCCTGCGCATCCGTGTTGGCGCAGATGAACTCCACGCCCTGCACGGCGCGGTCGATCATGTGTTCGACCGCGTTGCCGCCGCCACCGCCGACGCCGATCACCTTGATCTGCGTGCCGAGGTGGAACTCTTCGACTTCAATCATTTCGATGCTCATTTTGAGACTCCTAAAGCTTTGTCTTGCAGTTGCCGATGTAGATTGTTTTTTGTATTGGCCATGAACGTTCAGGCAGGTGGGTCGGTGCACCGCCATCGCTCCTTTCTCGTGGTCGGGGGGCCCGCGCGAGCCAGCCAGAGCGTGCGCTTTGAGCGCCGCCGGGCCGCCCCAAGGCGCGAAGGCCCCCTCGGTGGGCAGCGAAGTACACGCAGTGACGAGCGTGGGGGCCACATGCTAGAAGTTCCCCACGATGAAATCACGGAAGCGCCCGAAGGCCGTCTTCATCGAACCGTTTTTCTGCGCCACCTTGAAACCGCGCAGGCGCGCCAGCCGCGCTTCCTCCAGCAGGCCCATCACGGTGGCGGCGCGGGGCTGGGCCACCATGTCCGACAGCGCGCCGTAGTACTTGGGATTGCCGCGCCGCACCGGCTTCAGGAAGATGTCCTCGCCGAGCTCCACCATGCCCGGCATCACGCAGCTGCCGCCGGTCAGCACGATTCCGGAAGACAGCACTTCCTCGTAGCCCGATTCCCGCACCACCTGCTGCACCAGCGAGAAGATCTCCTCGATCCGCGGCTCGATCACGCCGGCCAGCGCCTGCTTGCTCAGCATGCGGGGCCCGCGGTCGCCCAGGCCCGGTACTTCGACCTGCTGGTCCGGGTCGGCCAGCAGCTGCTTGGCGAAGCCGCTTTCGACCTTGATGTCCTCGGCATCCTTGGTCGGCGTGCGCAACGCCATCGCGATGTCGCTGGTGATCAGGTCGCCGGCGATCGGGATCACGGCCGTGTGGCGGATCGCGCCGTTGGTGAAGATCGCCACGTCGGTGGTGCCGGCGCCGATGTCCACCATCGCCACGCCCAGCTCCTTCTCGTCGTCGGTGAGGACCGCCAACGAGGAGGCCAGCGGGTTGAGCATCAGCTGCTCGACTTCCAGGCCGCAACGGCGCACGCACTTGATGATGTTCTCGGCCGCGCTCTGGGCGCCCGTGACGATGTGAACCTTGGCCTCCAGCCGGATGCCGCTCATGCCGATCGGCTCCTTGACGTCCTGGCCGTCGATCACGAATTCCTGCGGCTCCACCAGCAGCAAGCGCTGGTCGGTGGAGATGTTGATGGCGCGCGCCGTTTCCACCACGCGGGCCACGTCGGCCGGCGTCACTTCCTTGTCCTTCACCGCCACCATGCCGCTGGAGTTGATGCCGCGGATGTGGGCGCCGGTGATGCCGGTGTAGACCCGGGTGATCTTGCAGTCGGCCATCAGCTCGGCCTCCTTCAAGGCCTGCTGGATGCTCTGCACCGTGGCGTCGATGTTCACCACCACGCCGCGCTTGAGCCCGTTGGACGGGGCGATGCCCAGGCCCGCGAGCTTGAGCTTGCCGTCGGGCATCACCTCGGCCACCACCACCATCACCTTGGCGGTGCCGATGTCCAGTCCGACGACCAGGTCCTTGTACTCTTTTGCCATGTTCTTACCTGTTGGTCCTCGTTCCTTTGACCGTTGGGGCTTCAGCCCCCGTCGTCACGCCCCTCAGGCGCATCGCGTAGCCGTCCCCATGCCGCAAGTCGGCCGACACCACGGCGTCGGCCCGCCGGTTGTAGCGTCCCGTCACCTGCGTGAGCGTCTGCACGAAACGCCGCGTCCTCTCCACCACTTCCTGTTCGGTGCCGCGGCCCAGCTCGATCAGGGCCCCACTGTCCAGCTCCGCGTTCCAGCTGCCGTGCGCCGACAGCGCAAGCTGCTCCACGCCCAGGTCCAGCGGCTCGAACAGCGGCTTGAGCGCCCGGTACATCTGCAGCACCTGCAGCGACTGCCCCTCCGGCCCCTTCAGGCGCGGCAGGCTCTCCTGCTCGACGTCGCCGGAATTGGCCTCGAACACCTCGCCAAAGCTGTTCACCAGCTTGACGTCGTCAGCGCCGTCGCCGCCCCACAGCGCCACCGCCTGGTGCTCGCGCAGCACCACCCGCAACCGGTTCGGGAACTCGCGCCGCACCACCGCCTGGCGCACCCAGGGCACGGACTCGAAAGCCTCGCGGGTCGCCTGCAGGCTGACGGTGAAGAAGTTTCCCGCCAGCCGCGGCGCGACATTGGCGCGCAGCGTCACCACGTTGCTGTGCGTCACGTCGCCCTGCACCGTGATTGCCCCGATGGCGAAGGCCGGATTGCGCACCAACCACCACAGCATCGCCGCCAGCAACACGACGCCGACCACCGAGAACAGCAGCGAGGCGGTAATGTTCATCAGCTTGACATCGAACGGTTGCGGCAGCGTCGGGTTCATGGCGTGGCGGTCCCCCTCTGCTGATCGAGCGCGGCGGATGCCAGCAGCTGCAGGCACAGGTCCTCGTAGCTGATGCCAGCCGCGCGCGCCGACATCGGCACCAGCGAGTGGCCGGTCATGCCGGGCGAGGTGTTGATCTCCAGCAGGTAGGGCTGGCGGGTGGCGGCGTCGACCATCACGTCGACGCGGCCCCAGCCGCGGCAGCCCAGCACCCGGTAGGCCTTGAGCACGATCTCCTGGATCGCCTGCTCTTCGCCGGCCGGCAGTCCGCACGGCACCAGGTACTTGGTGTCGTCGGTGAAGTACTTGTTCTGGTAGTCGTAGTTGCCCTCGGGCGCGACGATGCGGATCACGGGCAACGCGCGGGCGCTGTCGCCGCTGCCCATGACCGGGCAGGTCACTTCGTCGCCGGCGATGAACTGCTCGCACAGCACGTCGGCATCGAGCTGCGAGGCCGCTTCGACCGCCGCGCCCATCTCCGAATAGCCCTGGACCTTGGCCACGCCGATCGAAGAGCCTTCGCGCGCCGGCTTGACGATCACCGGCAGGCCGAGATCGTCGGGCACCGCCAGCACCTGCTCGCGGCTGTAGTGGCCGCGGTGCAGCAGCTGGTACCTGGGCGTCGGCAGGCCCTCGGCCAGCCAGACCCGCTTGGTCATGACCTTGTCGATCGAGATGCTGGAGGCCATCACGCCGGAGCCGGTGTAGGGGATGCCCAGCAGTTCCAGCGCGCCTTGCACAGTGCCGTCTTCGCCGAAGCGGCCGTGCAGCGCGATGAAGCAGCGCTCGAAGCCTTCGCGCCGCAGCTCCGACAGGTCGCGCTCGGCCGGGTCGAAGGCGTGGGCATCGACGCCGCGCGAGCGCAGCGCCTGCAGCACGCCGCCGCCGGACATCAGCGAGACCTCGCGCTCGGCCGAGTGCCCACCCATCAGCACGGCGACCTTGCCGAAATTGCGTTGTTGCGGACTGCTCATGCAGCGCCTCCGAGTTCGACGATCTTCGCCGGCACACCGCCGATGGAGCCGGCGCCCATGCACATGACGACGTCGCCGTCGCGCGCGGCATCGAGCACGGCCTGGGGCATGGCGGCGATGTCGTCGACGAAGACCGGCTCCACCTTGCCGGCAACGCGCACGGCGCGGGCCAGCGAGCGACCGTCGGCGGCGACGATCGGCGCCTCGCCGGCCGCGTAGACCTCGGACAGCAGCAGCACGTCGGCCTGGTTGAGCACCTTGACGAAATCCTCGAAGCAGTCGCGGGTGCGGGTGTAGCGGTGCGGCTGAAACGCCAGCACCAGCCGGCGGCCCGGGAATGCGCCGCGCGCGGCGGCCAGCGTGGCCGCCACTTCCACCGGATGGTGGCCGTAGTCCTCGATCACCGTGAATTTCCCGCCGCCCTGCGCGGCCGGCACGGCGATCTCGCCATAGCTCTGGAACCGGCGGCCGACGCCGCTGAACTGCGCCAGCGCCTTGAGCACCGCGTCATCGGGGATGTTCAGTTCCACCGCCACTGCGATCGCCGACAGGGCGTTCAGCACGTTGTGGTGGCCGGCCAGGTTCAGCACCACCTGCAGGTCCGGCAGCGTGACGCCGTTGCGGCGCTGCACGGTGAAGTGCATCTGGGCGCCGACGGCGCGGATGTCGACGGCGCGCACCTGCGCCTCGGCACTGACGCCATAGCTGGTGACCGGGCACTGCACCAGCGGCACGATCTCGCGCACCGCCGCATCGTCGATGCACAGGATGGCCGTGCCGTAGAACGGCATCCGGTGCAGGAAGTCGACGAACGCCGCCTTCAGCTTGCCGAAGTCGTGGCCGTAGGTCTCCATGTGGTCGGCGTCGATGTTGGTCACCACCGCCATCACCGGCAGCAGGTTCAGGAACGAGGCGTCGGATTCATCGGCTTCCACCACGATGTAGTCGCCCTGCCCCAGCTGCGCGTTGGCGCCCGCGCTGTTCAGGCGGCCGCCGATCACGAAGGTCGGGTCAAGCCCCGCTTCGGCCAGCACGCTGGCCACCAGGCTGGTGGTCGTGGTCTTGCCGTGGGTGCCGGCGATGGCGATGCCCTGCTTCAGGCGCATCAGTTCCGCCAGCATCATGGCGCGCGGCACGACCGGGATCTTGCGCTTGCGCGCGGCCAGCACCTCGGGGTTGTCCTGCTGCACCGCGGTCGATGTGACGATCGCATCGGCGCCGATCACGTTGGCCGCCGCGTGGCCGACATAGGTCTTGATCCCCAGGCCCTGCAGCCGCTGCAGCGTGGCGCTGTCGGACAGGTCGGAGCCGGAGATCAGGTAGCCGAGGTTGCGCAGCACTTCGGCGATGCCGGACATGCCGGCGCCGCCCACCCCGACGAAATGAATGTGCTTGATCGCGTGTTTCATCGGGAAGCGAGTTGTTCGCAGGCGGCCACGATTTCGGCCGTCGCATTGATTCTTGCCATCGACCGGGCGCAGACCGCGCGCCGGATCAATTCCTGGCGGTCGGTGTTGCGCAGCAGGTCGGCCAGGAAGGCGGGCGTGAGATCGCGTTGCTGCACCAGCCAGCCGCCGCCGTTGTCCACCAGGAAGCGTGCGTTGGCGCTCTGGTGGTCGTCCACCGCATGGGGGAAGGGCACGAACACGGCGGCCGCGCCGACCGCGGCAATCTCGGTCACGGTGCTGGCGCCGGCGCGGCAGACGATCAGGTCCGCCTTGGCGAAGGCCTGCGCCATGTCGTCGATGAAAGGCAGCAGTTCGGCCACGACGCCGGCGGCAGCGTAATTGGCGCGCAGCGCGTCGATCTGCTTTTCGCCGCTCTGGTGCGCGACCAACGGTCGCTGGTCGCGCGGGATCAGGGCTAGGGCCTGGGGCACGATCTCGTTGAGCGCCTTGGCGCCCAGGCTGCCGCCCACCACCAGCAGCCGCAGCGGGCCGCTGCGTCCGCCCATCCGTTCGGCCGGCGCCGACAGCTGCAGGAAGTCCGGGCGCAGCGGATTGCCGATCCAGCGCGCCTTCTTCATCACCTTGGGGAAGGCGGTGAAGACGCGATCGGCCACGCCGGCCAGCACCTTGTTGGCCATGCCGGCCACCGAGTTCTGCTCGTGCAGCACCAGCGGCTTGCCCAGCAGCACGCTCATCATCCCGGCCGGGAAGGTAATGTAGCCACCCAGGCCGATCACCACGTCAGGCTTGACGCGGCGCAGCACCTGGATGCTTTGCCAGAATGCCTTGAGCAGGCGCAGCGGCAGCAACACGAGGGTCTTCACGCCCTTGCCGCGCACACCCGAGAAATCGATGGTCTCGAAGGCGAACCCGCGCGGCGGGACCAGCCGGCTTTCCATGCTGTCCGGGCCGCCCAGCCAGTGCACCCGCCAGGCTTGCTCGCGCAGCGCTTCGGCCACCGCCAGCCCCGGGAAGATGTGGCCGCCCGTGCCGCCCGCCATGACGAGAGCCGTGCGGCTCATTCGGAAACCTCCGCGCTACGCACGGCGGTATTCGCCCTGGGAGCGGCCCGGCGGCTCATGGCCGGCCTCCCCGCATCAGCGTGCGATTCTCGAAGTCGATCCGCAGCACCACCGCGAGCGCCACCAGGTTCATCAGGATCGCCGAGCCGCCGTAACTCATGAGCGGCAGCGTCAGCCCCTTGGTCGGCAAGGCGCCGAGGTTCACGCCCATGTTGATGAAGGCCTGGAATCCCATCCAGATGCCGACCCCCTGCGCCACCAGCCCCGCGAACACGCGATCGAGGGCGATGGCCTGGCGGCCGATGTGCATGATGCGGCGCGTGATCCACAGGAACAGGCCGATCACCACCAGCACGCCGACCAGGCCGAATTCCTCGCCGATCACCGCCAGCAGGAAGTCGGTATGCGCCTCCGGCAGCCAGTGCAACTTTTCCACGCTGCCGCCCAGGCCGACGCCGAAGATTTCGCCGCGACCGATCGCGATCAGCGAATGCGACAGCTGGTAGCCCTTGCCCAGCGCGTGCTTCTCGCTCCAGGGATCGAGGTAGGCGAAGATCCGTTCGCGCCGCCAGTCGGAGAACGCGATCATCATGCCGAAGGCGACCACGATCACCGCCGCGATCAGGAAGAACATCCGCGCATTGACGCCGCCCAGGAACAGGATGCCCATCGCGATCACCGCGATCACCATGAAGGCGCCCATGTCGGGCTCGGCCAGCAGCAGCACGCCGACCATCGCCACGGCGGCGGCCATTGGCAGCACGGCGCGGAAGAACCTCTCCTTCACGTCCATCTTGCGCACCATGTAGTCGGCGGCGTAGAGCAGCACCGAGAACTTGGCCAGCTCGGACGGCTGGAAACTCATGAAGCCCAGGCTGAGCCAGCGGCGGGCGCCGTTGACGCCCTTGCCGACGTGCGGGATCAGCACCACCACCAGCAGCAGCAGCGAGACCACGAACAGCCAGGGCGCAACGCGTTCCCAGGTTGCCACCGGCACCTGGAACGTGATCAGCGCCGCCACGAACGAAATCACCATGAAGAACGCATGGCGGGTCAGGAAATAGGTGTGGGCGTAGCGCGAGAACTTCGGGTTGTCCGGCATCGCGATCGAGGCTGAATACACCATCACCAGCCCGAAAGCCAGCAGCGCCACCGTCACCCACAGCAGCGCCTGGTCGAAGGACTGCACCCGGCCGGGCGCCGCCTCGTTGCGCGCCAGCACGCCGGCGCGCGGCCGAGCCGAGCGCGGCGCACCCGTGCGCATCCCGAACATGTCACCGAGCTTGCGCGCGATGGCGCTCATTGCGCGCCCTCCAGTTGCACGCCGGCCTGGTCGGCGATCGCCTGGACGGCGGCGCGGAACACCTCGGCGCGATGCGGGTAGTTCCTGAACATGTCGAAGCTGGCGCAGGCCGGGGACATCAGCACCGCGTCGCCGGCATGGGCGCGCTGGGCGGCCAGCGACACCGCATGCTCCATCGACTCGGCGTCCAGCAGCGTGACGCCGGCCGGCTCCAGCACGGCGCGGATCAGCGGCGCGTCGCGTCCGATCAGCACCGCGGCCCGTGCATGGCGCGCCACCGGCGCCGCCAGCGGCGCGAAGTCCTGGCCCTTGCCGTCGCCGCCCAGGATCACCACCAGCTTGCGCTCGGCGCCCAGGCCCTGCAGCGCGGCAACCGTCGCG
Organism: Burkholderiales bacterium; assembly: GCA_038244915.1. GTDB lineage: Bacteria > Pseudomonadota > Gammaproteobacteria > Burkholderiales > Burkholderiaceae_C > Ramlibacter. Next base: position 15,023 of record JBBRSZ010000007.1, on the reverse strand, counting down.
CCCACATTGGTGCCTTTGCTGTCGTCGAAGTACTCGACCTCGTTGACGAGGCCCACCGACTCGACGCGGTGCGGCTCGCCCCGGTATTCGCGCAGGCCATACAGCATCGGGCCCAGCGGGCAGCCGGCCGCGCCGGCCAGCGCCAGCGCCGCCAGCGCGTTGACGGCGTTGTGGCGGCCGCGGATGCGCAGCGCGTCGGCCGGCATCAGGCGCTGGATGTAGACCTCCTCGGCTTCCTCACCACGTTTACGGCGAGTCTCGTCCGCTTCCAGCGCGCGCACCAGCCACGCCATGCCGTTGACCACCTCGATGCCGAAGTCGCCCGGGCGCGGCGGCATGTCGGCGCCGAAGGTGAGGTGCTCGCGCTGCTCGAACTTGCCGCCCTTCGCACGCACCGGGTCGGGCAGCATCTTCATTACCAGCGGGTCTTCGCGATTGAGCACCATCAGCGAGGTCTGACCGAAGACGCGCGCCTTGGCAGCGGCATAAGCCTGCATGCTGCCGTGCCAGTCCAGGTGGTCCTGCGTCACGTTCAACACCGCCGCCGCGGTCGGCTCGAAGTTCTCCACGCCTTCCAGCTGGAAGCTGGACAGCTCGATCACCCAGACCTGCGGCAATTCGCCCGCGTCCAGCCTGGCGGCCAGCGTCTCCAGCAGCGTGGGGCCGATGTTGCCGGCCACCGCCGTGCGCTTGCCGGCCCGTTCCACCAGCTGGCCGGTGAGCGCGGTCACCGTCGTCTTGCCGTTGGTGCCGGTGACGGCGAGGACGGCGGGAGCGTAGTCCTGCTGCGCCTTCAGGTCGGCCAGCGCATCGGCGAACAGGCCCAGCTCGCCCGCGGTGCGGATCCCGCGTTCCTGCGCGGCCATGAACACCGGGGCGACCTGCTCCGGCGACAGGCCTGGGCTGCGGAACACCGCTTGCACGCCATGTTCCAGCAGCGCCGCATCGAACGGACCGCTGGTGAACCGCGCGTCCGGCAACTGCTCGCGCAGTGCGGCCAGCTGCGGGGGCTCCGCACGCGTGTCGGCCACCGTCACGCGGGCCCCGCAGCGCGCGGCCCAGCGCGCCATCGCGTACCCGGATGCACCGAGTCCGAGGATGAGAACGGGTTGATCGCGCAAGGAGTTCATCTGAGTTTCAAAGTCGACAGCCCGACCAGGCACAGCAGCATGGTGATGATCCAGAAGCGCACCACCACCTGCGTTTCCTTCCAGCCGGTCTTCTCGAAATGGTGGTGCAGCGGCGCCATCTTCAGGATCCGCCGCCCCTGGCCGTATTTCTTCTTCGTGTACTTGAAGTACATGACCTGGGCCATCACCGAAATCGCCTCGACCACGAAGATGCCTCCCATGATCGCCAGCACGATTTCCTGCCGCACGATCACGGCGATGGTGCCCAGGGCGCCGCCCAATGCCAGCGCGCCGACGTCGCCCATGAACACCTGGGCCGGATGGGTGTTGAACCAGAGAAAGGCCAGGCCGGCGCCGGCCATCGCGGCGCAGAAGATCAGCAGTTCGCCCGAGCCCCGGATGTAGGGGAAGAACAGGTACTTGGAGTAGACCGAGCTGCCGGTCACATACGCGAACACGCCCAGCGCCGAGCCGACCATCACCACCGGCATGATCGCCAGCCCGTCGAGGCCGTCGGTCAGGTTGACCGCATTGCTGGCGCCGACGATCACCAGGTACGTGAGGATCACGAAGCCGAACACGCCCAGCGGGTAGCTCACTTCCTTGAAGAAGGGCAGCATCAGGCCGGCCTTGGGCGGCAGGTTGACGTCGAAACCGGACCGCACCCAGGTGAAGAACAGCTCCAGCACCCGCAGGTTGGAGCTTTCCGAAATGCTGAACACCAGGTACAGGGCTGCGATGAGGCCGATCAGCGACTGCCAGAAATACTTCTCGCGCGAACGCATGCCCTCGGGGTCCTTGTGCACCACCTTGCGCCAGTCGTCGACCCAGCCGATGGCGCCGAAGCCCAGCGTCACGGCCAGCACGATCCAGACGAAGCGATTCGTGATGTCGAACCACAGCAGCGTGGAGATCGCGATCGACAGCAGGATCAGCACGCCGCCCATGGTCGGCGTGCCGCTCTTGGCCAGGTGCGTTTCCATGCCGTAGCCGCGCACCGGCTGGCCGATCTTGAGCGCCGTCAGGTGCCGGATCACCGCCGGGCCCGCGATCAGCCCGATCAGCAGCGAGGTGAGCGCGGCCATCACGGCGCGGAAGGTGATGTACTGCACCACGCGCAGGAAGCCGAATTCCGGACCCAGGGTCTGCAGCCAGGTGGCGAGGCTAAGCAGCATGGCCGGGCTCCCGTTGTCGTTGTTCGTGGGCCAGGACGGCCTGCACCACCCGCTCCATCTTCATGAAGCGCGAGCCCTTGACCAGCACGCTGGCCGTCACCGGCAACTGCGCCAGCACCGACGCGTTGAGCGAGCCGATGTCGGTGAAGTGGGTGCCGCGCATGCCTTGCGCCTGCTCGCCGAGCGTGAACAGCATGCCGATGCCGCGCTCGCGGGCGTAGTCGCCGACCTCGCGGTGGAACTGCGGGCCCTGGTCGCCCACCTCGCCCATGTCGCCCAGCACCAGCAGCCGCGGACCCGGCAGTTCGGCCAGCACGTCGATCGCCGCGCGCGCCGAATCCGGATTCGAGTTGTAGCTGTCGTCCACCAGCGTCAGGCTGCGCCCGTTCACGTTCACTTCGAGCGCGCGCGAGCGGCCCTGCACCGGAATGAAGGACTGCAGGCCCTGCGCGATCGCCGCCAGCGGCGCACCGGCAGCCAGCGCGCAGGCGGCGGCGGCCAGCGAGTTGCGCACGTTGTGGCGGCCGGCGATATGGAGGTCGTAGGCAAGCTGGCCGGCCGGCGTGTTGACCGATACCTTCCACTGCCCCAGTTTCCATTCAGACCCGGCCAAACCGATGTCGGCGCCGGGGCTGGCGCCGAATGTCATGCAAGCGCGCGGTGCGGCCAGGCCGGACCACAGCGCCGTGAATTCCTCGTCGGCGGGATAGACCGCCACGCCCTTGTCGTCCATCGCCGCGAACACCGAACCGTTTTCCAGCGCCACCGCCCGCACCGTGGCCATGAACTCCTGGTGTTCGCGCTGGGCGTTGTTCACCAGTGCCACCGTCGGCCTGGCGATCCCGGCGAGATAGGCGATCTCGCCCGGGTGGTTCATGCCCAGCTCGATCACGCCGACGCGATGGCTGGCGTCCAGCCGCAGCAGGGTCAGCGGCAGGCCGATGTCGTTGTTCAGGTTGCCCTGGGTCGCGAACGACGCTTGCGGCTGCCAGTCCCGCAGGATGGACGCGACCATCTGCGTCACCGTGGTCTTGCCGTTACTGCCGGTCACGGCGATCAGCGGCAGCGCGAAGCGCGCGCGCCAGGCGGCCGCAAGCTGGCCCAGCGCCAGCTTGCTGTCGTCCACTTCCAGCCCGGCGAAGCCGGCGGGGATGCGGCGGCGATGGGCCAGCGCCGCCATGGCGCCCTTGGCCTGCGCCTCGGACAGGAATTCGTTGGCGTCGAAGCGTTCGCCTTGGATCGCGACGAAGAGGTCGCCCGGCTGCAGCGTGCGGGTGTCGCTGTGCACCCGGGAAATCGCGGTGTGGCCGTCGCCGACCAGCCGGGAACCAGGCAACCAGGCCTGCGCTTGCGCCAGCGTGAACATCGTCATGCGCCGGCCCTCGCGTCCAGCGCCGCGCGGGCATGCGCGATGTCGGAGAACGGGTACCTGGCGCCGCTGACTTCCTGGTAGTCCTCGTGGCCCTTGCCGGCCAGCAGGATCACGTCCTGCGGCGCGGCGGCGGCGACGGTCTCGGCGATCGCCAGCGCGCGGTCGGCCTGCACCTGCACGCACTCGTTGTGCGACAGGCCCAGCAGGATCTGGCTGATGATATTTTCCGGCTTCTCGCTGCGCGGGTTGTCGCTGGTGACCACCACGCGGCCGGCGTTCTTCTCGGCCACCGCCGCCATCAGCGGGCGCTTGACCGGGTCGCGGTCGCCGCCGCAACCGAACACGCACCACAGCTGGCCACCGCGCTGCGCGGCGAGCGGCTGCAGCGCCAGCAGCGCCTTGTCGAGCGCGTCGGGCGTGTGGGCATAGTCCACCGCCACCAACGGCTGGCCCGGTTGCTGCAGGCGTTCCATCCGTCCCGGCACCGGCAGCAGGTTGCCGCAAGCAGCCACCGCGTCCGCCAGCGACACACCGACCGCGCGCATCGCGCCGAGCACGCCCAGCAGGTTGGAGACGTTGTACTGGCCGATCAACCGGGTTTCCAGCAGGTGCCGCTCGCCGCCTTCCACCACGGTGAAACGCAGGCCCTCGTTGCCGTAGCCGATGTCCTGCGCCCGCAGCCGGGCCGGCCGTTCGCAGGAGAAGGTCCACAAGTCCAGCGAGCCGGCCTGCAGCGCCTGCGCCAGCTGCTCGCCGCGCTCGTCGTCGATGTTGATCACGGCCGACTGCAGCCCGGGCCAGAGGAACATCTGCGCCTTGGCATCCCAGTACGCATCCATGTCGCCGTGGTAGTCGAGGTGGTCCTGGGTGAAATTGGTGAAGATCGCCACCTGGATCCGGGTGCCGTCCAGGCGCCTCTCGACGATGCCGATCGACGAGGCCTCGATCGCGCAGGCCCGCACGCCCTCGTCGACGAAGCGGCGGAACTGCTGCTGCAGCAGCACCGGGTCCGGCGTCGTCAGGCCGGTGTGTTCCAGATCCGGCGGCCGGCCCACGCCCAGAGTGCCGACCAGCCCGCATGGAATTGGCTGCTTCAGGTTGGACAGCGCCAGCGCCAGCCACCACGCGGTGGAGGTCTTGCCGTTGGTGCCGGTGACGGCCAGCACCTGGAGCTGCGCTGTCGGTTGCTCGTAATACGCCGCGGCGATCGGGCCGGTCGCGCTCTTCAGGCCGGCATAGCTGGCGATGGCCGGGACATTGAAGGCGAACTGCTCGACACCGGATTGCTCCACCAGGCAGGCCAGCGCGCCCAGCGACAGCGCGGAGGGAACGTGGCGGCGGCCGTCGGTGGCGGCGCCCGGCCAGGCGATGAAGCCATCGCCCGGATGGATGCGACGGCTGTCGCAGCGCAACGCGCCGGTCACGCGCGCGCGCAGCCACTGGGCGGCTTCGTCGGGGCTGTGCAGCTGCTGCATCAGAACGACTCCTCCACCGAGTCCACCACGATCTGCGGCTTGACGTTCATGTCCGGCTGCACGCCCATCATGCGCAGCGTCTGCTGCACAGTGGCGCTGAACACCGGGGCGGCGACGTCGCCGCCGAAGTACTTGCCGGCGCTGGGCTCGTCCACCATCACCGCGACGATGATGCGCGGCTTGTCGATCGGCGCCAGGCCGACGAACCAGGATCGGTACTTGTTGGTCGCGTAGCCCTTGCCGACCTGCTTGTGGGCGGTGCCGGACTTGCCGCCGACCGAATAGCCCACCGTCTGCGCCTTCGGGCCGGTGCCGCCGGGGCCGGCGGCCATCTGCAGCATGGTGCGGATCTCCGCTGCCGTCTTGGCCGAGAACACGCGCGTGCCGACCGGGTGGTCGGCGGTCTTGAGCAGCGTGGCCGGAATGATGTTGCCGTCGTTGGCCCACACCGTGTAGGAACGCGCCATCTGGAACAGCGACGCCGACAGGCCGTAGCCGTACGACATGGTCGCCTGCTCCACCGGCCGCCAGGTCTTGTACGGGCGCAGCCGGCCGCTCACGGCGCCGGGAAAGGTGATCTGCGGCTTCTGGCCAAAGCCCGCTTCCGAGAAGATTTCCCACATCTCGCGCGGCTGCATCTGCAGCGCGATCTTGAGCGTGCCGATGTTGCTCGACTTCTGGATCACCTGCTGCACCGTCAGCAGGCCATGGGCGTGCGAATCGGAAATCTTCGCACCGCCGATCACGACGTAGCCGGGCGAGGTCTGGATCTGCGTCTGAGGCGTCACGCGGCCGGTCTCCAGCGCCAGGCCGATGGTGAACGGCTTCATGGTCGAACCGGGCTCGAAGGTGTCGGTGAGCGCGCGGTTGCGCAGCTGCTCGCCGGTGAGGTTCTGCCGCTTGCCGGGCGAATAGCTCGGGTAGTTGGCCAGCGCCAGCACTTCGCCGGTCAGCGCATCGAGCACCACCACGCTGCCGGCCTTGGCCTTGTTCTCGATCACGGCGTCGCGCAGCTTCTGCCAGGCGAAGAACTGGACCTTGCTGTCGACCGACAGCTGCAGATCGCGGCCGTCCAGCGGCGGCACCTGCTCGCCCACGTCCTCGACCACGCGGCCCAGGCGGTCCTTGATCACGCGGCGCGAGCCGGCGCGGCCGGCCAGCTCCTTGTCGAACGCCAGCTCCATGCCCTCCTGGCCGTGGTCCTCCACGCTGGTGAAGCCGACCACGTGCGCGGCGGCCTCGCCCTCGGGGTACTGGCGGCGGTACTCCATCCGCTGGTGGATGCCCTTGAGGTTCAGCGCGGCGATTTCCTTGGCCACGCCTTCGTCGACCTGGCGCTTGACCCAGACGAAGGTCTTGTCTTCGTTCTCCAGCCGCTTGTTCAACTCCGCCAGCGGCATCTCCAGCAGCCTGGCCAGTTGCTGCAGCCCGGCCTTGTCGCCGCGCTCGACGTCTTCCGGAATCGCCCAGATGCTGGGCGCCGGCACGCTGCTGGCCAGCAGCAGGCCGTTGCGGTCCAGGATCCGGCCGCGATTGGCCGGCAGTTCCAGCGTGCGGCCGAAGCGCACTTCGCCCTGCTTCTGGAAGAACTCGTTGCCGAACACCTGCACCCAGGCCGCGCGGCCGGCCAGGCCGAGGAAGCCCAGCGCGATGCCGGCCACGATCAGCTTGCTGCGCCAGACCGGGGTCTTGCTGGCCAGCAAGGGGCTGGAAGTGTAGGCGACACTGCGCGTCATTGCGCCGCTCCCGCCGATGCGGCGCCCAGCGCCTTGAGCGAGACGTACTGCGTGATCGCCGGCGAGGCGGTGCGCATCTGCAACTGCTCCTTGGCCAGCTTTTCCACCCGCAGCGGCGTGGCCTGCGCGCGCTTTTCCACCTGCAGGCGTTCGTTCTCGGTTTCCAGCTTGCGGGCCTCGCTGGTGACCCTGTCCAGTTCGGTGGTGAGGCGGCGCGAGTCGTACTGCGTGTGCACGAGATAGAGCGCGCTGGCGAGCACCGCGACCAGCAGGACAAGGTTGAGACGGGTCATGTGGCCCCCACGCTTGCGGCCGGGGCCGCTGCGCCGCCCCCCAGGGGGGCGTGAGCTTGCTTGAAGCGGTTCTGCGCTGCGCTCATGCGAGCTCCGTCCGCTCGGCCACGCGCATGATCGCGCTGCGCGAACGCGGATTGGCCTTGACCTCTTCGGCCGACGGCTTGATGCGGTCCAGCGCCTTGAGCTTCATGGCCTGCGGCGCGGCAAACGGCGCGCGGCGATCGAACACCTCGCGCGAATGCTTCGCGATGAACTGCTTGACGATCCGGTCTTCCAGCGAGTGGAAGCTGATCACCACCAGCCGGCCATTGGGTTGCAGCACGTCCAAGCTGGCCTCTAGCGCCTGCTGGAGCTCTTCGAGCTCGGCGTTGATGAAAATCCGAAGAGCCTGAAAGGTGCGCGTTGCGGGGTCTTGCCCCCATTCGCGGGTCTTGACCGCGCCAGCCACGAGCTGGGCCAGGTCCGTGGTTCCCGTGAACGGGCGTTCTGCGCGGCGAGCAACAATCGCCTTTGCAACCGGAACAGCAAACCGTTCTTCGCCATAGTCACGCACCACCTCCGCGATCTGTTCCATCTCCGCCGAGGCCAGCCACTCGGCCACGCTCTCGCCGCGCGTGGTGTCCATGCGCATGTCCAGCGGGCCATCGTTGCGAAACGAAAAACCCCGCGCCGGATTGTCGATCTGCGGGGAGCTCACGCCCAGGTCCAGCAGCACGCCGGCAGCGCTTTGCGCCGCCAGGTCCGCCAGGTGGCTGAAGCCCTCGTGCCGGATCGAGAAGCGCCGGTCGTCGATGCTGTTCGCCACGGCGACCGCATCGGGGTCCTTGTCGAAGGCGATCAGCCGGCCCAGCGGGCCGAGCCGCGACAGCAGCAGGCGCGAGTGGCCGCCGCGACCGAAGGTCGCATCGACGTAGGTTCCATCCGTCCTGGTGAGAAGTGCTTCGACCGCTTCTTTCAACAGGACGGTGGTGTGTTGCCATGTGCTTTCCACCGCCTGCTTTCAAAAAGAAAAGTCCTTGAAGACATCGGGCATCTCCCCGCGCATCGCTTCGGCCTCCTTGGCCTCGTAGGTCGCCTTGTCCCAGAGTTCGAAGTGGTTGCCCATGCCCAGCAGCATGGTTTCCTTCTCGATGCCGGCGGCCGCGCGCAACTCGGGCGAGACCAGCACGCGGCCGGTGCCATCGAGTTCGACGTCCATGGCGTTGCCCAGAAAGATTCTCTTCCACCACTGCGCATCCATGGGTAACGCGGCGATACGGGCGCTGAACTTTTCCCACTCCGGCCGGGGGAAAATCATCAGGCAGCCGTGCGGGTGCTTGGTGATCGTCAGCTGGTTGGACGCGGTCGCGCTCAGGACGTCACGGTGCCGGGTCGGCACGGAGAGCCGACCTTTCGCATCCAGACTGAGAGACGACGCCCCTTGAAACACCTGTGTGAGTCCTTGCTACAGAAAAAGCGCAACCGTGGAGTGCGAAGGCACCGTTCACCACTTAATTGCACTTTTTTCCACTGTAGCAGGAAAAGCCACTTTCGCAAGACCGGGCCTGCGTGAAATTTTCAATGAAATCAACAACTTAGAACAGCTTCCGAACCTGACACTGGCCAAAAAACCGTTCTATATGAAGCACTTAGCGGAACCTGTCAAAGTGAATCCTCATGCTGAGCAAGCTTGTTAGAGGATGTAGCGCGAAAGGTCCTCGTCCCGGCTGAGTTGCTTCAGGCGCGAATCGACGTAGGCGGCGTCGATTTTCACCGTCTGGCCGCCGAGCCTGGTGGCGTCGAAACTCACTTCGTCCAGCAGCCGTTCCATCACCGTCGACAGCCGGCGGGCGCCGATGTTTTCGGTGCGCTCGTTCACTTCGTAAGCGGTGTGCGCCAGCCGGGTGATGCCTTCTGGCGTGAACTCCAGCGTCACGCCTTCGGTCTGCAGCAGCGCCTGGTATTGCTTGACCAGGGATGCGTGGGTCTGAGTGAGGATGGCCTCGAAGTCCTGCACCGACAGCGACTGCAACTCCACCCGGATCGGGAAGCGACCCTGCAGCTCCGGGATCAGGTCGCTGGGCTTGCTCAGGTGGAAGGCGCCGCTGGCGATGAACAGGATGTGGTCGGTGCGGATCGGGCCGTACTTGGTGGAGACGGTGGTGCCCTCGACCAGCGGCAGCAGGTCGCGCTGCACGCCCTGGCGCGACACTTCCGCGCCACTGGCGCCGCCTTCGCTGCGTGACGTGACCTTGTCGATCTCGTCGATGAAGACGATGCCGTTCTGCTCCGCGTTGGTGATGGCCTGGGTGCGGATCTCGTCCTCGTTGACCAGCTTGCTGGCTTCTTCGTCGACCAGCAGCTTCATCGCCTCGCCGATCCTGAGCTTGCGGGTCTTGCGCTTGCCGCCGCCGCCGATCTGGCTGAACATGCCGCGCAACTGCTCGGTCATTTCGTCCATGCCGGCCGGGCCCATGATCTCCAGCTGCGGCCGCGCCTGCGCCAGGTCGATCTCGATCTCCTTGGCGTCGAGCTCGCCTTCGCGCAGCTTCTTGCGGAACGCCTGCCGCGCCGTGCTGTCGGCCGGCGCCGCGTCGACGCCCAGCGAGAACGACGAATCGGCACTACGCGCCGAGGGGATCAGGATGTCCAGGATGCGATCCTCGGCCGCGTCCTCGGCCCGGGTGCGCACCTTGCGCATCTCGGCGACGCGAGTCTGCTTGACGGCCATCTCGGCCAGGTCGCGCACGATCGAGTCGACGTCCTTGCCGACGTAGCCGACCTCGGTGAACTTGGTTGCTTCCACCTTGATGAAGGGCGCATCGGCCAGCCGCGCCAGCCGGCGCGCGATCTCGGTCTTGCCGACGCCGGTGGGGCCGATCATCAGGATGTTCTTGGGCGTGATCTCGCCGCGCAGCTTCTCGTCGACCTGCTGGCGCCGCCAGCGGTTGCGCAGGGCGATCGCCACCGCGCGCTTGGCGTCCCGCTGGCCAACGATGTGGCGATCGAGTTCGGAAACGATTTCCTGTGGGGTCATGGAAGACATGTGTGTCCCCACGCTCGCGGCAAAGCCGTGTCGCTGCCCCCCGAGGGGGCCTTCGCGCCTTGGGGCGGCCCGGCGTCGCTCATCATTCCAAGGTCTCCACGGTGTGGTTCATGTTGGTGTAGATGCACAGCTCGCCGGCGATCTCGAGCGACTTCTTGACGATGTCGCGGGCGCTCAAGTCGGTGTTGTCCAACAGCGCCTTGGCGGCGGCCTGGGCGTAAGCGCCGCCGGAGCCGATGGCGATGATGCCGTGCTCGGGTTCGAGCACGTCGCCGTTGCCGGTGATGATGAGGGAAGCTTCCTTGTCCGCGACTGCGAGCATGGCCTCCAGCTTGCGCAGCACGCGGTCGGTGCGCCAGTCCTTGGTCAGCTCGATGGCGGCGCGCACCAGCTGGCCCTGGTGCTTTTCCAGCTTGGCCTCGAAGCGCTCGAACAGCGTGAAGGCGTCGGCCGTGGCGCCGGCAAAGCCTGCCAGCACCTTGTCGTGGTAGAGCTTGCGCACCTTGCGGGCCGTGCCCTTGACGACGATGTTGCCCAGGGTGACCTGGCCGTCGCCGCCGATCGCCACCTGCCAGCTGCCGTCCGCGTTCTTGCGGCGGACGCTGACGATGGTCGTGCCATGAAATTGTTCCATCGCCAGCAGCTTGGGGCCGGCGGCGCCGAATGCAAGGTCCCGAGCTTGCCCCGGCTGCTTCAATCCGTGCGGGCGATGACCCGCGCGTGCTCGCTGATGCCGATCACGTTGAAGAAGCCGGCCACGAGGCGGTGCACGTGCACGAACTGCACCTGCCGGCCTTCGGCCTGCCGCGACGACACCCAGTTCAACAGGGTGCCAGCGGCCGAGAAGTCGATCCGGATCAGCCGGTCGCAGGAAATGATCATGATGTCCGCGCCGGCCAGCTTGGCATCCAGGGTGGCCAGCGCCTCGGCGGCGTCGCCCAGGATCTGCCCGGCAAGCTCGACCGTCGAAATGTTCGAGATCTGCGGGATCTGGCTGTCGCCGACCATGGTCATGGCGCCGGTGGCCATCGAGTCGTGGAAGGCGTCGCCGATGATGGTGTGGCCGGAGATGTAGCTGCCGTCGTTCTGCAGCGGCTTGAACTCGGTGCGGGCGCTCTCCCACGACGGCGGCGAGACCTCGTAGGTCACGCAATAATCCAGCGCCACCAGCTCGAATTCGTCGGGCTGGTGCGTGACCCGCAGCATTTCCATCCGCAGCCGCCACCACGCGGGGTTGGCCGCCTTGTCACCGGAAGGCGTGCCGTTGCGCAGCACGTTTTCCAGGTTGCCGGCGCCGATGAAGCGCAGTTGCACCGGCTGCGAGGCCCACTGCGTGAACAGCTTGGCCAGGCCTTCCAGCGCGCCTTCCTCGATCGTGTTGAGCTTGTTCCAGTTCAGCCGCCAGGGTTGCGGCGCCTTGACCAGGGCGGCGTTGAGGGCAGCCAGCGTCTGGGTGCCGAATGACGCCGGCGAGGTCCAGTCGGCAGCCTGCTGCGACGCCGGCGGCGCCGGGGTCGCCGGTGAATTCATGCGGCTCACCGCGTCGGGCAGCGACACCCACTGCGGCGCCGAACGGGCGAAGCGCCCGGCGAATTCGATCGCCGCCGATTCGTAGCGATCGAGCTGGCCGGTGGCCCGGTACAGGTCAAAGAGAGTGAGCCAGGTCTCGTCGTGGTTGATGCGCTGGCCGGTGGGCGACAGCACTTCCAGCAGCCCCGCCTCGGCGCCGGCGTCGTCGCCGTTGGCGAAGCGGATCGCCGCTTCCTCCAGCTCCGGGTCGTGCGCGAACTCGTCGACGTCGATCGCGATCAGCTTGGAGGCCGAGAACACGCTGTTGCTGTTGCTGGAAGGCAGCGAGTCGCCCTTGTTGGGCGTGACGGCGGAGATCACGGGAGCGCGCGCCGCCGGCCGGGCGGCGGCCGGGGCTGGCGCCGGCCGGGGAGCAACCGGCGCGGCCGGCGACTCAGTGCCCGGCGTGAGCGATCCCAGCATGGCCGGCGCCTGCGACGGTGCCGGCGGCACGCCGGACTCCAGCGGCTGCGGCGCCGTGCGTGTATAGGAATTGGTCCGGTTGGGAGGCAGGGGGACTCGCCCTGCCTCGATCGGCACGTGGGCCGATGCCGGCAAGGCGGCCGAACCGGTGCTGCGCAGCGACGAGTCGCCGTGCTTGGTCTTCCACCACTGCATCGACATCTGCGCTTCGATCTCGTCGATCTTCTTGAGCGTGGTGGCGCGATCATCCGGCTTGGACGGCATCGAGCTCTGGAAGAACGACGGCCTCGCCATCGGGTCCTGCCCCGCCATCACCTCGCTGCGGCGCATCTTGCGCAGCATGTCGAACTCGCGCTTGCGCACGAAGTCGTTGCGGCGCTTGCGCTCGATCATCTCCTTGAGCATCTGCTTGGAGTAGCTGCTCTCGCGATCGGTTTCGGGCTGGTCGAGGTCGGCCCAGTTGGTCGTCGGGTTGCGGACGAATTTGACGACCTTAGACAGCAGGCCGGAATCGTCTTTGGACATGGGTCGCGGTATCGGTGCGGTCAGCGGAACGGCCGGGGACGGCCTAGTCCCCGAACATCTTCTGTTTCAGCTCGCGGCGCTGCTGCGCCTCCAGCGACAGGGTGGCGGTCGGACGGGCCAGCAACCGGCCAACGCCGATCGGCTCGCCGGTCTCGTCGCAGTAGCCGTAGTCGCCGGCGTCGATGCGGCCGATCGACTGCTCGATCTTCTTGAGCAGCTTGCGCTCGCGGTCGCGGGTGCGCAGCTCCAGCGCGTGCTCTTCCTCGATGGTCGCGCGGTCGGCCGGGTCGGGGACGATCACGGTGTCCTCGCGCAGGTGCTCGGTCGTTTCACCGGCACTGTTGAGGATGTCGGTCTTGAGCTGCGTCAGCTTCAGGCGGAAGAACGCCATCTGCTTGTCGTTCATGTACTCGGAGTCCGGCATCGCCATGACTTCGGCGTCGCTGAGCTGGTCGACCGTCTTGGTCTTCCAGTTGTTGGCGAGCTTGGGATCTTTCTTGACCGCCACCATCGGTGGCGCGGGGAGGACTGCTGGAGGCATGGTGTGGGTGTAACTGGATTTGGCGGCGGTGGAGGCCACGGACTGCGCCATCGACGGCACCGTGATCTGGGCCAGTCGCGCGGAGGGCTTGGTTGCCCGCGCGGGCGCCCCGGCCTGGACCACAGGCATCGGTCGGGGAGCGTCCAGGCGGACGGCAGCCGGCGCCAGGGACGCCGGGCTGGATTTCGAAGCTGACTTGGCCGCAGGTGCGGCCTTGGTCTTGGCCGCGGCCGATTTGGCCGGGGCTGTGGGGGTCTTGACGGGCAATGGTTTCTTCGCTGCGGGTTTTGCCGCTGTCTTCGTTGTCTTGGCCGCCGGCTTGGCGGGCTTGGCCGCCGGCTTCGTTGTCTTCTTCGGCGCAACCTTGGCGGCCGGCTTGGCCTTTGCCTTGGTTGCGGGCTTGGCTTTCGCGGCCGGCTTCACTGGCGCCTTGGCCACTTTTTTGGCCGGCGCCGGCTTGGCTTTGGCGGTTGCCTTGGCGGTTTTGGCCGCAGCCTTGGGTTGGGGCTTCAAGTCCTGTCTCCTCGCAACGGCGCTGGCATGAGCCTGGGCTGGATCAGCCGGCCTGCCTTTTTCTGGTGGGGGTTCGCCTTCATGAAAGCGAGTTATACCCTGATTGCCCCGCTCCCGACCGCTCCCCGAGGGGCCTTGGGCGCGCCTCTCCAGCGACGGCCCGCCGGAGCTAACACCCGCAAGTTGCAGAATCGAGACAGTCATCAAGGCTCCCGCCTCAAAAAACGAACGCGCAAGCCTACCTCAAACCAGGCACTGCTCGAGCCCCTGCAGGAAGATATCTTTCGGCAGGTCGATGCCGATGAACACCATCTTGCTGTTGCGGGTCTCGTCGGCGGCCCATTGCGGGCCCAGGTCGCTCCCCATCAGCTGGTGCACGCCCTGGAAGATCACCTTGCGCTCGGTGCCCTTCATGTGCAGCACGCCCTTGTAGCGCAGCATCTTGGGGCCGTAGATGTTGACGATGGCGCCCAGGAAGTCTTCCAGCTTGGCCGGATCAAACGCCCGGTTCGACCTGAAAACAAAACTCTTCACGTCGTCGTCGTGATGGTGGTGGTGGCCGTGGCCTTCAGCCGCATGCGACGGATGGTCGCAGTGGTCCCCGTGCTCGTGATCGTGCGCATGGTCGTGGCCGGCGTGGTCGTGCTCCTCTTCCTCCTTCAGGAAATCGGGATCGATCTCGAGCTTGGAATTGAGGTTGAACCCGCGCAGGTCGAACACCTCGCTGAGCTTGACATCACCGAAGTGCACCGCCTTCATCGGCGCCCGCGGGTTCATGTGCTTGAGGCGGTGGATCAAGGCGTCGGTCTCGTCCTGGGCCACCAGGTCGGTCTTGCTGATGAACAGCTGGTCGGCGAAGCCCACTTGGCGGCGCGCCTCCTGCCGGTCGTTGAGCTGCTGGGGGGCGTGCTTGGCATCCACCAGGGTCAGGATCGAATCGAGCAGGTAGGTCTCGGCGATCTCGTCGTCCATGAAGAAGGTCTGCGCCACCGGGCCGGGGTCGGCCAGGCCGGTGGTCTCGATGATCACGCGGTCGAAGTCCAGCAGGCCCTTGCGCTTCTTGGCGGCCAGCAGCTGCAGCGCTTCGCGCAGGTCCTCGCGGATGGTGCAGCAGATGCAGCCATTGCTCATCTGGATGATCTGCTCCTTGGTCTCGGAGACCAGGATGTCGCTGTCGATGTTCTCTTCGCCGAATTCGTTCTCGATGACGGCGATCTTCTGGCCGTGGGCTTCGCTCAGGATG
>JBBRSZ010000006.1:0-133920 GCA_038244915.1 Burkholderiales bacterium | reverse complement strand
TTGCCGCACGTAGGTGCAGTCCATGTCGTCCGGCTTGATCGAGCGCACCAGTGCCAGCAGGTCCTGCTTCTGGCTGGCTTCCAGCTCGGTCTCCAGCTCGTAGGCGGTGTCGAAATGGTCCTCGATCGCCCGCTTGTTACGGCCGGTGACGAAGATCATGTGGCGGATGCCGGCGCCGTAGGCCTCCTCAACCGCGTACTGGATCAGGGGCTTGTCGACCACCGGCAACATTTCCTTGGGCTGGGCCTTGGTGGCCGGCAGGAAACGGGTGCCGAGGCCCGCAACCGGAAAGACTGCTTTTTTGATCGTTTTGAAGGAGGTCATCGGCCGGAAAAAAGGATATCGTCTCTGTGTGTAAGAAATTCCCGTAAGGGGCTCGAAACAGTATGCGACAAGGCGTACCGGCCCGTTTGTCAGACAGGAAGCATTCGTTGGACATCTTACTTCTCGAACGGCTGGTCCCCGAGGCGCTCGCATGGCTGGAAGAACGCCATCACGTGGTGAGCCGGCTCGACCTGGCCAACGATGCGAGCGGGTTGCGCAAGGCCATCTACAACGCCGCCGCCGTGGTCCTGCCGCGCAAGCTGGCCGTCACCCGGGAACTGCTGGACTTCGCGCCGGTGCTCAAGGCGGTGGCCCGCATGCAGGCCGGCAGCGACAACACCGATCTGGAAGCCTGCCGCGAACACAAGGTCCGCGTCATCCAGGCCACCACGGCCAACGTCCGCGCCAACGCCGAATACCTGCTGGCCAGCCTGCTGCTGCTCTACCGGCGCGGCTTCAGCGCCACTCTGGCCGGTGATCACCATTCCGAGATCCGGCCGGGACGGGAACTGCATGGCAGCACGGTCGGGATCTTCGGCCTCGCGCCCACGGCCCACACGCTCGCGCCCCTGCTGGCTGCGCTTGGGGTCAAGCTGATCGGGTACGACCCGGCGGTGCACAGCACGGCGCCGATCTGGGGCAAGCTCCAGATCCAGCCCGTGAGCCTGCAGGAGATGCTGGCCCAGGCCGACGGCATCTCGGTGCAGGTGATGTTCGCCTCGCGCTACATCGGCTTCATCAACGACAAGATGCTGGCGCACTGCAAACCCGGCCAGGTCTGGGTCGGCATCAGCCGCTCGCACCTGTTCGATCCGCCGGCACTGGCTCGAGCGCTCACTGACGGCCGGATCGAGGCCGCGGTGCTGGATGGCGCGCACACCAGCTTTGCCGGCAAGGGCTCGCCGTTGCATGGCTTGCCCAACCTGGTCCTCACCCCGCGGCTCGGCTCCTACACGGTCGAAGCACGGATTCGCGCGAGCTGGTACGTGGCCCACCGGCTGCACGAGGCACTGGCCGGCCCGCTGCACGGCCACGAGCCGGGCAACTCCGCGCCGATGGAGCTGGACGGCCCGGTCAGCAGCCTGGGCCCGCTGAGCGGCCCGGCCAGCCTGGAAGGAATCTAGCCGCCCAGCGTCGTCATCCCCGCGCAGGCGGTTCGTCATCCCCGCGCAGGCGGTTCGTCATGCCCGCGCAGGCGGTTCGTCATCCCCGCGCAGGCGGTTCGTCATCCCCGCGCAGGCGGGGATCCAGTGCGCCCGGCCTTTTTTTTGGATGCCCTGGATTCCCGCCTGCGCGGGAATGACGGAGAGCCCTCCCGCCTGCGCGGGAATGACGGTGAGCTTAGCCCAGCCGGGCCAGCTGGTCGCGCAGCTTGCCCAGCGTGGCGGTGAACTCGGCAATCCGCTTGCGTTCCTGCTCGATCACCGCCGGCGGCGCCTTGGCAACGAAGGCCTCGTTGCCCAGCTTGGCGTTGGCCTTGGTGATCTGCTCGTCCAGCCGGGCCGCTTCCTTGCCCAGGCGGGCCTTCTCGGCGTCGATGTCGATTTCCATGAACAGGCACAAGTGGGCGTCGCCGACCACGGCAACCGGCGCCGCCTGGGCGGCCGCGCTCCACGCTGCCTCGTCGTCGAACACCTTCACCTCGCTCAGCTTGGCCAGCGCCTGCAGCACCGGGGCCGCCTGCCGCATGAAGGCGGCGTCGCCGACCACGTACAGCGGCAAGCGGGTGGCGGGCGACACGTTCATCTCGCCACGCAAGGTGCGGGAGGCGTCGACCAGGGCCTTGAGCTTGCCGACATAGGCTTCCGCTTCCGGCTCGATCGCCGCGCTGTTGGTGGCCGGATAAGGCGCGATGCTGACCGATTCGCCGCTCTTGCCGGCCACCGGCGCCACTTTCTGCCACAGCTCCTCGGTGATGAACGGGATGACGGGGTGGGCCAGCCGCAGGATGGCTTCCAGCACGCGGATCAGCGTGCGCCGGGTGCCGCGCTGCTGGCCGGCGTCGCCGCTCTGGATCTGCACCTTGGCGATCTCCAGGTACCAGTCGCAGAACTCGTCCCAGACGAACTGGTAGATCGTGTTGGCGACGTTGTCCAGACGGTACTCGGCAAAGCCCTTGGCCACATCCGCTTCCACCCGCTGCAGCGTGGAGATGATCCAGCGGTCGGCCTGCGTCAGCGAGGCGTTGGTTTCCGCCAGGTCCTGGCCCTCGCAGTTCATCAGCACGAAGCGCGTCGCGTTCCAGAGCTTGTTGCAGAAGTTGCGGTAGCCCTCGCAGCGCTTGGCGTCGAAGTTGATGTTGCGGCCCAGCGAGGCCAGCGACGCGAAGGTGAAGCGCAAGGCGTCGGCGCCAAAGGGCGGGATGCCGTCCGGGAATTCCTTCTCGGTGTTCTTGCGCACCGTGGGCGCCGTCTCCGGCTTGCGCAGGCCCGTGGTCCGCTTGTCCAGCAGCGGCGGCAGGGCGATGCCGTCGATCAGGTCCACCGGGTCCAGCACGTTGCCTTCCGACTTGCTCATCTTCTTGCCGTGCGAGTCGCGCACCAGGCCATGGATGTAGACGTGGCGGAACGGCACCTGGCCGGTGAAGTGGGTGGTCATCATGATCATCCGGGCGACCCAGAAGAAGATGATGTCGTAGCCGGTCACGAGCACGGTGGACGGCAGGTACAGGTCCATGTCCTTGGTGTGCTCGGGCCAGCCCATGGTGGAGAAGGGCACCAGGGCGGAGGAGTACCAGGTGTCCAGCACGTCCTCGTCACGGCGCAGCTGCTTGTCCGGGGCCTGGGCCTGCGCATGCGCCTCGTCGCGCGCCACGTAGACTTTGCCGTCCTGGTCGTACCAGGCCGGGATCTGGTGGCCCCACCAGAGCTGGCGCGAGATGCACCAGTCCTGGATGTTGTTCATCCACTGGTTGTAGGTGTTGACCCAGTTCTCCGGCACGAACTTCACCGCGCCGCTGTCGACCGCGTCGATCGCCTTCTGCGCGATCGACTTGCCGGTCGGGTCTTGCTCGCTGACCTTGGTCATCGCCACGAACCACTGGTCGGTCAGCATCGGCTCCACCACCTGGCCGGTGCGGGCGCAGCGCGGCACCATCAGCTTGTGCTTCTTGGTCTCGACCAGGAAGCCGCCGGCCTCCAGGTCCTTGACCACCTGCTTGCGTGCCACGAAGCGGTCCAGGCCCTGGTACTTGGCCGGCGCGTTCTCGTTGATCTTCGCGTCCAGCGTCAGCACGCCGATGATCGGCAGCTGGTGCCGCTGGCCGACCGCGTAATCGTTGACGTCGTGGGCTGGCGTGACCTTGACCACGCCGGTGCCGAATTCGCGGTCCACATAGTCGTCGGCAATGACCGGGATCTCGCGGTTGCACAGCGGCAGCTTCACGCTCTTGCCGATCAGGTGCTGGTAGCGCTCGTCCTCGGGATGGACCATCACCGCGGTGTCGCCCAGCATGGTTTCCGGCCGGGTGGTCGCGACGACCAGGGAACCACTGCCATCCACCAGCGGGTAGCGGATGTGCCAGAGGAAGCCATCTTCCTCCTCGCTTTCCACCTCCAGGTCGCTGACGGCGGTCTTGAGTTCCGGGTCCCAGTTGACCAGCCGCTTGCCGCGGTAGATCAGGCCCTGCTCGTACAGCCGCACGAAGGTCTCGGTGACGATCTTCGACAGCTTGTCGTCCATCGTGAAGTACTCGCGCGACCAGTCCACGCTGTCGCCCATGCGGCGCATCTGGGTGGTGATGGTGTTGCCGGACTGCTCCTTCCACTCCCAGACCTTGGCCACGAAGTTCTTGCGTCCCAGATCGTGGCGCGACTGGCCCTGCTCCTGCAGCTGGCGCTCCACCACGATCTGGGTGGCGATGCCCGCATGGTCGGTGCCCGGCACCCAGACCGTGTTGAAGCCGCGCATCCGGTGGTAGCGCGTCAGGCTGTCCATGATGGTCTGGTTGAACGCGTGCCCCATGTGCAGCGTGCCGGTGACGTTGGGCGGCGGCAGCTGGATCGCGAACGAGGGCTCGCCGTCGGCCGGCTGGCCGGTGCCGCGGGCGCCGGCGCGGCCGTAGCCGCGCTGTTCCCACAACGGGCCCCAGCGGGCCTCGATCGCGTGCGGTTCGAAGGACTTGGACAGGCTCTCAAGGCCGGGTTGCTGCGGGGTGGTATCGCTCATGGCGGGGGCAATCGGGAAATGAAAAGCGGCCGCGTGGTGTGCCGCTGGATGACCGGGTGGGGAGTGTCGATTTTACCGGGTCGTCGTCATTCCCGCGGAATGCCTCGTCATTCCCGCGGAGTGACCTCGTCATCCCCGCGGAGTGACCTCGTCATTCCCGCGGAGGCGGGAATCCAGGGCGTCCGGCTCTGGGTCCCCGCCTTCGCGGGGACGACAATTGATCTCGTCATTCCCGCGCAGTGATCTCGTCATTCCCCGCGGAGTGACCTCGTCATCCCCGCGCAGTGACCTCGTCATTCCCGCGGAGGCGGGAATCCAGGGCGTCCGGCCCAATACCTCCATGGACGTCAAGCAGCCCGCGGTCTACATCCTGGCCAGCGCCCGCAACGGGACCCTCTACATCGGCGTCACCTCCGACTTGGTCAAGCGCATCTGGCAGCACAAGAACAACTGCGTCCCCGGCTTCACGGAAAGCCATGGCGTTCACACCCTGGTGTTCTATGAGATGCACGTGTCCATGGAAGAGGCAATCGTGCGGGAGAAGCGGCTGAAGAAATGGAACCGGCTGTGGAAACTGCGGCTGATCGAGGAACTGAACCCCGAGTGGCGCGACCTCTGGGAAGGCATCCTCGGAAGCTCTGGATTCCCGCCTGCGCGGGAATGACGATGTTGTTGTCATCCCCGCGCACAAGGAAGATCTGGTCATTCCCGCGGAGGCGGGAATCCAGCGCGTCCAGGCGTGATCAGCCCGGCATCGTCGCCGCCGCGTCCACGCACTCCCTCAGCACCTTGGCGTCGCCGACCTGGTTGGCCAGCAGCAGGATCAATCGGGCATTGAGCAGTTCGGACTGCTGGGGATCCAGCCCCTGGTGCGCGTCCAGCAGCTGTTCGTAGAAGGCGTCGGCGTCCTGCAGGTTCAACGCGGTCTTCATGCGGTGTCTCCTTCGTGCAGCGCGGCGCCCAGCGAGCGTCCGACCGCATGCACCAGCGAGGCGTCGACGCTCTCGCCGGTGGCAGCCACGTAGCTGTCGGGCCGGATCAGGGCCCACGCGTGGCCGAACACATGGCAGGCGCCCTGCAGGTGGCCTTGCGGATCACGCACATGCTCGCGCGCGCCCGCCCGCCCCTCGGGTCCCAGCACCTGCACGCAGCGCACCGGCGCGGTCTCGGCAAGCGCCCGCAACCGCGCCAGGCTGTCGCGGCTGGCGTCGCCGAACAGCAGCACCAGCAGGCTGCCGTCGGCCCACTGCAGCAGCTCGTTCATCGTGCCGCGCGAGCCGTCAGGCCAGGCGAAGGAAACGTTCTGCACCGGCAGCCCGCCGGTGCGCTCGCAGGCGCTGGATTGCGAATACGGGTTGGCGATCGCCATCCGCCCGGTGTTGACCAGCTGGCGCGCGAACAGGTGCTGGCGCGCCAGGCTCAAGGCGGCGTCGCGGAAGGTCTTCTCGATGCCGGGTGCCGGCCGCAGGAAGCGGGCCGTGCGGTTGGTCACCAGCACGTTCTGGGTGGCGGCCTCGTGCCGCTCCTCGTGATAGCTGTCCAGCAGGTCCGGCGACGCCGTGCCCTTGACCACGGCCGCCAGCTTCCAGGCCAGGTTGTCGGCGTCGGCGATGCCGGTGTTGCCGCCGCGGGCGCCGAACGGGCTGACCACCTTGGCCGCATCGCCCATGAAGAACAGCCGGCCGTGCTGCATCCGGTCCACGCACTCGCTCTTGTAGGCGTAGGGTCCGACCCAGACGATTTCCATCTCGGTGCCGGCGCCGAACTGGCGCACCAGGCGCTCGCGCACCACGTCCTCCCGGCTCACCTCCTCGGGGTCCGCGTCCGGCGGCATCTGGTAGTCGATGCGCCAGACGTCGTCGCCCATCAGGTGCTGCCAGACGGCGCGGTTCTCGTTGAACGGGGCCTCGATCCAGGTGTGGCGCTCGGTCGGCGGCCGCGTGGCGAAGCGCACGTCGGCGATGCACCAGCGGTCGTCGCCCTTCTTGGCGGTGACCGAGGCGCCGACCCACTTGCGAAACGGCGTGTGCGAGCCGCTGGCGTCGATCACATGGTCGGCGCGGATGCGGTAGTCGCCGGCCGGCGTGTGGATCGACAGCGTCGCGCCCTGCTGGTCCTGCTCGAAGGCGGTGACGCGGTTGTTCCAGCGGATGTCGACGTGGCCCAGCTCCTGGATCCGTTCCACCAGGAAGCCTTCGATGTAGAACTGCTGGATGTTGATGAAGGGCGGCTGGCTGGACAGGTTGTAGCCGCTTTGCTGGCGCAGGTCGAATGAATAGACCTCGTCCTTGCCGGCGAAGGTGCGGCCGACGCTCCACTGGATGCCCTTGGCCGCGATCCGCTCGTACACGCCCAGCCGCTGGAAGATCTCCAGCGAGCGCTGGGTGTAGCAGATGCCGCGCGACGAAGCGCCCTTGACGCCGACCGAGTTGTCTTCGTCCAGCAGCACCGCCGCCACGCCGTAGCGGGCCAGCGCGCAGGCCATGGTCAGCCCGGCCAGGCCGGCGCCGATGATCACGATCGGGTGGCGACCGACCTGGCCGGTGCGGATTTCCGGCGGCTCGACGAACGGGTACTCGGGCAGGACGTAGCCCTTGCCCTGGGTGAACTCGTAGCCGTTGCGAAACGCCGTCTCGGCGTAGCCTGGCGCAGCCATCACTTGCGCGCCGCGACTTCCGGGCGGTCGTTGCGCTGGGGCTTGAGCGGCTCGGCGGCCTGGCCGGCGGCGCGGTCCTTGCGCCACTGCTGCTTGCGCGCGGTCCACTCGGCCAGCCGGGCATGGGCGGTCTTGCTCTCCTGCAGCATCTGGAATTCGTCGGCCAGCTGCGCCGTCAGTTCCAGCCGGACGCCGTTCGGATCGAAGAAATAGATGCTGTGGAAGATGTGGTGGTCGGTGATGCCCAGCACCTCCACGCCGTTGGCTTCCAGCCGTTCCTTCATGTCGCGCAGCGCCTGCTGCGAATCGACCCGGAACGAGATGTGGTTGACCCAGGCCGGCGTGTTCGGCGAAGGCAGCGCCGCCTCGTCGTTGCCAAGGTCGAAGAAGGCGATGAACGAGCCGTCCTGCAAGCGGAAGAAGAAATGCGTGTACGGGCAGTACTCGCCGGTGCTGGGGACGTGGTCGCTCTGGATGATGTGGTACAGCGGCAGGCCCAGGATGTCCTCGTAGAAATGCCTGGTTTCCTCGGCATCCCTGGCGCGGTACGCGAAGTGGTGCAGCTGGTGGATGGGCGCCGGTGCCGGCAGCGTCTTGGGGTCTTTGAGTACGGCGGCCATTGAAGTCTCCGATGGTCCTGGACGGGGGCGAGAAGATTTACTTATGCGTAACGCGTTTACTATACCGTAATGATTCGCGGCGCTTTCCGGATGCGTTACCATAAATAGTGTTGAGTTATTGTTTCTATTGACTTGATAGTCATACTCAATTCATCGCATTGACGCAGCCAATTAGACGCAGGCTTGCCGGAGGACTACTCTGAGCAGGTCTTCGACCCTGTGTTCAAGGCGTTTTTCCCCGATTCATCAACCCACTAGGAGATTTCCACATGGCAGCACTCAAAGGCTCCAGGACGGAAGAAAACCTGAAGGCCGCCTTCGCCGGCGAATCCCAGGCCAACCGCCGTTATCTGTACTTCGCAAACAAGGCCGACGTCGAAGGCCAGAACGATGTGGCAGCCCTGTTCCGCTCCACCGCCGAAGGCGAGACCGGCCATGCGCACGGCCACCTCGAGTGGCTCGAGCAGTGCGGCGATCCGGCCACCGGCATGCCGATCGGCCCGACCCGCGACAACCTGAAGTCCGCCGTTGCCGGCGAGACCCACGAGTACACCGACATGTACCCGGGCATGGCGAAAACCGCCCGTGAAGAAGGCCACGACGAAGTGGCGGACTGGTTCGAGACGCTGGCCAAGGCCGAGCGCTCGCATGCCAACCGCTACACCCGTGCGCTGAACGAACTGGTCGACTGACCGCTTGCTTCTTGTTGGGCGCTGTCCGCAGCGCCCAATGAAAAGCACCCATCCGGAAAGACAAGTACATGGCCGCAGCACGCGAAGGCAATCTCGAAGCCCCGACCCGTCACCCGATCGACTGGAAGAATCCCGAGTACTACAACGAAGAAAAGACGTTCGACGAGCTGGAACGCATCTTCGACATCTGCCATGGCTGCCGCCGCTGCGTCAGCCTGTGCGCCTCGTTCCCGACGCTGTTCGACCTGATCGACGAAAGCAAGACCGGCGAGGTCGACGCGGTCGATCGCAAGGACTACTGGAAGGTGGTCGACCAGTGCTACATGTGCGACCTGTGCTACATGACCAAGTGCCCCTACGTTCCGCCGCACGAATGGAACGTGGACTATCCGCACACCATGCTGCGGGCCAAGGCGATCAAGTTCAAGCAAGGCGGCGTCAGCTTTGGCGAGAAGCTGCTGGCGTCGACCGACGTGCACGGCCAGTTCGCCGGCATCCCGATCGTGACCCAGCTGGCGAACGCGGTGAACCAGACCAAGCCGGCCCGCGCCGTGATGGAGAAGGCGCTGCACGTGGACCGCAATGCCTGGCTGCCGGCGCTGGCTACCCGCAGGTTCCGCTCCGGCGCGCCGAAGTCGAAGGACTTCAGCATCAAGGACGGCGCCAAGACGCCCGGCAAGGTGGCGATCTTCGCCACCTGCTACATCAACTACAACGAGCCCGGCATCGGCCTGGACCTGCTCAAGGTGCTGGAGCACAACGAAGTGCCCTACGTCCTGGTGAACAAGGAAAAGTGCTGCGGCATGCCCAAGCTGGAGCTGGGCGACCTCGATTCGGTCAACCAGAGCAAGGAAGCGAACATTCCGGTGCTGGCGAAGTACGCCAGTGACGGCTACGCGATCATCGCGGCGGTGCCCAGCTGCACACTGATGTTCAAGCAGGAGATCCCGCTGATGTATCCCGATGACGCCGACGTGCAGGCGGTCAAGGAGGCGATGTGGGACCCGTTCGAGTACTTCATGGCGCGCAAGCGCGACGGGCTGCTCAAGACCGACTTCACCCAGCCGCTGGGCAAGGTCAGCTACCAGATTCCCTGCCACACCCGCGTGCAGAACATCGGCAAGAAGACCGAGGAAATGCTCAAGATGGTGCCAGGCACCTTCGTGCACACCAACGAGCGCTGCTCGGGCCACGCCGGCACCTACGGCGTGAAGGTGCCTTCGCACCAGACGGCGATGAAGATCGGCAAGCCGCTGTTCAAGAAGATGGCCGAGCATCCGCAGGGAGGCCAGCCGGACTACATCAGTTCCGACTGCCCGCTGGGTGGCCACCACATCGACCAGGGCTTCGACGTCAACGCGCTCGGCACGCCGCGGCTGGAGCACCCGATCACGCTGGTGCGAATGGCTTATGGACTGGACTAACCTGATGCAACTCACCGGAAAAATCACCCGCGGCAATCTGATGACGCTGGAGGCGTACAGCAAGTACCGCAAGGAGCGCAAGTCGGAAGTGATCGCGCACCGCAAGCTGCGCAGCGTGCCGCTGGGCGACCACATCAACCTGCAGTTCGAGAGCGAGATGACCATCCGCTACCAGATCCAGGAGATGCTGCGGATCGAAAAGATCTTCGAGGAAGAGGGCATCGAGCAGGAGATCGAGGCCTATGCGCCCTTGATGCCCGACGGCAGCAACTGGAAGGCCACGATGCTGATCGAGTATCCCGACGTCAACGAGCGCAAGCGCGAGCTGGCCCGGCTGATCGGCGTCGAGGACCGGATGTTCGTCGAGGTCGAGGGCCACCAGCGGGTCTATGCGATCGCCGACGAGGACCTGGACCGGGAGAACGACGAGAAGACTTCGGCCGTGCACTTCGTGCGCTTCGAATTCACTCCGGCCATGGTGTCGGCGGTCAAGGCTGGCGCCAGCGTGAAGCTGGGTTGCGACCATCGCAACTACCCCGCGCACACCGTCATCGCGGCGGAGACGCTGGCGTCGCTGGCCGGCGACCTCAAATAATCGTCACCCCGTGACGACCGGGAGCAATCGTCATCCCCGCGCAGGCGGGGAGCAATCGTCATCCCCGCGAAGGCGGGGAGCAATCGTCATCCCCGCGAAGGCGGGGAGCAATCGTCATCCCCGCGAAGGCGGGGAGCAATCGTCATCCCCGCGAAGGCGGGGATCCAGTGCTTGCTTGCCTTGAAAGCCCTGGATTCCCGCCTGCGCGGGAATGACATCGGAGCTCCCGCCTGCGCGGGAATGACATCGGAGCTCCCGCCTGCGCGGGAATGACGTCACGTTGGGGGAAACAGCTCGACCCGGTCGGTAATGATCCCGTCGGTGCCGAGCTGGAGCAGGCGCTGCGCCGCCCACTCGTCGTTGACGGTGTAGCTCAGGCACTTCATCCCGGCGCCGTGCACCTGCGCGACCGTCGCCGCATCCCACAGCGCGTGGTTGCAGACCACCGCCACGCAGTCCAGCGCGGTGGCTTGCTTCAGCCAGCCGTCCCGCAGTGTGTCCAGCAACAGTCCGCGTGGCAGTCCCGGCGCCGTCGCCTGCGCGCCCTCCAGCGCATCGGGGCGAAACGACGTCAGCAGCGGCGGTACGGGCGCGTTGTTCCACAGGCGCTGGGCATGGCGGGCCACCACCTCGCCGGTGCGGCGCTCCGCCCCCGGCGTCGGCTTGATCTCGATGTTGAGCAGGTGGCCGTTGGCCAGGCAGAAGCGCGAGATGTTCTCCAGCGTCGGCAGCGGCTCGCCGGCAAAGGCGCGGCTGTGCCAGCCTCCCGCATCGAGCTTCGCCAGTTCGCTCCACGGGTGCTCGCTGCCGATCTCACTGGCCGCCCGGCCGAAGATCTCGCGGGCATTGGTTGTGCGCCCCAAGGTGGCGTCATGCATCAGGAACGGCACGCCGTCGGCCGCCAGCTTGGCGTCGCATTCGAACATCCGGTAGCCGTGGCCCGCGCCGACGCGGAACGCCGCCAGCGTGTTTTCCGGGGCCAGCTTGCCGGCGCCACGGTGGGCGATCCAGCGGGGGTAGGGCCAGTGCTTCATCGCGCCTCAGATCCTCTTGCCGCTGTCCGTGTTGAACCAGTGCACGCGGTCTTCGCGCGGCAGGATGTGGATCTCCGAGTCCGGCGCCGGGACCGGCCGGTTCTCCTCGCTGCGAACGATCAGCTGTTCATCGCCCAGACGGGCGTAGATCAGGCGTTCGGCGCCCAGCAGCTCGGTCGCCTCGACCTTGACCGGCCAGCCTGTGGGGCCGATATCCAGGTGCTCGGGCCGGATGCCCAGGATGGCGCCAGCACGTCCGCCCGGCGCGCCTTTGAGCAGGTTCATCGGCGGCGAGCCGATGAAACTCGCGACGAAGGTCGACGCTGGCCGGTGATACACCTCCTCGGGCGTGCCGAACTGCTCCATTACGCCGGCGTTCATCACGATCATGCGTTGCGCGAGCGTCATCGCCTCCACCTGGTCATGGGTGACGAACAGCGCGGTGATGCCCAGTTCGCGGTGCAGCTTCTGGATCTCAAGCCGGGTCTGGGCCCGCAGCTTGGCGTCCAGGTTGGACAGCGGCTCGTCGAACAGGAACACCTGCGGCTGGCGCACGATGGCGCGACCCATGGCCACGCGCTGGCGCTGGCCGCCGGACAGTTGCCTCGGCGTGCGCTCCAGCAGGTGGTCCAGTTCGAGGATGGCGGCCGCCTTCTGCACCCGGGTCTTGATCTCCGCCACTGGCATCTTCTTGATCTTCAGGCCGTAGGCCATGTTGTCGAAGACGCTCATGTGGGGATACAGGGCGTAGTTCTGGAACACCATCGCGATGTCGCGCTCGGCCGGTTCCAGGTCGTTGACCACGCGCCCGCCGATCGAGATCTCGCCGCTCGAGACTTCCTCCAGGCCGGCGACCATGCGCAGCAGGGTCGACTTGCCGCAGCCCGACGGCCCGACGATGACGATGAACTCGCGGTCGGCCACGTCGGCGCTGACGCCGTGGATCACCTGCAGGGCTTGCTTGCCTTTGCCGTAGCTCTTGGTGACGTTCTCGAGATGAATGGATGCCATGTTTTCTTGTCAGTCAGTTGGGGGCAGAGCCAAAGGTCTGTCCCCGAGGCAGTTATTTTTCCGTATCCACCAGGCCCTTGACGAACCACTTCTGCATCCCGACCACGACGATGGCGGGCGGCAGCATTGCCAGGATGGCGGTGGCCATCACCACGTTCCAGGCGTTGGCCGCGTCGCCGCCGGCGATCATCCGCTTGATGCCGATGACCACCGGGTACATGTCCTCGCTGGTGGTCGCGACCAGCGGCCACAGGTACTGGTTCCAGCCGTAGATGAACTGGATCACGAACAGTGCCGCCATCGAGGTCTTGGACAGCGGCAGCAGGATGTCCTTGAAGAATCGCATCGGCCCGGCGCCGTCCATCCGCGCCGCTTCCACCAGTTCGTCGGGGACGGTGAGGAAGAACTGCCGGAACAGGAAGGTGGCCGTCGCCGAGGCGATCAGCGGAATCGTGAGGCCCGCATAGCTGTTGAGCATTCCCAGGTCCGACACCACCTTGTAGGTCGGTCCGATCCGCACTTCGACCGGCAGCATCAGCGTCACGAAGATCGCCCAGAAGCACAGCGAACGGAACGGGAAGCGGAAATAAACGACGGCAAAGGCAGAGAGCAGGGAGATCGAGATCTTGCCGAAGGTGATGACCAGCGCGTTGATCAGGCTGACGGTCATCATGCGCGCCACCGGCGCGTGCGAGCCGGAGCCCGGTCCGCCGCCGAACAGGGCGGCCTTGTAGGTCTCCCAGAAATTGCCTCCCGGCAGCAGCGGCATCGGCGCCTGGACGATCTCGGCGGCGGTGTGGGTGGAGGCGACGAACGCCAGGTACAGCGGAAAGGCCACGATGGCGATGCCCAGCAGCATCACGCCATGGGCCAGCAGGCGCAGGCCGGGGCGGCGCTCAACCATGGCGGTGCGCCAGCGGGGGGCGATCG
Source organism: Burkholderiales bacterium (assembly GCA_038244915.1). Taxonomy (GTDB): domain Bacteria; phylum Pseudomonadota; class Gammaproteobacteria; order Burkholderiales; family Burkholderiaceae_C; genus Ramlibacter. The sequence continues at coordinate 120,467 of JBBRSZ010000006.1, read as the reverse complement.
GATTTCATCAGTACTGCACCTTCTTTTCGACGTAGCGGAACTGGACCACGGTGAGCGACACGACGATGAACATCAGGATCACCGACTGCGCGGCCGAGCCGCCCATGTCCATCGCCTTGAAGCCGTCGTGATAGACCTTGTAGACCAGGATCGAGGTTTCGGCGCCGGGGCCGCCCTGGGTGGCCGCATCGACGATGGCGAAGGTGTCGAAGAAGGCGTAGACCACGTTGATCACCAGCAGGAAGAACGTGGTGGGCGACAGCAGCGGGAACTGGATGGTCCAGAAGCGGCGCCACGGATGCGCGCCGTCGATCGCCGCCGCCTCGATCAGCGACTTGGGAATCGACTGCAGGCCGGCCATGAAGAACAGGAAGTTGTAGGAGATCTGCTTCCACACCGCCGCCATCACGATCAGGGCCATGGCCTGCCTGCCATTGAGCAGGTGGTTCCAGTCGAAGCCGAGCTTGCCCAGCGCATAGGCGACGACGCCCAGCGAGGGCGAAAACATGAACACCCACAGCACGGCGGCGACGGCCGGTGCCACCGCGTACGGCAGGATCAGCATGGTCTTGTAGGCGGTCGCGCCGCGCACGATCCGGTCCGCAAAGACGGCCAGCAGCAGCGACAGGCCGATGCCGCTGGCGGCAACCAGGACCGAGAAGACGGCCGTGGTCTTGAACGACTCGATGTAGGACGGGTCGTCCCACAGGCGCTGGAAGTTTTCCAGCCCGACCCATTGCACGGCCGAAGTCCCGAACGCGTCCTGCGATTGCACCGATTGCAGCAGTGCCTGGCTGGCGGGCCAGAAGAAGAACACGCCGATGACGATCATCTGCGGCGCAAGCAAGGCCCAGGGCAACCAGCCGGAGCGGAAGACGACGCGTTTTTCCATGTGGATCCGAGAATAAGGACGGCCGCCTCGAGGGCGGCCGCGTCACTATATCGCCTGCGCACCGCCGGTGCGCCAGCCCCGATCAGCCTTTGTTGGCCTTTTCGAAGCGCTCGAGCAGTTCGTTGCCGCGCTTGACGATGGCGTCCAGGCCTTCCTTGGCGGTTTTCTTGCCGGCCCAGACCTGTTCGAGTTCCTCGTCCTCGATGGTGCGGATCTGCACGTAGTTGCCCAGGCGGATGCCGCGCGATTTGTCGGTCACCTTGCGGATCATCTGGTTGACGGCCACGTCGGTGCCGGGGTGCTCCTTGTAGAAGCCGGATTTCTCGGTCAGCCTGAATGCGGCCGTGGTGATCGGCAGGTAGCCGGTGCGCTTGTGGCTGGCCGATTGCACCTCAGGCTTGGACAGGTAATCGAAGAAGGCTGCCACGCCCTTGTAATGGGGTGCCGGCTTGCCCGACATCACCCACAGGCTGGCGCCGCCGATCACGGTGTTCTGCGGAGCGCCCGGAACGTCCGGGTAATAGGGCATGGCCGCCAGTCCGTAGGCGAACTTGGCGTTCTTGGCGACGTCGCCGTAAAAGCCGGCGGAAGTCTGGATCATCGCGCATTCACCCGAGGTGAACGCCGCCTGCGGCGCGCTGTTGCGGCCCTTGTAGATGAACAGGCCCTGCTTGGCCATGTTGGCCAGGTTCTCGATGTGGCGCACATGCAGCGGCGAATTCACCTTCAGCCGCGCGTCCATCCCGGCCAGGCCGTTTTGCTTGGAGGCGAATTCCACGTTGTGCCAGGCGGAGAAGCTCTCCAGCTGGGTCCAGCCCTGCCACGCCAGGGTGAGCGGGCACTTGTGGCCGCTGGCCTTGAGCTTGGCGGCCGCCAGGGTAACTTCGGGCCAGGTGACCGGCGCCTTCTCGGGATCCAGGCCCGCCGCCTTGAAGGCGTCCTTGTTGTAATAGAAGATTGTGGTGGAACTGTTGAACGGAAAGCTCAGCATCTGGCCATTGGGCGCCGTGTAGTAGCCGGCGACGGCCGGCACGTAGGCAGCGGGATCGAACTTGTAGCCCGCATCGGTCATGACTTTTCCAACCGGCACGATGGCGCCCTTGCTGGCCATCATGGTGGCGGTACCGACTTCGAACACCTGCAGGATGTCGGGCGCATTGCCGGCTCGGAAGGCGGCGATGGCAGCCGTCATCGATTCGTCGTACTGGCCCTTGTACGTGGGAACGACCTTGTAGTCCTTCTGGCTGGCGTTGAAATCCTTGGCCAGGTCATTGACCCATTCGCCGTTCACGGCGGTCATCGAATGCCACCACTGGATTTCGGTCTGGGCCTGGGCGGCGAACGAAAGGGCGACGGCGAGGGCCGCGCCGCAAAGCTTTAGTTTCATGAATGCTCCTGGATGAAAACGGCTAGCGTAGAGATGTTTTGTGACAGCGGATTTAACAATCCCCGCCACCCCCGGACAAGCGGGGTTTCCATAAGCCGCAGGCAACCCTCGTCTGCGCAGTGCGGCGCCGGAGCCTGAGGGCATTTTCATGCTGCACTGCGGTAACATCTCCGTTCAGCCCTCCCGATGCTTTCATCCGGCTGACAAACCTCACCGATGAACGCACCTACAACGCTTAACCAACTGATGGCCGCGGTTCCGGGCGACGTGCCCCGACTGCGCGAGATTCCCTATAACTACACCTCGTTTTCCGATCGCGAGATCGTGATCCGGTTGCTGGGCGCGCGCGCCTGGCAGGTGCTGAACCAGTTACGCGAGGAGCGCAGCACCGGCCGCTCGGCCCGGATGCTGTACGAGGTGCTGGGCGACATCTGGGTGGTGCAGCGCAATCCCTACCTGCAGGACGACCTGCTGGACAACCCGAAGCGCCGGCGGATGCTGGTTGACGCCTTGCAGCACCGGCTGGCGGAAGTGCAGAAGCGGCGCACGCCGCAGGCGGACCCGGCGCGCGACGCCGTTGTCGGTGAACTGCTCCAGGGCGCGCTGCTCGCCGTCAGAAACTTCGACGCCAGCTTCACGGCGGCCGCGGAACTGCGCCGCCGCACCCAGCGCATGCTGCGCAAGTACACCGCCAGGGACAACATCAAGTTCGACGGCCTGTCGCGTGTGTCGCACGTGACCGACGCCACCGACTGGCGGGTGGAATATCCGTTCGTGGTGCTGACGCCGGACACCGAGGCCGAGATGGCCGGGCTGGTCAAGGGCTGCATCGACCTGGGGCTGACCATTATCCCGCGCGGCGGCGGCACCGGCTACACCGGCGGCGCGATCCCCCTGACCTGGAAGAGCGCGGTGATCAACACCGAAAAGCTCGAGGCCATGACCGAAGTGGAAATGGTCGCCATCCCCGGCCATGACCAGCCGGTGGCGACCGTGTGGACCGAGGCCGGCGTGGTGACGCAACGGGTGGCCGATGCGGCTGAGCGCGCGGGCTTCGTCTTTGCCGTGGATCCGACCTCGGCCGAGGCTTCCTGCATCGGCGGCAACATCGCGATGAACGCCGGCGGCAAGAAGGCCGTGCTGTGGGGCACGGCGCTGGACAACCTGGTCTCGTGGCGGATGGTGACGCCGCAGGCCCAGTGGCTGGAAGTCACGCGGCTGGACCACAACATGGGCAAGATCCACGACGCCGAAGTCGCCAGCTTCGAGCTGAAATACTTCGAGGCCGACGGCAAGACGCCGGTGCGCACCGAGCAGCTGGTGATTCCCGGCGCCACCTTCCGCAAGGAAGGCCTGGGCAAGGACGTGACCGACAAGTTCCTGTCCGGCCTGCCGGGGATCCAGAAGGAAGGCTGCGACGGCCTGATCACCAGCGGCCGCTGGGTGGTGCACCGGATGCCGCAGCACACCCGCACCGTCTGCATGGAATTCTTCGGCAACGCCCGCGACGCGGTTCCCAGCATCGTCGAGATCAAGGACTTCATGTTCGCCGAGCAGAAGCGCTCGGGCGTGCTGCTGGCGGGCCTGGAGCACCTGGACGACCGCTACCTGAAGGCTGTCGGCTATTCGACCAAGTCCAAGCGTGGCGGGCTGCCCAAGATGGTGCTGGTCGGCGACATCTCCGGTGACGACGCCGACGCGGTGGCGCGGGTCACTTCGGAGGTGGTGCGGATCGCCAATTCGCGCAGCGGTGAAGGCTTCATCGCCATCAGCCCGGAAGCGCGCAAGAAGTTCTGGCTCGATCGCAAGCGCACGGCCGCCATCAGCAAGCACACCAACGCCTTCAAGATCAACGAGGACGTGGTGATCCCGCTGCCGCGGATGGCCGAATACACGGACGGCATCGAGCGCATCAACATCGAGCTGAGCCTGCGCAACAAGATCAAGCTGGCCGACGAGCTCGAGGCCTTCTTCAGCCGGGGCAACCTGCCGCTGGGCAAACACGACGACGCTAACGAGATCCCCTCCGCTGAACTGCTGGAGGACCGGGTCGGCCAGGCGCTGGACCTGGTGCGCGAAGTGCGCGCCTTGTGGCATGGCTGGCTGCGGGACGTCGAGCCGCTGTTTTCGCAGCTGCAGGACCACAGCCTGCGGGCCAGCTGGAAGACCCAGATCCGCGCGCCGCTGCAAGCACTGTTTGCCGGCGAGGCCTTCGGGCCGATCCTGGCCGAGTGCAACGCGATCCACAAGCGGGTCCTCAAGGGCCGGGTCTGGGTGGCGCTGCACATGCACGCCGGCGACGGCAACGTCCACACCAATATTCCTGTCAACAGCGACGACTACGAGATGCTGCAAAGCGCCCATGGAGCGGTCAAACGCATCATGGCGCTGGCCCGAACTCTCAACGGCGTGATCTCCGGCGAACACGGCATCGGTATCACCAAGCTCGAATTCCTCACCGACGAGGAACTGCAGCCGTTCGCCGACTACAAACAGCGGGTCGACCCCGAGGGCCGGTTCAACAAGGGCAAGCTGCTGCGCCATGCGCAGGCGGATACGGCAACGTCGCCGGGCGGCGAGGGTTCGCCCTCGCTGGGCGTGTACGCCGACCTGACCAACGCCTACACCCCCAGCTTCGGCCTGATGGGGCACGAGTCGCTGATCATGCAGCAGTCCGACATTGGCGCGATCGCCGACAGCATCAAGGACTGCCTGCGCTGCGGCAAGTGCAAGCCGGTCTGCGCCACCCATGTGCCGCGCGCCAACCTGCTGTACAGCCCGCGCAACAAGATCCTGGCGACCTCGCTGCTGGTCGAGGCCTTCCTGTACGAGGAGCAGACCCGGCGCGGGGTCTCGATCAAGCACTGGGAAGAGTTCGAGGACGTGGCCGACCACTGCACCGTGTGCCACAAGTGCGAGTCGCCATGCCCGGTGAAGATCGACTTCGGCGACGTCTCGATGAACATGCGCAACCTGTTGCGCAAGATGGGGCAAAAGAGCTTCCGTCCCGGTAACGCCGCCGCCATGCTGATGCTCAACGCCACCAATCCGCAGACCATCAAGCTGTTGCGCTCGGCGATGGTCGGTGTCGGTTTCAAGCTGCAGCGCCTCGGCAACGACCTGCTGCGCGGGCTGGCCCGCAAGCAGGTGACGGCTCCACCCGCGACCCACGAGCGGGCGCCGGTGAAGGAACAGGTCATCCACTTCATCAACAAGAAGCTGCCGGGCGGCCTGCCGAAGAAGACGGCGCGGGCGCTGCTCGATATCGAGGACAAGGACTACGTCCCGATCATCCGCAACCCCAGAACCACGACGTCGGAAACCGAGGCAGTGTTCTATTTCCCCGGTTGCGGGTCGGAGCGGCTGTTCTCGCAGGTCGGCCTGGCGACGCAGGCGATGCTGTGGCACGCCGGCGTGCAGACCGTGCTGCCACCGGGCTACCTGTGCTGCGGCTACCCGCAGCGCGGCTCGGGCCAGTTCGACAAGGCCGAGAAAATGATCACCGACAACCGGGTGCTGTTCCATCGGGTCGCCAACACGCTGAACTACCTGGACATCAAGACCGTGGTGGTCAGTTGCGGCACCTGCTACGACCAGCTCCAGGGCTATGAATTCGAGAAGATCTTCCCCGGCTGCCGGATCATCGACATCCACGAGTACCTGCTGGAAAAAGACATCACGCTGCCGGCCGGGCAGGGCGGCTTCCTGTACCACGAGCCTTGCCATAACCCGATGAAGCTCGGCGACTCGATGAAGACCGTGAAGGCCCTGATCGGCGACAACGTCCGCAAGTCGGAGCGCTGCTGCGGCGAGTCGGGGACGCTCGGCGTGACCCGGCCCGACATCGCCACCCAGGTGCGCTTTCGCAAGGAAGAGGAATTGCGCAAGGACGAGGCGGCCCTGCGCGCTTCGGGCGCGGTTGGCGCCAGCGAGAACATCAAGATCCTCACCAGCTGCCCGAGCTGCCTGCAGGGGCTGACCCGCTATGGCGCCGACCTGCAGAACGGCCTGCTGGAAGCCGACTACATCGTGGTCGAGATGGCCAACCAGATCCTGGGCGGCAACTGGATGGCGGAGTACGTGGCGATCGCCAACGACGGGGGCATCGAGCGGGTTCTCGTCTGAATGAGGGACGATTCGCGGTCGGTGCCGGCTCAAACTGCATTCGACTGTGAATTCCGGCACGGGCCCCGGCCCCTGCCCGGCGGGCGCCTCCCGCTGCCAGAGGCGAGCGTGTATAACCCATACAGTTCTTCATGTGCTCGGAAACGGGGTATCCGGAGGTAAGTCATCATGAGCCTGCAACACTGCGTCCGACGGCTGAAACCCTTGGCCCTGGGTATGGGCTTGCTCCTGGCGGCACTGAGCGCGGTCGCCCAGGCTGTCGGCGAAGTGGAGTTCGCGCGCGGCGTCGGATTCGCGCAGACCCCGGGCCAGGTTCCGCGGACGCTGGGCAAGGGCCTGAGCCTGCGTGAGGGCGACCGGCTGACCACGTCGGAAGGCGCCTCCGCCATCATCAAGCTCGATGACGGCACCCGGATGACGGTCCGGCCGAATTCCGAAATGGTGGTGCAGCAGTACCGGTTCAAGGAAAACGCGCCCGACAACAGCATGCTGATGCAGCTGGTGCGCGGGGGCTTTCGGGCCGTCACCGGGCTGATCTCCAAGAACGCGCCGGATGCTGCCAAGGTGCGAACCAGTACCGCCACCATCGGCATCCGCGGCACCGATTTCGACGCCCGCCTGTGCACCACCGAGTGCGGCTCCGAATCCTCTCGGGTGCAGGAAAGCGCGCGTCCCAACGCGGTGCTGGCCAGCGCCAAGATCGTCAACTCGCAGGGTGTGCTCAACGCCACCGATGCCACTGGCGTGCGGCGCCGGCTGGTGGACGGCGGCAGCGTCTATCCCGGCGACGTGGTCGAAACCAGCCAGGGCACCCGCGCGGTGCTGGCATTCCGCGACGACACCCGGATCACGCTGGGACAGACCACGCGCTTTCGGGTCGACAACTTCGTCTACGACAACCAGAACGCCGGCGAGGGGCGCTTTCTGGCTTCCGTGCTGAAGGGCACCGTGCGCGCGCTCACCGGCCTGATCGCCAAGGCCAACAATCGCAACGTCGGGTTCAGCACCGCCACCGCGACGATCGGCATCCGCGGCACCGGCCTGGACATCGTCTGCACCGGCGCCTGCGCGGAAGAACCGCCGACCGACGATTCGGGCCTGACGGTCTTCACCTGGCTGGGCTCGATCAGCGTGCAGCAGACCGGCACCACGGCGTTCGAGGTGCTGCAGGCCGGCCAGGGCCTGTTCATTTCTCCCAGCGGCGTGCGCGCCATTGCCAACCAGCCTGCGCTCAGCGAGCCGCGTCCCGACACCGTCGACGTGCCTCCCAAGTTGTTTTCCAGCGACAGCGTGTCGGACGCGCAGGAAGGCCTGTTCGTCTTCGTGCGCGACGGCCACATCGAGATCGCCACCGCCAACGACATCCTGCAACTCGGTCGCGGCGAGGCGGGCTTCGCCGGCACCAACGGCAACACCGCGCGGCCGAGCATGATTCCGAAATTCCTCGATTTCGACAAGCTGCCGCTGCCCACCAGCAGGAACCCGCTGCTGGTGAGCGTGCTCGCCGACGCCGGCGTGAAGCCCTCCAATCAGTGCAAGTGACGCTGTCACCCGTCGTGACAAGACCCGCGGGCGGGTGAGACAATCCGCCCCTGATCGCGCTTGTCTGAGAGGGGCGAGAAAAATGAAAAAACAAGGGTTTTTTGCGCCCTTCGCGGCGCTCGGCCTCGGCCCATGCGGCGTGCGGCTGGCGTTGTGCCTCGCCATTGGCGCGGCGTTGCCGGCACTGGCGCAGCAACCCGCCGCCGGCGACGCGGTGCAGTCCGCGCCGTCCCCGGTGTTTGCGATCAAGGGCTTCCAGGTCACCGGCGACAACCCGCTGGACGAGGGCGAAACCGTGCGGGTGCTGGCACCCTACCTGCGCGCAGATGCGACCATCGAGACCCTGCAGAAGGCCACTGCGGCGCTCGAAACGGCCTTGAAGGAGCGCGGGTTCGGCCTGCATCGGGTCGCCCTGCCGCCGCAGGAAGTGGGCGACCGGGTCACCCTCAACGTCGTCAAGTTCACCATCAGCCGCGTCACCATGGACAAGCTGACGGTCTACGACGATGCCAACGTCCGCCGCTCGATCCCCGAATTGCAGGAGGGCCAGACGCCCAACTTCAAGACGCTGGCGGTGCAGACCGCCATCGCCAACGAGAACCCGAACAAGCAGATCCAGGTCGGCATCAAGGAGGCGGACGAGCCCGACAAGATCGACGCCAACATCACCGTCAAGGAAAGCCGGCCCTGGACCTTCGGCGCCAGCCTCTCCAATGGGGGCTCGGAATCTTCGGGGCGGGATCGCTTCACCATTTCCGGCGGCCACACCAACCTGTTCAACCGGGATCACCAGTTCGTCGGCGCCTACACCACCTCGCTGGAGCGCACCAGCGACGTCAAGCAGCTCGGCCTGTCGTACAAGGTGCCGCTGTACGCGCAAGGCGGCGTGGTCGGGGTCAACTACACCCGCTCCGACGTGGTCGGCAACTTCGGCACCTTCACCAGCACCGGTGCCGGCCATACCCTCGGGGTCAGCTACACGCATTACCTGCCGCCCGATGGCGGGCGCCGAAACTACCTGTCGCTGGCCCTGGACGACAAGCTGTTCCGCGCCGCGGTGATCAACGACCAGACCATCGGTGTCGACCGCCGCAGCCGGCCCATCACCGTGGGCTATGCGACCCGCACCGAGACCGACACCGCGGTCTGGGGCTACAACGTCGACTTCGCGGCCAACACCACCGGTGGCCAGGGCAACGACCTGGCGTCGTACCGGGCCGAGGATCCCAACATCGAGACCACGCACTGGAAGGCACTGCGGGGCGGCGCCAACTATTCGTCGACCTTCAGTGGCAACTGGATCTGGAGCGTGCGCGGCCAGTACCAGTACAGCCCCGACGTGCTGATCTCCGGCGAGCAGTTCGGCCTCGGCGGCCTGAGCTCGGTGCGCGGCACCTCGATCGAGCGGCCGATCTCGGGCGACAAGGGCTTGTCGGCGTCGCTGGAGGTGACGACGCCGGAGCTGCGGCCCGGCCTGCGCCTGCTGGGATTCGTCGATGCCGGCTGGCTGGGCAACAACAACCCGACGGCTCCCAGGCCGACCAGCGACCGCCTGGCCAGCGCCGGCCTCGGCCTGCGCTACGGCAGCGGCGCCTACAGCGTCTCGATGGACTACGGCCACATCTTCAGCGGCAGCCGGGTTCCGCTGTCGCTCAACTCCTCCTCGCCGCAGCGTGGCGACGAGCGCTTCTACATCAACCTCTCCGTGCGCTTCTGAGCGCCATTGGAAATACCGACATGGCAGGCTTGCAAACGGGTGCGCCCATCCCCACCGACATCACTGTGCACAGCCAGTCGCGCGTGCTGGAGGTGGCTTTCTCGGACGGCGCGCACTTCCGCATTCCGTTCGAGCTGATGCGCATCTATTCGCCCTCGGCCGAAGTCCAGGGCCACGGCCCGGGGCAGGAAGTGCTGCAGACCGGTAAGCGCGAGGTCGACCTGGTCGGGCTGGAACCGATCGGCAACTACGCGGTGCAGCCGAGTTTCTCGGACGGCCATGACACCGGCCTGTTTTCCTGGGACTACCTGTATTTCCTCGGCTCCGAGCAGGACAAGCTGTGGGCCGACTACCGGCAGCGGCTCGAGGCGGCCGGGGTCGAGCGGGATTCCCCGATGCCCGAAAAGGGCGGCCACGCCTGCGGCTCGCATTGAGCCCGCGCGCCTGCGGCGCGGCCCTTTCAGTGAGAATGACGCCACAAACCCGGCTTTCTTTCGGGTTGGTGACGCAGTCAGTCTCCATTCAGCCTAGGATCGCCCCATGAGCAGCACCCATTTCGGCTTCGAATCCGTCGACGAGCGCGACAAGGCGCGCCGGGTCAAGGGCGTGTTCGATTCGGTCGCCCCCAAGTACGACCTGATGAACGACCTGATGTCGATGGGCATGCACCGGATGTGGAAGGCCTACACGGTGCTGGTGGCCAACGTGCGCGAAGGCCAGCAGGTGCTGGACATCGCCGGCGGCACCGGCGACCTCGCGCTGGCGTTCGCCAAAAAGGTTGGCCCGAGTGGTCAGGTGGTCCACACCGACATCAACGAAGCGATGCTGCGCGGCGGCCGCGACCGGCTGCTCGATGCCGGCATCGCCCTGCCGACGCTGGTGTGCGATGCCGAGAAGCTGCCGTTCGCCGACAACCATTTCGACCTGGTGAGCGTGGCCTTCGGGCTGCGCAACATGACCCACAAGAACCTGGCGCTGGCCGAGATGAACCGGGTGCTCAAACCGGGCGGCAAGCTGCTGGTGCTCGAGTTTTCCAAGGTGCCGCGGCCGATGGCCAGGGCTTATGACTGGTATTCGTTCAAGGTGCTGCCGCGGCTGGGGAAGTTCGTCGCCGGCGACGCCGACAGCTACCGCTACCTGGCCGAGTCGATCCGCATGCATCCCGGCCAGGAAGAGCTCAAGGCCCTGATGAAGAAAGCCGGCTTCGGCCATGTGGACTATCACAACCTCACGGGCGGTGTGGTGGCATTGCATGTTGGAATCAAGTGCTGAGCAATTTGGCGAGAGCCTGGAGACGTTCATGAAACTGTGGTCGCTGGTGTTGGTGATGTTGCTGGCTTTTTCCAGCATGGACGCGGACGCGGCGCGCCGCCTCGGCGGTGGCGGTTCGTTCGGCAAGCAGTCCAGCAATGTGACGCAGCGCCAGGCCACTCCGCCGGCAGCGCCGGGCAATGTCCAGAACGCGAACAACGCTGCCAAGCCGGCCCCGGCGCCGGCAACACCGGCGGCGACGCCGGCCAAGCGCCCCTGGGGCGCGATGCTGGGCGGCCTGGCGGCTGGCCTGGGGCTGGCATGGCTGGCCAGTTCGCTCGGCCTGGGCGGCGCCTTCGGCAACATCCTGATGTTCGCCCTGCTCGCGATGGTGGTGATGATGGTGATCGGCTACGTGATGCGCCGCCGCGCCGCTGGCGCCCCGCAAGGCAACTCCCCGTACGCGTTCCAGGGCGCGGGGGCCGAGGCGGCCCGCACGGCGCCCCAATACAGCCCCGACAAGGTCGGCAACGACGCCTCGGCCCGGCCGTGGGAGCGCAACACCATGGCATTCGATTCGGCCAAAGCCGGCTCGGCCGGCTCCGGCGTGCAGATCGGCTCGGCGCTGGCCGGCTCGCAGAACTGGGGCACTCCGGCCGGCTTCGACACCGAGGGCTTCATCGCCGCGGCCAAGCGCAACTTCGTGACCCTGCAGGATGCCTGGGACCGCTCGGACATCCCGAGCCTGCGGGCCATGATGACCGACGAGATGCTGACCGAGATCCGCTCGCAGCTGGCCGGACGCGAAGGCCAGACCGGCAGCCTGCCGAACAAGACCGAGGTCGTGATGCTGGAGGCGCAGCTGCTGGGCATCGAGGACCTGGGCGACGACTACATGGCCAGCGTGGAATTCTCCGGGATGATCCGCGAGGAACCCTCGGCCGGCCCCAGCCCGTTCCGCGAGGTCTGGAACATGACCAAGCCCAAGAGCGGCTACAGCGGCTGGCTGGTGGCAGGGGTGCAGGCCCTGCAATAGGACGCGCCGGGCCCGGAAACGCGGACCGGCACCGCATAATCAGGGGACTATGGCAACACAGTCCCCTTTTCCTTTTCTGGACGGCCTGTTCCGCCAGCTTTCCAATGGCCTGAAGCCGCCGACCTGGCTGGTTCAGGAGATGCAGCGGCGGCTGGTGCTGATGCTCAATCACGTGCTGATGCAGGAGCCCGAGGCGCAGGCGCGGCTGGCGCGCCAGACCGGCCGCGTGGTCGAGGCGCAGTGGCGCAGTTTCACGATGCGGCTGGTCGCCACGCCGGCCGGACTGCTGGACCTGGCCGTCCCTTCGGCCGTGCCCGACCTGACGCTGACCCTGACCGAAGAGTCCCCATGGCAGCTGGCCCAGGCCGCGGCCCGCGGCGACAAGCCGCCGGTGCGCATCGCCGGTGACGTGCAGTTCGCCGCCGAGATCAACTGGCTGGTCGACCACGTGCGCTGGGACATGGAGGAAGACCTCTCGCGCCTGATGGGCGACGCGCCCGCCCACACGATCGGCCAGGGCCTGCGGCGGATGGCGCAGGCCCTGCGCAAGTTCGCCGGCAGCGGCGCCACGCCGGCCGATGTTCCTGCCGCCCCCGGCGCGGTCGCCCCGCCGCCGTCCCCGTCTCCCGGCCCCTCCGGCGCATGACACGGTACGTGCGCGGCATCGTCATCCTCTGGGTGGCCTTGCGTTACGGTCTGGACGAACTGGTCCTGAACAGCTTTCACCAGCCGGGCCTGCGGGCGCTGGCGCGGGTGCTGGCGTTCGGCCGCCGGCTGGACGCGCCGCGCGGCCAGCGGCTGCGGCTGGCGCTGGAACACCTGGGACCGATTTTCGTGAAGTTCGGCCAGGTCCTGTCGACCCGGCGCGACCTGCTCCCGGCCGACATCGCCGACGAACTCGAGCGGCTGCAGGACCGGGTTCCGCCGTTCGACCCGGCTATCGCCATCGCCACCATCGAGCGTGCCTTCAAGCGGCCGCTGGCCAGCATCTTCGAGAGTTTCGAGCGCGAGCCGGTGGCCAGCGCATCGATCGCCCAGGTCCATTTCGCCACCGTGAAAGACCGGCACGGCAAGCTGCGCGAAGTCGCGGTCAAGGTGCTGCGCCCGGGCATGCTGCCGGTGATCGAAAAGGACCTGGCGCTGATGCGGATGATGGCCGGCTGGGTCGAGGGCCTGTCGGCCGACGGCAAGCGCCTCAAGCCGCGCGAGGTGGTCTCGGAATTCGACAAGTACCTGCACGACGAGCTGGACCTGGTGCGCGAGGCTGCCAACGCCGCCCAGCTGCGCCGCAACATGGCCGGCCTGAACCTGGTGCTGATCCCGGAGATGCTCTGGGACTTCTGCCATCCCGAGGTGATGGTGATGGAGCGGATGGATGGCGTTCCGATCAGCCAGATCGACCGCCTCGTCGATGCCGGCGTGGACCTGCGCCAGCTGGCCCGCGACGGCGTCACGATCTTCTTCACCCAGGTGTTCCGCGACGGCTTCTTCCATGCCGACATGCACCCCGGCAACATCCAGGTCAGCCTGGCGCCGGCCACCTTTGGGCGCTATATCTCGCTGGATTTCGGCATCGTCGGCACGCTGACCGAGCACGACAAGGAATACCTGGCGCAGAACTTCACCGCCTTCTTCCGCCGCGACTACAAACGGGTGGCGGAGCTGCACATCGAGTCGGGCTGGGTGCCGGCCGCCACCCGTGTCGACGAGCTCGAAGGCGCGGTGCGCACGGTCTGCGAGCCCTACTTCGACCGGCCGCTCAAGGAGATCTCGCTGGGCATGGTGCTGATGCGGCTGTTCCAAACCTCGCGCCGCTTCCAGGTGGAGATCCAGCCGCAGCTGGTGCTGCTGCAAAAAACGCTGCTGAACATCGAGGGGCTGGGCCGCCAGCTCGACCCCGAGCTGGACCTGTGGAACACGGCCAAGCCGTTCCTGGAAAAGTGGATGCTGGAGCAGGTCGGGCCGCACAAGCTGATCGCGGAACTCAAGGACCAGGCGCCGCGCTACGCCAAGATGCTGCCGGAGCTGCCGCGGCTGCTGCACGACTACCTGCAGCAGCGCCCGCGCGACCATCGCAAGGAGCTGACCGAACTGCTGGCCGAGCAGCGCCGCACCAACCGTCTGCTGCAGGGAATCATCTACGGTGGCGTCGGTTTTGCGTTGGGGCTGCTGGCGATGCAGTTGCTGTTGCGGGTGCGAATGTTCTGACCTGCTTTGCTTTTGCGGAATAATCCGCGCCAAAGAGTGAGGAGTGCACCATGCTGTTGACCCTGGTCATCGTCTACCTGCTTGTCACCATCGGCATCGGCCTGTATGCCGCCAAGCGTGTCAAGACGACATCGGATTTCGCCATTGCCGGCCGCCATCTGCCGCTGGTGATGATCGTCACTACCACCTTCGCCACCTGGTTCGGGTCCGAGACCGTGCTCGGCATCCCGGCCAAGTTCGTCAACAACGGGCTCAACGGGGTGGTGGAGGATCCGTTTGGCGCCGGCACCTGCCTGATCCTGGTCGGCCTGTTTTTCGCCGGCAAGCTGTACAAGATGACGCTGCTGACCATCAGCGACTACTACCGCGAGCGCTTCGGCCGCAGCGTGGAGGTGATCTGCTCGCTGATCATCATGCTCAGCTATCTCGGCTGGGTCTCCGCCCAGGTCACGGCCCTGGGCCTGGTGTTCAACCTGCTCTCCGCTGGCGCCATCAGCATCCCCGGCGGCATGGTGATTGGCGTGATTTCCATCCTGGCCTACACGCTGTTCGGCGGCATGTGGTCGGTGGCCGTGACCGACTTCATCCAGATGATCATCCTGGTGGTGGGGCTGGCGATCCTGGCCGTGTTCGCCGGCGACATGGCCGGCGGCGCCGACAAGGTGGTGTCGCTGGCCATGAGCCGGGACATGTTCAAGTTCCTGCCGGAGCCGACCTTCAAGGACATCGTCTTCTTCTTCGCCGCGGCGATCACCATGATGCTGGGCTCGATCCCGCAGCAGGACGTGTTCCAGCGGGTGATGTCGGCCAACAAGGAGAGCGCCGCCCGCAACGGGCCGGTGATCGGCGGCATCTGCTACATCCTGTTTGCGTTCGTCCCGATGTTCCTGGTGGCCAGCGCCCTGATCATCATGCCGGAGCAGACCGCCGCCCTGCTCAAGGACGACCCGCAGAAGGTGCTCCCCACCCTGGTGCTGGAGAAGATGCCGTTCGTGATGCAGGTGCTGTTCTTCGGGGCGCTGCTGTCGGCCATCAAGTCCACCGCGTCGGCGACGCTGCTGGCCCCCAGCGTGACCTTCACCGAGAACATCTGGCGCCAGTTCCGACCGCGCACCAGCGACAAGAACGAACTGAGGACGATGCGGATCACGGTGCTGGTCTTCAGCATGTTCGTGCTGGTCTACGCGATCTACAGCCAGGGCAAGCCGATCTATGAAATGGTCTCGGGCGCCTACCAGGTGACATTGGTGGGGGCGTTCGTGCCGCTGGTGTTCGGCCTGTACTGGAAGAAGGCCAGCACCCAAGGCGCGCTGTTTTCGATCGTCCTGGGCCTGGTGACCTGGCTGCTGTTCCTGGCCACGCCGGCCGGCGACCAGTTCCCAGCGCAGCTCGCCGGGCTGATCGCGGGTCTGGCTGGAATGCTGCTCGGATCACTGGGTCCGCAGGCCATTCGCAACAGCCAGGGCTCGCACCACCGCCTGGTCGGCACCTGACCCTGCGCCTGCGGGGGTCGGGCCCCTGGGTTTGAAAAAGCCCCGCCGCCTATAATTGAAGGCTTTGCTTCCCCACAACCTCCCCTAGAGCGATGCCCATCTACGCGTACAAGTGCGCATCCTGTGGCCATGCCAAGGATGTCCTGCAGAAGATTTCCGACCCCCAGCTGACCGTTTGCCCGGCCTGCGGCGCCGCCACGTTCACCAAGCAGCTGACGGCGGCGGGCTTCCAGCTCAAGGGGTCGGGCTGGTACGCGACCGACTTCAAGGGCGGCGCCACTCCGGCGCCGGCGGTCAACGCGGATGGCTCCAAGGCCGCCGCCGAGCCCGCGAAGACAGGTGGCGACACCGCCGCCAAGCCCGCCACCGACAAAGCCGCGGCGCCGGCCTCGACGCCGGCCGCGCCGGCCGCCGGCAAGAGCGACTGAAAGAGTCTGATGGGTCCGCTGCGCAAATGGCTGTTCGCCGGGCTGCTGGTCATTGTGCCGGTGGGTATCACCATCTGGGTGTTGCAGTGGATCGTCTCGACGCTGGACCAGACCCTGCTGATCCTGCCCATGGCCTGGCAGCCTGACCGGCTGCTGGGGTTTCATATTCCCGGCTTCGGCGTGCTGCTGGCGCTGGCCATCCTGCTGGTGGTGGGCGCCGTCACCAGCAACTTCCTGGGCAAGAAGCTCGTGATCTGGGGTGACGCAATGCTGGGGCGGATCCCGGTCGTGCGCTCCATCTACACCAGCGTCAAGCAGGTGTCGGACACCCTGTTCGCTCCCGGTGGCAATGCCTTCCGGGTTGCGGTGCTGCTGCAGTGGCCGCGCCCCGACGTCTGGACCATCGGCTTCGTCACCGGCTCGCCCGGCGGCGAGGTCACCAATTACCTGCTGGGCGAGTACCTCAGCGTCTACGTTCCCACCACCCCCAACCCCACCGGCGGCTACTTCGTGATGCTGCGTCGCAGCGAGTGCATCGAGCTCAAGATGAGCGTTGATGCCGCGCTCAAGTACGTGGTGTCGATGGGCGTGGTGGTCCCGGGCGGCCCCGCCAATCCCCTTGTCAAGTAACGCGCCCGACCAGAGGGCGCCGGAAGTTCAGCCATGTCCAGCCAGAAAATGCGTACCACCTATTGCGGTCTCGTGACCGAGGCCCTGCTGGGCCAAACCGTCACCCTTTGCGGCTGGGTGAACCGCCGGCGCGACCACGGCGGCGTGATCTTCGTCGACCTGCGCGACCGCGAAGGCTACGTGCAGGTGGTGTGCGACCCGGACCGCGCCGAGATGTTCAAAGCCGCCGAAGGCCTGCGCAACGAGTTCTGCATCCAGATCAAGGGCCTGGTGCGCGCGCGCCCCGCTGGCACGGTCAACGAGAACCTCAAAAGCGGCAAGATCGAAGTTCTGTGCCAGGAGCTGACGGTGCTCAACCCGTCGGTGACGCCGCCGTTCCAGCTCGATGACGACAACCTGTCGGAGACCACGCGCCTGATGCACCGGGTGCTGGACCTGCGACGCCCGTACATGCAGAACAACCTGATGCTGCGCTACAAGGTCACGATGGAGGTGCGCAAGTTCCTCGACGCCAACGGCTTCATCGACATCGAGACGCCGATGCTCACCAAGAGCACGCCGGAAGGCGCGCGCGACTACCTCGTGCCTTCCCGTGTCCACGACGGCATGTTCTTCGCGCTGCCGCAGTCGCCCCAGCTGTTCAAGCAGCTGCTGATGGTGTCGGGGTTCGACCGCTACTACCAGATCACCAAGTGCTTCCGCGACGAGGACCTGCGGGCCGATCGCCAGCCGGAGTTCACCCAGATCGACGTCGAGACCTCGTTCCTGGACGAGGAAGAAATCCGCACTATGTTCGAAGGCATGATCCGCAGCACCTTCAAGAACGTGATCGGCGTCGACATGCCGGCGTTCCCGGTGATGAAGCACTCCGAGGCGATGCGCCGGTACGGCTCGGACAAGCCGGACCTGCGCGTCAAGCTCGAATTCACCGAGATGACCGACGTGATGAAGGACGTCGATTTCAAGGTGTTCTCGACGCCGGCCAATGCGCCGGACGGCCGGGTGGTGGCCCTGCGGGTGCCCGGCGGCGGTGAAGCAACCGGAGGATTGAGCCGCGGCGAGATCGACGGCTATACCGAGTTCGTCAAGATCTACGGTGCCAAGGGCCTGGCCTGGATCAAGGTCAACGACGCGGCGACCGGACGGGAAGGCCTGCAGTCGCCGATCGTCAAGAACCTGCACGACGCCGCCATCGCCGAGATCCTCAAGCGCACTGGCGCCGCCAGCGGCGACCTGATCTTCTTCGGCGCCGACAAGGCCAAGGTGGTCAACGACGCCATCGGCGCGCTGCGCGTGAAGGTCGGTCACAGCGAGTTCGGCAAAGCCCGCGGCCTGGTCGAAGGCCAGTGGAAGCCGCTGTGGGTGGTCGACTTCCCGATGTTCGAGCGCGACGACGAGGCCGGCCGCTGGAACGCGGTGCACCATCCCTTCACCTCGCCCAAAGACGGCCATGAGGACTGGCTGGAGAACGATCCCGGCCGTTGCATCGCCAAGGCCTACGACGCGGTGCTCAACGGCATCGAGCTCGGTGGCGGCTCGGTGCGGATCCACCGCGAGGACGTGCAGAGCAAGGTGTTCCGCGCCCTGAAGATCGACGCCGAGGAAGCGCAGCTCAAATTCGGCTTCCTGCTGGACGCGTTGCAGTACGGCGCGCCGCCCCACGGCGGTATCGCCATCGGCCTGGACCGCTTCGTCATGCTGATGACGGGCGCCGAAAGCCTGCGCGACGTGATCGCCTTCCCCAAGACCCAGCGCGCCCAGGACCTGCTCACGCAAGCCCCCGGCCCGGTCGACGAGAAGCAGCTGCGCGAGCTGCACATCCGGCTGCGCAAGACGGAACCGGCGGCGTGAGGGATTTGCATCCCGCCGGGTCATGGCTAAAATAGCTAGACACTGCCGGGGATGCGAATCATGGAAATCACAGCGACCGAAGCCAAGAACCGGCTCGGGTTTTACCTGTCGCAAATCGAACGCGAGCCGGTTCACATCCTGAAGAACAACAGGGTGGCGGCCGTCATTATTTCTCCGGCGCGTTATGCCGAACTCGAGGCGCTCGAGCAGAAGAAGAACCTGAGCCAGCGGCGCAAGGAGTTCAACGAGAAGTACCGCGACTGGATCGCCGAGCAGAACGCCCATGTCGAAATGAACGGGCTCTGGTGCGATGGCGTGGTGCCCTGGATGGGGAAAAGCTGAGGTGGCGCAGTTCGACGTCTACCTCAACCCCCAGCCGGCGTCGCGTCAGTTCGTGCCCTACGTTGTCGACGTTCAGAGTCCCCTGATCGACCAGTTGGGAACCCGCCTTGTGATGCCTCTGTCGCGCGTTGGAGCCGACCAGCCGCAGCTGCCGCACAACCTGTGCCCGCTGATCGACGTCGAGGGCGAGTCGCTGTCCCTGATGCCGCATCTGGCCGCGCCGGTGATCGTCCGCTCGCTGAAGAAGCCTGTCACATCGCTCTCGCATCGCGCAAGCGAAGTCACGGCGGCGATGGATGCGGTGCTCAGTGGCTTCTGAATCGCGTCCCTTCAAGACCCCGCAATCCGTGCTGGTGGTGATCCACACGCCGGCGCTGGACGTGCTGCTGATCGACCGGGCCGACGCGACCGACTTCTGGCAGTCGGTGACCGGCAGCAAGGACGACGAGAGCGAGAGCTTCGGGCAGACCGCGGTGCGCGAGGTGGCGGAAGAAACCGGCATCGACTGCGCTCCCGGCACGGCCCTGCATGCGGGGTTGAAGGACTGGCACCTGGAGAACGTCTACGACATCTATCCGCGCTGGCTGCACCGCTATGCGCCGGGCGTGACGCGCAACACCGAGCACCTGTTCGGCCTGCTGGTCCCGGCGGGCACGCCGGTCACGCTCAATCCGCGCGAGCACACCGGTTACCGCTGGTTGCCATGGCGCGAGGCGGCGGACGCCTGTTTCTCACCTTCCAACGCCGAGGCCATCCTGTTGCTGCCACAATTTCGGCAATGAGTACATTCCGGGTCGCGACCTACAACATCCACAAGGGAGTTCAGGGCATCGGCCCGGTCCGCCGCCTCGAAATCCACAACCTCGGCCACGCCGTGGAGCAGCTCGACGCCGATGTCGTCTGCCTGCAGGAAGTGCGCAAGCTGCACCGCGCCGAGCAGAAATTCTTCAAGCGCTGGCCCGAACTGCCCCAGGCCGAGTTCCTCTGCCCCGAGGGCTACCACTCGGTCTACCAGACCAATGCGACGACCAAGCACGGCGAGCACGGCAACGCCCTGCTGTCGCGGTGGCCGATCGTCTCGCACACCCAAGAGGACATGTCGGACCACCGCTTCGAGCAGCGCGGCCTGTTGCACGTGGAGGTCAAGGTGGACAAACGCATCGTCCACGTCATCGTGCTGCACCTGGGGCTGATTGCCGGCAGCCGGGTCCGCCAGATCGAGCAAGTCGGCGCCTACATCACGCGGGTGATCCCGTCACGCGCGCCGGTGATGGTGGCAGGCGACTTCAACGACTGGGGCGCCAAGCTGCGCCCGGCGATGGCGCAGATGGGCTTTCGCGACTTCATCGGCGAGCGGGTGGCGACCTATCCGGCCCGCCTGCCGCTGGCCCAGCTGGACTTCGTCTACTCGCGCGGCATGAAGCCGGTCGGGGTGGAGGTGCCCAAGGGCCGCATCTGGTGGCGCATGTCGGATCACCTGCCGCTGATCGCCCAGTTCAAGCTCTAGGGTTCATGGCGCACGGCATTCCCCCGCTGCGACCCGGCCACCGGCTCGACCTGCTGCAGGGCAGCCGCGAGATGTTCCCCGCGCTGATCGCGGCCATCGACGGCGCCCGCAACGAGGTCCGGCTGGAAACCTACATCTTCGACGTCACCGGGAGCGGCGCCGAGGTCGCGCAGGCGCTGGAGCGGGCGGCGCAACGCGGCGTCACCGTGCTGGTGGTGGTCGACGGCTTCGGCAGCGAGTCGCTGGCGGCGCAGTGGCAGGACCGCTTCGCGCGGGCCGGCGTGCAGTGGCGGGTCTACGCGGCGCCCGGCCGGCTCGGCCTGCTGTGGCTGGGAAGCTGGCGCCGGCTGCACCGCAAGCTGTGCGTCGTCGATGCCGAGATCGCCTTTTGCGGTGGCATCAACATCCTGGACGATTTCCACGACCCCAGCTACGGTGCGCTGGAGCACCCACGTTTCGATTTCGCGCTGCGGGTGACCGGGCCGCTGGTCGACCCGATGCGCGCCGCCATGGTGCGCCTGTGGCAGCGGATGGAGGCGGCGCAGCGCCTCAAGCATGCCCGGCTGGGGGCGGTGGTCGCCTCGTTGCGGGCCGCGCGGGCCGCAGCCAGTGCGGTGGTTGCCGGCCGCGCGTCCGACCCGCGCTCGCGCGCCCGGGCGGCGCTGGTGGTGCGCGACAACTTCCGCAACCGGGCCAGCATCGAGAGCGCTTACCGCCGCGCCATCGCCCGAGCCCGGCACGAGGTGATCATCGCCAACGCCTACTTCGTCCCCGGCCGCAAGATGCGCGCCGCGCTGGTCCGGGCGGCGCGGCGCGGGGTGAGGGTGCAGCTGCTGCTGCAGGGCCGCTATGAGTACTTCATGCAGTACTACGCGGCCCGGCCGATCTACGGCGTGCTGTTGCGGGCCGGCGTCGAGATCTTCGAGTACGCGCCCAGCTTCCTGCACGCCAAGGTGGCGGTGGTGGACGGCCAGTGGTGCACCGTGGGCTCATCCAACCTGGATCCGCTCAGCCTGCTGCTGGCCCGCGAAGCCAACGTGATGGTGCAGGACCGCGAGTTTTCGCAGGGCCTGCGCGAGCGCCTGCTGGTGGCGATGACTCAGGGCGGCCGCCGCATGGACCCGGAGGAATTCGCCCGCCGGCCGCTGCGCCAGCGCATCGGCGAGTGGGCGGCATTCGTGCTGATGCGCATCGCGCTGGCGGTGCAGGGCAAGAAATACCTCTAGCGATGGCGCAGGACCTGGTCGTCCAGAAACCCGAGGGCCTGTACTGCCCGGCCGGCGACTTCTACATCGACCCGTGGCGGCCGGTGCCGCGCGCCGTGATCACCCACGCCCATTCGGACCACGCGCGCGTCGGCCACGGCCACTATCTGGCGGCGGCGCCGGCCGAGGGCGTGCTGCGGGTGCGGCTGGGCGACGTCAACCTGCAGACACTGCCGTACGGCGAGGCGATCGAGCACCACGGCGTGCGCCTGTCGCTGCATCCGGCCGGCCACGTGCTGGGCTCGGCCCAGGTGCGGCTGGAGCACGGCGGCCAGGTCTGGGTGGCCAGCGGGGACTACAAGGTGGCGCCGGATCCCACCTGCGACCCTTTCGAGCCGGTGGCCTGCGACGTCTTCATCACCGAATCGACCTTCGGCCTGCCGATTTACCGCTGGTCCCCGGACCAGGAGCTGTTCGCCGACATCAACGGCTGGTGGCAGCGCAACGCCGACGCCGGCGTGGCCAGTGTGCTCGCCTGCTACAGCTTCGGCAAGGCCCAGCGGATCCTCAGCGGCGTCGATCCGGCCATCGGCTCGATCATCGTGCACGGCGCGGTGGAGCCGCTCAATCGCGCCTACCGCGCGGCCGGTGTGCGGCTGCCGCCGGCCCGGCTGGTCACTGAGGTGACGGACAAGGCCGACCTGCGGCGGGCGCTGGTGATCTGCCCGCCCAGCGCCGCCGCCAGCCCCTGGGTGCGGCGCTTCGGCGAATGCAGCACGGCGTTTGCCAGCGGCTGGATGCAACTGCGCGGCGCCCGCCGGCGCGGCGGCTACGACCGCGGCTTCGTGCTGTCGGACCATGCCGACTGGCCCGGCCTGATGAGAGCGATCGGCGGCACCGGCGCGCAACGGGTGATCGTCACCCACGGCAGCATCCCGGTGATGGTGCGCTATCTGACCGAGCAGGGCCTGCAGGCCGAATCGTTCGAGACCGAATACGGCGGCGACGCGGTGGAAGCGGATGGGGATGCGGGGCCGTCCGCATGAAGCAGTTCTCACGCCTGTTCGTCGAGCTGGATGCGACCACCTCCACCAACGCCAAGGTGGAGGCGCTGCAACGCTATTTCGCGGTTGCCGCGCCCGCCGATGCGGCCTGGGCCGTCTACTTCCTGTCCGGCGGCAAGCCGCGGCAGGTGGTGTCGATGGCGAAGCTGGCGCTGCTGGCTTGCGACGCCGCCGCCATCGAGCCCTGGCTGTTCGACGAGTGCTACCAGGCGGTGGGCGACCTGGCCGAAACCATCGCGCACATCCTGCCGCAGGGCGTGCAGAGCTCGGCCCTCGGCCTGGCCGACTGGGTGGAGCAGCGCCTGCTGCCGCTGCGCGGGATGGCCGAGGACGAGATCGCGCAGCGCGTCAGGAGCTACTGGGACGAGCTCGATTCCACCGGCCGCTTCCTGCTGTCCAAGCTGGTGGGCGGCGGCTTTCGGGTCGGCGTCAGCAAGCTGCTGGTGCAGCGGGCGCTGGCGGCCTACGCCGGCGTCGACGCCAAGCGGGTGGCGCAACGCATGATGGGCTACACCGACGGCAAGACCCTGCCGACATTGGAGCGCTTCCAGGCGCTGGTGGCGCCGGTGACAGACGGGGTGGCCGACGTGCAGGACCGGGGCCAGCCCTATCCATTCTTCCTGGCCCACCAGCTCGACGCGCCGCCGGAGGTGTTCGCCGCCACGCTGGGCCCGGTCGGCGATTGGCAGGTGGAGTGGAAGTACGACGGCATCCGCGGCCAGGTGGTGCGGCGCCAGGGCCAGAGCTGGATCTGGTCGCGCGGCGAGGAACTGGTGACCGATCGCTTTCCCGAGATCGTCGCGCTGGCGCAGGCGCTGCCCGACGGCACGGTGCTCGATGGCGAAATCATGGTCTGGAAGGGCGATGGGCCGGCGCCGTTCGCGCTGCTGCAGCAACGCATCGGCCGCAAGACGCTGACGAAAAAGGTGCTGGCCGAAGCGCCGGTGAGCTTCATGGCCTACGACCTGCTGGAACAGGACGGCCAGGACATCCGCGCGCTGCCGCAGCGCGAGCGCCGGGTCCGGCTGGAGGCGTCGCTGCGGGACACGCCCTTCATGGTCTCGCCGATCGAGACCGACCGCAGCTGGCTGGAGTTCGCCCGCCGCCGCGAGCAGTCGCGCGAGCGCGGGGTCGAGGGCTTCATGCTGAAACGCCTCGATGCGGCCTACGGGACGGGTCGGACCAAGGCCGACGGTTTATGGTGGAAGTGGAAGATCGACCCCATGACGATCGACTGCGTGCTGATCTACGCCCAGGCCGGCCACGGCCGGCGGGCGTCGCTCTACACCGATTACACCTTCGCGGTCTGGAACCGCCAGCCGCGCGGCATGGCCGAAGCCGAGGCGGTGATGGACGCGATCGCGCGCAAGGAACCGGCGCAACCCGGGGCGTTGCAGCTGGTCGCCTTCGCCAAGGCCTACTCGGGCCTCGCCGACGAGGAATTCCGCCAGGTCGACGCCATCATCCGCAAGACCACGCTGGAGAAGTTCGGCCCGGTGCGCAGCGTCAAGCCCTCGCTGGTGTTCGAACTGGGCTTCGAGGGAATCAACCGCAGCCCGCGCCACAAGAGCGGCATCGCGGTGCGCTTTCCGCGCATGCTCAGGATCCGCTCCGACAAGCCCCTGCACGAGGCCAATACACTGCAGGACCTGGAAGCGCTCCTCAATGCTAGGTGTTAGCATTTACGATGCTCATGAAAGCTCCACCCACCACGCCCCCGCTGGACGCCGGCACGCCGGTCTCGGTCAAGATCCGCGAGCGCATCCAGGCGGCCCGCAAGCGCTTCCACTCCAACGACAACATCGCCGACTTCATCGAGCCGGGCGAGCTGGCCTTGTTGCTGGACGAAGTCGAGCACAAGATGCAGGGCGTGCTGGACAGCATGGTGATCGACACCCAGAGCGACCACAACACCGGCGACACCGCGCGCCGGGTCGCCAAGATGTACCTCAACGAGGTGTTCCAGGGCCGCTACGTCAAGGCGCCGCGGATCACCGAATTCCCCAACGTCGAACACCTCAACGAGCTGATGATCGTCGGCCCGATCACGGTGCGCTCGGCCTGCAGCCACCACTTCTGCCCGGTGATCGGCAAGGTCTGGATCGGCGTCATGCCCAACGAGCACACCAACGTGATCGGCCTGTCCAAGTACGCGCGGCTGGCGGAATGGGTGATGGGCCGGCCGCAGATCCAGGAAGAGGCGGTGGTGCAGCTGGCCGACCTGATCATGGAGAAGACCCAACCCGACGGCCTGGCCATCGTGATGGAAGCCACCCACTACTGCATGGCCTGGCGCGGCGTGAAAGACCTGGACAGCAAGATGATCAACTCGGTCATGCGCGGCGCCTTCCTCAAGGATTCGAACCTGCGCCGCGAATTCCTGGCCCTGATTCCGAGGAACAACTAATCATGCTGGTCCGACTTCTCTATGCCAGCCGCGCGGTGGACACCAGCCCCGAGGCGATCGAATCGATCCTGGCGCAATCGCGCCAGCACAACCCGGTGACCGGCATCACCGGCATCCTGTGCTACGGCGGCGGCATCTTCCTGCAGGCGATCGAGGGCGGCCGCCAGCAGGTCAGCGACCTGTTCGGCCACATCCAGCGCGACGAGCGCCACAAGGACGTGATCCTGCTGCACTACGATGAAATCTTCGAGCGCCGCTTCGGCGGCTGGACCATGGGCCAGGTCAACCTGTCCAAGCTCAATCACTCGATCCTGCTGAAGTACTCCGAGAAGCCCGAGCTGGACCCATACGGCGTCTCCGGCAAGGTCTCGCTGGCGTTGCTGGAAGACCTGATGGCCACCGCCGCGATCTGCGGCCGGGTGTAGGCAGGTCCCGGCCCGCTTGTGCCCGTCGGCGCGCTCGCCCTCGTCGTCCTCGCCGGACTGATCCACGCCAGCTGGAACATCGCGGCCAAGAAGGCCGGCGGCGACGTCCGCTTCGCCGCCTTCACCGGCCTGGTCACCATGGTGGTGTGGGCACCGGTCGGGATCTGGCTGGGCGCGGGACAGGTTCCGCGCTGGGGCCCGCTCGAATGGTCGCTGGTCGCCGCCAGCGCCGTCGTCCACACCTTCTATTTCATCGCGCTGCTGCGTGGTTACCGCAAGGCCGACCTCACCGTGGTGTATCCGCTGGCGCGCGGGTCCGGCCCGCTGCTGTCGTCGCTGGTCGCGATCGCGTTCCTGGGCGAACAGCTGTCGGCGCTGGGCGCCCTGGGGATCGCCGGCGTGGTCGGCGGCGTGTTCCTGATCGCCGGCGGGCCCGGCCTGCTGCGCGCCTCGCACGATCCAGTCCAGCGCAAGCGCGTCCACAAGGGCATGGCCTATGGCCTTGTCACCGGCGTGTTCATCGCCGCCTACACGGTGGTCGACGGCTATGCGGTCAAGTTCGCGCTGATGGCGCCGATCCTGGTCGACTACTTCGGCAACCTGGCGCGGATGGTGCTGCTCGCGCCGACGGTCCTGCGGGACCGGGCGGCCGCGCGCGCACTGTGGACGACCCAGTGGAAGTACGCGTTGTTCGTCGGCACCATCAGCCCGGTGTCGTACGTCATGGTGCTGTACGCGATGCAGAGCGCACCGCTGTCGCACGTGGCGCCGGCGCGGGAAGTGTCGATGCTGTTCGCCGCGCTGATCGGCGGCCAGCTGCTGAGCGAGGGTGACCGGCTGCCGCGGATCCTGGGCGCGGCCTGCATCGCTGCCGGCGTGATGGCGCTGGCGCTGGGATGAGCGCCAACGACGCCCCGTTGCTGGTCGGCTGCGACTTCTCCAGCCGACCGACCCGGCGCAAGCCGATCGTGCTGGCGATGGGCCAACTCACCGGCGGGCGCGTCGTGCTGTCGCGCCTGCAACGAATCGAGTCACTGGAAGCGTTCGGCCACTGGCTGGCACAGCCGCAGGCCTGGATCGGCGGCTTCGACGTTCCGTTCGGTCTGCCGCGTGAACTGGTCGAGACGCTGGGCTGGCCGCGGCAGTGGCGCGACTGCATCGAACACTATGCCGGCCTCACCCGGCAGGAGATCCGCGACACGTTCGCGGCTTTCTGCGACGCCCGGCCGGTGGGCGGCAAGTTCGCGCACCGTGCGTTCGACCAGCGGGCCGGCGCCAGCCCGTCGATGAAATGGGTCAACCCGCCGGTGGCCTACATGCTGCACGCGGCGCTGCCGCTGCTGCTGGCGGCCGGCGTCCAACTGCCGGGGCTGCACGATGGCGACCCGGCGCGGGTGGCGCTGGAGGCCTATCCCGGCCTGCTGGCGCGCGAGCTGATCGGCAACCGCAGCTACAAGAGCGACGACAAGGCCAGGCAGACGCCCGAGCGGCTGATCGCGCGCAAGGACCTGCTGCATGCGCTGGAGCTCGGCGCCACCCGGCTCGGCTTGCGCCTGAGGCTCACCAACGCGCAGCGCGACACGCTGATCGAGGACGCCAGCGGCGACAGCCTGGACGCCGCGCTGTGCCTGGTGCAGGCCGCGTGGGCCGCGCGCCATGGCGCGCCGCGCTATGGCCTGCCCGACGCCTTCGATCCGCTCGAAGGCTGGATCCTGACCGCCTGAAGGCCATGGCGACGCTGCAAGTCAAGGTCAAGCCGAACGCGCGCGTGAGCGTGCTGCAGCAGGCTGTCGACGGCACGTGGCTGGCGCAGCTGAAGTCACCGCCGGTGGACGGCAAGGCCAATGAGGAGTTGATCGCGCTGGTAGCCAGGCAGTTCGGCTGCCGCAAGGCCGCCGTCTCCATCAAGAGCGGCGCATCGGGCCGGATGAAGCTGGTGAAAATCGACCAGGAATGATGCCGATGTGGTGCCCAGGAAGGGACTCGAACCCCCACGGAGTTACCCGCTAGTACCTGAAACTAGTGCGTCTACCAATTCCGCCACCTGGGCATCTCAGGGAAGCGGCGATTCTAACGGATCGAGGGCGACCAGCCGTCGGGCCGCCGTTCAGGTCGAGCGGTTGGCCATGGTGTGCGCCACCCAAGGCGATGTGCGGGTCGCGGACAGGCTCGCTCATGGCGGCCCCGAGCGCATGCCCACCAGCCACGGCCGCACTTCGAACAGTAGCAGGCCGGAGGCGACCGCCGGGTCAGCGGCCGCAAAGGCCTCCAGTTCGTCCCGGCCCACGCCTGGGGTCGCCACCCATCATGCCGCCGCCGCCCTCGTCCAGGAAGGGCCCGCCCAGCAGCAGCTTGCCCTGGTCCATCCATTGGCGGTAGTGGGTGACGTGCAGTTGCATGCCGTCCTGCCCGAAGGCCGGAACGCCGGCTTTCCACTGCGGTCCGCGGCGATGAAAAACGACGTTGTGAGGTTCTGGCACGGCGGCTCCTTGGGCAATGGGCGCTTCTAGGGAGCGTGGACTGGCGCCGTCAATCCCGCGCTGGTTCGGCTGCGCGCAACCCGGCAGAAACCCTGAGCGCAGCGCGATGGCAACGGGCTATCCTGTCTCCACCCAAATCGAACGACCGTTCTTTTTTCCACCGAGGTACAGCATGCATTCCATGAAATTCAACCGGGCGCTGCTGGCAGCGGCCTGCACCGCGGCCGCCCTGCTGGCCGGTTGCGGCGGTGGCGGTGACGCCACCGGCCCCAAGGTCGCCATTGCGCGCATGTTCGTGGCGGGCGACAGCCTCGCGGACGCCGGCACCTTCGGCTTCAAGTTCACGGTGCAGGACGCCGCCAACCCGGCGACCGGCTTTCCGGTCTTTCCGCAGATCGTCGCGCAGGACTTCGGCATCAACGGCCAGTGCAACTTCTTCAAGTTCACCGGCACCACGTTCGTTCCAAACAGCACGCCGGGCTGCACCAACTTCGCCATCGGCGGCGGCCGCGTGGTGAACCCGGCCAGCCAGGGCGGCGCGGCGGGGCCGCAAGCGGTGCCGCTGCAGCTGGCGACTGCCGCCAACGTGGTTGGCGGCAGCTGGAGCGCGACCGACCTGATCCTGGTCGACGGCGGCGGCAACGACGCGGCCGACCTGGTCGGAGCCTATCTCGGCGCGGCCGGCGGCGGCGCGGGACTGGCGGCCTACCAGGCCTTCCTGTCCCAGCAGATCGACGGCCCGACCCTGGCCGCCACGCTCGGCCAGCCCAATGGCGGCGCGCTGGCGGCGGGCCTGTACATGCAGAAGGTGGCAGACACTTACTACAACGCGATCAAGGCCAGCACGCTGGACAAGGGCGCGACCCACGTGGCGGTTCTGAACGCGCCCGACATCACGTTGACGCCGCGCTTCCAGGCGGTGCTCGGCGGCGTCGCCCAGGCCAACGGCGGCGGCACCGCCGGCGCCACGGCGGCGGCCACGCTGCAGGGCGCCATTCGCCAGTGGATCGGCGCCTTCAACACCCAGCTGCAGACCCGCGTCGGCACCGATGCGCGGGTGGCGCTGGTGGACTTCAACGCCGACTTCACCGACGAGGTTACCAATCCCGCCGCCTATGGCCTGACCAACGTCGCCAAGGCGTCCTGCCCGGTGGTGGGCGTCGACTCCCAGGGCCTGCCGGCATACAACTTCCCGGCCTGCACCTCGGCCGCGCTCGACGCCGCGCCGCCGGCCGGCGCCGCCGCCGGCTGGTGGAACACCTGGGCCTTCTCCGACGGCTTCCATCCCACGCCGTTCGCCCATCGCCTGCTTGCCGCCTCCGTCGCCCGCGCCCTGGCGCGGGCCGGCTGGCTCTGACCCCTCACCGTCGCCAGGAGACTTTCCCATGCACAACAACATGTCCATGACCCGACTCGCAGCCGCGGTTGCCCTGACCTGCGGCGCGCTTGGCGCCCACGCCCAAAGCGCCGGCACCTGGTCGATCACCGGCGGATTGGTCCGCATCGCGCCCAACGTGTCCAGCGGCACCCTGTCTGCGCCTTCGGCGGGCGGCACCACCGTGGATATCGGCGGCGACACCCAGCCCACCATTTCGATCGAACGGATGCTGACCGACCACTGGGCGGTGGAGGTGCCGATCGCCCCGGCCTTCAAGCACTCCATCACCGGCACCGGCGCGATCGCCGGCGTCGGCCAGATCGGCACCGTCAAGGCCTTGCCGATCAGCGTGTTCGTCCGCTACCACTTCCTCGAAGCGACGGCGCGGGTGCGGCCCTACGCCATGCTGGGGGTGACCTATGCCAAGTTCTACGGCGAGCGCGGCAGCGCCACGCTCAACGGTCTCAATCCGCTCAACCCGCCCGGCGGCACCGGCCTGAGCGTCGAATCGCGCTTCGCGCTGACGCCCGGTTTCGGCGTGACGGCGATGATCAACGACCGCTGGTTCGTGGACGCCCACTACGCGCGCTCGCTGCTGCGCACCACCACCACGCTGTCCACCGGCCAGACCATCAGCACCCGGATCAACCCCGATGCCTTCACGATCGGCGTCGGCATGCACTTCTGAGACCTTGCGGGACAGACCTTCAGCTCTGTCCCCAACTGATCAAGCGCGCCTAGGGCGTCAGCCGGCCGAAGGCCAGCAGCGCGTCGACGTCGGTGCGGTACATGCGCAGCAGCGGCCCTTCGTTGAGCGCGCCGGCGCGTTGGAGCACCCGCTCCACCGGCAGCTTGATGCCGCTGATGTGCAGCGTGATCCCGCGCTCCCGCAGCATGCCGCGCATCTGCATGAAGACTTCGACGCCGGTGGCGTCGATGCGGTTGACCGGATGGGCGAACAGGCAGACATGGCGCACGTCCGGGTGAGCCGCCAGGTGTTCGACCAGCGCCCGCTCCAGCGCGCTGGCCGAGGCGAAGTCCAGTTCGGCGTCCATCCGCAGCGCATAGGTGTGCGCAGCGATCGGCGGCAACTGCCACAGGTGGCGGTCGCGCAGGCTGCCGTCCGGATGCAGTCCCACTTCGATGATGCGGGGGTGCAGCCGGTGGTGCAGGAAGTGCGCCAGCCCCAGCACCACGCCGGTCAGCACGCCCCAGTAGATGCGCGGCGCCGACAGCACGGTGACGGCGAACGTCACCAGCGAGATTGCGCCCTCGAACCGGTCGATGCGGCCGATCCGCAGGAAGGTCTGCGGCTTGAACAGGCTGGCCACCGCGGCGATCACCACCGCTGACAGAACGGCCCGCGGCACATGCGACAGCACGGGTGTGAGGAACAGCAGCACCAGCAGCACGAAGCCGGTCGCGATGACGGTGGCCCAGCCGGTCTTCGCGCCCGCGTACAGCGTGATGGCCGAGCGCGAGAACGAGGTGCTGGTCGGGAAGCTCCCCGACAGTGCCGACGCCAGCTTGCCCATGCCCTGGCCGATCAGGTCCTGGTTGGCGTCCCAGCGCTTGCCGTCGCGCAGGCTCTCGATCTTGGCGCTGGCCGCCATCTCCAGCGAACTCACCAGCGCGATCACCATCGCCGGCGCCACCAGGCCGGTCAGGTGGTTCCAGTCCGGCAGGTGAGGCAGGTAGAGCGAGGGCAGGCCGACCGGCAGCGCGCCGATCACGGCGCCGTTCGCGGAATAGCCGCTGAACCTGCTTGCTGCCGCGGCGACCGCCAGCACCAGCAGCACCATGGGGACGCGCGGTGCGAAACGTTTGCCCAGCACGAACAGCGCGAGGCTGACCACGCCGAAGGCCAGTGCCACCAGGTCGAACTGCGGGCCGTGCAGCAGGCTGCCCAGGCTGCCCTTCAGGCCGATCAGCGCCGGCAGCTGCGAGGCGATGATCAGCAGCGCCGCCGCCTGGCTGAAGCCGGCCAGCACCGGCGAACTGACCAGGTTGAGGACCCACGACGAGCGGGTGGCGCCAAGCGCCAGCTGGATGCCGCCGGACATCAGTGCCAGCCACACCACCAGCGACACCCACTCGCTGCTGGCCGGCTCGGCCATGCCCAGCACCGACGCGCCGACCAGCACGCTGGTGAGGGCGGATGGCCCGACCGAGAGCCGGGTCGAGCCGCTGAAGAGCACGGCGAACAGCATCGGCAGGAAGGTGGCGTACAGCCCGGTGATCAGCGGCATGCCGGCCAGGCCGGCATAAGCCACCGACTGCGGGATCATCACCAGGGCGACCGTGATGGCGGCGCCGCCTTCGTTGCGCAACAGGGCGGCGTCGGGACGCGGCCAGCGCAGAAATGGAAACCAGTGCTTGAGATCGGGCATGCGCAGTTGGGGCATGGCCCGAGTATGCCAAGCCGCCGCCGGCGCTCAGCGCTGTGGCATGTCCTTGGCGCCGAAGCCCAGGCTCACGGTGGCGTCCTCGGGGATCGGCGGCATGGTGGCGTTCCAGGCCTCCCAGGCGACGCGCATTGCCTCCAGCCGCTGCGGCTCGCGCGGGGCATGGTTGGCGCGCTCGCGCTCGTCGGCCGGGATGTTGAACAGGTAGTCGTTACCGTCTACCCGCAGGTATTTCCAGTCGCCGTCGCGCAGCGCGCGCTGGCCGCGGTGGTTCATGCGCCAGTACAAGGGTCGCGCGAACTGGTGCGCGCTGTCGGCCAGCACCGGCAGCAGGGAGACGCCGTCGAGCGGATAGTCCGGCGCCGGCGCCACGCCGGCTGCGTCGAGCAAGGTGGCGGACCAGTCCATGGTCATGCAGTGCTGCTGGCTGACGCCGCCGGGCGCGATCCGCGCCGGCCAGTGGGCGATCCACGGCACCCGGATGCCGCCCTCGGTCAGGTCCATCTTGCCGCCGACCAGCGGCCAGTTGTCGGAGAAGCGTTCGCCGCCGTTGTCGCTGGTGAAGACCACCAGCGTGTTGTCGGCCTGGCCGTTGCGCTTCAATGCGTCGACGATCTGGCCGATGCCTTCGTCCATGTGGTGGATCATGCGGCGGTAGCTGTGGATGTTGCCGCCGTGCAGGTGGAACAGGTTGTTCTTCACCTCCTGCGCCAGCGCCTCGTCGTCGCGCGTCTCCCACGGCCAGTGCGGCGCGGTGTAGTGCAGGCTGAGGAAGAACGGTGCTTCCTGCTGCGCCATCCGGTTCACATAGTCGACCGAGCGGTGCGACAGCAGGTCGGTGAGGTAGCCCGGTTCGATCCGTTCCTGCTCGCCTTCCCACAGGTCGTGCGCGCCGGTCGACGCGCAGTGGGTGAAGTAGTCGACGCCGCCCGACATCGGGCCGAAGAATTGCTCGTAGCCCGAGCGCAGCGGGCCGAAGTGCGGCGGGTAGCCCAGGTGCCACTTGCCGATCAGCGCCGTGCGGTAGCCGCTGTCCTTGAGCAGCGAGGGCAGGGTCGGATGCTCCACCGGCAGTCCCAGCGTGGAACTGCCGCGGCTCTTGCTGTTGATCGGCTCTTCGGCGGCGCCGCGCAGCCGGTACTGGTAGCGGCCGGTGATCATGGCGAAGCGGGTCGGCGAGCAGACCGGCGAGTTGGAATAGCCCTGGGTGAACCTGATGCCGTTGGCGGCCAGCCGGTCGAGCATCGGCGAGACCGGCGCGCGGCCGCCGTAACAGCCAAGGTCGGCGTAGCCGAGGTCGTCGGCGACGATGAAGATCAGGTTGGGTCTTGCGGCGTTCATGGGTGGTATCCGGATTTCTGCACGATCGGTGCCCACTGGGCGCGGAAAGACTTGAGCATGGCCGCGGTCTGGGCCTGGGTGCTGGCCACCGGCGTCATGCGGGCGTCGTTGAACTTGCGCACCGTGTCAGGGTCCTGCATCACTTCATGGATCGCCTGCGACAGCCGCGCCACCTTGGCCGGCGGCATGCTGGCCGGCGCGAAGAAGGCGTTCCAGCCGGTGGCGACCAGGTCCAGGCCCGCCTCCTTGAAGGTGGGGACGTCGGGCGCGAACGGCGAGCGCCTGGCGCCCGACATCGCCAGGATGCGCAGCTTGCCGGCCTCGTGCTGCGGCAGCACCACGTCGAAGGTGTCGAAGGCGATCGGCACCTGGCCGCCGATCAGGTCCGAGGTCAGCGGACCCGACCCGCGATACCCCACCACCTCGGCCCGGACCCTGGCCTTGTCTCCCATCATCAGGGCGAAGAAGTGCGGCAGGCTGCCGGTGGCCGGCACGCCGAAGTTGGCCTTCTCCGGATTGGCGCGCATCCAGGCCAGCAGGTGCGAGAGTTCGCGCACCGGCACGGCGGTGGCGACCGACAGCGCGAACTCGTAGTCGTTGACATGGGAGACCGGAACGAAGTCGCGCTCCGGGTCGTACATGTTGTCCTTGAACACCAGCGGCGCGATCACCATCACCGCCGGGTTGGCGACCATCAGCACGTTCTGGCCGGCCGGCGTGGCCTTGACCTGTTGCGCCGCCAGCCGGCCGCCGGCGCCGGTCTTGTTCTCGACGATCACGTTCACGCCGAGTTTGGCCTGCAGCTTGTCGCCGACGATGCGGGCGACGCGGTCGGTGGCGCCGCCCGGCGCGTAGCCGACGACGATGCGCAGCGGGCCGTCCAGCGGCTGGGCGTGGCTGGCGAAAGCGGCGGCCAGCACGGCGATCGCCGCGGTACGGCGCAAGAGGGATCGCAGGAAGAGGGTGTGCATCTGGTTCAGTCGTTGGCCTGGAAGTTCACCGCCCGCATGATGCGGCCCCAGCGCGCGCTGTCGTCGCGCATGGTCCTGAGCAGCGCCTGCGGACCGTCGCCCACCGGGTACATGCCGTTGACCAGCAGCTGCTGGCGCACCTCGCGCGAGTTCACGGCCCTGGTGAATTCAGCGCGCAGCTGGTCGACCACGGGTTTCGGGGTGCGGGCCGGTGCGTAGTACGAGAACCAGGCGGACGCGATCACGTCCTTGTAGCCTTGCTCGACGAAGGTGGGGATGGCCGGCATGGGCGGCGAACGCTTCTCGCCGCTGGTGGCCAGCACCTTGACGCGGCCGGTCGGCAGCATGGTGATGGCGCCACCCACGGTGTCGAAGTAGACCGGGACGGTGCCGCCCATCACGTCCTGCCGCGCCGGCGTCGAGCCCTTGTAGGGGATGTGCAGCATCTGCAGGCCGGCGGCGCGGTTGAGCATTTCGCCGAGGAAGTGCGAGGGCGTGCCGGCGCCGTAGGAAGCGAAGCTGACCTTGTTGCCCTGTGACTTCGCCCAGGCAACGAACTCGGCCAGGTTGCCCGCTGGAACATCCTTGTGGACGATCATCGCCAGCTCGAAGCTGGCCGCGTTGATGATCGGGACGAAGTCCTTGACCGGGTCGTAGTTCAGGCTCTTGTACGCATGGGGAAACATGGTCATCATGCTGGCCGTTCCGAGCAGCAGCGTGTGTCCGTCGGGCTCGGCGTTCTTCACCGCGTCCACTGCGATCCGGCCGGCCGCGCCGCTGCGGTTGTCGATGATGACCGGGCCGAGCGACGTGCGCACCGCATCGGCGATGGCGCGCGTCAAGACGTCCTGCGTGCCGCCCGCGGGCACGCCGATCAGCACCCGGATGGGCTTGCCGCCGAAGGCCTGGGCGGCCCCGCGCAGCGGCACGGAACCCAGCGCCAGGGCGCCGAGCGCGGCGAGCGCATGGCGCCGGCGGGGATCGAGAGAAGGTGGCATGGGAAAGTCTCCGGCAGTTCGCACGGGCCACTCTAATCCCGCCACAATTGATTGATCTAATCAATCGATGTCCTCGTAAACCCTGTGCCGGCTCCCGTCCGCCTCGCCGATCCGTCCTCCCTCGACGACGTGCTGCTGTACCGGCTGTCGCGGCTGCTGGCCGCGGCCGGCGGCATGGTGATCCGGCTGTGCGAAGGCCGCTTCGGCATCACCCGGCGCGAATGGCGGATCCTGGCGCTGCTGGCCCAGGAGGAGGGCCTGCTGTCGTCGCAACTGGCCGAGCGCGCGCAGCTCGATCGCGCCCGCACCTCCAAGGCCATCACCTCGCTGGTGGCCAAGCATCTGCTGCGGCGGCAACCGCGGCCCGGCGACCGCAGGCAGGCCACGCTGGCGCTGACCGAAGCTGGCCGCACGCTGTACGACACGCTGTTCCCGCTGGTGCTGGAGATCAACCGGGAACTGCTGGCCAGCCTGCCGGCGGCCGAGGTCGGCCGACTGGATGCCGCGCTCGACGTGCTTCAGCAGCGGGCCGACAGCATGATGGCCGCGGCCGGGCCCGCACTGCCCAAGGCCGACCGCCGCCGTGGCGCCGGGCCGAGGCAGCCGCGGGGTTGAACGGATGGCGACGCGCGGGCGCAAGTCGTTCGAACCGGTGGAGCAGTGGCTGGCCGCGCGCGGCTGGAGCTCGTTTCCGTTCCAGCGCGAGGTCTGGCAGGCAATGGCGCAAGGGCGCAGCGGCATGCTGCACGCCACCACCGGCTCGGGCAAGACCTACGCGGTGTGGCTGGGCATGCTGGCCGAACTGCTGCGGCGCCATCCGCAGGGGGGAAGCGCTGAACCCTTACGCTTGATCTGGCTGACGCCGATGCGCGCGCTGGCCGCCGACACGACGCGGGCGCTGACCGAGCCGCTGGCCGCGCTGGCGCCGTCCTGGACCGTCGGCCAGCGCACCGGCGACACCGGCAGCGCCGAGCGCGCGCGCCAGGACCGGCGCTTGCCGACGGTGCTGGTGACCACGCCCGAATCACTCACGCTGATGCTGACCCGCGACGACCCGCGTGCGCAATTGCAGGGCGTCGGGTACGTCGTGGTGGACGAGTGGCACGAACTGATCGGCAGCAAGCGCGGCGTGCAGGCGCAGCTCGCGCTGGCCCGGCTGCGCCGCTTCAATCCCGCGCTCGTCACCTGGGGCCTGAGCGCGACGCTCGGCAACCTGGAGCAGGCGATGGCGGTGCTGTGCGGCGCCGACGTCGAGCCCGAGCCGAAGCTGGTTCGCGGCCGCATCGACAAGAAGCTCGTGATCGACACGCTGATCCCGCCGGACCCGGGCAAGTATTCCTGGGCCGGGCATCTCGGGGCGCGGATGCAGCAGCCGGTGGTCGACGAGATTGCGAAATCGGGCACCACGCTGATCTTCACCAATGTGCGGTCCCAGGCCGAGATCTGGTACCAGCTGCTGCTGGCAGCCAAACCCGAGTGGGCCGGCGAGATCGCGCTGCACCACGGCTCGATCGACAAGGCCAGCCGCGAGTGGGTCGAGCTCGGATTGAAGGAGGGCCGGTTGCGCGCCGTGGTCGCCACCTCGTCGCTGGACCTGGGCGTCGACTTCCTGCCGGTGGAGCGGGTGCTGCAGATCGGCTCGCCCAAGGGCGTGGCCCGCATCCTGCAGCGTGCCGGCCGCAGCGGCCATGCGCCCGGGCGCGCCAGCCGCCTCACGCTGGTGCCGACCCACACCATGGAGATCATCGAGGCCGCTGCCGCGCGGCGCGCCGCCTACGCCGGCCGGGTGGAACGGCGCGAGTCGCCCGACAAGCCGCTCGATGTGCTGGTGCAGCACATCGTGACGGTGGCGTTGGGCGGCGGCTTTCGGGCCGACGACCTGTTCGACGAGGTGCGCAGCGCCTGGGCCTATCGCGAGCTCACGCGGGCGGAGTTCGACTGGGCGGTGCTGTTCTGCGAGCGTGGCGGCGAAAGCCTGACGGCATATCCCGACTACCACCGCATTGCGCTGGGCGAGGACGGCGTCTACCGCGTCAAGGATGCGGCGATCGGCCGCCGTCACAAGCTGGGTATCGGCACCATCGTCAGCGATGCGGCGATGCACGTGAAGTACCTGAGCGGCGCCAGCCTGGGCACGATCGAGGAAGGCTTCATCGCCCGCCTGCGCAAGGGCGACTGCTTCTTCTTCGCCGGCCGCCTGCTGGAGTTCATCCGGGTCCAGGACATGGCGGCCTACGTGAGGAAGGCCACGCGCAACAAGGGAACGGTGCCGACCTGGCAGGGCAGCAAGATGGCGCTGTCGACCGAGATGGGCGACGCCGTGCTGGAGATGATGCAGCTGGGCGCGCAGGGCAATTTCGTCGAACCGGAGCTGGAGGCGGCGCGGCCGATGCTGCAGACGCAGGCACGACTGTCGCGAATCCCCACGCCCGATGCGCTGCTGGTGGAAACCTTCCGCTCGAAGGAGGGCTTGCACATCTACGTCTATCCGTTCGCCGGCCGCCACGTGCACCTGGGCTTGGCCAGTCTGCTGGCCTGGCGGCTGGCGCGCGACCGGCCCAACACCTTCAGCATGTCCGTCAACGACTATGGCTTCGAGCTGGTCGGCGCGCAGGAGTTCGACCTCGGCCCGGTGCGGGACCAGAGCGTGTTCGGCACCGCCGACCTGCTGCATGACGTGCTGGCCTCGCTCAATTCCACCGAGCTGGCGCAGCGGCGCTTCCGCGAGATCGCGCGCGTCGCCGGCCTGGTCTTCAGCGGCTATCCCGGCCAGCCCAAGAGCGCCAAACAGTTGCAGGCTTCCAGCGGGCTGTTCTTCGAGGTGTTCCGCAAGTACGACAAGGGCAACCTGCTGCTGGGGCAGGCCGAGCGCGAGGTGCTGAGCCAGGAACTGGAACTCTCGCGCTTGCGGGCCACGCTCGAGCGGATGCTGGGCAAGGCACTGTGGCTGGTGGAACTGAAGCATCCCAGCCCGATGAGCCTGCCGCTGATGGTGGAGCGCTTTCGCGAGCAACTCACCACCGAGCAGTTGTCGACCCGCCTGGACCGCATCCTGCGCGACATGGAAGCCGACGAGGCCGGCTGACGCCGCGTCAGGCCGGCTGCGCGGCGGACGGGGCTGCCGCGGGCGCCGCTCTGCCGTCAGCCACCAGCGGAGCGGGGTCGCGCGCCTGCGCCGGAACGCCCTGGTGCGACTGGATCAGGTCGTGGACGAAGCGCAGCTTGTTCAGCGACGTCTGGCTCAACGCGAAGGGATAGGCGTCGTTCTGGCCCAGGCTGCGGTTGAGGCTGTTCAGCAGCAGCGTCAGCGGCACCCACTGTTCCACCAGCTGCTCGAAAGCGGCCTGGCCAGAATCGAACGGGTTGAGGACCGCGTCGTCGGTGTCGTTCTCGTCACCGGGAACAGCCAGCCGCGTGTTGTACGACGACGCCGTTTCCAGCAAGTCGACCATGTGCAGATAGTGGGCCCAGGTCTCGGCCCAGTCCTCCCACGGGTGGGCGGCGGCGTAGGCGCTGACGAAGCTGTCTTCCCAGTTCGCGGGCGCGCCGTGGGCGTAGTACGTCTGCAGCGCGGCGCCGTAGTGCTGCTGCTCGTCGCCGAACACCGCGCGGAAGTCGTCTTGCCGGCCGGCGTCGCGGATTAGGCTGTCCCAGTAGAAGTGGCCGGACTCGTGGCGGAAGTGGCCCAGCAGCGTGCGGTAGGGTTCGCGCATCTGCAGGCGCCGCTTGACGCGCTCGTCGTCGTCGGCCTCCGCCACGTTCAGTGTGATCAGGCCGTTGGCATGGCCGGTCATGACCTGCTGGCCGGGAAGGTCGGCCAGGAAATGGAACACCGGGCCGTCGCGCTGGCCGTCGGGCGGATTGTGCGAAACCAGGCCGAGCCGCGCCAGCGTGTAGAACAGGCGCCGCTTGGCCGCCTCGATCTGGCGCCAGCGCTCGCGATTGCCCGGGATCGACAGGTCCGGCAGGATCTGCGTGAGCCGGCAGCACACGCACAGGGGATTGGGGTCAGCCTCGGGGATGGCGAAGTTGCAGGCCTGGTTCTGCCAGTAGTTCTGGCATAGGCGGAAATGGTGGGAGGAGGGGGCAGTGCCCTGTTTCTTGCGGCGCCACAGTCCGGACGCCTCGGGCACTTCCTCGATAGCGGCCAGCGCCATCCGGGTGGGCAGGAAGGCGAGCTCGCTGCCGCAGTGCAGGCACTTCACGTTCTCGAAGAACAGCGCGTTGCCGCAGTGGTCGCAATGGAATAACTTCATGGTCCGCGCTCCAGTTGGACGCTCAAATGAAAACAGGCAGGCGGGGCGGTTGCGCGCCCGACCTGCCTGCACAAAGGCGCCAGGATTACGGGCGCACGGTCAGGCTGTTGCGCACTTCGCGCACGCCCTTGGTGTTGCGAGTGATGTACTCGGCCTGCGACTTCTCGGCGTTGGACTTGGCGAAGCCCGACAGCGACACCGTGCCGTTGAGCGTTTCCACCTTGATGGAAGCGGCGTCGACGGTCTTGTCCTCGACGAACTTGGCCTTCACCGAGGTGGTGATGGCGGCGTCGTCGACATAGGCGCCAGGGGTTTCCTGGCCGCGCATGACGGCGCAACCGGTCGTGAGGATGGTGGTGCCGGCGAGGGCTGCCAGGGCGAGAGCACGGATGTATTTAGCGTTCATAACATTTCTCCTTCAAGTGAATCGGTTCGTCGGTGCCTGTCGGTTTCAGAAAGCTTGCCTGCCGTGGCACTACACCGGCAGGCTTGCGGTCAATCAAAGTGGCGGCTTGCGTCCCTGTTGCTGCGACTGCCAGCCTCGCGTGTCCGACAACACGGACATCACCACGCCGGACAGTTGCGAGGACTTCACGATCGCCACCACCAGCGTCGTCAGCGAAACCAGCCGCCAGGGCCGGGTGACCACCAGCAGCGCGCCGACGCCGGCGGACAGCGCCAGCACCTGGAACGGGCGCTTGCGCATATAGGAACGCAGGGCCGGCGTCGCCATTTCCACGGCGAGCTGGGCCGGATGGTGGCGCCACCAGACGCGCGCCGCGGACGCCACGCCGCCCAGCCAGCCGTCACTCGAAAACAGATGGCCACCCTCGTGGCCGCCGTCGTCGCCATCAGGGGCGTCGTCGTTGGCGCGCGGCTCGCCGCGGTGTTCGCGGCGCTCCAGGTATTCGATGATGGCAAGCCGGCTGCGATCGAGCTTTTCCGCAGGCGTCATGAGCGCGCTCCGGCCATCCGCAGGGCCTGGGCGTCGGCTTCCAGTTGTCCACGCAGTTCCACGAACACCTGGCTCGGCAGGCGCCTGCGCGCCATGGCCATGGCGACGATCGCCAGGGCCAGCGCAGCGCCAGGCGCCAGCACCAGCACCCAGTGAAACTCGCCTTGCATGAAGCCGAGCATCACGGCCACTCCCGCCAGCACCAGAAACACGATGAAGGCCACGGCGGCCACACCCCAGGCAATCGCCCGCCGCAGCACCTGCGTGCCCAGCGTGGACGCTTCCTGCGTCGCCAGCGCGGCATAGCCGCTCAGATGGTCGACCACCAGTTCCGGTCGGCTGATCAGAACCTTGAAGATGGGATGAACCATGGCCATGGGTGAGTCCGCCGCGGCGATCAGTAGCGGTTGCGGCGGCGGGCAGCCACCACGAGGGCCGCGATGGCGGCGCCGGCGGCGACGGCGATCAGCACGGACTTGACCGGCTGCTGCGACACGTAGCGGCCGGTCACGTCGGCGTAGCGGGAGAACTGCTTCTGGGCCAGTGCCGCTGCTTCGGTTGCGGCGTCGACGCCCTTGCCGGCCAGAGTGCTGGCGCCGGTGCGCAGGTCACGAACCTTGTCGCCTGCGCGCCCGAGCACCTGGCTGGCCAGCTGGCGGGTGCTTTCAAGTGCGCTTTCCGCCGTGTTCAGGGCCTCGTCGGCGTAGGAAGCGGGGGCGCTCGTGCGCAGGGATCTGGTGCTCGGAGTGTTCATGGGGAGTCCTCTTGTGGTTGATGGGAAACGGGGAAACGCGCCGGGCCATGCCGGCGGCGTGGGGTCGGATCGGCTCAGCCCTTGCCCTTGCGCACCAGGCTGACGATGAATGTCACGACCGCCAGGACGACGAACACGAAGAACAGGATCTTAGCGATTTCCACGGCTCCGGCCGCGATGCCGCCGAAGCC
Organism: Burkholderiales bacterium; assembly: GCA_038244915.1. Taxonomy (GTDB): domain Bacteria; phylum Pseudomonadota; class Gammaproteobacteria; order Burkholderiales; family Burkholderiaceae_C; genus Ramlibacter. The sequence continues at coordinate 79,228 of JBBRSZ010000006.1, read as the reverse complement.
GAACAGGGCGGCGATCAGGGCAATGACCAGAAATACGACGGCGTAGTGCAGCATCTTCTTCCTCCTTGGGGCGGGCTCCGGGACACAAGCGTCCCGGCTCGAACGCTTGAGCACTAGGTTAGACCGGAAGTTCAGTCCTGGCTGATCAGCGGCAGGCGTGACTGCGTGTCGGTGGCCGCGATGGATGTCTGTAGGAGACGGCTGACAGGCGGACGGGTGTTTCAGGCAGCCTGGGTACTCTGCGGCAGGATGGCGCCGATCCGCGTGCCTTCGCCCGGAACGGACTCGATGCTGAGCCGGCCGCCGGCGGCCTCGACCCGGTGCTTCATGCCGGCCAGCCCATGGGTGGCGGTGCGTACTTCGGCCATCTCGAAGCCCTTGCCGTTGTCCTTGATGATGACCTCGATCTGGCCGGACTGGTTGCGAACGCTGATGTCGACCTGCTCGGCCTGCGCGTACTTGCCGACATTGGTGAGCGATTCCTGGACCAGCCGGTAGACGGTCAACTGGCTGGATTCGTCCAGCTCCACAGCGTCCAGCCTGGTGGCCACGTCGATGCCCGAGCGCTCGGCGAACTCGCGCGCCAGGATCTCCAGCGAGGCCGTCAGGCCGAGGTTGGACAGGGAAGAGGGCCGCAGGTCCTCGATGATCCGGCGCTTGAGCGCGATCCCGCTGTTGAGCGTCTCGGTCAGGTGCTGCAGTCGCTGGGCGAATTCCGGCGCCTGGGTGCCGAGCTTGGACTTGAGCCGCGCCACGTCCAGCTTGGCGGCGGTCAGCAGGGCGCCGAGCTCGTCGTGCAGTTCGCGCGCCAGATGGCCGCGCTCTTCTTCCCGCACCTGCTGCAGGTGGGTTGCCAGTTCGGCCAGGGTGGCCGTCCGTTCCTTGACCTGGCGCTCCAGCAAGTCGCGTTCCTGTTGCAGGATCTGCTGCTGTTGCTCGCCGGCCAGTTTCAGCGCCGTGCCTTGGCGCAGGTACAAATAGAACGCCAGCAGGCCGGCCAGCGTGACGGCGCCGATGCCGATGCGCGAGAGCAGCAGCGAGCGGCGCACCTGCACCTGGCTGACCTCCATGCGGGCGGCGCTGGCGTCGATCAGTTTGGTGGCCTGCTCGCGGATCGCGTCCATGTGCTCCTTGCCCACGTCGGTCATCAGCACGAACTTCCAGGCCTCCTCGTTGCCCTGCTTGCGCATCCGCACCGACAGGTCCATTTCCGCCAGCTTGCGCTGCACGTTGCGTCCGAGCTGGGACAGGGTGGCGAATTCGTCGGCGTTGGCGGTGTACAGCAGCCGCAGGTTGTCCAGGTTCTGGGTGATCTCCGTCACCGCGGCGTTGTACGGCTCCAGGTAGCGCGCATCGCCGGTTAGCAGGTAGCCGCGCGAGCCGGTCTCGGCGTCGAGTGCATGGATCAGCAGCCGGTTCAGCGAGCTGCGCGTGCGGGAGGCCTCGGCGATGTTGTTGAGTGCGGCGGTCGACCCGCTGTAGCCGGTTTCGTTGATCCCGATCAGGATGCAGGCCGCGAGAATTGCCAGAAGCAGGCTGATGGCCATCTTCGGCATTGAAAACGATCGCATGAATATCACTCCAGACTGCCTTCGTTACGAATAAAATCGCCAATAATCAGCGAATGAGGGAGACGGCCCCTTCCGCTGTTGTTGTACAAACGGGCCTGTGCTTGTCGTCGCGAAAGAGAACCAGACATGATCAGAGTCGGAATTGTGGATGACCATGCCATCGTGCGGTCGGGGTTGAAACAGTTTTTCTCCGAACAGGTCGACCTGCGCGTGGTCGGAGAAGCGTCCAGCGGCCGCGAGGCCATCGACCTGGTCCGGACCACGGAGCTCGATGTGCTGGTGATGGACCTGTCGATGCCGGGCCAGAGCGGCATCGACGCCCTCGGCATGATCCGCGCCAAGGCGCCCGACGTCGGCATCCTGATCCTCTCGGGTTACCCCGAGGAGCATTACGCCATGAACCTGATCCGCCAGGGCGCCAGCGGCTACCTGAACAAGGAATGCGAGCCGATGGAGATTGTCAACGCGATCCGCACCATCTCGCTGGGCCGTCGCTACATCTCTCCGGCCGTGGCCGAATTGCTGGCCCAGCAGCTCAATCGCAAGGAGGGCGGGGCGCCTCACGAACAGCTTTCCGAGCGCGAGTTCCAGGTGTTCCTGAAGCTGGCCAAGGGCGAGACGGCCGGCGACATCGCCAAGGCGCTGTCCCTGAGCGTCAAGACGGTCAGCACCTACCGCACCCGGCTGATGGAAAAGATGAGCCTGTCCTCCAACAGCGACCTGACCTACTACGCGCTGAAGAACAAGCTGATCGACTGACCATCCCCCCACGCGTCATTGCGCGGGCGCGGACGGCGTGCACTGCGCCATGCAGTACTCCACCAACGCATCGATCTCGTTGGATTTGTCGAACACGGCGTCCGCCCCCAGCTGGGCGCAGCGTTTGCGCATGTCCTCGGTCGCATAGTTGCTCAGCACCACGACCCGCTGAGCGCCGAGCCGGCCCTGGCAGGCTTCGAGCACGCCCAGGCCACTGCCTTGCTTGAGGAACAGGTCGACGATGGCCAGGTCCCAATCGCCCCGGTGATCCGCCAGCCAGCCCCGGGCCTCGTTTTCGGTTTCGGCCCATCCCAGTGCCATGATGCAGGCCAGTTCTTCCAGTGTCCCGATCAGGTTCTCGCGGATGGTGGCGTTGTCTTCGACGATGTAGGTGCGCAGTTCCACAATGTTCAATTCTTGACGCGCTCGAGGCTCGCGCGTCTTCGGCCCATCCGGGCGGATGGAGCCGTTGTGTCCTGATGTTCTCCCCAGCGGGCGATTCTGCCAGCGCCCCGCGGCCCCGGGCGTAGGATGATTCCTACGGCTCGCCTGTAGGCAGTTGCCGACAGAACCTCAGGCCCGCTTCTGGCAGCCAAACAGTTGCGCACCTCTCAAACTGTTGGCAACGAGGCGCTCGCCAACGGCGACCGCCCATACCGTCAGGGGACCCTTTGCAATGAAGTTGTTGATCCAGTCCGCGATGATTTTCTTCGGCACTCTGATGGCCGCAGCGGTGGTGGCCCTGGGCGAGCCGGCGCAGGCCGACGTCGCCCTGGCCACCAGCGCCGCGCCGTCGATGCGCCAGGGTGCGCAGCACGGCGCGCGCGGTCCGCTGGCATGGATCGAACTTGCCTCGAACAAGGCCGGACCGAGCCTGCGCTGATCGACTTCATGGATGGAACAACCGCGACAACTGCTCCCGGCCATGGGCAACCACTCTGGGTGAAGGTGCTGGCCGGCCTCGCCGTGCTGCTGGCGGCGCTGGCGTTGCTGCTCGCGTTCTTTCCCTGGGACGTGTTGCGCGGTCCGCTCAATCGCTACGTCAGCGAGCGCACCGGTCGCCATTTCGAGATCACCCGCAAGCTCGATGTGAAGCTCGGTCGCACCACCCGCATCCTGGCCGACGGCGTCGAGTTCGCCAATCCCGACTGGGCCAAGGATCCGTACCTGGTGAAGGCGCAGGCCGCCGAAGTCGACATCCACCTGCTGGCGTTGCTGCGGGGCCGCATCGAGCTGCCGCTGGTCAAGCTGAGCCAGCCGCAACTGGGCCTGCAGGTCGAGCCCGATGGCCGGCGCAGCTGGGCGCTGGGCCGGGACACGTCCGACAAGAGCAACTTCCCCGACATCGGCGCGCTGGTGGTGGACAAGGGGTCGCTGCACTTCCTGGCCAGCGCCCATGGCGCCGATATCCAGACCGAGTTCGCGCTCGACGATCGCGGTGACGTCAAGTTGCCGCTGGCCTACCGGGCCAGGGGCCTGTGGCGCAAGCAGCCGTTCACCGCCAACGGCCGGGCCGGCGACGTGCTGAACCTCGGTGGCGCGGACCAGGGCAGCTTCCCGCTGGAGATCGATGCGGCCGCCGCCCACACGACGCTCAAGGCGGCCGGCACGGTCGACAACCTGGCGACGCTGGACGGCGCCAATGCCACTGTGACCATCCGCGGTGCCAACCTGTCCGAGCTGTACAAGCTGCTCGGCGTGGTGCTGCCCGAGACCCCTCGCTACGAGGTCCACGGCCACGTGGAAAAGCACGGCGAGGTCTGGGCTGTCAGCAAGATCGACGGCAAGCTGGGCAACTCCGACATGGCCGGTCAGCTGAGCTTCGATCACTCGACCGCCGTGCCAGTGCTCACCGGCAAGCTGACGTCGAAGGCGCTCGATTTCGACGACCTGGCGCCGCTGGTGGGCTTGCCGGAACAGCCACGCAGCGCCGCCGCCATGCCGAACATCGCTCCGCTGGCGACCGGAACGCCGGCAGCCAAGCGGGCGCGCACCAGCATGGCGCCCGGCCGCGTGTTGCCCACGGCCGTCCTGGACCTGGCGCGATTGAAGGCGATGAACGCGGACGTGCAATACAGCGCGACGAGGATCACCAACGTGCGCCAGTTGCCGCTCGATCGCATGAGCGTGCATGTCCAGCTCAAGGATGGCGTGCTGCTGCTCGATCCGACCGACCTCGGCGTGGCCGGCGGACGACTGAGCGGCCGGATCCGCATCAACGGCAACAGCGACCCGGCGGTGGCCGAGGTCAAGCTCGACGCTCGCGCGCTGGAACTGCACAAGCTGCTTCCGACGGCAAAGCTGAACCAGGCCAGCTTCGGCAAGATCCATGGGCTAATCCAATTGCAGGGCCGCGGCAATTCGGCGGCCCAGATGCTTGGAACCTCGTCCGGCAACGTGGCAATGCTGATGGGGCGTGGGCAGATCAGCCAGCTGCTGCTGGCGATCGCCGCCCTGGACGGTGGAGACGTGATCAAGCTGCTGCTGTCCGGCGACAAGAACGCGGAGTTGCGCTGTGCCGCCGCCACCTTCGACGTCAGCAAGGGCTTGATGACCAGCCGCGCGCTGGTCCTCGACACCTCGGACACCGTGGTCTACGGCGATGGCGTCATCAGCCTGGCGAACGAATCGCTGGACCTGACGCTGCATCCCTATCCCAAGGACAAGAGCATTCTGGGGTTCCGGTCGCCGCTGAAGGTGACCGGGTCGTTCGCCAGGCCGAAGGCCGGCGTCGACAAGGCGGCGCTGACCACCAAGGCCGGCTTCGTGCTGGCGCTCAGCGCGATCAATCCGCTGCTGGGGCTGGCGGCGACGATCGAGACCGGCCCGGGCAAGGATGCCGACTGCCGTGCCGTTTTGAAGGAGGCCGCGGCGCCGGCGGCCGCGGCGCGCGCAGCTGCTGCTGGAACGCCGGCATCCGACAAGCCGGCCAGCGGCGCCAGCGGCCCCGATGTCATGGGCGCACCCAAGGGCCGGCCCTCGCCGCAGGACATGGCGCGCCAGCGGCTGGAACAACTCGAACGGCTGCCGCAACAGCGCGACGCCGCCGCCGCTGCTGCCGGCAAACGCTAACGGCTGGCGGCCCGGGCCGCGGAACAGACCGGGCACTGCGGATTGCGCGGCACCTTCATCTCGTTCCACTCCATCGTCCGGCCATCGAGCATCTGCATGCGGCCGGCCATCGACGGGCCGGCGCCACTGAGCAGCTTGAGCGCCTCGGCCGCCTGCATTGCGCCGATGATTCCCACCATCGGCGCGAACACGCCCATCGTGGCGCAACGTGTCTCCTCGAACTCCAGGTCGGGCGGAAACACGCAGGCATAGCAGGGAGAGGCCGGGTCGGCCGGCTCGAACACCGCGATCTGGCCGTCGAAGCGGATCGCCGCGCCAGAGACCAGCGGCTTGCCGTGCTTCACGCAGGCGGCGTTGATCGCATGGCGGGTCGCGAAGTTGTCGCAGCAATCGAGCACTACGTCGGCTTGCGCCACCAGCTTGTCCAGCAACGCCGCGTCGGCGCGAGCGTTGACGGTGATGACGTCGGTGTCGGGGTTGATGGCAGCGATCGCCTGCCGGGCCGACTCCGCCTTGAGCATCCCGACGCGCGCCAGGCTGTGGGCGATCTGCCGCTGCAGGTTGGTCAGGTCCACCGTGTCGTGGTCCACCAGCGTGATCCGGCCGACGCCGGCGGTGCCCAGGTAGAGCGCCACCGGCGAGCCCAGCCCGCCGGCGCCGATCACCAGGGCGTGCGCCGCCAGCAGCCGCTGCTGGCCTTCGATTCCCACTTCATCGAGCAGGATGTGGCGCGAGTAGCGCAGCAGCTGGTCGTCCGTCATGCGGTGGATTGTGGAGGAAGAAAAAGAAAAGCCGGCGGCTGCCGGCTTGGTCTGGGTCCCCGCCCCGCGGGCATGACAGGCCTGCGGCCCGTCAATTCTCCTTCTTCTCTTCCTTGCGCTCGACCATGGTCTTGCTGATCAGGACCGGCCGGCCCTTGAGCTGGTTGATGGCCTGCACCAGCTGGAAGTCCTTGTCGGTGCCGAACTCGGGGACCTTGCGATCCACCGGGGCCTTGCGTGCTTCCTCTTCGGCCCTCTTGAGCGCCTCTTCACGCAACTTTTCGCGGGCCGGATCCTTGGTCTCGGCACCCTGGCCGCTGCCCAGGTGCTTGTCCAGATCGGCCTCGCGGGTGCGCAGGATGGCGAACGGGCTGCCGTCTTCGGTGTCGTCGACCATCACGTCGGGGACGATGCCCTTGGCCTGGATCGACTTGCCGCTGGGCGTGTAGTAGCGGGCCGTGGTCAGCTTCAGTCCGGTGTCCGGACCCAGCGGGCGCACGGTCTGCACCGAGCCTTTGCCGAAGGTCTGGCTGCCCAGGACGGTGCCGCGGTGGTGGTCCTGCAGCGCGCCGGCCACGATCTCGCTGGCGGAGGCAGAGCCTTCGTTGACCAGCACGACCAGCGGCACGGTCTTCATGCCGCCCGGCAGCCGGCGCAGCGGGTCCGAACCGGCGCGGCGCTGGTAGAACTCCGGCGCTGCCTTGTAGGTGAACTTGCTCTCGGCCAGTTGGCCGTTGGTGGAGACCACCGTGACGTTCTCCGGCAGGAAGGCGGCGGAAATCGCCACCGCCGAGTCCAGCAGGCCGCCCGGGTCGTTGCGCAGGTCCAGCACCAGGCCCTTGAGGTTGGGCTCGGCCTTGTAGATCTCTTCCATCTTGCGCACGAAGTCGTCGACCGTGCGTTCCTGGAACTGCGACAGGCGGATCCAGCCGTAGCCCGGCTCCACGACCTTGCCCTTGACCGACTGGGTCTTGATTTCTTCGCGGGTGATGGTGACCGGGAAGCTGCGGTTCTCGTCCTTGCGGAAGATGGTCAGCGTCACCTTGGTATTCGGTTCGCCGCGCATGCGCTTGACGGCGTCGTTCAGGCTCAGGCCCTTGACCACGGTGTCGTCGATCTTGGTGATCAGGTCGTTTGGCTTGAGGCCCGCGCGGAATGCGGGCGAGCCTTCGATCGGCGAGACCACCTTGACCAGGCCGTCTTCCTGCGAGATCTCGATGCCGACGCCGACGAACCGGCCCGACGTCCCTTCGCGGAATTCCTTGAACGACTTCTTGTCGAAGTACTGCGAGTGCGGGTCGAGGCTTGCCACCATGCCGGAGATGGCGTCGGTGATCAGCTTCTTCTCGTCGACGGGCTCGACGTAGTCGGTCTTGACCATGCCGAACACGGCCGCCAGCTGCTGCAGCTCTTCGAGCGGAAGTGGCGCCATCGTGCCGCGCGCGACCGTCTGCAGGGAAACGGTCGTCAGCGCGCCAGCCAATGCGCCCACGGAAATCCAGCCGGCAATCTTGAGTTTGTGGCTCATATCAGTGAAAAGTCCTCTCGACTTTCAATACTACACCTGGGAAAGCAGTAAGACGCAACAGTGGGGGCAGGGTTCCCGGCCACCCAGGGTTATTGTGGAAAAGTCCTGAGGTTTACAGCAGCTTGACCTTTCGTCAGGCCTTGCCCTGGCTGGCCACTGCGGCCGCCGCGGCGGCGGCTGCCTGCGGATCGCCCAGGTACATGCTGCGGATCGGCTTGAGCTGGGCATCCAGTTCATAGACCAGCGGAATGCCGTTGGGGATGTTCAGGCCCACGATGTCGCTGTCGGACACCTGGTCCAGGTACTTCACCAGCGCGCGGATCGAATTGCCGTGGGCGGCCACCAGCACCCGCTTGCCGGCCCGGATCGCCGGGGCCATCGACTCGTCCCAGAACGGCAGTACGCGGGCCACGGTGTCCTTCAGGCATTCGGTCAGCGGCACCTGGCCGGGGGCCAGCTTCGCGTAGCGGATGTCGCCGCGCTCGCTGCGCGGGTCGGACGGCTCGAGCGCAGGCGGCGGCACGTCGTAGCTGCGGCGCCAGGCCAGCACCTGGGCGTCGCCATACTTCCTGGCGGTCTCGGCCTTGTTCAAGCCCTGCAACGCGCCGTAGTGGCGCTCGTTGAGGCGCCAGCTGTGCACCACCGGCAGCCAGGTGCGGTCCATCTCGTCCAGGCAATGCCACAGGGTGCGGGTGGCCCGCTTGAGTACGCTGGTGTAGCACAGGTCGAAGTCGTAGCCGGCCCCTTTCAGCAGCCTGCCGCTGGACTTGGCCTGTTCGATCCCGGCCGGGGTCAGGTCGACGTCAGTCCAGCCGGTGAAGCGGTTGTCGAGGTTCCAGGTCGATTCGCCGTGGCGAACCAGCACGAGTTTGTACATGGGCTTGGGGGATGGGTAGAGCAGGACAGGAGCCGGCATTTTAGAATCGCAGGCTGGCCTTCTTCGCCTGCTTCAAGGAAAACCGTGAATTTCATCGTTGAGAACTGGATGATCATTGCCGTCGCCGTGTCATCGGGCGGCCTGCTGCTGTGGCCGCTCGTCAAGGGGGCGACCGGCGGCGCGCTCAGCCCCGCTGGCGCCGTCCAGCTCATCAATCGGGAGCGCGGCGTGGTGGTCGATGTCAGCGAACCCGACGAATTCGCCACCAGTCACGTCGGCGGTTCGAAGAACGTGCCGCTGGGCCAGCTGGAACAGCGGCTGCCGGAGGTGGTCAAGAACAAGACCGTGCCGCTGATCCTGGTGTGCGCCAGCGGCGGGCGCGCCATGCGGGCCCAGGGCATCGCGCGGAAACTGGGTTACGAGAAGGCCCAAGCCATGGCCGGCGGGCTGAAATCCTGGAAAGACGCTAATCTCCCGATCGAAAAGGCGTGAGTCTCCCGCCCAGGAACAAGTCAAGCATGAAACCCGTCAAGATGTACACCACCGCCGTTTGCCCGTTCTGCATCCGGGCCAAACAGATCCTCAAATCCAAGGGCGTCGACCGGATCGAGGAAGTCCGCGTCGACATGCTGCCCGACGAACGGATGAAGATGATGGAAATCACCGGCCGCCGCACGGTGCCGCAGATCTTCATCGGCGACACCCACGTCGGTGGCTGCGACGACCTGCAGGCGCTCGACAGCCGCGGCGCGCTGGTGCCGCTGCTCAATGGTGCCTGAGCGCCTGAGATAATCCACAGATCCCGTTTGGGTCGCCCGCCGCGCAACGCATTGCGGCGGGCAGAATTTTGAACCGCCCCCCGAAAGAATCAGCCATGGCCGACCAGCAAGACCCAGTGTTCCAGATCCAGCGCGTCTACCTCAAGGAAGCGTCGCTCGAGCAGCCCAATTCCCCCGCCATCCTGCTGGAGCAGGAGCAGCCCTCGGTCGACATCCAGCTCGGTGTCGAAGCCGGCCAGGCCGCCGACGGCGTCTTTGAAATCTGCGTGACAGCCACCGTCACCACCAAGATCAAGGACCGCACCGTGTTCCTGATCGAGGTCAAGCAGGCCGGCATCTTCGAGATCCGCAACCTGCCGCAGGACCAGATGAACGCCATCATGGGCATCGCCTGCCCGCAGATCGTCTATCCCTACCTGCGCGGCAACGTCGCCGACCTGGTGACGCGCGCCGGCTTTCCGCCAGTGCACCTGGCGGAGATCAACTTCCAGGCGATGTACGAGCAGCAGCAGGCCGAACTGGCCGCGCAGCAGACCGAAGCACCGCAGATCATCACCACGGCCTGAACGGCTGCGGTGGCTGGGCCGCGATGAAGATCCTGCTGCTCGGCGCCGGCGCCTGGGGCACTGCGCTGGCCGTGAGCGCCGCGCAGCGCAACCAGGTGTCGCTCTGGGCGCGCGACCCCGCGCAGGCGGTCGCGCTGCGGTCCGCCCGCGAAAACGTCCGCTATCTTCCCGGCATCGCGTTGCCGCCCTCGCTCGCGCTGCTGGCCGGCGCGGCTGGCGAGCTGCCGGCGCTGTGCGCGCAGTTCGACCTGGTGGTGATCGCCACGCCGATGGCGGGCCTGCGCGGCCTGCTGCTGGCATTGCGCGACTGCCGGGCGCCGGTCGCCTGGCTGTGCAAGGGATTCGAAGCGCCCGTCCTAGGCCCGTTCGGCCTGCTCGGACACGAGGTGCGGGCCGAAGTGGCGCCCGCGCTGCGCTCGGGCGTGCTCAGCGGCCCCAGCTTTGCCCAGGAGGTCGCGCGCGGCCAGCCGACGGCGCTGGTGGCCGCCAGCCCGCATGCCCCGGTGCGCGATGCGCTGCTCGAAGCATTCCACTCTTCCAGCGTCCGCATCTATGCGAACGACGATCTTGCCGGTGTCGAAGTGGGCGGCGCCGTGAAGAACGTGCTGGCCATCGCCACCGGCCTGTGCGACGGGCTCAACCTGGGCTTGAATGCGCGGGCGGCGCTGATCACCCGCGGGCTGGCCGAGATGACCCGGCTGGGGCTGGCGCTGGGCGCGCGGGCCGACACCTTCATGGGGCTGTCCGGACTGGGCGACCTCGTGCTCACCGCTACCGGCGATCTCAGCCGCAATCGCCAGGTCGGCTTGCTGCTGGCGTCGGGCAAGACGCTGCAGCAGGCCGTGGCGTCGCTGGGCCATGTGGCTGAAGGCGTGTATTGCGCCCGCACGGTGGTGCAGCGCGCGGCCCATCTGGGCGTGGACATGCCGATCTCGCGGGCCGTGGTGGACCTGCTCGATGGCAGCCTGCGGCCGCGCGAAGCCGTCGCCGCCCTGATGGGGCGCGACGCCACCACCGAGCGCTGAGCGTCAAGCCGGCGTCGACGCCAGCGCCAGGGCCTCGCGGATGGGGCCGGCCTGTTGCGGCCGCACCAGCCGGCCCACTTCCTTGCCCTCCCGCAGGAAGATCAGCGTCGGCCACAGCTTGACGCCAAACGAGCGCCCCAGCGGCCGGCCGCTGCCGTCTTCCACCTTGAGGTGGCGCACCTCGGGATGGTCGGCCAGTGCCTCGCCGATCAGGCCCTGCGCGGCTCGGCAGTAACCGCACCAGGGCGTTCCGAACTCGAGCACCGTCGCGCCCGGCAGCGCTTCGACCTCGGCGATCCCCGGCCCGGGATTTTCGTACTGTGTGTTCATGGCCAGATTGTTGCCCCTTGCCGCTTTGCCTGCGTCAGCCGGCACCGCCAGCGCAGGTCGGTCAGGCGAGCGCCCGCAGCACCCGGCCTTCGCCGACCACGGTCGTTCCGGCCAGCAGCCGGAAGCCGGTGCCGGCGGCAAAGCGCGGCAGGGCCAGCTCCGGCCGCAGGAACTCCAGCTCGACGCTAAACGGCTGGCCCTGGCTCAGCCAGTTCGCCAGCGGTTGTGCGATGCGGGCGGTAAAACCGTCGGTGCCGGTGACCAGCGTGCACTGGTCCTGCTGCGGGTCGAGCCGGCGCAGCGCCGTGCGCAGATGCGGCGCGAACGGGGTGAGCTCCACCAGCACCTGCGGCCCGAATGGCCGGCCGTCAGCAAAGCCGGGTGGCGCCGGCGGGGCCGAGCGCGCCCTGGCCTTGTTGACCAGGAAGGCGATCACGTTGCCGATCGCCGGCACCCACAGCACCAGCAGCAGGTTGCCCATGTCGCGGGCCAGCGACGGGTTGGGCGCGAAGTAACGGATCGCAGCGCCGATCAGCGCAAAGGCGACCAGCACGGCGACGATGAGCTGGCGGCGAAACGAGGTGGCTTGCATGCGAGCGCCATTACGCCACAACCGGGGCGGGTTTCCGCCGCAGCGGCTATGCTTGCCGCATGAGTTTCGCATTCGATTTTTCCCCCTCGGCCATCGCCGAAGTGGCGCGCGCCGATGCGGCCCGCGCGCTGGCCGAAGACGTCGGCGCCGGCGACCTGACGGCGGCCCTGGTGCCCGAGGGCCGGCGCGCCCGCGCCCGCGTGCTGGCGCGCGAGAGCGCCGTGATCTGCGGCGCGCCCTGGGTCGAGTCCGCGTTGCGCCAGGTGGACCCCGGCCTGCACGCGCTGTGGCTGGTGCCCGATGGCAGGCACTGCAAGGCCGACGAGGTGGTGCTGGAAATCGATGGCCTGGCGCGCAGCCTGCTGACCGTGGAGCGGACGGCGCTCAACTTCCTGCAGCTGCTCAGCGCCGTCGCGACCAAGACCGCCGCCTACGTGGAGGCGGTGCGCGGCACCCGCGCGCAGATCGTCGACACCCGCAAGACGCTGCCGGGCCTGCGGCTGGCGCAGAAGTACGCGGTGCGCATCGGCGGCGGCGTCAACCACCGGATCGGCCTGTACGACGCGGTGCTGATCAAGGAAAACCACATCGCGGCCGCCGGTGGCGTGACGCCGGTGCTGCAGGCGGCCGCGCGGGTGGCGGCGCAGGCCAGCTTCATCGAGATCGAGGTGGAGACGCTGGAGCAGCTGCAAGAGGCCCTGGCGGCCGGCGCCAAGATGGTTCTGCTGGACAACATGGAACTGCCGACGCTGCGCGAAGCGGTGCGCATCAACGCCGGCCGCGCCATCCTGGAGATTTCGGGCGGGGTCACGCTGGACAGCGTGCGCGCCCTGGCCGACACCGGGGTAGACCGGATCTCCATCGGGGCGCTGACCAAGGACGTGAAGGCCACCGATTTTTCCATGCGATTGAAAGAACTGTGATGTCTGCTGTGATTCCCATCTTCGACGTCGAGTACGAGCACCCGCTGCCCGGCGACAGCTGCGACACCAGGCACGCCTGGGCCCGCATCCCGCCCGAGCCGTCCCAGGACGAGCGCGCCGCGCTCAAGGACAAGATCCGCCGGCTGCTCAGGGAGCGCAACGCGGTGATGGTCTCGCACTACTACGTCCATCCCGACCTGCAGGACCTGGCGGAAGAAACCGGCGGCATCGTCAGCGATTCGCTGGAGATGGCGCGCTTCGGCCGCGACCATCCGGCGCAAACGCTGGTGGTGTCCGGCGTCAAGTTCATGGGTGAGACATCGAAGATCCTGTCGCCGGAAAAGCGCGTGCTGATGCCGGACCTGGACGCCACCTGCTCGCTCGACCTGGGTTGCCCGATCGACGAGTTCAGCGCCTTCTGCGACCAGCATCCGGACCGCACGGTGGTGGTCTACGCCAACACCAGCGCCGCGGTGAAGGCGCGCTCGGACTGGCTGGTGACCTCGAGCTGCGCGCTGGACATCGTCGGCGCGCTCAGCGCCAAGGGCCACAAGATCCTGTGGGCGCCCGACAAGCACCTGGGCGGCTACATCCAGCGCCAGACCGGCGCCGACATGGTGTTCTGGAACGGCTCGTGCATCGTGCACGATGAGTTCAAGGCCTTCGAGCTGGAAGCGCTGAAGAAGCAGTACCCCGGCGCCAAGGTGCTGGTGCATCCCGAGTCGCCGGCCGACGTGGTGGCGCTGGCCGACGCGGTCGGGTCCACCTCCGGCATCCTGAAGGCGGCGCAGGAGATGAACGCCCGCGAATTCATCGTCGCCACCGACAACGGGATGATGCACAAGCTGCGCACGCTCAACCCCGGCAAGATCTTCATCGAGGCGCCGACGGCCGGCAACAGCGCCACCTGCAAGAGCTGCGCGCATTGCCCGTGGATGGCCATGAACGGCCTGGCCGGCCTGGCGCATGTGCTGGAAACCGGCGCCAACGAGGTGCATGTCGACCTGGCTCTGGGCCAGCGGGCGCGGCTGCCGATCGACCGCATGCTGGCGTTCACGGCGGCACTCAAGAAGTCGCCCCATGCCGCCGGCGCGCTGGTCCCCGACATCGGCGCCGCATAGTTTTTTGTCAGGGCCTGTCGAAACCGGCCGCCGCCGGCCGACATTGTCAGGACGCCGCATGGTGCGGCGTTCAGACTTCAAGGAGCTTTCGATGGAATACATGTTGCTGATCCATGCCGACCCCGCCGGGATGCGGGCGCTGCGCGAAGCCGAACGGACCACCGCGCTGGCCGCCTATGGCGCCTACACCGAGGCCTTGCGCCAGGCCGGCGTCATGCGCAGCGGTGAACGCCTGCGCGACGCCGAAGCCGCCACCACCGTCAAGGTGCGCGACGGCAAGACCGAGGTGCTCAATGGCCCGTTCATCGAGACCCGCGAGCAGCTCGGCGGCTTCTACATGATCGACGTGCCGGACCTGGACGCCGCGCTGTCCTGGGCGGCGCGCTGCCCCGGCGCCAGCCACGGCGCCATCGAAGTGCGGCCGGTCTGGTCAATGGGCGCCGCGTAAGGCGCCGCCGTGGCGCCCGAGCCGTCCGCTGCCGCAGACGCGGCCGCATCGGCGGCCCGGCGCAGCTACGGCAAGCTGGTGGCCTTCCTGGCAGCGCGCACACGCGACGTGGCCGGGGCCGAGGACGCGCTGGCCGAAGCCTTCGCCGCCGCGCTCTCGGGTTGGCCGGAACGCGGCGTCCCAGGCAACCCCGAGGCCTGGCTGCTGACGGTGGCGCGGCGCAAGCTGGCCGACGCCGGCCGGCTGCGCGGCCATGACCTGGAAGCGGCGGCCCACTTCGCGCTGCTGGCCGAACTCGATGACGGCCCTGCGGACAGCGTGCTGCCGGACCGACGGCTGGAACTGCTGTTCACCTGCGCCCATCCCGGCATCGAGCAGGCCGCCCATGCGCCGCTGATGCTGCAGGCGGTGCTGGGGTTCGACGCCGCCACGATCGCCTCGGCGTTCCTGGTGGCGCCGTCCACCATGGGCCAGCGCCTGGTGCGGGCCAAGGCCAGGATCCGCGAGGCCGGCATCGGCTTCGAATTGCCCGGCCGGGCCGAGCTGCCGGCCCGGCTGGAGCCGGTGCTGGCCGCGATCTACGCCGCCTATGCCGAGGGCTGGGCCGACGCCACCGGCACCGATGCGCGCCGCCGCAATCTGGCCGAGGAGGCGATCTGGCTGGGCCGGCTGCTGGCGGCCTTGTTGCCGACCGAGCCGGAGGCGCTCGGCCTGCTGGCGCTGATGCTGCACGCCCACGCCCGGCGCGGGGCGCGCCGCGATGCCGGCGGCGCCTATGTGCCGCTGGCGCAGCAGCAGACGGCGCAGTGGGACGACGCGATGATCGGCGAAGCCGAGGCGGTGCTGTGGGGAGCCAGCGGCCTGCGCCGGCCCGGCCGTTACCAGCTCGAAGCTGCCATCCAGTCGGCGCACAACGTGCGCCGGCATGGCAGCGCGCCCGACTGGCAGGCCATCGCCAGCCTGTATGAGGCGCTGCACCAGCTCACCGGCTCGCCGGTGGCGGCCATCAACCGGGCCGTGGCGATGGCGATGACGGAGGGACCGCAAGCCGGCCTTGCCATTCTCGAAACGCTGGACCAGGACGGCCGGCTGGCCGACTACCAGCCGTACTGGGCGGCGCGGGCCGAGTTGCTGGCGCGTGCCGGCCAGGGCGAAGCGGCCCGTGCGGCCTATCAGCGCGCGATCGGACTGGAACGCGATCCGGCCGTGCGGGACTTCCTGCAGCGGCAGGCGGCGGCGGTCTGATGGATCCCGCCCGGGGCCGGGATGCCGGCCTGGTCAGGGCACCAGGATGGTCGGCTCCGAGTTGGGGTCGAGCTCGGGATAGTCGCGGCTGAAGTGCAGGCCGCGGCTCTCGTGGCGCGATTGCGCCGAGCGCACGATCAGGTCCGCCACCTGCACCAGGTTGCGCAGCTCCAGCAGGTCGCGCGAGATGTGGAAGGCGCTGTAGAACTCCTGGATCTCCTCCTGCAGCAGCCGGATCCGGTGTGCGGCGCGCTCCAGCCGCTTGTTGGTGCGCACGATCCCCACGTAGTCCCACATGAAGCGGCGCAGCTCTTCCCAGTTGTGCGAGATCACCACCGATTCGTCGGCGTCGGTGACCTGGCTCTCGTCCCAGGCCGGCACCGCCGGCGACGGCGGCAGGGCGTGGGCGCGGATGTCCTGCGCCGCGGCGTGGGCGAACACCATGCATTCCACCAGCGAGTTGCTGGCCAGCCGGTTGGCGCCGTGCAAACCGGTGTAGGCGGTCTCGCCGACCGCATACAGGCCGGTGACGTCGGTGCGGCCGTGCAGGTCGGTGTGGATGCCGCCGCAGGTGTAGTGGGCGGCCGGCACCACCGGGATCGGCTGCTTCGTGATGTCGATGCCCAGCTCCAGGCAGCGGGCGTAGATGTTCGGGAAGTGTTCCTTGATGAACTCTGGCGGCTGGTGCGAGATGTCCAGGTAGACGCAGTCCAGGCCGTGCTTCTTCATCTCGAAGTCGATCGCGCGGGCCACGATGTCGCGCGGCGCCAGTTCGGCGCGCGGGTCGTGCTCCGGCATGAAGCGCGTGCCATCCGGCAATAGCAGCTTGCCGCCTTCGCCGCGCACCGCCTCGGTGATCAGGTAGCTCTTGACGCTCGGATGGAACAGGCAGGTCGGGTGGAACTGGATGAATTCCATGTTCGTCACCCGGCAACCGGCGCGCCAGGCCACCGCGATGCCGTCGCCGGTGGCGGTGTCCGGGTTGGTGGTGTACAGGTACACCTTGCCGGCGCCGCCGGTCGCCAGGATGGTGCGCGGCGCGCGGAAGGTCAGCACCTCGTCGGTGTGTTCGTCCAGCGCGTACAGGCCGACGCAGCGGTTGCCGGTGGCGTCGTCGGGCAGGCCCAGCTTGGCGCTGGTGATCAGGTCGACCAGCGTGTGGTGCTCGAACAGCGTGATGTTGGGCGTGCGGCGCACATGCTCAATCAGCGTGCGCTGCACCGCGGCGCCGGTGGCGTCGGTCACGTGCACGATGCGGCGGGCGCTGTGGCCGCCTTCGCGCGTCAGGTGCAGGTGGCCGTCCTCCTCGGAGAACGGCACGCCGAGCTGGCGCAGCCACTCGATGCTTTCGGGCGCGTGCTCCACCACGAAGCGGGTGGCCGCCGGGTCGGACAGGCCGGCGCCGGCGACCAGCGTGTCGTCGACGTGCGAGGCGAACGTATCGCCTTCGCCCATCACGGCGGCAATGCCGCCCTGGGCCCAGCCGCTGGAGCCGTCGCTCATCGAGCGCTTGGTCAGGATCGCCACCCGGTGGGTGGGCGCCAGGTGCATCGCGGCCGACAGGCCGGCCAGCCCGCTGCCGACGATCAGCACATCGAAATCATGCGGGGTGTGCGGCGGCAGGTGTGTCATGTCTCATTTTTCCGGTTCAGGCCGGCGAATAGGCCAGCCGCACATAGATCGGCGCGAAGGCTTCGGCCTGCGTCACCTCGATCAGCGATTCCTTCGCCAGCTCCAGCATGGCGATGAAGGTGACGATCAGCACCGGCACGCCGCGCGTGACTTCGAACAGGTTCTCGAACTCCACGAACTTGCGGCCCTGGAGCTTGCGCAGGATGACGCTCATGTGCTCGCGCACCGACAGCTCCTCGCGGGTGATCTTGTGGTGCTGGATCAGCCGGGCGCGCTTGACGATGTCGCGCCAGGCTTCCTGCAGGTCCACCACGTTGACGTCGGGAAAGCGCGGCTGCATCGACTGCTCGATGTAGACCTGCGCGCGCAGCGCGTCGCGGCCGATCTGCGGCACTTCGTTCAGGCGGAAGGCGGCCGCCTTCATCTGCTCGTATTCCAGCAGGCGGCGCACCAGTTCGGCCCGCGGGTCTTCCGGCTCCTGGCCCTCGGCGGTCTTGCGCGGCGGCAGCAGCATGCGCGACTTGATCTCGATCAGCATCGCCGCCATCAGCAGGTACTCGGCGGCCAGCTCCAGATTGCGCGTGCGGATCTCGTCGACATACACCAGGTACTGGCGGGTGACGCCGGCCATCGGGATGTCGAGGATGTTGAAGTTCTGCTTTCGGATCAGGTACAGCAGCAGGTCCAGCGGGCCCTCGAAGGCTTCGAGAAAAACCTCCAGCGCATCCGGCGGGATGTACAGGTCGGTGGGCATGGCGAACAGCGGTTCGCCATACAGGCGAGCGAGCGCCACCTGGTCCACCACCTCGGGCATGCCGGGCGGCACCGGGAACTCCGGCTCGGGCAGGGTGGCGGGATGCGCAGCCACGCGGGTCAGCGGGTGTGGTTCTGGTAGACGTAGGGTTGCTGCGCGATCTCGCCGTCGCGGATTTCGCGCGAGGCATCGAGATCCACGTGCTTGTCCCACAGCAGGGCGCGGCCGGCGCGCTGGCGCGCTTCGAGGTCGGGCTGTTTTGACTTCAACTGCTCGATGAACTGGGTGACCTCCGAGTTGTAGTCGGGACGGCGGAAGAGTTTGAGCAGCATGGACATATAGACTGGGCCTTTTCCACGATTTTACTTGGATGCCCATGGCCCACAGGTTTTCGGCGACGGCGGCGCTCGCAGCGCTTGCAGCGGCCCTGGTGCTGGCCGGCTGCGACCCGCAGCGGATCAGCGAGCTGGAGGAGGGGGTGGCCACCGAAGCGGACGTGCGCGCCCGCTTCGGCGCGCCCGAGCAGGTCTGGGACGGCGCGGGCGGCGCGAAGATCCTGGAATACGACCGGCAGCCGGCCGGCCAGCAGAACTACATGATCACCATCGGCCCGGATGGCCGCATGACTGCCCTGCGGCAGGTGCTGAACCCGGGGAACTTCGCTCGCATCCAGCCGGGAATGATGATGGAGGACGTGCGCCGGATGCTGGGCAAGCCGGCCCGCATCACGCCGTTCCCACTGAAGAACGAAATCGCCTGGGACTGGCGTTACCTCGAGCCGCCGAACACCGCGATGGTGTTCACGGTCTGGCTCAGCCCCGACCAGCGGGTGGTGCGCACGGCGACCGCGCCCGACCCGCAGGCGCCGGAAAACCGCTAGGCCCGGCCGCCCCGGAGCGGCCAGGCGTTTCCAGCTGATCTACATCAGACGGAAGCGGGGGAGGCGTCACTTACACTTTCCCGATCATGGACGGCCCTCTGTTCGGCGTGCTGGGTCCGGTCGCGACGACCGGGCGGAGGCACGGCGCTGCCTGCGGCGCCCGCGCCCGCCGGGACTCATGACCCCGATCCCCGGTCCGGCACTGTGGCTCCATCTCGACTGGGTGTTGGCCGCCATTGCCGGCTGGCTGCTGGTGGCGGTGCTCGGACTGTTCGCGCTCAGCCGGCTGGCGCTGGTGGCGCGGGTGCTGTTTCCCGCCGGCGGGGTGATCGCGCTGGTGCTGTTCGCCCTGGCCCTGAGCGCCGCCTTCGGCACACCCCAGGTGGCGACCCTGCCGCTGGGCCTGCCCGGCCTGCCGTTCCACCTGCGGCTGGACGGCCTGTCGGCGTTCTTCCTGATGGTGATCGCCGCCGCCTCGGCCGGCGTGTCCGCCTTCGCCGCCGGCTACTTCCGCCAGGGCGAGGGTACGCCGCCCGGCCTGTTGTGTTTCGAGTACCACGTGTTCCTGGCCAGCATGGCGCTGGTGGTGCTGGCCGACGACGCCTACTCGTTCATGGTGCTGTGGGAGACGATGGCCCTGTCCTCGTTCTTCCTGGTGATCGCCAACCACCGGTTGCCCGAAATCCGGCGCGCCGGCTACCTCTACCTGCTGATCGCCCACATCGGCGCGATCGGCATCCTGCTGTGCTTCGGCGTGCTGCAGGCCAATACCGGCGACTACACCTTCGCCAACATGCGGGCGCAGCAGCACACGCCGTTCTGGGCTTCCGTGGCCTTCCTGCTGGCGCTGTTCGGCTTCGGCGCCAAGGCCGGCCTGCTGCCGCTGCACGTCTGGCTGCCCGAGGCGCATCCGGCGGCGCCGTCGCCGGTCTCGGCGCTCATGAGCGGCGTGATGCTGAAAACGGCGGTGTACGGCGTGCTGCGGGTGTCGTTCGACCTGCTGCACGTGCAGCTCTGGTGGTGGGGCGTGGTGCTGCTCGGGCTGGGGCTGGCCAGCGCCCTGTTCGGCGTGGTGTTTTCCGCGGCGCAGGTGGACATGAAGCGGCTGCTGGCCTATTCGTCGATCGAGAACATCGGCCTGCTGTTCGCGGCCATCGGGCTGGCGGTCCTGTTCTCGGCCTACGGCATGAAGCCGATGGCGGCGCTGGCGCTGACGGCGGCGCTGTACCACGTGGCCAGCCACGCCTTCTTCAAGAGCCTGCTGTTCCTGGGCACCGGCGCCGTGCTGCATGCCACCGGCGAGCGCAGCCTGGGCAAGCTGGGTGGCCTGATCCGCTACATGCCCTGGGTGACCTGGCTGACCCTGGTCGGCGCGCTGGCCTGCGCCGGCCTGCCGCCGCTGGGCGGCTTCGTGTCGGAGTGGCTGCTGCTGCAAAGCTTCCTGTTCACGCCCGGCCTGCCGAGCTCGTTCCTGAACATGCTGATCCCGGTGGTCGCGGCGCTGATCGCCCTGGTGTCGGCGCTGTCCGGCTACGTGATGGTCAAGTTCTTCGGCGTGGTGTTCCTGGGCCGGCCGCGCGAGGAGGCGCTGGCCAACGCGCATGACGCTGGCGCCTGGGAGCGGCTGGGCATGCTCTGGCTGGCGGCCGGCTGCGTGTTGCTGGGGCTGCTGCCGATCCAGTTCATCGCCCTGATCGACCCGGTCACGCAGCAGCTGGTGGGCGCGGGCCTGGGGACCACGGTCGCCGCCGGTGGCTGGCTGCTGATTCCGGTGACCATGGAGCGGGCCAGCTACGGGCCGATCCTCTTCCTGCTGGGGGTGGCGGCTGGCTCGGTGCTGGCCTGGCTGCTGGTGCGCAAGCTCTATCACGGCCGTTCGCGCCGCGCGCCGGCCTGGGATTGCGGCTTTCCGTGGCAGACCGCCCGCATGCAGGACACCGCCGAGGGCTTCGGCCAGCCGATCCGGCAGATCTTCGAGCCCTTCTTCCGGATGGAGCGGGAGCTGCCGTCGCCGTTCGACGCCCAGCCGCGCTACCGGGTGGCGATCAGCGACCACTTCTGGCACTGGATCTACCTGCCGGTGGCGGCAGCGGTCGAGCGCATCTCGAAGTGGATCGGCCTGCTGCAGCAGGGCCGGATCTCGGTCTACCTGATCTACAGCTTCCTCACGCTGATCGCGGTGCTGCTGGTGGTGATGCGATGAGCTTGCTCGGTGTCGTCTCGCAACTGCTGGCGATCGCGGCGGCGCTGCTGCTGGCGCCGCTGATGACGGGCTGGGTCAACATGTGCCGGGCCTGGCTGCAGAACAAGTCGGCGCCGCCGCTGCTGCAGCCGTATTCGATGCTGCACAAGCTGTTCAACAAGGACTCGGTGCTGGCCGACAACGCCTCGTCGCTGTTCCGCGCCGCGCCCTACATCGTGTTCGGCTGCATGGTGCTGGCCAGCGCCATCGTCCCCACGCTGTCGACCGACCTGCCGCTGTCGCCGGCCGCCGACGCGATCGCGCTGGTCGGCCTGTTCGCGCTGGCCCGGGTGTTCATCAGCCTGGCGGCGATGGACGTCGGCACGGCCTTTGGCTCGCTGGGCGCGCGGCGCGAGATGTTCATCGGTTTCCTGGCCGAGCCGGCGCTGCTGATGGTGTTCTTCTGCGCCTCGCTGATCTCCAGGTCGACCTCGCTCACCACCATCGTGGAGACGCTGGGCCATCGCGAGCTGGCGATCTATCCCAGCCTGGCGTTCGCCGGCGTCGCCTTCACCATGATCTCGCTGGCCGAGAACGCCCGCATCCCGGTGGATAACCCGGCCACCCATCTCGAACTGACCATGATCCACGAGGCGCTGATCCTCGAATACTCGGGTCGGCACCTGGCGCTGATGGAGTGGGCCGCCAGCTTGAAGCTGTTCGCCTATTCGTGCATCGGCCTGGCGCTGTTCTTCCCGTGGGGCGTGGCCGCGGCCGGCGCCCCGCTGGCGCTCGTGCTGGCGATGCCGGTGCTGGTGCTCAAGCTGGCGATCGGCGGCGCGATCCTGGCGTTCCTGGAAACCACCAGCGCCAAGATGCGGATCTTCCGGGTGCCGGAATTTCTTGCCACCGCTTTCATGCTGGCCGTGATCGGGCTGCTGGTGAGCATCCTGCTGGGCGTCGGAGGTGGCGGTGCTTAAGTTCGTTCCGCAACTGATCAACCTGCTGGCCGCCGGCATCCTGATGCTGTCGTTCGCGATGATCTCGCAGCGCCGGATCGCCTCGCTGATCAACCTGTTCGCGCTGCAGGGCGCGGCGCTGGTCGCCGCCTCGCTGCTGCTGGGATACGCGGCGGACAACCCGGACCTCTACGTCTCGGCGGCGCTGACGCTGGCGCTCAAGGTGATCCTGATCCCCCTGCTGCTATACCGCGTGATCCGCAAGCTGAAGGTGCGCTGGGACGTGGAGCCGCTGATCAACGTGCCGACCCTGATGATCGCCGGCATCGCCCTGGTGATCTTCTCCTTCAGCCTGGCGCTGCCGGTCTCGCGGCTGTCGTCCTCGATCGCCGGCGGCTCGCTGGGCATCGCGCTGGCCTGCGTGCTGCTGTCGTTCATGATGATGATCACCCGCTCGCGCGCCGTGCCGCAGGTGATCGGCTTCCTGTCGATGGAAAACGGCCTGATCTTTGCCGCCACGGCCGCCACCAACGGCATGCCGATGATCGTGGAATTCGGCATCGCGCTGGACGTGCTGGTGGGCATCCTGATCCTGGGGGTGTTCATGTTCCAGATCCGCGAGCAGTTCGACAGCCTGGACATCCACAACCTCGAGACGCTGAAAGAAGAATGATGGCCCCCACGCTCACTTCGGTCGCTGCCCCCCGAGGGGGCCCAGCCCTCCTTGGGAGCGGCCCGGCGGAGGTCTGAGCTTGAACGCCCTCTACTTCGTCCTCGGCATCCCGGTGGTGGGCGCCGCGGTGCTGGCCCTGACCGGCCACCAGGACCGGGCGCGCGACACCAACGTCGCCTTCAGCCTGGGCACCTTCCTGGCCGCCTGCGCGCTGACGGCGCAGGTGATTTCCGGCGGGCCGCTGTTCGCCGCCAACCGCCAGTTCTTCATCGATCCGCTGAACGTGTTCCTGGTCACGCTGACGGCCTTCGTCGGCCTGACCACGGCCATCTTCTCGCGGCCGTACATGCGGGTGGAGCGCGACCACGGCAAGATGACGCCGCCGCGGCTGCGCCTGTACCACAGCATGTACCAGCTGTTCAGCTTCACCATGCTGGTGGCGCTCACCACCAACAACATGGGCATCCTGTGGGTGGCGATGGAGGCGGCCACGCTGACCACCGTGCTGCTGGTCAGCGTCTACCGCACCGCCGCCAGCCTGGAAGCGGCGTGGAAGTACTTCATCCTGTGCGGTGTCGGCATCGCGCTGGCGCTGCTGGGCACCGTGCTGCTGCACATGGCGTCGGAGCGGGTGCTCGGGCGCGAAGGCGGCGGCCTGCTGTGGACCAACCTGGCCGCGGTGAAGGAGCAGCTGGACCCCAACATCATCACGCTGGCGTTCGCCTTCCTGTTCATCGGCTACGGCACCAAGGTCGGCCTGGTGCCGCTGCACAACTGGCTGCCCGACGCCCATGCCGAAGGGCCGACGCCGGTCTCGGCCGTGCTGTCGGGCCTGCTGCTGAACGTGGCGCTGTACGCCGTGTTGCGCTGCAAGGTGCTGACCGACGGCGCGTTGCACAGCGCGCTGGCCAGCCAGCTGATGATCGCCTTCGGACTGCTGTCGGTGGTGGTGGCCGCGTTCTTCCTGTCGCGCCAGCGGGACGTCAAGCGCATGTTCGCGTACTCGTCGATCGAGCACATGGGGCTGATCACGTTCGCCTTCGGGCTGGGCGGTCCGGTGGCGACCTACGCGGGGCTGCTGCACATGACGGTGCATTCGCTGGTCAAGTCGGCCATCTTCTATGCGGTCGGCCACGCGTGCCAGCAGGCGGGCACGCAGGTGATGGGCGACATCCGCGGGCTGATCAAGGTCAGTCCCACGGTGGCCTGGGGCCTGATGCTCGGCTCGCTGGCGATCCTGGGCATGCCGCCGTTCGGCGTCTTCGCCAGCGAATTCCTGATCCTGACCACCGCCATGCGCGAGCAGCCCTGGACCACGCCGCTGCTGCTGGTGGCGCTGGCGGTGGCCTTCGCCTCGGTGTTCAGCCGGGTGCTGCCGATGGTGTTCGGGGAAACCAACGTCAAGCCGCTGGCCCATTCGCCGGCGCTGCTGCCGGTGTTCGTCCATCTGGGCCTGGGCCTGATGCTGGGCCTGTACATCCCGCCCTACCTGGACACCTGGTACCGGCAGGCGGCGCGGATGCTGGGAGGGTGATGACGACCCCCACGCTCATTTCAATCGCTGCCCCCCGAGGGGGCTTCAGTCTCCTTGAGGCGGCTCGGCGGAGACTGACATGAAGATCCCCGAAGTCTTCGCCGACGTCACCAGCTTGCCGGGCGCGCTGCCGATCTGGCACGGCGTGATCGATGCCGCCGGCTGGCAGGCCACGGCCGGCGCCGTGGCCCAGGTGGGCGGCCGCCTGGTTGCCCTGTGGGGCTCCAGCGGCGGTGAACCGTTGCGCCCGACGGTGTGCGCCGCCTATGCGATGGCGCGTGGCCTGGTGTGGCTGGAATTGCCGCTGGCGGCGGACGATCCGGGCTATCCGGACCTGGCGCCGACCTTTCCGGTGGCGAGCCGGATGCAGCGGGCGGCGCACGACCTGTCCGGCGTGCACGCCACATTCGCGACCGACACCCGTCCCTGGTTGAACCACGGCGGCTGGCCGGCCGGCGCTGTGCCCTTGCGGCATCCGGGTCGGGCCAGCACACCGCTCGATGGTGCGCCGGTCGCCGACTACCCGTTCGTGCGGGTGGAAGGTGACGGCGTGCACGAGATCCCGGTCGGCCCGGTGCACGCCGGCATCATCGAGCCGGGCCATTTCCGCTTCTCGGTGGTCGGCGAGAAGGTGCTGCGGCTCGAACAGCGGTTGGGCTACACCCACAAGGGGATCGAGCAGCGCTTCACGCAGCTGCCACCGCTGCAGGGCCACCGGCTGGCCGGCCGGGTGTCGGGCGATTCGACGGTGGCCTATGCGTGGGCCTGGTGCATGGCGCTGGAATCGGCGGCGAACTGCGACGTTGCGCCACGGGCCCAATGGCTGCGCGCACTGCTGCTGGAGCGCGAGCGGGTGGCCAACCACCTCGGCGATCTCGGCGCGCTGGGCAACGACGCCGGACTGGGCATTGCCCTGGCCCAGTTCTCCCGGCTGAAGGAAGACTGGCTGCGCCTGTCGAACGCGCTGTTCGGCCACCGCTTCATGATGGACTGCGTGCTGCCCGGCGGTGTCGCCCGCGACCTCGACGCGCAGGCGGTCGATCGGCTGCTGGCCCAGTGCGCCGCGATCGAGCGCGAAGTCAAGGACCTGCGCAGCATGTTCGACGAACACGCCGGCCTGCAGGACCGCTTTGCCGGCGCCGGGCGGGTCAGCGCCGAACTGGCCGCCCGGCTCGGATTGACCGGCTTGGCCGCGCGGGCCAGCGGCCAGCGCCGCGACCTGCGCTGCGACCAGCCGTGGCCGCCGTACGGCGCGCTGGCCGTGCAAGTGGCGAGCCAGCCGCGCGGCGACGTCGCCGCCCGGGTGGCCGTGCGCTTCGACGAGGTGTTCGAGTCCCTGCGGCTGATCCGCGCGATCGCGGCCGGATTGCCCCGGGGTGAGGTGCACAGCGAGCTGCAGCTGCGGCCGGAACCCGCCATCGGCGCCGGCTGGATCGAGGGCTGGCGCGGCGAAGTGCTGGTGGCGCTCGAGCTGGACTGGCAGGACGGCGCGGCGCGGGTGCGGCGCTGCCATTGTCACGACCCTTCGTGGCAGAACTGGCCGGTGCTGGAACACGCGGTGATCGGCAACATCGTTCCGGACTTCCCGCTGATCAACAAGTCCTTCAACCTGAGCTACTCGGGGCACGACCTGTGATCGCGTCCCAAGCCTGAAGCGCCGCCATGTGGAACATCATCAAGCAGATCGCCCGGACCGGCATTCCCACCGAAGCGCCGCCGCATTCCAGCGAGGCCCTGCGCGTGGAATCGGAGCGCATCCAGCGCGAGCTGCTGGAGATCCTGGGCCAGGCCCTGACCATCCGCCAGGTCGACGGCGGCTCGTGCAACGGCTGCGAGCTGGAGATCCAGGCGCTGGGCAACCCCTACTACAACATCGAGGGCCTGGGCATCAAGTTCGTCGCCAGCCCGCGTCACGCCGACATGCTGCTGGTGACCGGGCCGGTGTCGCGCAACATGGAGCAGGCGCTGCGCCGCACCTACGACGCCACGCCCGAACCCAAGCTGGTGGTGGCCGTGGGCGACTGCGGGCGCGACGGCGGCATCTTCGGCGAGAGCTACGCCAGCTGCGGCGGCGTTGCGAATGTCATTCCGGTGGACCTCACGGTGCCGGGCTGCCCGCCGCCGCCGATCGAGATCCTGCGCGGCATCCTGACGGCGGTGCGGCGCTGCCGGCCTGCCCCGAGCTCCCCATCGACCTGAGGCGCAACAGTCCCACCCATGCCGATCCGGTTCCTGCACGGTCTCACCTCGAAGCACCGCACCCGCCGCGCCAACCGCCAGCTCGGCGCGGTGCTGGCCTTCGTGGCCGGCGCGGTCAACGCCGGCGGCTTCCTCGCGGTGCACCGTTACACCTCGCACATGACGGGGATCATTTCGGCGGTCGCCGACGACCTGGCCACCGGCAGCATTGGCCTGGCGATTGCCGGCCTGGTGCTGCTGGCCGGCTTCACCGGCGGCGCTGCGACCACCGCGGTGCTGATCAACTGGGCGCGCCGGCGCCAGATGCGCAGCAAGTACGCGCTGGCGCTGCTGCTGGAGGCGGGGCTGCTGTTGGTGTTCGGCCTGGTGGGCGCCAACCTGGCCGCATTCGCGTACCTGTTGGTGCCGGTGACGGTATTCCTGCTGTGCTTCATCATGGGCCTGCAGAACGCCATCGTCACCAAGATCTCGCAGGCCGAGATCCGCACCACCCACATGACGGGCGTGGTGACCGACCTGGGAATCGAGCTGGGGCGGCTGATCTACTGGAACCGCACCCGGAACCGCAACGACATCCATTTCGTCCAGGCCAACCGCGACAAGCTGTTCATCCACGGCACCATCCTGGGCCTGTTCTTCCTGGGCGGGATCGTCGGCGCGCTGGCGTTCAAGGCGATGGGGTTCAGCGCCACCATCCCGATCGCGCTGCTGCTGGTGGCCGTGGCGAGCCCGCCCTTGTTCCTGGACATCCGTCCGGATTGAGGCGTCAGTCCTTGCCGGGGATCACCGCGTCGGCCACCGCGCCGACGGCCTTGCCGGTGATCCGCACGGTGCCGATGGCGGCGTCGGCGGCCAGGCCAACGCCCTTCACTGCGATGGTGGCGGCCGTGTCGGCCACCGCGATCACGGCGCAGCCTGGCAGCAGCACGCTGGTCAGGGCAGCCAGGACGAGTAAAGCCGGACGCATGGCGCCAGCTTAGCGCACCCGCATGCCGGGAACGGCGCCGGGCCAGGGAGCGAGCACGTAGATGCCGCCGGCCTTGTCGTCGGCGTCGCTGGCGGCCAGCACCATGCCTTCGCTGAGGCCGAACTTCATCTTGCGCGGCGCCAGGTTGGCCACCATGACCGTGAGCTGGCCGACCAGATCCTCTGGCTTGTACGCAGAGGCGATGCCGCTGAAGACATTGCGCGTCTTGCCTTCCCCCACGTCCAGCGTGAGGCGCAGCAGCTTGGTCGAGCCTTCCACCGCCTCGCAGTTGACGATCTTCGCGATCCGCAGGTCGATCTTCATGAAGTCGTCGATGCCGATCGGCGCTGCGATGTCCTCGCCCCCCGGCTTTTCACTCCCTCCCTCCTCGGGGGAGGCTTGGCCTGTCCTGAGCTTGTCGAAGGAGGGTGGGGGCACGTCAGCAGCCGGCGCCTCGAACAGCGCATCGAGCTGCTTGGCGTCCACCCGCTGTATCAGGTGTTGGTACGGGTTGATCTCGTGCCCTTCGGACAGCTTCACATAGCAGTTGTCCCACTGGTGGACATCGGCCGCCAGCCACTTGCCGACATCGGCAGCCAGCCTCGGCAGAACGGGGGCGAGCATCACGGTGAGATTCTTGAACAGCCCGATGGCCGTCGTGCAAACCATGTGCAGCTCCGCGTCGCGGCTGCTGTCCTTGGCGATCAGCCACGGAGCCTTCTGGTCAACGTACAGATTCGCCTGGTCGGCCAGGGCCATGATCGCGCGAATGGCCTTGCCGAATTCGCGAGTTTCGTAGAGGACCTTGATGTCGGTGGCCGCCGCGAACGCCGACTCGAGCATCGCTTCGGCATCGGGATCCTCTTTCCCGAGCTTGCCGCCGAACCGCTTGCTGATGAAACCCGCCGTGCGGCTGGCGATGTTGACGTATTTGCCGATCAGGTCGGCGTTCACCCGCGCCATGAAGTCCTCGGCGTTGAAGTCGATGTCCTCGTTGTGCGAGTTGAGCTTGGCGGCGATGTAGTAGCGCAGCCACTCGGGGTTCATGCCCAGCGCCAGGTACTTCAGCGGGTCGAGGCCGGTGCCGCGGCTCTTGCTCATCTTCTCGCCGTTGTTCACGGTGAGGAAGCCGTGCACGAAGATGTTGTCGGGCGTCTTGCGGCCGCTGAACTTGAGCATCGCCGGCCAGAACAGCGTGTGGAAGGTGACGATGTCCTTGCCGATGAAGTGGACCTGCTCCAGCGCCGGGTCGGCCAGGTAGGCCTCGAAGTCCTGGCCGCGTTTGTCCAGCAGGTTTTTCAGCGAGGCCAGGTAGCCGATCGGCGCGTCCAGCCAGACGTAGAAGTACTTGCCCGGCGCATCGGGAATCTCGATCCCGAAATACGGCGCGTCGCGCGAGATGTCCCAGTCACCCAGGCCTTCGCTCTTGGTGCCATCGGCGTTCTCGCGCACGCTGAACCACTCCCTGACCTTGTTGGCGACCTCGGGCTGCAGCCGGCCGTCCTGGGTCCAGCGCTCCAGGAACTCCACGCAGCGCGGGTCCGACAGCTTGAAGAAAAAGTGCTCAGAGCTCTTGAGCACCGGGGTGGCGCCGGTCAGGGCCGAATACGGGTTGATCAGGTCGGTCGGCGCGTAGACCGCGCCGCAGACCTCGCAGTTGTCGCCGTACTGGTCCTTGGCGTGGCAGTTGGGGCACTCGCCCTTGATGAAGCGGTCCGGCAGGAACATGCCCTTCTCGGGGTCGTAGAACTGGTCGATGGTGCGGGTCTCGATCAGGCCGGTGGCCTTCAGGTCCAGGTAGATCCGCTGCGCCAGCGCGGTGTTTTCCGGGCTGTCGGTCGAATGCCAGTTGTCGAACGCGATGTGGAAGCCGTCCAGGTATTCCTTGCGGCCGACGGCGATATCGGCCACGAACTGCTGCGGCGTCTTGCCGGCCTTCTCGGCGGCGATCATGATCGGCGCGCCGTGGGCGTCGTCCGCGCTGACGAAGTTCACCTCCGAGCCCTGCATCCGCTGGTGCCGCACCCAGATGTCGGCCTGGATGTATTCCATGATGTGGCCGATGTGGAACTTGCCGTTGGCGTACGGCAGGGCGGTGGTGACGAAGAGCTTTCGCGGTGCGGGCATGGGGGGCACTTCCAGAGGGGAACCGGCCATTTTACCGGGGTGGGCAATGGCTGCAGCCATTGATAATCGAGCATGCAACCCCGGATCATCATCGTGGCCGGCCCCAACGGCGCGGGCAAGACCACCTTCGCGCGGGAGTTTCTGCCCCGCGAGGCCGGTTGCCCAGTTTTCCTGAATGCCGACCTGATCGCCGCCGGCCTGTCGCCCTTTGATCCCGGGATCGCAGCAATCCAGGCAAGCCGCTTGATGCTCCAGGCCATCGCGCATCGCGTGGACCGGCTCGAGAGTTTCTCTTTCGAAAGCACGCTGTCTGGCGTGGGTTACGCAAGGCAGATACCGCAATGGCGCCGCAAGGGTTACCGTGTCGACATCTTTTTCCTGAGCCTGCCCTCTGCCGACCTGGCCGTGCAACGCGTTTCTCTGCGGGTGCGACAGGGTGGACACGACATTCCTGAAGCGACGATACGAAGGCGATTTGTCGCCGGAGCGCGCCTCTTTCGCACCGTGTATCAACCGCTGGTTGACCACTGGGTCCTCTACGACAACGCGGGCGACCAGCCCGTCCTGACCGACTGGAGCGGCAATCCGATGACTTCGCGGCGAGACTTGAATGAACCACAGCCACCGTATGGCGACTGGCCCGTCGGGACCGATGCCTACCTGAAGGGGTCGCTGGATGCCTTGCGCCGCGCGGCACTGCGCGCCAGGGAAGTCGCATGCCAGACCGGGACCGAGGTGATTGTGATGCGGGACGGGCGAATCGTGCGGGTGCGTCCACAGGACATGAAAGATCGCCGGCCAGCCTGATCCAACGAGGGACTTGTTCCATCGGTACACTTGCCCCGCAACAGGAACAAGACCCATGGCGACCCAGGAACAGCTTCTTTCGGCCCTCGCGGCCGTCACCGACCCGAACACCGGCAAGGACTTCGTCAGCACCAAGGCCCTGAAGAACCTGCAGGTCAATGGTTCCGACGTCTCGTTCGACGTCGAACTCGGGTACCCGGCCAAAAGCCAGATCCCGGCCCTGCGCACTGCGCTGGTGGCGGCCGCCAGGGGCGTGAGCGGGGTCGGCAACGTCTCGGTCAACATCGCCAGCAAGATCGTGGCGCACTCGGCCCAGCGCGGCGTTGCGCTGCTTCCGAGCGTGAAGAACATCATTGCCGTGGCGTCGGGCAAGGGCGGCGTCGGCAAGAGCACCACCGCCGCCAACCTGGCGCTGGCGCTGGCGGCCGAAGGCGCGGCGGTCGGATTGCTGGATGCCGACATCTACGGCCCGAGCCAGCCGATGATGATGGGCATCGACGGCCGCCCCGAGTCCGCCGACGGCAAGACCATGGAGCCGATGGAGAACTATGGCGTGCAGGTGATGTCGATCGGCTTCCTGGTCAACCAGGACGAAGCCATGATCTGGCGTGGCCCGATGGCGACCCAGGCGCTGGAGCAACTGCTGCGCCAGACCAACTGGAAGGACCTCGATTACCTGATCGTCGACCTGCCGCCCGGCACCGGCGACATCCAGCTGACGCTGTCGCAGCGGGTGCCGATGACCGGCGCCGTGATCGTCACCACGCCGCAGGACATCGCGCTGCTCGACGCCCGCAAGGGCATCAAGATGTTCGAGAAGGTCGGCGTGCCGATCCTGGGTATCGTGGAAAACATGGCGGTGCACATCTGCAGCAATTGCGGCCACGTCGAGCACATCTTCGGCGAGGGCGGCGGCAAGAAGATGGCGGCCGACTACGCGATGGATTACCTCGGCGCGCTGCCGCTGGACATCAGGATCCGCCTGCAGGCCGACAGTGGCAAGCCCACCGTGGTGGCCGACCCGGACGGCGAGATCGCCGGCATCTACAAGGCGGTGGCGCGCCAGATGGCGATCAAGATCGCCGCCAAGGCCAAGGACTTCTCCTCGAAGTTCCCGTCGATCAAGATCTCCAAGGACACCTGAGCGGCGCCGGCAGCCTACTTCGGCCGCTCGTTGCCGTAGGTTTTCGCCAGGTAGTCGACGATGGCCGGCATGTCGGCATCGTCGATAGGCGCCTTGAATACGGCCTTCATCCGCTTGACCATCGCATCCCAGTACGGCCTGGGCGCGGTCGGCGGCTGGAACAGCATGTATTCGGCCGAATGGCAGGCCACGCAGCTGACCTGCGCCTTGGCGTAGCCGGGCAGGGGGCTGGGCGTGAGATGCACCGGGTCGGGCGGCAGCTGGATGGTCTTGGTGGCGGCGTGAACCGGGCCCGCGAGAGCGATGGCAACGGCAGCGATTGCGGCGGCGGCAAATGCATTGGGTTTCATGTCGATGCTCCTCACGCGGCCGTGATCTTGACCGACTCGACCACGTTGCGCATGTAGCCGGCGGGCTGCCACAGCGCCTCCATCGGCTGGCTGGCGCCCGAGCGATTCCAGGCCCGCACCCGCAGATCGTGCGTGCCCCGCGGCGGCGTCAAGCCGAAGGTGAATTCGCGGAACGAGTAGCGTCCCATGTCGGCGCCCAGCTTCGCTTCGCGCCAGCTCTGGCCGCCGTCGGCCGACCAGGCGACTTCGCGAATGCCCTGGCCGCTGTCGAAGGCGATGCCGCGCACCGCCAGCGGACTGCCGGCCGGCACCCGGGCGCCGTCGGCCACCGAGGTGATGAACGAGCGCACCGTGAAGCGGCCGATTGGCCGCGTCGCCGCGGGCGTGGTGCCGGGCTCGATGCAGGCGCAGTCGTTGTCCGGCACGCGGTAGGCCGGCTTCATCCAGAACTCCTCGAATGTGTGGTCGATCACCTCGATCTCCGACAGGTGCTTGACCCAGTAGGTGCCGTAGTAGCCGGGGACGATCAGCTTGACCGGGTAGCCGTTGAGCATCGGCAGGTCGGCGCCGTTCATCAGCCAGGCCAGCATCACCTCGCCGTCCATCGCATGGGCGACGTCGATCGACTTGACGAAATCGCCGCCGCCGAACACGCCGGTGTCCAGCCCGTTGAAGCTCACCTGCCGGGCGCTATCCTTGAGTTCGGCCCGCGCGAGCACGTCCTTCAGGGGAACGCCGGTCCAGCGCGCGTTGCCCATGGCGCCGTTGCCCAGCTGGCCGCCCGTCACCCGCGGGTTGAACAGGGCGCGGCTGTTGCCCGAGCACTGGTTGACGGCCAGGTATTCGATCGGCTTGAAGTCGGTGCGCAGTTGCGCCAGCGTGAGTTCGAACGGCTTGCCGGCGGCGTTGCCGCCGATCTTGATCACGTGCTTGTCGGCATCGACCGAGGTCGGGATGCCGGCATTGTGATAGCGCACGAAGAAGGCGTCGTTCGGTGTGATGAGGCCCTGGTTGAACACCTCGAACGGCGTCTCCAGTTGCGGCGGCCGCGTCGTCAGCACGATCAGCGGGCGCTTCTCCGGGAAGGCCACGAGGCTGCGATGGCCGTTGGCGAACGGCATGTCGACGCTTGCGCCCTGGGCGAAGCTGCGGCCCATCGCGGCGGTGGCGAGCGCGCCCGCGCCGCCTGCGATCAGCCTGCGGCGCAGACGGTTGGTGGGATCCTGACTACGCATGTCTGTCTCCTTGAGGTCGACTGAAATCCCGACGGTGCCGCCGTCAGCCCGGTTGCCTGGCGAATTGCGCTGTTGCGACCGCCAGCGTTTTCTTCTGTTCGGCCACCAGCACCAGGGGCTTGCCATCGTTGGACAGGACCACCTGCCAATGGACGTTGCCCCACCAGCCGCTGCTTTCCTTCAGTGCGGTCGGGCCATCGAAAGCGAAGACGGTGACCATACCGCCCTTTTCGAAGAACGTGGTGAGGTGATAGACCAGCCGGCCATCGATGTCGCACGGCCGCATCAGTTGCGGGGAGCCGGGCACGGCCTGACGCTGCGCCAGCCCCAGGTGGTCCAGCAGCGGCCGGGCTTGCATGAACTGGCCGCGCAAGGTGCGTTCGCGGTACTCGTGCTCGATCGCGCCGCGCACCAGTTCGGGCGGCCGCATCGCCAGCACGCCGCCAACGCCGCTGCCGAGCAGGAGCAGTGCGACGACGCTACGCTGAACTCCGCGTCGTGACAGCAGGGCCGTGTTGCGCAACAGGTGGGGCGGGGGCTGCCCCGGGTCGAACGCCAGCGCCAGCTCGGCGCGCGCGCGCAGGTCGAACCCGGTTTCTTCGGGGAGGCTGGATTCGTGGGAATGGGTCATCTCACGACTTTCGCAGCTCGGTGACGTTGCTGGCGGCAGCGGCAGCGGCGGGCTCCATGACGGCACGCAACGCGTCGCGGGCACGCGCCAGCCGGGACAGCACGGTCCCCGGCGCGACCTCGAGCGCCTCGGCCATCTTCGCCGTCGGCATGTCGTCGAAGTAATACAGGACCAGGACTTCGCGATGGATCGGTGCGATCCGGGTCAGCGCCCTGACCACGTCCAGCCGGTCGTCGATGCCGCAAGCGGGTGCGGGCTTGTTGGCCGCTTCCTCGTCGTCATCCAGCGAGTGGGGACCGGGGATCATGTGGCGCAGTGCGCTTCGCCGCATGATCTGAAACAGCCAGGGCCGCGCCAGCTCGGGTTGCCGCAGCTGGCTGCGATGCTTCCAGGCGCTGGTGAAACAGTCCTGCACCACGTCCTCTGCCACCGCGCGCGAACCGGTCATGGCCCAGGCGCTGCGCAGCAGGAATCGATAGTGATCGCGCACCCATTGGTTGTAGCGGGACTCGGCGGATTGGAACATCGGCGAGACCTCACCGGCCGCGCACCGAACCGAGCGCCGGGTAGCCGCCGGGCGCGGGGTTCGGGCCGTTGCGCAGCACCGCCATCCGGGCTCGCATGCTGGCGATTTCCACGGTCTGGCTGGCGATGATTTCTTCGGCCAGCTGGCGCACCAGCGGATCGCGGCCGTGGATCAGGACCAGCCGCGCCATGTCGACCGCACCCTCGTGATGCGGAATCATCATTGCCAGGAAGTCGTGGTCGGCATTGCCCGTGAAGCCCGGGCTGTGCATGTCGTCCATCATCCGGGCCATGCCGACGTTCATGTCGGCTTCGAAGCTGTTGCGCGCGGCGGCACTCGCCGCAGCGGGGGCGCTGGCCGCGTGATGCGCGCTGTGGTCCGTCATGCGGTCTGCCCCCTGGTGCCGGGCCGCACATACACCAGGTTGATGCTCTTTTTGTTGCGCAGTTCGCCCGAGGGCAGCTTGAGCGCGCCGAGCGGGATCTGGGTGATCAGGCGCGGCTGCAGCGGATTGGATACGTCGAAGGCCGAGCACACCGTCTGACCCGCATTGGGCGTGCCGGGCAACTCGTCCTGTTCGTGCGCGACGTACAGCAGGTTGTTGGCCGGGTTGGTCCACAGGCCGTGGGCTTCGCGGCCGCCGGTGTAGACCATGCCGACCACCTTCTGCTGCTGCGGCGGCACCGAGCGGTCGATGATGGCCAGCCGGCTCGAGGCCGCGCCGTTGGGTCCGCCGTCGTCGACCCGGGCCAGGCTCATGTAGGTGACCTGGCCGCGCGCGTTGTCGACGAACTCGAGGTGATTGGGCCGCGCCATCTCGCCCAGCGCGATTGTCGCCAGCACCTGGCCGGGGTCGCGGACCGAGACGATCGACACCGCGTCGGCCAGCTTGTGCGACAGCCACATCTGGCTGCCGTCCGGCGACAACTTCTGGAACGGCGTGAAGGCCGGCTTGTCCTGCATGCTGAGATCCACCAGGCGCAGCCGTTCGGGACGGGAATGGCCGCGCGCATCGGGATTGACCTTGAAGATTTCCATCTGCGCCACCTTCTGGCTGATCACGAAGGCGAGTTGGCCGTCCCTGGAGAACCAGACCTGTGCCGGGCCGTTGATGGTCGGCAGGAACAGCCGCACGGCATTGGACGGCGCGCCGCTGACCTGCTTCATGGCCAGTTCGACGTCGAGAATGGCGATCCGGTCTTCGCCGCGCAGGGTCACCCACAGTTCGCGGCCATTGCGGGTGAAGGTCGGTTCATGCGGTTCGCGGCCCAGCAGGATGCCGCTGGACAGCCGTTCCGGATTGGTGCTTGGGCCGGCCTGCGGATTGGGCAGGTTGCCCAGCACCTTGCGGTTGACCGCGTCGATCAGGTAGATGTTGCTGCTGCCGCGTCCGGACGTCGCCAGCAGCGTCGCGTCCGGATTGGGGACCGCGCCGTGGGCATCGATGCAGCCGTGGTAAAGCGGTTTGTGGATCATCGCTGCATGGGCTGGCATCACGCCGCCGGTGACATAGCGGAACGGCGGCCGCGCGTCTTCGTCGAAGCTGGTCAGGTTGATGGTGGTGTCGACCTGGTTGCTCATCGGGTTGATGACGCTGATGGTGTTGGAGTCTTCGTTGGTGATGAAAACCCGGTCCTGCGGTGCGATGTCGGCGGAGCCGGACGGCGCCAGCATCACGGCGGGTGCCTGAGCGACGGCCCATGGGGCGGCGGCGGCCGCGGGCAGGGCGGCGGCCAGCTTCATGAAGTCGCGCCGCGTATCGTTGATTTCGCTCATGGAATTCCTTTTGATGACGGTAAAGAGGCGCCGACGCGTGGTTTCATTCCACGGGCGCAAAAATAAATACCGCCGCAAGCTACCGGGCGCGGACCAACTGCCGGTAGACCTCGTCCGCCACGCGGCGCCGGTTGATTCCTAGAACTTGCCGAAAAACTTGCCGACGGCCGAGGCGCAGAACGGGTACACGGCGGCGTGGTAGTTGCGCGCCACTTCCCAGTCGGGGTCGCCGCCGGTCAACCGGGCCTGCTGCGCCGTCGCCGCCTTCACGATCGCAAAGCCCAGTTTCTCGGTGAAGAACGGGTCGCTGGCGCTGGTGGCGCCCTGGTCCATGTCCAGCACCAGCACCCGGTTGGGGCCCAGGCCCGCCCAGGCCTGCGCCATGGCGGCGGTGTTGTTGGCATAGGACACGGTCGCATCCTTCTCGCCGCCGCACAGGAACACCGGCGCCTTGGGCGTGAAGCCGCGCAGGTCGTTGGCCTTGGCATCGACCCGCAGCCCGAACGTGGGGTCGCCCGGGTGCGCCAGCAGGTCCTGCAGGTAGGCCAGCCGGAAGCTGTTGGTGAACAGGTTGCCGGTGCCGAAGCCGCGCGCGAAGACCGGGTCCATCGCGGTTGCGGTGGCCGGCGTCCAGCCGTTCAGCGTGGCCTGCAGGCCGGCGGGCGAGCCGGCCTGCGCCTGCGGCGCGGTGGCGCTGAATAGCGCCGTCTCCGGCAGCTTGCCGGTGCGCGCCAGCGTCGCCGTGTCGGCGCCGGGCAGCAGCGTCTCGATGCCATTGGCATAAGTGCTCTCGTACAGGTCGGTCGGCCTGGAATAGACGTTGCCGTAGGAGCGCTGGTAGCTGGTCGCGAGCAGCGAGGCGAACAGCGTCGAGGCGACATGCACCTGGCCGGCGAAGTTGTCGTCCAGTTCCTTGAGCAGGGCGTAGGGGCCGGACATCGGCGCCGAGGTCGTGACCTTGACGCCGGCCTGCTCCAGCGCCCGCTGCGTCGCCAGGGTCACGTAGCCGCCCTGCGAATAGCCGGTGAGGAACAGTTGCGTGCTGGCCGTGACCTGCGGCGTGATCGTCGGCAGCGCAGCTTTCGCCGCGGCCATCGCGTCGAGCATCTCGGACGATTGCTGCTTGCCGTTGAGGAACGGGTGGTAGCCGAGCGTGGAGCTGTCGTAGCCGGCGTAATTGGGCGCGACCACGATATAGCCGCGGGCGGCGAAGATGGCCGCCACCGTCAGGCTCTCGGTGTAGGCCGGATTGGCCTTGTCCGACAGGCTGGCCATGTCGAAGCTTTTCTCGGGATGGGTGGCGTGGCCGTACAGCAGGATCGGCCGGGCCCCGGTGCAGCGCGGGTCGGTCCCGCCGGGCGTCATCAGCGCGCCCGACGCGCTGGTCGCCTCGCCGGCGCCGCCGGTGGTGGTGTATTGCAGCGAGCGGACCTCGACGTCGCAGATCGGGTCGCCCGACAGCGACAGCAGGGTCTGGTCGCGGGTCGGCCCGTTCTGCATCTGGGCCCTGAGGGCGCTGGTGCTGAGCGACACGGTGCGGATGGGCGGGCTCTGCAGCAGGGTGCCGGTGGCGCGGGGGGCGGCGGGGCCGGCCGGCGTGCCGCCGGGGCCGGCATCACCGGCGCCCCCGCCGCCGCAGCCCGCCAGGGAGACCGCGAGGGTGGCAGCGGCCAGCAGGTGGGGGTGGTACTTCATGGCCGCCATTTTGCGCAAGTGGTGTCAAGAAAATGTGAACCCGGCCTGCCTGTTACGATTTTCGCCATGAATCCCCGCCCCAGCATCGAAGTCGCCGTGGTGATGCGACGTGAGCGCATCGACAACAAATGGCAGCCGTGGCGCTGGATCCTGTCCGAGGTGCTGGCGCAGGAGCCGGGCTTCGGCACCGAGCCGCGCTTGTTGCACAAGACCGCGCAGGAAGAGCTCTGGTTGCATCCGGGCTTCCAGGTGGAATTGTTTCGCGACGACGCCGAGGGCTATTACCTCAACGCCACCACGCCGGCGCCCGGCTGGTTCGTGCTGTGGCGGATGGAGGAGGAGCCGACCCTCGCGCCCGAGCCGCTGGCCCGGCCGACCATGGTGTCCCTGAGCTACCACGACGCCGGCCGCTGGCTCGACGCCCAGGAGACCGTGGAGCAGGTGCCGGCGCCACCCGACGTCGTCCAGTGGCTGCGCGACTTTGTCGAGGAGCACTACGTGGTCGAGCCCAAACGGCGCAAGCGGCCGGAAAGCTTCAAGCCGCTGCAGGACCGCTTTGGCAATCCGGCCGCGGTCACCACCGTCAAGAAGTTCGGGGGCACGGGCAATGGCTGACGGCTTCCTCGGCCGCTGGTCGAAGCGCAAGCTCGACGCCCAGGACGGCAAGCCGCTGGCGCCGGAGCCGCCAGCGCCGGTGCCCGTGCCCACGGAACTTGTCATTCCGGCGCCGACCGCAGTGGATGCTCCTGACGCTGCCCGCCTGGATCCCGGCCCGCGCCGGGATGACAGCGTGAGCGGCCAGGACGTGCCGCCGCCCCTGACCCTCGAGGATGCGCAGGCCCTCACGACCGAATCCGACTTCCGGCCTTTCGCCGCCCGCGGCGTCGCGCCGGAGGTGCAGAACGCCGCGCTGAGAACGCTGTTCAGCGACCCGCACTTCAACGTGATGGACCGGCTCGACACCTACATCGACGACTACTCGCAACCCGACCCGATTCCCAAGGAGATGCTGCGCAAGCTGGCCAGCGCCAGGTTCCTCGGGCTGTTCGACGCCGAGGAAAAGGAGGAGGCCGAGCAAGCCGCCGCCGCGGCCGCCGCCGCGAGGGAAGTTGCGGATAACCCCACCAGCCAAACCGTGGCACAGTCGGCGGCGGCGCCCGCTGTACCCTCCGCCTCTTCCAATGACGACCCTGATCTGCGATTGCAACAAGACCATGCCCCTCCAGGACAAGCTCCTGGGGGCGGCGCTGCGTGAGGAGCTGACGCTCCACTCCACCCTGTGCCGGCGCGAAGCCGGCGCCTTCCAGCAGGCCATCAAGACCGGCGAGGAAGTGGTGGTCGCCTGCACCCAGGAAAAGCGCCTGTTCTCCGAGCTGGCGCAGCAGACCGAAGGCGCGGTGTCGCCGATCCGCTTCGTCAACATCCGCGAGACCGGCGGCTGGAGCCGCGACGCCGGCCAGGCCATGCCCAAACTGGCCGCGCTGCTGGCGGCGGCCCATCTGCCCGAGGCCGAGCCGGTGGCCACCGTCACCTACAAGAGCAGCGGCCGGGTGCTGGTGATCGGCGCGCTGGAGGAAGCGGAGCGCGCTGCCGCCATGCTGGACGACGTGCTGGACGTGACCGTGTTCGCGCAAGGCGGCGCCGGCGCGCAGGAGCGGCGCTGGCCGGTGCTGGCCGGCAAGATCGACAGTCTGGACGGCTGGCTCGGCGCCTTCGAGCTGAAGTTCTCGCAGGGCAACCCGATCGACCTGGACCTGTGCACCCGTTGCAATGCCTGCGTCGTGGCCTGTCCGGAAGGCGCGATCGGCCTGGACTACCAGGTCAAGCTGGAAAGCTGCACCGACCACCGGGCCTGCGTGCAGGCCTGTCAGGTGGCGGGTGCGATCGATTTCGAGCGCCCGGTGCAGGTCCGCACGGAACAATTCGACCTGGTGCTGGACCTGCGGGCCACGCCGGCGTTCATGCGGCACGCGCTGCCGCAAGGCTATTTCCGCTGGGATCCTGCGCCAGGCTCGGGACGCCCGGATCAGTTGCAGACCCTGCTCAAGCTGCGCGAGCTGGTCGGCGAATTCGAGAAGCCGAAGTTCTTCGTCTACAAGCAGAAGCTGTGCGCGCACAGCCGCAACGAGCAGGTGGGTTGCAACGCCTGCATCGAGATCTGTTCGGCCGAGGCGATCTCCAGCGAAAAGTCGCGCCAGCAGATCGTGGTCAATCCGAATCTTTGCGTCGGCTGCGGCGCCTGCACCACGGTATGCCCGACCGGCGCGATCACCTACGCCTATCCGCGCGCCAGCGAGCAGGGCGTCAGGTTCCGCACGCTGCTGTCCACCTACGCCGCGGCCGGCGGCAAGGATGCGGTGCTGCTGCTGCACAGCCAGGTCAAGGGCCAGGCGCTGGTCGAGGAACTCGGACGCGCCGCCCAGGTGAAGGTGGCGGCCGGCGTACCGGCCAACGTGATCCCGGTGCCGCTCTGGCACACCGCCAGCACCGGCGTCGACCTCTGGCTGTCGGCCATCGCGTTCGGCGCCAGCCAGGTGGCGGTGCTGACCACCGACGAAGAGGCGCTGCAGTACATCGACGGGCTGAAGGCGCAGATGGCGGTGGCGCAGGCGATCGTCAACGGCCTGGGCTACAGCGGCACCCACTTCCAGCTGCTGCCGGCCGACACGCCGGCCGAGCTCGACGCCTCGCTGCAGGCGCTGGCGCAGCGCGCCCCGCTCGGCCCCAGGGTGGCGGCGCGCTTCGCGGTGGCGCAGGAAAAGCGCAGCACGCTGGAGATGGCGCTGGACCACCTGATCGAGCAGGCCACCGTGCGGCCGGAGGCGATCGCGCTGCCGGCCCAGGGGTCGCCGTTCGGCAACGTGATCGTCGACAAGGACAAGTGCACCCTGTGCCTGTCCTGCGTCAGCGCCTGCCCGGCCAGCGCGTTGCAGGACAACCCGCTGCAGCCGCAGTTGCGTTTCATCGAGAAGAACTGCGTGCAGTGCGGCCTGTGCGCCAGCACCTGCCCGGAAGACGCCATCACGCTGCAGCCGCGCCTGCTGCTGACGCCCGAGCGCAAGGAAGCACGCGTGCTCAACGAGACGCAGCCGTATGGTTGCATCCGCTGCGGCAAGCCGTTCGGCACGCTCAAGGCGATCGAGGCGATGCTGGGCAAGCTGGCCGGCCATTCGATGTTCCAGGGCGCGGCGCTGGAGCGGCTGAAGATGTGCGGCGACTGTCGCGTGATCGATATCTATTCGGCCGAGAACGAAGCCAAGATCAATGACCTCTGACCCGATTCCACAGTCAACGGCGCTCGATGAAGAAACCGCGCGCGCCGAGATCTACGGCCTGCTGGCGCAGCTCTTCTACTCGGCGCCGACGCCCGGATTGCTGGAAGCGTTGCGGGTTGCGCCGACCGAAGCGCCGGCCGCCGGCGGTTTCCTGGAAGAACCCTGGCGCGACGTTGTGGCCAGCGCCCGGGCGCTGGACCAGCAGGCCATTGCCCGCGAGTACGACGCGCTGTTCGGCGGCGTCGGCAAGCCCGAGGTCTACCTGTTCGGCTCGCATTACCTGAGCGGCTTTCTCAACGAGCGGCCGCTGGTCAAGCTGCGCTCCGACCTCGCCGCGCTGGGGCTGGAGCGCGACGAAGCGATGTCGGACACCGAGGACCACATCGCCTACCTGAGCGAAGTGATGCGCTACCTGATCGCCGGCGACGACGTCGCGGTGGCCAACCTCACGCGGCAGGCGGAGTTCTTCGCCATCCACCTGCAGCCCTGGGCCACGCAGCTGTGCGACGCCATCGCCGCCCATCCGAAGGCGAAGTTCTATGCCGTGGTTGCCGCCTTCACCCGCGCCTTCCTGGGTGTCGAGGCCCAGGGTTTCGACATGCTGGACTAGGCAAGGTCGGGCCGGCCGTTGTTGGTCGATGCCGCCGCTGCGTCGGGCACCTGCGGCTCGGTCCAGAGCGTGAGGCTGAAGATGGCGCCGCCGCCGTCGGCGTTGCGGGCCTCGATGGCGCCGCCGTAGCGCTCCACCAGACCCAGGCTGATCCACAGGCCCAGTCCGTTGCCGTCGTTCTTGGTGGTGAAGAAGGGTCGGAACAGCCGCTCGCGCACTTGCGCCGGCAAGCCGGGACCGGTGTCGCGCACGTCGATCGCCACGCCGGCGCGGCCCTGCTCGCCATGCACGTCGCGGGTCGCCAGCGTCAGCACGCCACCCTGCGGCATGGCCTGGATCGCGTTGACCAGCAGGTTGATCACGACCTGCTGCAGCTCCTGCCGGTTGAAGCCGGCCCGCGCCGTGGCGTGGAACTGCCGCACCACCTCGATCCGCGTGCGCGCCAGCAGGTGGCCGACCAGCACCAGTGAATCGTCCAACACGCGGGCGGTGTCCAGCGCTTCCACATAGCCGGCGTATTCCGTCGGCCGCGCGTACTGCAGCAGCTGGGTCACGATCAGCCGCATGCGCTCGACCTGTTCATCCAGCAGCTGGATCTCGGCCGCCACCGGCGCGGCGTGCGCGCCCAGGGTTTCGCGCATCAGGTCCAGGTTGCCCTGGATCACCGCGATCGGGTTGTTGATCTCGTGCGCGATGCTGGCGGTGAGCTGGCCGATGGCGGCCAGCTTTTCCGACTTCACCAGCTGCTGCTGCGCCTGCTGCAGCGACTGGTTGCTGGCGGCCAGCTCGCGGGTGCGCTCGGCCACCTTTCGGTCCAGCTCGTCGCCCCAGCGCTGCAGGCTGCGGGTCTTCTCGTCGATCACGTCCAGCAGCTGGTCCAGGTGGGTCGCCAGCGCGCCGATCTCGTCGCGCGCCTCAACCGGCCCGACCCGGGCCGCGCTCTGGCCTTGCGCGACCTGCTCCATGGTGCTGTTCATCTGTTCGACCGGGCGGAAGATGCTGCGCGCCCAGCGCAGCGAGAACAGCGTGGCCAGCGCCATCACCACCAGGAAGATCAGGCCGATGGCGCCCAGCATGCCGAACTTGACGAGGCGGAACGGCTCCTCCAGGTAGCCGACGTAGAGCATGCCGACCCGCTTGCCGACGCCATCGAGCAGCGGCTCGTAGGCCGACACATACCAGTCGTCGACCACGAAGGCGCGGTCGAGCCAGGTCGCGCCGCGCTGCAGCACGGCGTTGCTCACAGCCTGC
Organism: Burkholderiales bacterium; assembly: GCA_038244915.1. GTDB lineage: Bacteria > Pseudomonadota > Gammaproteobacteria > Burkholderiales > Burkholderiaceae_C > Ramlibacter. The sequence goes on along the minus strand of JBBRSZ010000006.1, from coordinate 36,424 downwards.
GAGACCCGGGTGCCGATGGCGCGCTGGTCCTGGAACAGCCGCACGTTGGTGGTAATGCGCACGTCGTCCAGGAACAGGGTGGCGGTGCCCTGGCTGCCGAACGGCAGCGAGCCCTCCGGATAGACGATGCGGTTGATGTGGTCGATGAAGGGCAGGTTCTGGTTCAGCAGGATGCCGCCGCGCAGCCGCGCCACCACCTGCCCGCTGTCGTCGACCACGTCGGCGACGGCCAGCACCAGCAGGGCGCGATCCTCGACCCGGCGCTGGCTGGGCGCGGCGTTGCGGGTCGGGATCAGCGCGATGCGGACCCGGTCCTTCAGGTGCGGCGCCATGCGCGCGAAGGTGTCGCCGTCCAGCACCGCGAGCTGGGCGCCGCGGGTCCGGCCGGCGGCCGTGGCGACGGCGCCGACGGCCTGGGCCCCCGGCGCCACGACCTGCAGGAAGTCCAGGTGCAGCTCGTCGCGCGCGTGGGCCAGCAGGCTCTCCAGCGCTGCCGGGTCGCCGGCCGAGAGCGTGCGCAGCAGCGCGTGCGAGGCGGCCACCGATTCGGTGCCGCCGCCCACCTCCGCCATCACCTGGTCGAAGTAGCCGTGGGCCACCGCCAGATCGCTGCGCACCTTGGTGATCAGCAGGCGGTGGTAGGCCGCGTCGCCCCACAGCACCAGCGCCGCCACCAGCAGCGGAAACACCACCAGCAGCGGCAGCAGCGCCATCGCCACCAGCTTGTTGCGCACCGACTCCTGCAGCCAGCGCAGCGGCAGCAAGCGGTTCAGGTCAGCGCCCATTCCGCGCAACGGCGCTCCAGGGTGCGGCGTGAGATCCCGAGCAGCTGGGCGGCGCGGGTCTTGTCGCCCTGCACCGAATCGAGCACCGCCAGGATGTGCTGCTTCTCCAGCGTCTGCAGGTCGGTGGCCGGCGCGGCGGCCGCGAGCGGACGCTCTGGCTGCGGATACAGCGCCGAGACGTTGAGCGTGCCCAGGATCAGCGAGCGTTCGATCAGGTTGCGCAGCTCGCGCACGTTGCCCGGCCAGTCGTACTGCGCCAGGTAACGCTGCTCGTCGGGGCTGACCGTGAGCGGTTCCACCGCCAGCCGGGGCGCCAGCGCGGCATTGAAATGCGCGACCAGGTCCGGGATGTCTTCCTTGTGCTCGCGCAGCGGCGGCAGCCGGATCTCCACCACCTGCAGCCGGTAGTACAGGTCGGCGCGGAAGCGCCCGGCCGCCACTTCGGCGGCCAGCGAGCGGTTGGTGGCGGCGATGATGCGCACGTTCACCGGCAGCAGCTGCTCGCTGCCGACCGGGCGGATCTTCAGGTCTTCCAGCGCCCGCAGCAAGGTGGCCTGCAGCGCCAGCGGCAGCTCGGCCACTTCGTCCAGGAACAGCGTGCCGCCCTGCGCGTAATAGAACAGGCCGTCGCGCGCCTGGCTGGCGCCGCCCAGGGCGCCGCGGGCATGGCCGAACAGCTCGCTTTCGATCAGCTCCGGCGACATCGAGGCGCAATGGACCGGCACGAACGGGCCGGCCGCCCGGCCCGACAGGCCGTGCAGCGCGCGCGCCACCAGCTCCTTGCCGGTGCCCGATTCGCCCTGCAGCAGCACGGTGCTGTCGACCGCCGCCACCCGCACCAGCGACTGCGACAGCCGCGTCATCGCCTCCGAGCGGCCGACCAGGCCGTCCGGCTGGGCCCCGCCGCCGGGCAGGCTGCGGCGCAGGACGTAGTTCTCGCGGGCCAGCCGCGAGCGTTCGTAGCAGTGCTTGATGGCGTTGAGGATCTGCGGCACCCGGAACGGCTTGAGGATGAAGTCGGAGGCACCGGCGCGCAGTGCCTCGATCGCCGTGTCGAGGTCGGCGAAGGCGGTGATCAGGATCACCTCGCCGGAAAAACCGTGTTCGCGCAGTTCCTTGAGCCAGCTCACGCCGCTCTTGCCGGGCAGCGAGATGTCCAGGATCACCAGATCCACGTGGTGGTCGGCCAGCAGCCCGGCGCCTTCTTCTGCGCTGCCTGCATCCATGACGACGTGGCAGCGCGGCACCAGCGTCTTGACCAGGAAGTTGCGCATGCCCTGCTCGTCGTCGACCACCAGGATCGACCACAACGGCCAGCCGTCCGCGGCCTTGGCGGCAGCGGGAGAGGGGGAAAGCGGCGTCGATGTCACGGGCACAGCATGGGGCAAGCGGCGATTCTAGGGGGGCGGGTGCGACAACTTGTCGCGCCGCCTGCGACAGCTTGACGCAAAAACGGCGCGCCGCTTGCGTAGGGTATTGCCACGCTTGCGTGACCTTCATGCGGACGCTACATTCGAACGAGATATGCAGTTCAGTTCCTCGCCGGAACATCAGGAGACACCCATGAGCCAGCCCAAGAGCAAGCTATCGCGCCGGACCCTGTTCGCCGGCGCCGCCACAGTCGGCGCCGCGGCCGCCGCTGTCACCCTGATGCCGTCGGCTGTCCCGCAGCTTGCCGCGCAACCCGCGGCGGCGCTGTTGCCACCCCCGGAACGCGGCGGCGGCTACCAGCTGACCGAACGCGTCAAGCAGTACTACAAGAGCACTCTCATCTAACTGCGTTTGCAGGAGACCCCCATGTTGTTGACCAAGAAATCGGGCACGGCCCAGGCCGGCGGGCGTTCGCCCGCGGCCACCGCACGCTCACCATTCCTGCACAGCCTGCAACGCGGGCTCTCCAATGCCCTGCCGACGATGGACCGGCGGGCCTTCCTGCGCCGCTCCGGCCTGGGCGTGGGCGTCGGCATCGCCGCGTCCCAGCTCACGCTGGTGAAGAAGGCCGGGGCCGCCGAGGGCAAGGCCGTCGGTATCGGCAGCGGCAAGATCGAGGTCAAGCGCACGGTCTGCAGCCACTGCTCGGTCGGCTGCGCGATCGACGCCGTGGTGGAGAACGGCGTCTGGGTGCGGCAGGAGCCGGTGTTCGATTCGCCGATCAACCTGGGCGCGCATTGCGCCAAGGGCGCGGCGATCCGCGAGCACGGCCATGGCGAGTTCCGCCTGCGCTACCCGATGAAGCTGGTCAACGGCAAGTACGAGCGCATCAGCTGGGACACGGCCCTCAACGAGATCAGCGCCAAGCTGCTGGAATTGCGCAAGGCCAGCGGACCGGACTCGATCTACTGGATCGGCTCGTCCAAGCACAGCAACGAGCAGGCGTACCTGATGCGCAAGTTCGTCAGCTTCTGGGGCAGCAACAACTGCGACCACCAGGCCCGCATCTGCCACTCCACCACGGTGGCCGGCGTCGCGAACACCTGGGGCTATGGCGCCATGACCAATTCGTACAACGACATGCAGAACAGCAAGTGCGCGTTGTACATCGGCTCCAACGCCGCCGAGGCGCACCCGGTCTCCATGCTGCACATGCTCCATTCCAAGGAGAACGGCTGCAAGATGATCGTGGTCGATCCCCGCTTCACGCGGACCGCGGCCAAGGCCGATGAGTACGTCCGGATCCGCTCAGGCTCGGACATCGCGTTCCTGTTCGGCGTGCTGTACCACATCTTCAGCAACGGCTGGGAAGACAAGAAGTACGTCAACGACCGCGTCTACGGCATGGAGGACGTCAAGAAGGAGGTCATGGCCAAGTGGACGCCGGACAAGGTCGAGGAGGCCTGCGGCGTGCCTGAGGCGCAGGTCTTCAAGGTCGCCCAGATGATGGCCATGAACCGGCCCTCGACGCTGGTGTGGTGCATGGGCCAGACCCAGCACACCACCGGCAATGCGATCGTGCGGGCGTCGTGCATCGTGCAGCTGGCGTTGGGCAACGTGGGCGTGTCGGGCGGCGGCGCCAACATCTTCCGCGGCCATGACAACGTGCAGGGCGCGACCGACATCGGCCCCAACCCCGATTCGCTGCCCGGCTACTACGGCATCGTCGAGGGATCGTGGCGCCATTTCGCCAAGGCCTGGGGCGTCGACTTCGACTGGGTCAAGGGACGCTTCGCCAACCCGGGGATGATGAGCAAGCCCGGCATCACGGTCTCGCGCTGGATCGACGGCGTGATGGAAAAGAACGAGCTGATCGACCAGGACTCGAACCTGCGCGCGGTCGTCTACTGGGGCCATGCGCCCAACTCGCAGACCCGCGGGCTGGAGATGAAGCGGGCCATGGACATGCTGGACCTGCTGGTGGTGGTCGACCCCTATCCGTCCGCCACCGCCGCCATGGCCGCGATGCCGGGCCGGCCCGAGGACTTGAACAAGAACCGCGCCGTGTACCTGCTGCCGGCCGCCACCCAGTTCGAGACCAGCGGCTCCGTCACTGCGTCCAACCGCTCGCTGCAGTGGCGCGAGAAGGTGATCGAGCCGCTGTGGGAAAGCCGCAGCGACCACATGATCATGTACCAGCTGGCCGAGAAGCTCGGCTTCGGCAAGGAGCTGGTCAAGAACTACAAGCTGCAGAAGGTCAAGGGCATGGACGAGCCCGTACCGGAGGACATCCTGCGCGAAGTCAACAAGTGCGTCTGGAGCATCGGCTACACCGGCCAGAGCCCGGAGCGCCTGAAGTCCCACATGCGCAACATGGCCAACTTCGACGTCAAGACGCTCAAGTCCAAGGGCGGCAAGGACCCGATTACCGGCTACGACCTGACCGGCGACTATTTCGGCCTGCCATGGCCGTGTTTCGGCACGCCGGAACTCAAGCACCCGGGCTCGCCCAACCTGTATGACACCTCCAAGCACGTGATGGACGGCGGCGGGAATTTCCGCGCCAACTTCGGTGTCGAGCGCAACGGCGTCAACCTGCTGGCCGAGGACGGCTCGGCCTCCAAGGGCGCAGACATCCAGACCGGTTATCCCGAGTTCGACCACGTGCTGCTCAAGAAGCTGGGCTGGTGGGACGAACTGACCGACGTCGAGAAGACGCTGGCCGAAGGCAAGAACTGGAAGACCGACAACTCCGGCGGCATCATCCGCGTCACCATGAAGAACCATGGCTGCCACGTGTTCGGCAACGCCAAGGCGCGGGCGGTGGTCTGGAACTTCCCGGACGGCATCCCGCAACACCGCGAAGCGCTGTACAGCACGCGGCCGGACCTGGTGGCCAAGTACCCGACGCACGACGACAAGAAGGCGTTCTGGCGCCTGCCCACCCTGTACAAGACGATCCAGGAAAAGAACCTGACGGACAAGGTCGCGACCAAGTTCCCCTTGATCCTGACGTCCGGCCGACTGACCGAGTACGAAGGCGGCGGCGACGAAACCCGCTCCAACCCCTGGCTGGCCGAACTGCAGCAGGAGGCCTTCGTCGAGATCAACCCCAAGGCCGCCGGCGAGCGCGGCATCCGCAACGGCGAGCGGGTCTGGGTCAGCACGCCGACCGGCGCGCGCATCAACGTCCAGGCGATGGTGACCGAACGGGTCGGCCCGGACACCTGCTGGATCCCGTTCCACTTCGCCGGCCGCTGGCAGGGCGCCGACATGCTGGCCTACTACCCCAACGGCGCCGCGCCGGTGGTGCGCGGCGAGGCGGTGAACACGGCGACGACCTACGGCTATGACAGCGTGACGATGATGCAGGAAAGCAAGACGACGATCTGCAACGTGGAGCGGGCGGTTGCGTGAACCTTGCGGGACAGATCTTCAGCTCTGTCCCCAACTGATTAGGGGTGACAAATGGCAAGAATGAAATTCATCTGCGACTCGGAGCGCTGCATCGAATGCAACGGCTGCGTCACGGCGTGCAAGAACGAGCATGAAGTGCCTTGGGGCGTGAACCGGCGCCGGGTCGTGACCCTGAACGACGGCGTGCCGGGCGAGCGCTCGATCTCGGTGGCATGCATGCACTGCTCGGACGCGCCCTGCATGGCGGTGTGCCCGGTCAACTGCTTCTACCGCACCGACGAAGGCGTGGTGCTGCACGACAAGGACATCTGCATCGGCTGCGGCTACTGCGCCTATGCCTGCCCGTTCGGCGCGCCGCAGTTCCCGGCCTCCGGCACCTTTGGTGTGCGCGGCAAGATGGACAAGTGCACTTTCTGCGCCGGCGGCCCCGAGGCCAACGGCAGCGAGGCGGAGTTCGAGAAATACGGCCGCAACCGGCTGGCCGAGGGCAAGCTGCCGGCCTGCGCCGAGATGTGCTCGACCAAGGCCCTGCTGGCCGGCGACGGCGATGTGGTGGCCGACATCTTCCGCAACCGGGTCGTCAAGCGCGGCAAGGGCGCCGAGGTCTGGGGCTGGGGCACCGCCTACGGGTCCAAGCAGGCCGGGCAACCCGGAGGAGCCAAATCATGATCCGCGCACTGCTGGTTGTGAGCGCCGCCCTGGCGCTGGCCGGCTGCGGCGAAAAGCCGCAGTCGATGAAAGAAAGCGCCAAGCAGGACACGGCGGCCTTCAACGGCACCGGCATGCCGTTCGCGGCGCCGGGCTGGAAGGTCGGCGACAAGACCAGCTGGGAAGCGCAACTGCGCACCCGGGCCCAGAACAGCCAGAACGAGTACAACAAGGTCAACTGAACATGCTGCGGTCACTCCTCGTTGTCTCGACGCTGGTCCTCGGGCTGGCCGCTTCCGCATCGGCGCAGGACAAGTCCAGGGACGACCTGCCGCCGCCGACCCCGGCCGTGGCCGCGCCTGCCGCGCCCCAGAGCGGCGGCATTCAGAGCCAGAACATCTTCGACGTCAAGCCGCAGGTCAAGCCCGACGCCAGCTCCGATCCGAAGTACATGGACCAGACCAACGGCGAGCGCAACAAGGTGCAGCCCGGCAACAATGCGCCGATTTGGCGCGGCGTCGCCGCCGGCCTGGAAGGTTTCTCCAGCCTGCCCAAGAGCGAGGCGCCGGAGGCCGGCGTGCTGATCCAGGGGCCGGTGCAGTACCCCGGCTCGCGGCTGACCACCGCCGGTGAAGCTTGGCGGCAAGTGCGCAACGTGTGGCTGATCCCGTACGGCGGGTCGCTGTTCCTGATCGTGCTGCTGGCGCTGGCGATCATGTATTTCACGAAGGGGCCGATCGGTTCCGAGCACCAGGAAACGGGCCGTCGGATCGAGCGCTTCACCCCGTTCGAGCGAGCCGCGCACTGGGCCAATGCCACCGCCTTCGTGATCCTCGCGCTCTCGGGCATCGTGATGGCCTTCGGCAAGTTCTTCCTGCTGCCGGTTCTCGGCGGCACGTTGTTCGGCTGGCTCAGCTACCTGCTCAAGACCCTGCACAACTTCGCCGGTCCGCTGTTCGCGGTGTCGCTGGTGATCATGTTCTTCACCTTCGTGCGCGACAACTGGCCGGAGCGTGGCGACCTGAACTGGCTGCTCAAGGGCGGCGGCGTGTTCGGCAAGCAGCATGGCCATGAAGTTCCCGCCAACCGCTTCAACGCCGGTGAAAAGCTGGTGTTCTGGGGCGGCGTGCTGCTGCTGGGCGTCTTCACCGTGGCCTCCGGCATGGTGATGGACAAGCTGATTCCTGGCCTGCTGTACGAGCGCAGCACGATGCAGTTGGCGCACATGACCCACCTCACGTCGACGATCCTGATGATGTGCCTGTTCGCTTTCCACATCTACCTGGGCACGATCGGCACGCGGGGCGCCTACCAGGCCATGCGTACCGGCTACGTCGGCGAGGAGTGGGCGAAGGAGCACCACGCGTACTGGTACGAAGACATCAAGGCCGGCAAGATCCCGGCCCAGCGCAGCCGGCCGGTGGCCGCTGCCGACGCCCCCATCCTCGGAGAACAACGCGCATGAAGACCCTCTGGATTGCCGCAGCGCTGGCTGCCGCCTGCATGGCCAGCCTGGCCAAGATCCCGCCGCCCGTGCTCGACGACGCGGGCAAGGCCAAGGCTGCCGAGGCGGCCGCCAAGACCGCCTGGCAAGGCAAGCTCGACGCCTACCAGTTGTGCAAGGTCCAGGACAAGGTGGCGGTGTATTACCGCAGCCACGCAGGCAGCGCGCCAGTCAAGCCGGTGACGGCGGCGGTCGCCGCGGCTGCCGCCCCGACACCGGCCGCTTCGAACGTCGCGGCCAAGCCGGCTGTCGCCGGTGGCACGGCGGCCGCACCGGCAGGTGCCCCCACGCCCACACCGTGCGCCGATCCGGGACCGTTCGCCTACACCGCCCCGTCGGAGAAGCCGCTGGAAGCCTCAGGCGCCCATTCGCCCGCCGGCAACGCCACCAGCCCGCCCAGCAGCAAGGCAACCTCCGCGGAGTTGGCGCCGGCCAAGAAATAGGCTGACTGCGCCTTCGCGGCACTGTGGTTCGATGCCGCTGCCTTTCCTCACGCAAGCCCGCGCCCCGCTGACGCGGGAGATCGACGTCGTCAACGAGCACGGCGAGCACGAGGCCGTCTCGATTCCCGCCGAGCGCGACCTGACGGTCTACGTCGACAAGCGCGAACTGGTGACGCTGATGACGCTGGGCGCGTGGCCGGAGTGGCTGGTGCTGGGCTACCTGCGCAACCAGCGGCTGGTCGGCGCGATCGACGAGGTGGAATCCATCACCGTCGACTGGGACAGCAACGCCGCCGCCGTCAAGACCCGCGCCGGCATCGAGCGGATCCAGGAGCGCACCGCCCGGCGCGTCGTCACCACCGGTTGCGGACAGGGCAGCGTGTTCGGCGGCCTGATGGACGAGATCGATTCGATCCGGCTGCCGTCCACCGCGATCACGCAGGGCCAGCTCTATGCCATCGTCAATGCGATCCGGCTCCAGGAGAGCACCTACAAGTCGGCCGGCTCGGTGCACGGCTGCGCGCTGTTCCGCGGCGAGGAGATGCTGCTGTTCGTGGAAGACGTCGGCCGCCACAACGCGATCGACACCATCGCCGGCTGGATGTGGATGCAGTCCGACCAGCCCTTCGACGCCGCGGGCCTGGTGTTCTACACGACCGGCAGGCTGACCAGCGAGATGGTGATCAAGGCCGCGCAGATGGGTGTCGCGGTGGTGGTCTCGCGCAGCGGCATCACGCAGATGGGGCACCAGATCGCGCAGCAGCTGGACCTGTGCACCATCGGCCGCGCCACCAACCGCCGCTTCCTGTGCTACACGGCGCCGCAGCGGATCGCGCTGCAGCCGGAGCTCGCCGGTCCGAAGCAGACCCCACGCGCCTGAGGCCCGGACCGCGGGTGGCATGATGCCGCCGATGCATCCCCAGACCGATCCCGTCACGCCGCCGGCGCGCCAGCCCCTGGGCCGCTGGCTGCGGGAAGGCCTGCGCGCGGGCTTCTTCCTGAAGCCACGGCTGGCAACGGCCGCGCCCGGACCGGCGCAGCTGCTGACGCTCATCGTCATCGTCTCGGGGCTGGAACTGCTGCTGGCGCGCTACGAGATCGCCGGCCCCGCGCTGTTCGACCTGCGCGGCTGGCTGGCGCCGCAATGGGGCACGGCGCTGTTGCTGCTGCTGGCGTGGTGGCTGCTGCCGCATGCCGGCGCTGACCCTGCTGCGCCGCGCGGCCTAGCCGCCTGGTTCGCCCTGTGGGTGGTCGCCTCAATGCCGGCCAACACGGCGTCGCAGCTGCTGGGCATCGCGCAGGCGCACGAGCAGTTGCCGCTGTGGCTGGATGGGGCCACGTGGACCGGCTGGGCCTTGTACCTGCTGCTGTGGGTGTGGATGGTCGGTGTCGGCGTCCGGCTGGCGGCGCGGTTCGGCGTCGACCGGCCGCGCCAGGCCGCGCTGGCGCTCGGGCTGGTGACGCTGTTCGGGCTGTCGGCCTGGCAGTTCCCCGATCGCGCGTGGCAGCAGGACACCGCGCAGGACGACCCGCCGGAGCGCGCGACGCTGGAGCTGAGCCAGGAAATGTTCGAGACCCAGCAGGCGGTCTGGGACCAGGCGGTGGCTTCGCTGGCGCCGCAGCGGCCGGGCGTGACCGATGTCTACGGCCTGGTGTTCGCGCCCTATGGGGAGGAGGACGTGTTCCTGCGCGAGAGCAGCATGGTCGCCCGCTTGCTGGAGGAGCGCTTCGACGCCAGGGGCCGCGTGCTGCAGCTGGTCAACAGCGCGAGCACCGGCGACACCTATCCGTGGGCGACCAGGCTGAACCTGGAGCGCGCCGTCGCGGCGCTCGCCGCGAAAATGGACCGCGAGAACGACCTGCTGCTGGTCTACCTGACGTCGCACGGCGCCAGCGACTACCAGCTGGCGGCGTCGAACGGGCCCTTGCGGGTGGACACCGTCAGCCCGGGCGAACTGCGCGCCGCGCTGGACAAGGCCGGCATCAAGCACCGGGTGATCGCGATCTCCGCCTGCTTCTCGGGCGGCTGGATCGGCCCGCTGGCGGGCGACAACACGCTGGTCATGACGGCAGCCGACGCCACCCACACCTCGTACGGCTGCGGCCGGCTGTCGCAGCTGACGTTCTTCGGCCGCGCCATGTTCGACGAGCAGCTGCGCAAGACCCATTCGTTCGAGCGCGCCTTCGCCGCCGCCGTGCCCCTGATCCAGCGGCGCGAGGTCGAGGCCGGCAAGGCGGACGGCTTTTCCAATCCGCAGATCAGCATCGGCGCCAACATCAAGCCGCTGCTGCGCCTGCTTGAACAGCGCCTGGACGCCCTGCGATAGCCCCGGGGCGGCGCGCGGGGCCGGGTTTGCGCTAAGGTGACGCCATGAACACTTCGACCTGGCGCCTGGGCTGGCGCACGCTGTGGCGCGACCTGCGGGCCGGCGAACTGCGGCTGCTGATCGTGGCCGTGACGCTGGCAGTGGCGGCGCTGACCGCCGTCGGCTTTTTCGCCGACCGCCTCAACGGCGGGCTGGCGCGCGACGCCCGCCAGCTGCTCGGTGGCGATGCGGTGGTCTCCAGTGACAACCCGACTCCCAGGTCGTTCATCGACAAGGCCGGTTCGCTCGGGCTGCAGAGCGTCACGACCATCGGTTTTCCCACCATGGGCCGGGCCAGCGAAGCGCAGGGCGGCGCCAGCCGGCTGGTGGCGCTGAAGGTGGTGGGCAGCGGTTACCCGCTGCGCGGGAACCTCAAGGTGGCGCAGCAGGCCGATGGCGCGGGCGCCGACACCCGCGAGATCCCGGCATCGGGCGAGGCCTGGGTCGACGCGCCTTTGCTGGAAGCGCTGGCGCTCAAGCCCGGCGATCCCTTGCTGCTGGGCGACTCGCAGTTGCGCATCGGGCGGATCATCGTTGTCGAACCCGATCGCGGCGCCGGCTTCATGAGCTTCGCGCCGCGCGTGATGCTCAACCAGGCCGACCTCGCCGCCACCCACCTGGTGCAGCCGGCCAGCCGCCTGACCTACCGCTTCGCCGTCGCGGGCGACGACAAGCGGGTCGGCACCTTCCTGAAGTGGGCGCTGGAGGAAGTCAAGAACCCGGCGATCCGCGGTGTGCGGGTGGAATCGCTGGAAGGCGGTCGGCCGGAAATGCGCCAGACGCTGGACCGCGCCGAGAAATTCCTCAACCTGGTCGCGCTGCTGGCTGCTCTGCTCAGCGCGGTGGCGGTGGCGCTCGGTGCGCGCGGTTTCGCCGCCAGCCACCTGGACGACTGCGCCATGCTGCGGGTGCTGGGCCAGAGCCAGCGCACCATCGCGCTGGCTTATGCCTTCGAGTTCGCGCTGATCGGGTTGTTCGCCAGCGCGCTCGGCGTCGCCCTGGGCTTCGGCGTGCACTTCCTGTTCGTGCTGCTGCTGGCGGGGCTGGTGGAGACCGCGCTGCCGGCGGCCACGCTCTGGCCGGCGGGCTTCGGCCTCGGCATGGGCCTGACGCTGCTGTTCGCCTTCGGGCTGCCGCCGGTGATGCAATTGGCGCAAGTGCCGCCGCTGCGGGTGATCCGGCGCGACGTCGGCAACCTCAAGCCGGCCTCGGCCGCGGTGCTGGCGATCGGCGTGATCGGCTTCGCCGCGCTGCTGCTGGCAGCCAGCAGCGACCTGCTGCTGGGAATGATCGCCGTCGGCGGCTTCGCCGGCGCGGTGCTGGTGTTCGCGGCCCTGAGCTGGCTGGCGGTGAAGCTGCTGCGGCGCAGCGTGAACGAAGCGACCGCGCCGCGCTGGATGGTGCTGGCCACCCGCCAGATCTCGGCCCGGCCGGCCTACGCCGTGGTGCAGGTCAGCGCCCTGTCGGTGGGCCTGCTGGCGCTGATGCTGCTGGTGCTGCTGCGCACCGACCTGATCGCCAGCTGGCGCCGCGCCACGCCGCCGGACGCGCCGAACCGTTTCGTCATCAACGTGATGCCCGAGCAGGGCGCCGCCTTCCAGCAGGCGCTGCGCGCCGCCGGCGTCACGAAGTTCGACTGGTATCCGATGATCCGCGGCCGGCTGGTCGCGGTGAACGACAAGTCCGTCTCGCCGGACGATTACGTCGAGGACCGCGCGAAGCGGCTGGTCGACCGCGAGTTCAACCTGTCGGCCACGCCGGTGCAGCCGCCGCACAACGAGATCGTCGGTGGTCGCTGGCAAGCGGAAGAACACGGCGCCATCAGCGTCGAGGAGGGCATCGCGAAGACGCTGGGGCTGAAGCTGGGCGACAGCCTGCGCTTCGACATCGGCGGCATCGCCACCGACGCCAAGCTCACGTCGTTGCGCAAGGTGGACTGGGGCTCGATGCGGGCCAACTTTTTCGTGATCTATCCGGTCAGCGAACTGCGCGACGTGCCGGCGACATACATGAGCGCCTTCCATGCGCCGGCAACCAAGGGCTTCGACAACGCCCTGGTGCGGGCTTTCCCGAACATCACCAACGTCGACATGACCAGCACCCTGAACCAGATCCAGGGCGTGCTGGACAAGGTGATCCGGGCGGTGGAGTTTCTGTTCGCGTTCACGCTGGCCGCCGGTGTGGTGGTGCTGTTCGCCGCGGTGACGGCGACGCGCGAGGAGCGGGCCCGCGAATACGCGATCATGCGGGCGGTCGGCGCCCGCGCCAGCCTGCTGCGGCAGGTGCAGCGGGCCGAGCTGGTGGGCGTGGGCTTGCTGGCCGGCTTCCTGGCGAGCGTGGTGGCCGGGGCCGTCGGCTGGGGCCTGGCGCGCTATGTGTTCGATTTCGAATGGACAGCCTCGCCGCTGCTGCCGCTGTTCGGATCGCTGGCCGGCGCGGTGCTGGCGCTGGCGGCCGGCTGGTGGGGCCTGCGCGAGGTGCTCAATCGCCCGGTGGTGGAAACCTTGCGGCGGGCGGCCGAATAGGCCCGGCCCGACAATCCGGGCATGCAATCTCCGCAACCGACCGAACAGACTCCCGCCGCCACGCCGTTCGAGTGGATCGGCGGCGAAGACAGGGTCAAGGCGCTGGTCGAGCGCTTCTATGACCTGATGGACCTCGAGCCCAAGTACGCCGCCCTGCGCGCCGCCCACGGCAGCCACCTGGAAAAGGCGCGGCAGCACCTGTTCTGGTTCCTGTGCGGCTGGCTGGGCGGCCCGCAGCACTACACCGACCGCTTCGGCCATCCGCGGCTGCGGCTGCGCCACATGCCGTTTTCGATCGGCATCGTGGAGCGCGACCAGTGGCTCGCCTGCATGGACCAGGCGATGCAGGAAACGGGTGTGCCCGAAGATTTGCGCACCCGCCTGAAGGAGAGTTTCTTCCAGACGGCCGACTGGATGAGGAATTCGCCGGGATAGCCCGCGATCCCCTGGTGCGGCCTTGCATTTCATACCATTGGTGGACAGCGCGCTGGAGGCCGCGCGCATCATGCGTGCCTATGCGCGCAACAAGGGACCGCGCGAGCGCATCGCTCCCGATTTCCTGATCGGTGCCCACGCCATCACGCAGACCGATGGCCTGCTGACTTCCGACAGCGGTTTTTTCCGCCACTACTTCAAGGCGTTGACAGTCACTTCGCCGGTGAACTGAAGCAGGCTGATCAACCTGGCGAGGGTTTGAGCAGCACCACCACCGCGCCGGCGCCGCCTTCGTCGCCACGGGCCTGGACGAAGGCCAGCACCTCGTTCTTCTGGATCAGCCAGCTCTGCACCTTGCCCTTGAGCACCGGTGTCTTGCCTGGCGAGCCCAGTCCCTTGCCGTGGACCACGCGCACGCAGCGCACGCCCTGCTTGATCGCTTCGCGGATGAAGGCAGCCAGCGCTTCGCGAGCCTCCTCGCGCCGCAGGCCGTGCAGGTCCAGTTCGCGCTGGATGCTCCAGTGGCCCTTGCGGAGCTTGCGTGTCACGTCCATGCCGATGCCGGGCCGGCGAAAGCTCAGCGCATCGTCCACGTCGAGCAAGGTGCTGGCGTCGAACTCGTCGCTGATCGCCTCCTGCAGCACGCGCTGCTCGTCGAGTTGCTGCTGGAACGGGATCGGCGCCGGCTGCTCGGGCGCGAGCAGCACCCGCTGCTGTTCGCGCAGCGGCTTGACGGCGCCGGCCGCGCGCACGAACAGGGTCCGCTCGGCGTGGGCCTTGCGTTCGGCTTCCTTGCGCGCAGCCTCGCGCGCGGCGGTGAGCTTCTGCTGTTCGGCCAGGTGCTGGTGCATCTTTTGCAGCTCCTGAAACGACTTCGCCTTCACAGCAGTCCCTTCTCGGCCATCGACAGCGCCTCGCCTTGGGCCACGATCACGTGGTCCAGCACCCGCACGTCGACCAGTGCCAGCGCCGCCTTGAGGGTCTGCGTGAGGGCCTCGTCGGCGCGCGAGGGCTGCACTGTGCCGCTGGGGTGGTTGTGGGACAGCACCACCGCGGCCGAGCCGTGCTTCAACGCACGCAGCACCACCTCGCGCGGATAGACGCTGGTCTGGGTCAGCGTGCCGCGAAACAGTTCTTCCATCGCCAGCAGCCGGTTCTGCGCGTCCAGGAACAGGACGGCGAAGACTTCATGGTCCTTCGCGGCCAGGTGCAGTTGCAGGTAGTGCTTGACGGCGCCCGGTGAGCTGAACACCTCGCGCTCCTTCAACTGCTGGGCCATCGCCCGCCGGGCCAGTTCCAGCACCGCGACCAGTTCGGTGCGCTTGGCCGGGCCGCCCAGGCCCTTGACCTGCTTGAGGTCGTCGGCCGTGGTGTGCAGCAGGCCGGCGATGCCGCCGAAGCGTTCCAGCAGCGCCTGCGCCATCTGCAGCACGCCCTGGCCGGGCAGGCCGGTGCGCAGCAGCAGGGCCAGCAGCTCGGCGTCGCTCAGGGCTCCGGCGCCCCGGGCCAGCAGCTTTTCGCGTGGCTGGGCATCGGAAGGGAGGTCTTTGAGGGGCATGGGGACCGCGCGCCGGCGGGCTTTCTACAATGGAGGCCAGTTTATCGGGACTTCCATGGCCTCCAACGCGCTCCGGGTTCAACCGGGCTCCTTCCTCACCCTGCATTACCGGCTCGCCGGGCCGGGTGGCGACATCATCAACACCTTCAACGACAAGCCGGCCACGCTGTCGCTGGGCACGGGCGAGCTCTCGCCGGCCGTCGAGAAGCGCCTGGTCGGGCTGGAAGAGGGCGCGCGCACGAGCTTCGAGATCCCGGCCGGGGAAGCCTTCGGCGACCGCAATCCTGAGATGGTGCAGTGGGTGGCGCGCCGGCTGCTCAACGAGCTGGGTGACCCGAATGAGCACTACCAGGTCGGCGACGTTGTGCAGTTCCCGACGCCGGACGGCCTGGGCAGCTATGCCGGCTCGGTGCAGCAGGTCGGACAGGATGCCGCAGGAAAGCCCGACGCGGTGCTGTTCGACTTCAACCATCCGCTGGCCGGCCAGCCGGTCACCTTCGAAGTCCACCTGATCGGCGTGCTATGAACGACAAGTCGCAAGCGACGCAGGAAGATCCAAGCGCCGCCGGGCCGCCCCAAGGCGCGAGAGCCCCCTCGGGGGGCAGCGCAGCGGCGTCAGCCGCAAGCGTGGGGGCCGAAATTTTGCTGGCCGAGCCGCGCGGCTTTTGCGCCGGGGTCGACCGGGCCATCGAGATCGTCGAGCGCGCGCTGCTGAAATTCGGCGCGCCGATCTATGTGCGTCACGAGATCGTGCACAACACATTTGTGGTGAACGACCTCAAGGCCAAGGGCGCGATCTTCATCGAGGACCTGGCGGACGTGCCGCCGGGCTCGACCCTGGTGTTTTCCGCCCACGGCGTCAGCAAGGCGGTGCAGGCCGAGGCCCAGGCGCGCGGCTTCGAGATCTTCGATGCCACCTGTCCGCTGGTGACCAAGGTCCACGTCGAGGTCGCCAAGCTGGCGAAAGAGGGCTACGAATTCATCATGATCGGACACAAGGGCCACCCCGAAGTGGAAGGCACGATGGGCCAGCTGCAGGGCGGCATCCACCTGGTGGAAGACGTCGCCGACGTGGCGCGCGTGCAGCCGGCCCAGACCGAGCGGCTGGCCGTGGTGACTCAGACCACGCTGTCGGTCGACGACGCCGCCGCCATCAGCGCCGCCGTGCGCCAGCGCTTTCCGAGCGTGCGCGAGCCCAAGCAGCAGGACATCTGCTACGCCACCCAGAACCGGCAGGACGCCGTCAAGCTGATGTCGCCGCAAGTCGACGTGGTGATCGTGGTCGGCAGTCCCACCAGCTCCAACAGCAACCGCCTCGCCGAGCTGGCACGCAAGCTCGGCGTGGAAAGCCACATGGTCGACAGCGCCGACGAACTGCAGCCGCAGTGGCTGGAGGGCAGGAAGCGGGTCGGCCTGACAGCCGGCGCGTCGGCGCCCGAAGTGCTGGTGAAGGCGGTGATCGACCGCATCCGCTCGTTCGGTGCGGTCTCGGTGCGCAAGATGGACGGCATCCAGGAGACGGTGAAGTTCCCGCTGCCCAAGGGGCTCAAGACCCACGAGGGCGCGCAGCCCCACGAAGGCTCCCTGCTGCACGCGGACCCGGTCGGCAAGCCGCCGGAGCAGGCCGCTTGAACCGCGACGACATCGAAGCGGCGGCGCAGCGGCTGCGGGCGCAGTCCGGCTTCGTGCTCGAAACGCCGCTGTGGAAGCTGCCGGCGGGCGTGTTCGGCGTGACGGGCGCGCAAGTCTGGCTCAAGCTCGAGCAACTGCAGGTCGGCGGCAGCTTCAAGGCCCGCGGCATGATGAACCGCCTGCTGGCCAACACCATTCCCGCCAGCGGCGTCATCGTCGCCTCGGGTGGCAATGCGGGCATCGCCACCGCCGCGGCGGCCAAGGCGCTGGGCGCGAAGTGCGAAGTGTTCGTCCCCACCATTTCCAGCGCCGCCAAGCAAGCCAGGCTGCGCGAACTCGGCGCCGAGGTGATCGTCACCGGGGCGGCCTATGACGACGCGTTGCAGGCCTGCGTGGCGCGTCAGCAGCAGACCGGCGCATTGCTCACCCACGCCTACGACCAGAGCGAAGTGGTGGCCGGCGCCGGCACCCTGGCCCGCGAGATCGAGCAGCAGGGCGGCGTGCCGGACAGCGTGCTGGTGAGCGTGGGCGGCGGCGGGCTGATCGGCGGCATCGCGGCGTGGTTCGAGCAGCGCTCGCAGGTGGTCGCGCTGGAGCCCGAGCTGGCGCCCACCCTGTTTCGCGCGCGTGCAGCGGGCGAGCCGGTCGATGTCGAGGTGAGCGGGATCGCTGCCGACTCGCTGGGCGCGAAGCGCATCGGCGCGATCGCCTGGGCGCTGACCCAGCGCCATGTCCGCAGCTCACTGCTGCTGCCCGATGCCGCGATCCGCCATGCGCAGCTCACGCTGTGGCAGCAGATGAAGCTGGCGGTCGAGCCGGCTGCGGCCCTGGGCCTGGCGGCGCTGCAAAGCGGCGCGTACCGGCCGGCCGCCGGCGAGACGGTGTGCCTGGTGATCTGCGGCGCCAACCTGGACCCGGCGACGCTGTCCTGAGACTTTGCGGGACAGACCTTCAGCTCTGTCCTCGACCGATCAGGTCGGCCGATAAAATGGGGCGATGCTAGACATCACCCTGCTTCGAAAAGACCTGGCCTCGGCCGTCGCCCGGCTGGAGACCCGCAAGAAGCCGCAAGGCTTCCTCGACGTCGCCGCCTTCAGCGCGCTGGAGGCCGAGCGCAAAACCCTCCAGAGCCGCACCGAGGAATTGCAGGCGCGGCGCAACCAGCTGTCCAAGCAGATCGGCCAGCTCAAGAGCAAGAGCGAATCCGTCGATGCCGTCATGGCGCAGGTCGCAGCCATCAAGGGCGAGCTGGAGCAATCGGCGGCCCGGCTGGAGCAACTCCAGCCCGAACTGCAGGCTTTGCTGCTGGCGGTGCCGAACCTGCCGCACGAGAGCGTGCCGGTGGGGCCGGACGAGACGGCCAACGTCGAAGTGCGCAAGTGGGGTGAGCCGCGCAAGCTGGACTTCGCCGTGCGGGACCACGTGGACCTCGGCGAACCGCTGGGGCTGTCGTTCGAGCTGGGCGTCAAGCTGGCTGGCGCGCGCTTCTCGGTGATGAAGGGGCCAATCGCGCGGCTGCACCGGGCGCTAGCGCAGTTCATGCTGGACCTGCAGACCACGGAGCACGGCTACACCGAGTGCTACACGCCCTACATCGTCAATGCGCAAACGCTGCGCGGCACCGGCCAGCTGCCCAAGTTCGAGGCCGACCTGTTCTCAGTGAAGAAGGGCGGCCAGGAGGGCGAGGAAGTGCAGGACGACGCCGCCCTGTACCTGATCCCCACCAGCGAAGTGACGCTGACCAACTTCGTGCGCGACGAGATCGTCGCCGAGTCCGACCTGCCGATCAGGCTGACGGCGCACACGGCGTGCTTCCGCTCCGAGGCGGGCAGCGCCGGACGGGATACGCGCGGCATGATCCGCCAGCACCAGTTCGACAAGGTCGAGATGGTGCAGATCGTCCACCCGGAGCGCAGCTACGAGGCGCTGGAACAGATGGTGGGCCACGCCGAGGCGGTGCTGCAAAAGCTGGGGCTGCCTTACCGCGTTGTGCTGCTGGCCACCGGCGACATGGGCTTCACCGCCGCCAAGACCTATGACCTCGAGGTGTGGCTGCCGGCGCAGGATACCTATCGCGAGATCAGCTCGGTGTCCAATTGCGAAGCCTTCCAGGCGCGCCGGCTGCAGGCCCGTTTCAAGACGGCCCATGGCAGGAACGAGTTGGTGCACACGCTCAACGGCTCCGGTCTGGCGGTCGGGCGAACGCTGGTCGCGGTGCTGGAGAACTACCAGAACGCCGACGGCTCGGTGACGGTGCCGCAGGCGCTGCGGCCTTACCTGGGCGGCCTCGAGCGGCTCGCGGCTTGAGTTAGAATTGCTGCCTTCGCACCACGCGAACCGAATTCAGGAGCGGTGGCAGAGTGGTCGAATGCGCCGGACTCGAAAGACGCAGCGTCTTGAACGCTGTCGGCGCAAGTAGTTGAATTTGTTGAATAATTTGTCGCAAGCAGAAGTGTTTTTGCTTGCAAAGATTTGCAAAGAGTGAGTGTGCGCTGCTGATAAACTGTGCGCCGCTGATTCTTGAAAGACACCTGGACAGGTGGCAGAGTGGTCGAATGCGCTGGACTCGAAATCCAGTGTACGTTTTCAACGTACCGTCGGTTCGAATCCGACCCTGTCCGCCAGCGAGGCCTGCTCGGCTCGCAATATCCACCCTCCGGCCAACGCGCGGCGTAGGTTTTCAATGAATTTCAGTGACACGCGCCACGTGACGCTGGCGCGCATTGCACCGCTCCCTTACAGCTTCGCTACCAGGCCATCGATCGCCTGCTTGGCATTCAACAAGTAGTCCTCCTTCACCTGCACGCGGTGCCCATTGATTGACTGCTTGCCCACAGGCGACTGGGCAAGCCCTTGGCGAATGCAACCAGTTGTCTGGAAGTCGCGCACCTCGACAAAGCCGGCGTCGATCTTCTTGAAGCCGAAGATTTCGGGGTTCGTCTTTAGCAGGCCCGCAATGTCCTTTTCGATGGCGTCCAAGACCGCCGCGTAGGCCGATGCCGCGCCCATGTACTGCGTCAACGGGTTCGTGACGATCAGGTGCAGGCAGCAGCGCCAGAGCTACTGGGCACCAGCCCCGACCTTAGCCGCGAACGAGGAGAACTCCTTCGGTAATAGGCCAATCATCTGATCCGATTCAAGAACATGTGTGTCGTAGGTCCGGCAAAGACGGCGTACTGCAAGCGCCAAGCGACCTACACCGCCCCTCCCGCGCCGATCACCAGGCTTTCGCTTCGCCTTCGGCGGTACACGACCCGCTGCCCCTCGGCGCAACTTTCCGTTCTCCAGATAGAGCGCATTTGCGGTCTTGATACAGCTACGGTGGTACGCGACGTTCTGCCGGGAGGTCAGCTGCTCCGACATGTCACCCCATGTCGACAGGTCGGTGTTCAGCATGACCAACGAACTCTCCCGGTGGCGCCAGTACATCTCAACTGACGTCCGCGCCAGATGTCGATAAGCAAGCGACCCAGAGTGTCCGCGCCGCGTCACCGCATAGTGCCATGACTTGCTGACCTTCTTCCCGAACTGAGGGAAATAGGCAACCGTCAGCCAGTCCCAAACACCATCGTGCTCTTGCGAAAGCAACTTGTGCACGTTGGCATCTCCGAGAGCCTCCACCACGTACTTGCCAAATTCAAAACGTGTGCCGAAAGTCCTGCTGAGATCGACTTCAACATCCAACGCAGCCGCAGCACAGCCTTCGCCATCCAAGAGGCCATCAGGTGGAACGTCATCAGCGCCGCGACATTCAAGCCACGCCCGGAATTGGCTGTTACCTGCATCAGTTAGGGTGCGAAGCTTCACTCTTCACCTCCAATAGTGATCTGTCCACGAAGCACATCGGCAAAGCGATTGCGCGCACAAAATGCTGACACAACCGACCGACACCACTTGTCCTTCTCTTCGGGCGGATCGTCCTCCAGCGGCTCATCCGTAACGCCATGCATCGTGAGCCACGACTTGAAAGGCTCCCAGTGAGTTTCGGCCAAGGCACCCACGTTTTGCGTATGCCAAGCCGCGAGTTGCCGAATCGCCTCAGGAAATACTAGGCAAGCAAACCTTGTATCAGCTTCCGCCGCGCCAGAGTTTGCATAGACCTCACGGTTGAAGCGAATGACGCCACGGCCATCAAGCTCCAGCACAATGAACTCCCACGGCACATGCCCAAGATCGGCAGGCTCAAGTGCGATCAGACTTTCACTATTGCCGAGGCCTTGTGGACGAACATTCTCGATGGCCGCCAAGAGCTTCGGCGAATCGGGCAGGACCAAGAGAACGCGAAAGATCCAGACACCATCAGTGCCCAACTCGCTGGCGTCTATGAATCCCTTGTTCCAGTCTGTCACGGCTCCATGATCAACCCGCAATTCGGCGTTACCCCTGCGCGCAATGACGACGACGTGAGCTTGAGGAGGTAACGACACCTCCGTTAGGTCGAGCCGGACAAGACTGTATGAGGGCGTCGCCCCTTGATCGTCAATGACGATCCCTACGATCTTCCGGTCAAGATCCTTGAGTCCAGTTGGGTTACTCAGAGTCGATAGCCGTGGCATTGCCTGCCTCCTCATAGTTCAACCGCGCGCGCAGTCGCAGGTTCGTGTCAAAGCCGGTCACTTCCAGACTGAACTCTGGTGCAGTGACACCAAACTCAAGCGTGTTTAGCGTTCGTGACGTGACAGAGCAATTGACGGCAATCACTTTGAAAGTACTGTCGGCCAGATCAAAATCGAGAGGGTCGTACTCGGCAAATGCATCCTTGTCCAGCCCCTCGTAGGCGAACTCAAGCTTGGCGCTCACCGGTAGGTCTGCCGGTGTCAGAGCGTGGGACGGGTTCGGCAGCACGTTGCAGCCATCTACGACTGCCTGCAGTACCAGTTTCTTCGGCTTCGGTGGAGGAATATCGCCTGGCACATCTGGCTTTCCGCCCTTCGGGGACTTCTTACCCTTGGACTGAATGTGCGAGGCCGTACCCGGAGCAGCGAAGAACTTTGCCAATAGCTTGAAGTCCCGCTTCTGGTCACCACCAGTCAGCACGTCGAGCAGTTTGGCCATCGCGTTACGCACAAAGGAAACGACCTCAGCGCCGGACTTGTAGTACTCCCGAAGGCGAGGAAGGCGGGTGTTCCATCGCAGATGGGTAGCCTCCTCTGCACTAAGTAGTAGCTTCGACAGCTCGACATCGTTGATGAGTGTCAGGCCCCTTGCACGCTGTCGCAATGAACCACCGCCGACAGGCTCCTCTCCGATCAGGAGGTCTCGTCGAACGATGGCCTCCTCGACCTTGTCCAAGTCCTGCGGGCACATTAGGTGGACGTCGAAGTGAGAGGTCATCTGCCCCCCGCCGCGGGGCTTGACTGTGATGGGGAATCGGACGGCAATCTGTCCTTCGCTGTCTAACGTCTCACGCAACTTTGCTAGAGCTTCTGGGGTGAACGACGCCTCCGACAGCTGAGCTAGAGTGGCAACACTTGCGACGGTGTCGACTTCGTTCAACCGAGACTTCTCCAAAGCCGACTTCACGAATGCGCGGTAGCCGGATGTTGTGCACGTGTGCAATTCGCGGGCCCGTTCGTCCGGCAGCATCGCATCTGCCAAACTCATGATCGTGGTTGCGTCGAGTTGCGTCTCCCCGACCATAACCACCAAGTCCCCACGGAGGATCGGAGTGAAGAACTCCGCAATGATCACTTCGATTGCCTCTCGGGCGCTGAACTCCCGAGGTGAGGGTATTACCAACGACAGGCCTGCCTGGTCATGCTGCCTAACCATTCCGAACTTGTCTCGGAACGACTGAATGCTGTCAGCATCGGCAGACGGGATCGCAATAGTTGCATCCTCGTGTTTTCGGCATACTCCCCAGTAGGAATCACGTAGCCACTTCGCGGAATTGAAGTCGTAATCCCGAACAAACGAGCTCGCACCGTATAGCGCTTGGCAGCCATCGTCCTCGCGGACAGTGTAGGCAAATATGGTCCGAATGGCGCTAGTCGAGAAGTACGTGATCTTCCCCTGGCCAGCCCCGCCGTTTCCGGCACCGTGCTCTTTGCTGCCTTCACCTTCACGAAACCAGAAAGCATTCCAGTTCTGACCTTTGCCATCGACATCAGGATTCTTGGTTTCTCCCATCAACCCTGTCGTGCCGAAATCCTCAAGCACCAAGAACCGCCGGACCGCCTTTGGTGGCTCCTGGATGTGGGGCACCGAAATCTTGAATCTTTCAAGGTGATCTGCAGGGATCAGCCCTTCAATGAAGCCGGCTTCGGTGTCCGGAAGGGTCTTTTCGGCAATCCGAACAGTTACGGGCGCACTCTCGGTCGCCCTCGCGTCCAGTCCGTTCTGTAGAACCTCGCGAAGCAAGATTGCAATCCAAGAGCGACGCTCCTTCGCGAAATTGTTCTCTGAGACGACCCTCCCCGTACGGCCGAATGCCGGCCGCGTGTATAGCCAGCCGACCGCGCCGACTTGGCTAGATGCTGAAAATTGAGCTGTCATCGCTTTCCTCTCCCTTGAATCGCGCCTTTAGATCGTCCAGTTCCCGCTGAAGAGCCCGCACGATCTTCCTCGCGTCCTCCGCGTCGTACTCGTAGTTCTTGCGATTGGCGAGGTTGCCCACGAGACGAAGTTGAAGGATTACCGCCGTGACTCGCCTGTTGGCGAGGGTGACAAAGCGTTCGCGCGGGTCGCGCTTGGCTGCATCAGGAGGGCTACGTGTCTGTTTCTTTGCAGGCATATACAATACGTGCATTGGGAACGCGCTATCATATATCAGCTACCTGTCTGATTTGTAGCAATTCCCAGAAGCTTGGTGGGATATTCGGGCACGACCGGACTGGACGCCTGCGCTGCTGCGCGCAGGACGCAACCGTCAGATCAGGTTGGGCCTTAGGAGCGTGACCGTGAGCCCGCGAACAGGGAGAAGTGCCGCCAAGCAGTCGCCGCCTGGCTACAGAAGCCCTGGCGCTGCACTAGTCATCCACCGGCCGCGATGCGCCAGAAAAGCCGATCAAGACACATCGGGTCTCGGGTTTCGCACTCCCAAATCGTCAAGACGGTCCATCCAAGCGTCGCGAGCGCGGCCTCATCTCGATGATCGCGCTCAACGTTGGCGGCGAACTTTGTGGCCCAGAATTGACTGCGTGAAGCGGGCGTGGTTGCGAGCAAACACCCTGGATGCCGATGCCAAAAGCACCCGTGAACAAACACAATTGTCCGATATCGAGGAAGCACAATATCGGGGCGTCCAGGCAGGTGCTTGTCGTGCAAGCGGAAGCGCAGTCCAGTCGCATGCAGATACCGGCGCACAACCATCTCCGGCTTCGTATCGCGGCCTCGTATGCCCGCCATCATTCTTGAACGGGTCTGCTGATCAACGACGTCTGCCAATCATGCCTCGCTTGAACATTGCCGGAACTCCGCATTCACTAGAGTATTCAGCGCACAGAATCGGCGAAAGCCACTTGCCAGCCCCAACCCTCCGAGCTCGCGCGCGCCAGAAGTGCTCGCCAGCAAAGTTCATGGGATTTGCTGCCCAAGGAATTCAAGGGTTGGGTTAGACAGGTCAGTCTTGGAAATGGTGACGCGACGCCTAAGCGGCGACCTTCTCCTTTTCCTCGAACTGAGCGCGGCGCGACTTCAGTAGTTCGTATACCAAGCCCGCCAACTTGTGCGCGAGTAAGGGCGGAACTGCGTTGCCGACCTGGACGTACTGTTCCGTTCTATTCCCCTCAAAGTAATAGTCGTCGGGAAAGGTCTGAATCCGCGCTGCCTCTCTGACAGTCAGACTCCTGCACTGGCTCGGATCATAGTGAATGTAGTAGTGACCATCCTTCGCAATATGCGACACGATGGTCCACGCGGGCTCGTCAGCGCAGTGCACTCGAAACCGATCCTTGAAAGGAATTGCCGTCTCGCCGGTTCTCATTACGGCGTTCCGATGCGCCGGCAAGAGTCGCTTAGGAAACACATCGAGGCGAGGCGACATCCCGACCTTCTGTGCGTACGACGAGGCAAAAAGATATCGCGCAAGGTCTGATCGCATGTGAGCGCGCGCGATATGCTGCACATAGCCCCCCAACAACGGGCGCACGACCCAGCGACTGTACTCATCGGTTCGGCGTATCAAACCCGGGGGGTACTTGACAAACGCCTCTCCGGCATTTGACACCTCGGACGTAGAACGAACCGCAGCCGCCATTATCTTGCGTAGATCGGCCTCACCTGAAGGGCCCCAGCCATCGATCTTTGGAAGGCCGGCAGCTACGGCCTCACGCCATTTCTCCAAAGAGTCATTCTTTTGCGAGAGCCGGCTTCTGATCTTCGGAAAATCACCGATAGCTGCAGATACGGTAACTTGCCTCTGAGGCTCCAGGACTGCCATCTCGTCACGGCGTAGGTCTCGACGTACACCTATGAGAATCAGTCGGTGTCGATGCTGTGGAATTCCAAAGCGTTCGGCCTCGATGACATAGTCCTCCGGCGACAGTCCAAGGCCCCTGTCGGGCACGACCGCCGACCGGATCTCGTACTCAAGACCGGGGGCGGGACGCGCGAGATCCTCCATGATCCGCGAGAAGATGCGCGCACCAGAGTGCCGGGATGAAAGCAGACCCTTAACGTTCTCCATCACAAAGACGGCCGGCGCATGGACCTGAATGATTCGGAGGTATTCGCGATAGAGCAAGTGTTTTTCATCTTGATCGAACGTCATGTCATTGGCGCGTCGCGATCGGCCTGCCAGCGAATAGGCCTGGCATGGAGGTCCGCCGATCAGTACCCACTCTGTAGCATCACCGAGAACCCGCCGAATGACGATGTCAAGACTCGCCTCATCTGTCTTCCCCAACTCCAGACGCCGGGCCTCCATGGCTGCATGTCGAAGTGCATCCGCCACAATCGGTACGGCACGAAACTCGCTACTAGTCAGCTCACCCCGGGCGTACTCGTAGTATTTGGCCTCACCTGGAGTGCCTTGCAGAAGTCGGAACGCTGCTCGAAGCGTGAGGGTTCTATGGGCGACCTCATCCTTCTCGACCGAGAGGCCTATGCGAAATGCTGATCGCTCATCGTTGGCATTGAACGAAGCAAATCCTTCGCCTAGGCCACCGGGGCCCGCAAACAAGTCAATTATTGGGATTGGCATGAGAACTCATCTGGAACAAGAGCCATCTTACCAGGCGTGACACTTGCCGCCGCAGTCGCTGCCGCCGAAAATCCCGCCGCTACTGCTGCTCGGACCGGAGCGAACGATTCGCCGGGTAGCGCAGACCTGCCGGGACTCCCTCACTCCGGCGAATGCTCCTCGCCCTTGACCCAGTACGTTATCCAGCCCCGACGTGCAGCGGCGAGGGCCGCGTCAGGCCCGGTGAAGCCGATCACGTAATACTCGTTGTTTCCGTAGCTGCGGCCATCGTCGGTGGCGGCCTCATCAAGGGCGACAGCGTCGTATTTCTTAGCCTGCTCCTCCGCCTCTTCCCGAGCCTCATCTTCGCTCGCAAAAGGGCCAGTCTCGGTGCCTTCCGGGAGCGGCAGGCGAACACGGCAGCGGGCGGCGAGGTCGTCCAGCATCGCCGCGGCCTCGTCTAAGCGCGCAGGGTCGGTAAGGCACTTAACCTGATCCGATGTGAGGGGCAGCAGGTCGAGTGCGGCGAGCTGGGCATTGATGCTGTCAACGAGGGTCATGGTCCGGCTTCCAAGTGTTGTATTGTCGGTCATCCTGGCAGAGGTCACGCCTCTGCCTTGTCGAAGTGGTAGCGATGGCCCCTCCGTCTTGAACTTCTCGCTGTTCACTGCGATTCAGTGACACGCCACATTCCGATCACGTACTCATCTGTCCTCGAAACGCCAACCCACGTCCAACCTATTCGCCATTACTTCCACGTCCCGCGTGGCCGACCGTCCATGCATGCCTCTCTCGGCGTGATGGTCGGTTTAGTGGTACGGCTTGATCGTGGACATGGCCGGTGAGCGTTGCTGTTTGGTCAGCTGTTGCCGCGACTTCTGCGTATCGAGCTGTGCCGCACTTGTATCGGCTTGTGCCTTCAAATCCTTCGCCTTGTCCTTGGCGGCCTTGGCGTTGTCCTTCAATCGTTTCACACGCTGCTCAGCAGCGTTGCCCTGTTCAATCTCATCGAGTCTCATGTCGTCTCCCATTGCACTCGTATATTTACCGGTGCAACGGAAACGACTGGTTTAGCTGCTCCGCGTCGGTAGACCAACGAGATTGCCGGCGCCGTATTGCGCGGCAAGCATCATTCGGGCTGCAATCGGGTTGTCAGCACAGACCCGCGCCCACACGACCATCGTGCCATGGCCAAACGGACTCGGGACACGAACGGTGCACTTGTAATTGTTCATCGTGCCACTCACTTCTTCTTCGTAAAGCCTGCGCGCAGTGCACCACTGGCCTGCTCGATTTGAGCATCCAGTTCACCGGCATGCACGGCTTCCTTGACGGCTTCAAGCGCCGCCACGAGTTCATCCATGCTGCCGACCTCGATCCCATTCTTGCCCTTCGCCAATTCGAGCGGTTTGCTTCCGTAGCGCAAAGCGAAATTGATCTTTCCATTTGCAGTCTTCCACCACCACTGCTTCACGCGGGTAGCAATCTCGACCTGCTTTCGCTCGCCGGATTCGCTGTCTTGAACGAATTTCGTGCGTTTGGAAGCGTAAACGCTGCCTTCGGTCGCCGCTTTTGCTGCAGCGATCTGGTGGGTGACATGCCCAGTCAGCTTCGCGCGACGCAGAACGATCGGAGATTTCTTCTCGGCTTGAACGCTCACAAGCTTCAGTTTTGCCAGTGCTGTCATCTTTCACCTCATCAAGTAGTTGGAACTGCAAGTGTGTTTTCAGACTGTCAAAAGGTCGACCGGAATCTGCTTTCTTTAAGAAAGCAATTGCAGACGCCGCTGATCGTGGGAAAAGACCCACGGTTTCACCTGGCTGCGGGGCTGATTTAGGTCGCTGAAACAGATGATCGTCCGTACTGTTGCGCTATACAACAAGGAGCGCACATGGCCCTTTTCAGATTGGGATCAGTCGTAGCGACGCCGGGCGCACTGCAATTTTGCGAGCGACACAAAATCAACCCGCTGTTGCTTCTGGGCCGTCACATCGCTGGCGACCGGGGCGACTTGAGCGCCCAGGACGTGGCTGCAAATGTTCACGCCATCCAACATGACCTGCGCGTCTTCAGCTCATACAAATTCAGCGACGACAAGATTTGGGTGATCACGGAAGCGGATCGCAGTTCGACTTGCATCCTGCTGCCAGACGAATACTGACCAACGCCGACTGTCGTGTAACACGACAACCCAAGTCGCAGCCTGTGCCAGCAATCCAGCCGCCAGCTCTCAGTTCCAGATAAATAAAGTGTGGGATAGCTTGGGTCACACCACACTTTCAGGTCGAAATGCAGAAAAGTGTGGGACTTGTAATATGCAAGAAACGGCAAGGCACATGACATCACCTATGCAATGCATGGATGGCACTGACTGCTGAATTGAATTGCTGAAAGCGATTCCCCCTGTAGACATACAACAAGAAGGGGAAGTGAGATGAAGAAAACATTGAAGGGAGCACTCAGCGCGAGATTTCCACTGATGAGGGACATCTTGGTCGAGCGATACGTCGATAAATACATTGGCGCAGTCATGCCAGAAATCGCTGCGCAATACATGCGGATGACGAGTGAAGACGTGTGCGCTGGCGAGATGAGCTTTGCCACTGATCGCGTAAGCAATGCCTGTGGGCGACTGGATATTGATAGGCGCACCAAGTACATCTATCAAGTCATGCAACAGCACTCATCCACATCGCTGGTCATCGAAATCTGCAAGGGCAACAGCATGACGCATCGGGTAAGCCGCGTCGTATTCAACCCGCAGTTCAAGAAGGAGATCATGGAAGCACTGCAGAGCCTGACCGTTGAACTCAACCCCGAACGACTTCACGCGCTTGAAGAGCAGGCAAACGTCTTTCCAATCGTTGATCCCGCATCACTGGCCTCGTTCATTACGCAGACGGGCAGGACACTTGGCCATCACGGCAAGGGCGCCAAGTACGAAGACAAGCTCACGCGCTCGCTGGTCATTGCCAATGCGCTGCAGGGACGCATCAAGAGCCTTCCTGATAATAGGCACTATGTGAGCGAATATTGGGAAGAGATCGACAGCGGACGCATATACGGACACGGGCTCAGCCTGCAGCGCATTCCCAGAGAGGTTCGCCATGCCATGCTGGGTGAGTGTCACAAGTACGACTTCAAGGCCAGCAGCTACGCGTTGATGACCTCGCTCGCTGTGCAGATCGATCCAACATTGAAGGTCGGCGCACTCACGGAGTACATCGCGCAGCGCAGCTTTATCCGCAAGCGCATTGCCAAGGACGTGGGTATCAGCGAGGAATGGGCGAAGAGCGTTTTCACGTCACTCGGTTTCGGTGCCGAGCTGAAGGACAATCCGTATAACGCGATCCGCAGCAAGCTGGGTCAGAACAAGTACAGCATACTCATCTGCAACGAAGAGTTCTCGATGATCGCCAAGCAGCTTAAGGCGGTCAACAAGGTGATCAACGCTGCCTTCCCCAATGGTGGCTTCGTGTTCTACGGACGCGAGTACAGGCCGCTTGATCCGAAGACCGGCAGCAAGCGCACGAAGAACCAGAAGCTGGCGTGGATCTACCAATGCCTGGAATCTGAAGCACTCAAGCAATTCATCGACCTGGCGGGCGTCGATCCGCTTCTCGCGGCACACGACTGCCTGTATTTCGAGCAGCAACTGCCTGCCAGCAAGACGGCAGACATCGCCTACAGGCTATCGCAGCAATTCAACCTGCTGAGGTTCGAACACGAAAAGGTCATGCCAATTCACGCAGTCGAGGACCATGGCAAGCGTGATCGTGAAATCGAGGACCAAGTTCGCGCGCACAAACGCAACATCGCGGAACATGAACGGCAAGCTGCCTCGTATCGTTCAATGCGCATAGACGATAGCACGCAACCAAAGCGGATGGCGCAGACCCCGTGGGGTGAGATCGAGGCAGAGATTTGGGAACAGGTTGCGCCGGTGGTGCGGCACGGGGCCCACTAAGAACAAGGCTGCGACATTGACGCCAGCGTTTGCGCATGCTAGTGAAAAAGCCAGCTCCAATGTCCGCAAACACGCCGCTCGAAACGCGCTCAATCAGCAACTGAATGGTTGGCCGCAACCAGCCCCAGTCGACCCCTCGCAGGCATTCGCTGCCACATGGATCGGCGTCCGGTTAGCCGACGGAAGGAGACGCCGGACTCGGACGCGCAGCTTGGTCAGATGCAGCAAAGCCGCCTAGGAGAGAAGCATCTTTCGGAATTCCGGAAGCGGCCCGTTATTATCAAAGAACTGTGACGCCAAGAATCTCGCATCTTGCGGGAGCAGGCGTGCCCCGCCCGACGCCTTCAAGTCGTTGAGAAGCAGCTTCAATCCTGCTATTGGGAAGGCGAGCATCGCGTGGTCAGGATCGAAAGTGAAGAGATGGCTGTCGTCGGCAACATAGTCACCAACGAGTCGCCGAACTCCATGTTGCTCAATGAACTTAAAATGCGACGGGGCGCTGGGTTCGCAGAACTTTGGCACCTTGTAGTTGACAGACTCTCGCTTAGACATCAGCCAGGCAAAGGGGTCTTCTGTGCCTATCTGTTGCGAGACTAGGACACTGCCTTTTCGGTAGAGTCTAAAGGCGTCCAAAACGGCTTTGTGCGTCGTGCCGGCCCGCTTTGTCGGAGTATTGCCAGCGGCCGCGATCCATGCATAGGGGGTCTTGTCTGGATAGATGATTCCGATGCCATTCAAGGCAAGTGCCGCCCGGGCCAAGTAGAAGACGCTGTAGTACAGCTTTACCGTCGTCCAACTAAACAACTGCCTATCGAGCCCCTGTATTGCCTCCGCAATGGACAGCACTCCTGAGTAGATGGCGTCTCTAGCGTCATCGTGCAGCGATGCTGCAAGCATGGCCGCCTCGCCGGCCGTTAGCGCGCGCGACGAGATAGCGCCGGATGCCAAGCCAGCGAGGACACGGTCGGCAACGCCTTGAGCGCGGTGCATGCAGCTTAGAACTTGAATTTGGCGGAAGCCTTTGTTTTCGTGGGTGTGAACGCGTCCTGCAGCCGGCCGTAAATCTTCTTTTGAGCTTCGGAACCGCCTTGTCCCTTGACCTCCGCTTGGTAAATCGGCGATCCTGTCAACTTGAGTGCTTCCTGGATTGTCTTAACCTCGAACGACTCTTTGTTGTTGCAATAGGGGATCAACTGAAGCCTGAGGAAGTCCATCGCAGCGAGAAAGCCAGAGGCGTACTGGAAGACGTTGCCCTTGTCTTCCCAAATATCCCCGTAGATGTTCTGAAGGGCGGTAAACCAGTTGAAGATGATCTGCTTCTGGAGTTCCAACTCGTTGACAGCAATCTGCTCGAAGGCCCCGTTTTCTTCGACCAAGGGCTTAATGCCTGTGACGGCGGACGAGAGCGGGATGCCTCCTTGGCGCTTGGCTGCACCTGGCATCTTGATCTCGCCCTCGTACGGTGATCCCGATTCGTTCAGGAACATCGCAATGTCCCTTGCGCGAACGGCAGCATGATCGACAACACTCTCGCTTGCGACGCCGTAGAGGTCGAAGACGAGGCTGCGTGGTACAGGCTTCTGCTCCGTGTTGATGGAGAGGAAGATATCCGCGCACTCCTGGGTGGAAAGATTGCGGTAGATCACGACTGGTAGTTCGAGCTTACCGAGGTTCTTATCCTCTTCAATAGCCGCTTTGATCCCCGCAATGCGGTGCTGGCCGTCGATGAGCTGCGCCAGTCCACTGCCGATAGTGAACCCAAGCGTCCCATCGCTTGCGGACAGCTTGTTGGTCTGGCTCACCCAATTGAGCACAACGGCGTTGGGATAGTCGCCGCCCTGAAGGGTGAATGCCTTGATGCTGTTGATGCGCCCCTGATTCAGAACCCGCTGCACAGCGCCCACCTCGTCGGTCTGTCCTCGAATCGCTGCGTAGCTAATTGCCGTGACGACAGATGCCGTCAGCTTTGTCAGTAGGAACTTTCGGTCCCCTTGTTTGGTTTCGATGTAGGGTGCCTTGACTGCCTTCTTTGTGGCCATCTACCGTCCCTCGCGTAGTCTATTAAAAGGATGAATGGCAAGAGTTTACCTGTGCACACTGACGAAAGGTTTTTAGTAGCTCGACGAGCGCGCTCGGTTCTGTCCAGAAAGGGCTTTGTCAGGGAGATATTGCTAATTTGCAGCGCCCCAACGAACGACGGCAATTGGCCTGAAGCGACCCGCTTCGCGCTCGTTGGCGACCGTCCGAAATTGGCCGCGTCCAGCCCTCCAGTTCGCGGCGATCGACTGCACTCCCAGTGGCCGCTTTGTGGCATTTCGAAACTGGGACCGTCCGGGCGACGCGTTTGGAGCATAGAACGCAGCGTTTGCTGATCTGCGTCGGGCCCAGCAAAGCCGCAACACAGCAACGCAGCAAAAAGCCCTACAGCAAGCGATCGGGACGCTGCAAATACTCGGGTAGCGAGAAGCGTGCTGAGACGCTTGTAGGGGCTGCTACAGCATCCCTCACAAAAGCGTGGGATTTAGGCGACGACGCTGGGGCGTGCGCCCAAAAACCAAAGCTAATACGCATTAGATGTGGTTCTGCACGTATCTCATTGATCTGCAAAGAGAACCGCGCTGCGGCACATTCCGATCGCCCAAAGCAATCAAAGAAAGCACACTCGATCGCATGCAGTTCATTGTTTTTTCGGAGGGATAGGGACATGGGGCAAGCAAAAACATTGAGCGAGCGCGAGCTGAAGCGAGTGTTCGACTACATCGCGCTGCACAGGCACGCGGCGCGCAACAGGGCGATGGTCATGCTGACGTATTACGCGGGGCTGCGGGTCAGTGAAGTAGCCGCGCTCAAATACGCCGACGTTGTGGCTGCAGATTCCATGATAAAGCACGAATTCCTGCTCACAGCGGAGCAGACGAAGGGTGGACACGCACGCATGGTGTTCGTCGGCGAAAAACTGCGGAAAGAGCTTGCCGCCTACATCAAGACGCTCAGGCGGCACGACCAGGCACAGTTGCCGCTGTTCCGCACGCAAAAGCGAGACGGCTTCTCAGCCAACACCCTGTGCCAGCACTTCCACTGGCTCTATCAACGTGCCGGCATCGAGGGCGCCAGCAGCCACAGTGGCCGCCGCACGTTCATCACGAACTTGGCAGCGAAGGGTGTTGGGGTTCGCGTGCTGGCTTCACTTGCCGGCCATCGGTCCATCCAGACCACCATGCAATACATCGACGCGAACGACGACCAGAAGCGTAAGGCTGTCGAACTGGTCTGAGAGTCGGCTGGTGTCGTGTTTCACGACACTTCATGTCTCGACCTGTTGATCCGCTTTCCGGCGATCCTCTCTGGCCTGAAATGCCTTGAGCAGCCGCGCCTTCTCCTTGCTCTCCCAGGCGTTCTTCCGTTGAATGATCTTCGCCAGCTTGGGATAGTCGAACGTCAACTGCTCGACTGCCGCTTCACTCGGGAACCAGCCTCGGGCTGCATTCTCGGCAATTGCTTCAAATTTGAGCAACGCCCGGTGCGTGATTTTGCTCATCATCTCCCTGTCGACCATCTCCTGATCGGAGCCGACCTTCCTTGGGGCGTCAGGATTCAACTCGCGGGAGTAGGTCGGGCTGATCCTTGCCTTGGCGCCGAGTCGCCAGTGTTGCCACTTGGGCCGGGCCGCCCGAATCCAGAGCAGGCGGACGCCGTTGAACAGGACCGTGGCCCGTAGTCGTTGCCCCTGTATTGATATTAGAGGCTTGTCCACCGTTGCCGCCGAACCGGCGTGTTGGTCTAGCAACCGACCGATCTGGCGCAAGACCTCCGATTTACGTCCTCCCACCGGCAGTGCGACAACGAGCGCACCAACAAGGCCCTCGTCACGACGGGCTTCTTCAAGGTATCGCTCCAGCGAGGGCGTGACCTCCGATGCAGGGATATCGCCGCCGCCGGGCAGGACAGCGATTTCGTGGACCTTGGGCTTCGCGCTTGGGTTGCCGAACACCTTGAGGCCGTTGCGCAGCCACCAAGTTCGAAACAGCACGGTCTGGACGTTGCCCAGCAGCCCATAGACCCGCTCGATCTCATCGAAATCGGCGGGGAGTCGCTGGCGGTCGTCAACCGTGAGCCCTTCCTCCGCAGCCTTCCTCGCCAGTTCGTAGCTGGGACTCAGGCGCAGGAACTCGAACATCAACTCGAAGGCCACTGTCGGTCGGGCATGCCACCCCGGCGACGCGAAGTCGGCCGAGCGGAGCTTCCAGGGCGGTAGACGGGTTGCCATAAGTATCCACAAATAAAACGCCAGTGTAGCTGCTGAGAGACATATATGTGGATAAACGGCTCAATAGAACCACTGCAGCAGCCACTTCAACCCGGCATTCCGCCACCCGGCCGTTGCAGCTAACCCAACCTAAAGGAAACTGAAATGAGCAACTACGAAACCCCGAACGCCGAGCTGAACGCCGCCGACAACACCGAGGCGCGCGTGACCGTGGAGACTGAGGTGAAGTCTGTCGAGGTCATCGACCTGTCACGCAATACCGCCGACGTCGATGTGCGCGGCTTCCTCGCAAACACGCTGCCCACCTACGGCAACGTGGCCGGCATGCTGGAGGCGCTTGCGTCTGAACGCCAAACTTGGGAATGCACCGAGCTGGCGGCCAGCCATGCCCGCCTCTACGGCATCCTGACCAAGTGCTACGAGTTCTACCTCGCGATCAAGTCGGACAAGACGGCGCAGAAGGTGCGTAAGACGCTGATGGGCGGGCTGGAGCTGTTCATCGAAACGCAAGGGTTCAAGACGCTTGCGAAGACGCACGACATGAACAAGGTCGTCAAGGCCGTGTTCGGCGAGGACCGCCGCCGCGTGAGCGCCTATGCGATGGCGCTTCGTGCCGCGCTTGTCGCTGGCCCTGGTGCCGCGCCCGTCCCTGCGGACGAGCTGGCGGGCTGGATCGAGCAAAGCGGTGGGGTCGAGGAAATCCGTCTGGGGAGCAAGAACAAGGGATTGACGGAGAAGGAGCGTGCTGCAACCGCAAAGGTTGTCATCGAGGATGCGGGACCCCTTCTGACCATCAAGCCAGACGTCAAGACAATGCCCTTCGACTCCAACGATGCGGACAAGATGATGGTGTTGCTGGTGATGTATCGCCCTACCGGGGACCTGGAGGTCAAGGGTGTCGTGAAAAACGACAGTGCTGTGCGCGCTGCCTTGGCTGCGTACTACGCGGACAACAAGAAGCACATTGCCGACGCCAAGAAGATCAAGCAGCAGACGAGCACGTCGGCCATCGCAACTGCCCTTTCGGAATAAACAACTAACTTAACTGAGGCGGTGGGGCGAAAGCCCTGCCGATTAAATACATGACTGACAATCCGTTTACACCCACTGCGCTGGCTGATTTCGTGTTCAGCGACGACAAATCGAAAACCCTGCTGGAGAGCATCGTGTCGGGACGCCTTCCTTTTCCTCTTATGGATAAGAAGGCGATTTGCCTCTGGGGAAGCTATGGCACTGGTAAGACGACGCTGGCAGCGCTGCTGCCGACGCTGCTTGAGCAGAGCGGCACCCTGCAGACGACCGTTCGCGGTGGCAGCCCTTGGGGCGGCGATTACTGGCACCTGACTCCCTGCGGAAGCGGCGCCAATTCGGTGTCGATGATCGGCGATCTCAATAAACGCATTCAGAGCGGGATCGGTTATTCGCCGACCGGTTGGCACTTCGAAATCCTTGACGAAGTGGACTTGCTCACCGAGGGGGCTCAGCAATCGCTGAAGGCTACGTTCACGCAGGCCAACGAAACCATCTTCATTCTCACCACCAATCACTTGCCCGAGCTCGACAAGGGATTGCTGGATCGTTCGATGCTGGTCGCGATGAACCAACCGAAGCCCTCGGCGATGGCAGAGCAAGGCCGCCAATTCCTTCGAAAGATGGGGCTGACTGGCGATGAGATCAGCGCCATCAAGCTGGAACAAATGGCGGCTGAAAGCCGTGGCTCGATTCGCGACTTTGGTACCGCCATGCTCATTGAGGGCCGGTCGCTGGGCGGCGTTCTTCCTCCGTAATGGATGAGGGGTCCTCAGTGGACCCTGTCACTTCGTCCTGCGGGCTTTGCCAAGCTATTAGAGATCAGCGTATTGCTTGATCAGCTTGGTGAGGTCCGCATTTTCACTTCCGACCAGCTCTTTCGCGTACATCAGCGGCGTGATGTGGCTGTAGTGCATCTCGATCATCGCAGTGCTCGTGCCGCACTGTTTCGCGATCACCGCCGGTGGGACGCGATCCAGAATCAGATTCGTGATGTACGTGTGACGCACGGAATACAGGGTTCGCTTGCCACCGGCGCCCTTCTCAAGCTTCATCCGCTTAAGCAAGGCGGTGAAGTTCCGGCCAAGTTGATCCGTTGTGCTTCCGTCGGGGAGCCGAAACACCAGCGGATTGAAATCATCGGGGACGCCGTGTTCCGTATCTTGGCCATCCTCAGACTGGGCGTGCATGTCAAGGATTAGCTCCATGACAGTGCTGTGAACCGCACCGGTTTTTGAGGAGGCTCTTTTCTCTGAGAGGATTGAGCCATGAAGAAGTCGAACAAGTTTTCACCTGAGGTCCGTGAGCGGGCTGTGCGTCTGGTGCAGGAACACCGCGGGGAGTACCCGTCGTTGT